>CAZLOH010000037.1:0-55382 GCA_964561105.1 uncultured Bifidobacterium sp. | reverse complement strand
CCAATTTTATGCCGTGCCGCTCAATGACTTGTCTCCCGAAAACAAATTGCCCTGATGCCAATGGCTGCTCAGATGTTTCCTGGCTTGAGTCGGCGCTTCTGCTCCTGCATCTTTCGATTCCGTCATGCCTCAATCATCATTTATCTCGCATTTGTCCCGTCGCAAATTCGTCCGCACCTCGGCCTTGGCGGCCGGCGCCGCGGCGTTGGCTGGGCCTTTCATTCGCGCGTCACGCGCGGCTGAACCGGGCGCCAATTCGAAAGTCCGCCTGGGCCTCATCGGCTGCGGCGGCATGGGCAGTGGCGACCTGGAATGTTTTTTCGGCAATCCGGAAGTGGAGTGCGCCATCATTGCGGACATTGACGACTCGCATCTCGCCAATGGCGTGAAGCTTTGCGAGAAACATTCCCGTCCCAAGCCGGACACCGTGCGCGATTTCCGGCGCGTGCTGGATCGCCAGGACGTGGATGTGGTGTTGATTGCCACGCCGGATCACTGGCATGCGTTGCCCACGGTGATGGCCTGCCAGGCAGGCAAGGACGTTTACGTGGAGAAGCCGCTGGCGAAGACGATTGATGAAGGGCGCGCGATGCTGACTGCGGCGCAAAAGCACAACCGCATCGTGCAGATGGGGTCGCAGTGGAAGAGCTGCACGCATATTATCGAGGCGGCGAATTTTGTGAAGTCCGGCAAGCTGGGCAACGTGAGCATGGTGCGCGCGTGGGCGTGGCTGGACTGGCAGCCCACGATGGGCAACCTCGCGGATGGGCCGGTGCCGCCCGGTGTGGATTATGATTTGTGGCTGGGCCCAGCGCCGAAGCGGCCGTTCAATCAAAATCGTTTCCACTACAACTTCCGCTGGTTCTGGGATTACGCCGGCGGCTTGATGACGGATTGGGGCGTGCATTTGATCAACATGGCATTGATGGGCATGCCCGTGACGGCGCCGAAGACGGTGTGCTCCAGCGGCGGCACTTTCATCCAGCACGACATGCGGGAGACGCCGGATTCGCAGATCGCGTTGTATGAATTTCCGGGATTCCTGCTGGAGTGGGAGCACAAGAGCGGCGTGGGGGTGGGCTTGAACGGCCGGTCCTGGGGCGTTTCCTGGAGCGGCACGGAAGGGACGATTCTCCTCAACGATCAGGGCTGGGAACTGGTCATCGAAAAGCGCAAGGCGAGTCTCGAACCGGAAACCCACAAGAGCAGCGGCGACCCGCGCCCGGCGCATGTGCGCAATTTCCTCGATTGCGTGAAGTCCCGCCAGCAACCGGTGCTCAACCTGGAACTCGGCCATCACGTCTCCACCGTCGCGCACCTCGGGAACATCGCCCTGCGCAGCGGCAGCAAACTGGTGTGGGACGCTGGGAACGAACGGATTGCCAACGATCCGCACGCGGACCAGTTCGTCGGCGTGCAGTATCGCCAGCCGTGGAACCTGCCGTATTCCAAGCGGGCATAAAGGCCAACGGTTTGTAAGCAAACGTCAGCCGGCCACCGAGCCGATGCGGAGAAGATTCGGCGTTGGCTCGCATGACTGAAATGGGCGGTCGCATTTGTGAGCGCTTGAATCAATTCCTCCATCCCTGGCGCAACGACACCGCGCCGCGTGTCCAAGCCAGGGAAACGCGGATGATTCATTGCTAACGAAGCCCCGGTCAGCAACCCTTCGCCGGTCATGGTTTCCGAGCTGATTGGAGGCGCCGGTTTGTTTCTCCTCGGCGTCTTCCTGATGACCGACGGATTGAAGACGGCTGCGGGCGACAATCTGCGGCGGTTACTGGTCCGGTTCACGGGGCGACCCGTCACCGCGTTCATTTCGGGTGTGGGCATCACCGTGCTGGCGCAGTCGTCGAGCGCGACCACGCTGGCCACCATCGGGTTCGTCAGCGCCGGCGTACTGACCTTTGCGCAAGCGATCGGTGTGGTCATTGGCGCGAGCCTGGGCACGACGAGCACAAGTTGGCTGGTCGCATTGGCGGGACTGAAGTTCGGCATCGGCAAACTGGCCTTCCCACTCGTGGGCTTCGGCGCGATGGCGCGGCTCATTTCGCACGGCCGCAACGCCGCCGTCGCCCTGGCGGTGGCCGGTTTCGGGCTGATGTTTGTGGGCATTGACATTTTACAGGAGGGCATGGTTCACCTCTCGGGAACTTTCTCGCCGGAGCAACTTCCGCACGGGACTTTCCTCGGGCGCGGCTTGTTGGTCATCATTGGTATTGTGTTGACCGTCCTGACCCAATCCTCGGCCGCGGCGGTGGCGATGACGCTGGCGGCGTTTCATTCGGGAATGATTGATCTGGAACAAGGCACGGCGTTGGTGATCGGCGCGAGCATCGGGACGACTTCCACGTCCGCGCTCGCCGCGATTGGGGGAACGACCCCGGCGCGGCGCACGGCGCTGGCGCACATTCTGTTCAGTCTCGCGGCGGGCGTGCTGGGTTTCCTGTTGGTCCCGCTCTTCGTTTTTGGCGTGCATAAGCTTGGACAAATGCTGGGCAGACCGTTCGGCGTGGTGACGCTGGCGGCGTTTCATTCAGGAATGATGCTCGTGGCCGGACTGATTTTTCTGCCGTTCGTGACCAGCTTCGGTCGGTTGGTGGAATGGCTGGTCCCGGAGCGCGGCCCCGTCCTGACGCGGCATCTGGATGCTTCGTTGGTGGAAGTGCCGGAAGTCGCGATGGAAGCCGTGCGCCGCACGTTGCTGGAGGTTTACGTGGAACTGCTTCAAACCACGGAACGGGCGGTGCGTGGCGGCGTCCCGGCCAGGCCCGAACGCATGGAGGCAGTACTGGCGGCGTTGCGCGAAACCCGGCGCTTTCTCGGGACGGTGGCGTTTCCTGCGTCGCTGCCCGGCCAGCATCAGGCCCGGGTCGCGATCATTCACGCGCTGGATCATTTGCAGCAACTGGCGGTGGTGGTGAAGGAAGACTTCGAGCCGGGGTTGCTCGCCGATGAACCGCGACTGGAAACGCCCAAGCGGCTGGTGACGGAAATGATTGAAGCGGTGACGGCGGCCATCCAACAGCAAACGCCGACGCTGGCGCGCGACCAGTTGCAGCGCACTTCGCTCGCTTTGGCAAAATATCGCCGGACCGGACGCGCGGAGTTGCTGAAGGAGAGTGCGGACGGAGTGGTGGAGGCGGACCAGGCTTTGCACACGCTCAACGGTCTGCGCTGGCTGGATGCGGTGGGCTATCACGCCTGGCGGGCGGCGCATCATCTGGGCGCCGAAGCCCACGAAACCGCGGAGAACAACGGCGACGCGCGTCATCAAACGGAATTCCGCAGTGATTGACGGCGCGCGCATGGCCGGCTGGCTCGATGAAAATGCGGGCGGGCCTGAGCCGAAGGCGGCGTCCGTTGAGTCGGACGCTGCCGGGCAAGATCGCGGAAAATGCGCCGCCAGCCACACGCTCGCATGGTGGAGCTGGAGGCTCTGAAGGGACTGGAATGAAATATGTGTGGCGAGCGCGAGCTTCGTTCTTGACGGAAGGGGGTGATTGGATTGCACTACCCGCGTATGAAAAAGGGAATTTTTGCCATCCTCGCCATCGTTGCTCTGGGTGTCGTCGGTTGTGTCAGCACGGTTGACGACGAAAAAACCGCCGGTTTGCGGATGTCCACCGACCGGGTCGAGAACCGCTATGAGCGACCCATCACCGTGGTGTATCCGGCGGCGGTTCGCGCCTTCAAGGAGTACGGCCAGGTCACCCGCGAATCATCGTTGCACGGCACCACCAATCAGGTGCAAGCGATCGAGGGCCGCGCCAACGACGTGGACGTGTGGGTTCGCGTCGAGGCGGTGACGCCCCAGATCACCGCCGTGACGGTACAGGCGCGAACCACCTGGGGCGGCAGCCAGGTCGCGATCGCGCATCAACTGGCCACGCGCATCGCCTTGCAACTCGCGAAGTAACTCGCGCCGGATTTTTTGCCGGCCGGTCCTGATTGAATTGTCCGTTATGAAAAAGACCTTGATTGCGGTTCTGGCTGTCGCCTGCTGCGCGGCCGGATGTGTGAGCACCGTCACGGAACGGAATCCCGGCAAGATGCCGGCTTACCGCGACCGGAGCGATCGCCGGTATGATTATCCGCTGGACCAGGTCTTCGAGGCGGCGAAACGCGCCATCAACAGTTACGGGAACATCACCAAGGAAGGGTCCTGGTTCACCAGCACCAACGAGGTCCGCACCCTCGAAGCCTCGATCAATCAGTTCGGCGTCTGGATGCGGCTCGAAGGGTTGTCTCCTTCCGCCACGCTGGTGATCACCCAGGTGCGAGCGCCGTTGGGCGGGACGGATCTGGCCCGGGCACATGAGTTGGAGAACCGCATCGCGTTCGAGCTAAAACCACGCGCAGGGTCCAGTCCGGGGTCCTCCAGGTGAGAATGTTTTCAAACAAGTCCGGCGCTTTGAACTCCTGAACGTAGCCGCCGAAGTGAGGAGGCGGATTTTTTGTCCTCCACCTCCTCACGTCGGTGGCTGCGTCCGCCTCGTCGCCTCGGCGACGACGGGAAGGTTAACGGGGAGGCTGGTGCGCCCGATTGATTTCAACTCCCCTGGCGCGTGATCCGTTCCGGATGACGCGCGCGACTCACGGCGGTGTCGTAACTGATGAGACATTTGCAATAGAGATCGTAGAGGCAATTATCCATCAAAACCATTCCGTCCTTGCGCCCGGTCTGCAACACATTCTCCAGATGGTGAACCTGGTTCTCCCGGATCAGATTTCGCACCGCCCCATTGGCGATAAGCAATTCGCAGGCGAGCACGCGCCGGGTGCGGTCCGCCGCCGGCAGCAGTTCTTGTGAGATGATCCCCTGCAAAGAATTCGCGAGTTGCAAAATAATCTGCCGTTGCGAGCTGCCTTCAAACACGCCGGTGATCCGTTCCAACGCGTGGGACACATTGGGTGAGTGCATTGTCGCCAGCACGAGATGGCCGGTTTCCGCAGCGGTGAGCGCGGTCGAGATGGCCTCGTAATCCCGCATCTCGCCCACGACCAGCACGTCCGGGTCCTGGCGCAACACGTGAACCAGGGCGCGGTTGAACGAGCGCACATCCGTCAACACCTCCTGCTGCACCACGATGGCGCGTTTGTTGGCGTGAACAAACTCGATCGGATCCTCGATGGTCACAATCTTGCAGCGCCGCTCGTTGTTGATGAGGTCCACCAGATAATTCAACGTGGTCGTCTTGCCCGCACCCGTCGGGCCGGTGATCAGCACGAGGCCGTTGGGCTTGCGCGCCAGGTCATCGAGTCGTTCAGGCAGGCCCAGTTCCTGACGCGATGAGATGCGGTCGCCACAAAAGCGGAAGCTGATCTCCGGGTGCCCGTTGCGCCGGTAAAAAGTGGCGCGAACCCGTCCGGCCGCCTGGTGCATGAGTGAAATGCACAGCTCCCATTCCGACTCGAACTTATTTTTCTGCTGTTCATTCAGGAGACTGTTGGCCATGGCCGTGGCCTGTTCCTCGGAAAGGGCGTCTTCGTCCGCGATGATGATTTCGCCGTTCACCCGGAACGCGGGCGGCACACCGGCGATCAAATGCAGGTCGGAGGCGTCGTAGTCGCTGGCGGCCGCCAGCAGTCGGTCCAGGGTTTCGTTGCTCATGAATGGAAAAGGTTTCGACACCAGCCGCGCAGGCGTTGCCACACGCCGGTATCCTCGAGGTGTCGGAGGGCCGTGCGCACGTCGGCATTGCGCGGGTCGAGTTGTTCCGCCTGGGCGAAGGAACCGCGGGCCGCGCCGACCAGACCCAGCGCCTGCTGGCAGCGGCCCAGTTCGAGCCAGAGCAGAAAATGGCCGGCATTGAGCTCGACCGCCTGTTGGGCGAGTTTCAAGGCCAACGCGAACTGTTCGTAATAAAAACGAATCCGCGCCGCCAACCACATCACGAACCAGTCTTTCGTCGCCAGCGACAACGCCTTCTCGAAACACCAATCCGCCCGGGTCTCGGCCCGCGCGAGCAGCACGTCGCCCCGGGCCAGCCAGATGTAGGGCGTGTCACCCCGTTCCTCGATGGAAGCGTCCGAGAAGGCCAGCGCGCCTTGCAGGTCGCCACTCCGACCGAGGGCCACCGCTTTCGCCGCGAGGAGTTCCGGTTCGTGGGGGAATCGTTCGAGTGCCTTGTCGGCCCACAGTTTGGCTTCGCGAAATTCCCCGAGTTCAATGAGCATCCGCACCTGACCGGTCCACGCGGCCGGGTTGTCCGGATTGAACTCCAGCACTTTCGAGTAAAGCCGGAGCGCCGGCTCAAAGCGGCCGTTCTCAAACGCGGCCGTCGCTTCGGCAAAATAATAAGCCTCGTCTTTGTCGGACGCGGCCGGGCCGGTGAGCGACCGGTCTTCGTGCTCCTCGCCAAATTCCAGATTGCCAAAACGACTCATGGTAAAAGCTGTTTCCGCCCGAACCAATGGTGCAGCGGCTTCCCCAAAAACTGGTTTTCATTCACGCGGGCCAGCATCCACAGCGCGTTGCGGATGTTCAGCTCACCCACATCGCCATGACCGCTTATACCAACTCTCGGCCAGATGAACCATTGATTTTCCGGCACAACGAACCCGCCCGTCACTGGCATGTACGGCTGGTTCGTGTGCCAGTTGCCGTTCACTGAAAATGAATTGGTGGCGAATTGCAATCGATCGCCCGCCACCGCCAGCACGGGTCCCAAGCTCGCGCCCGCCTGCACCCGCACCGGCCCGCCGCGCTGCGGGTCGGACAACGCATACGCCACCCAGTCGCCTCGTCGAATCCGATCGGCTTGCCCGTGTCGCCAGACGACGACCACCCGCCCGTTGATTCGTAACGGCGTCACCCAGTGTCCTTGGAGATAATCGCGCGCCGGCAGGTAGAGCAACAGGCCAAGGCCCAGCAGCACCAGGAAGGTGAACGCCAGCCGGACACGGAACGGCTGGTGCGCCATCAGTGGATTACAGTAATAAACCAGACCCGTGACGTGGAGCGAGAGCAGCAACCCGAACGCGAAATTGGCCACCGGATATCCCAGCCAGGCAATGAACATCAACATCAACCCCCCGCTGGCTGCCAGGGCTGCGCGACCCCAGAGGCTGGGACCGCGAAGCCAGACCGCGCATCCCGGCACCAAGAAACCGGCGAGCAAATCGCCGACATTTATTTCGCGCGGCAGGGCCAACCGGTCCAGCGCCATCCGCCGCCGCCAGGAGTTGCCCAGGTAAAAAAGCGGCGCATACCACCGGGCCCTCGGAGGATGATACGAGGACGCTGCTTCCTGAATGTGCGGTCGCGCCATACGCTTCAACTCAAAGTCCCGTCCGGGCGGGCCGTCAATGCCGCTGTTCGGTGCGGTAATGCACCTGCTCTTCCGGTTCGTAAAACTCGCTCGTCGGCTGCTGCGATTTCATCTCGCCGACAATCTCCGCGAAGATTTTCGCGGCCGCGAGACAGCCCTTGCCCTTGAAACCTTTGACGTGGAGCTCCACTTCGCCGGTCTTGCCGATGGTAATGTCAAATTCGCGTTGCGGCATGATCAATTCTCCCAGTGGCGCACTTTCAACCGGATGGAACGGTCTTCATTCACTTCCTCCTCCACCACGTTGAAGCCGCGCGCCCGCATTTCAGTTTTCAGCTTTTGATAGACGTACTGCTGCACGACCGCCGCGCTCAATTCCTGCCCGAGGGCGCGCAATTCCTCGTCGCTCTGGCCGTTGCCGGTCACGCAGAGGGACGCCTTGCCCCGCGCATCGCGCGAAAACGTCACGGTCACGCCTTCGCGTGACACCACGATCCGTTGGTCGCGGCCAAGCTGATTCGTCACCACCTCGCTGCGCTCAATCTCCAACTGCACCGCGCCAGTGTCTTCGTGCGTGGCCTCGCCGGGTCGCCCGCGGCTGACCTCCGTGGCGACCTGGTAGCCGAGCGAACTGGCGGCCGCCACCACCGCCGCGGTAAAGGCCGGCCACGCCATGATGGCGACCGGGGTTAAAATGCAAACTGCGCTCATAAAAGTTGCCGATCAGGCCTCGTTCTCAGTTTAGACCGGGCCTTGGCCAGTTCGTCACGGGACAAAGGCCCCCGTTCAGCCGGCAACATTCTGCGCGTTCGTTCGCGCCGCCAGGTCTTCATCCCCCAGACCCCGAAGTAAACGGCCGGCATGGGCAAAGCCAGAAGCAGATACTGATAGAAGCCCGTCCGCCGGAGAATGCCGATGGTCAGCAGGGAGAGAAACAGGGTCGCAAGTGACAGCATGAAAAGATTGGCGTTGCTGCGGCAGTGCCAGTTCGTCCAGAACGGTTTGAAGTCCGGCGAGTTCATGCGTCGTCGCGGTTCAGAACTCCATCCGGCGAACGGCCGTCTCCCCGGGTTTGTTGCGAGGCACACTGGCGTTGCGCGCCCGGCCTTCGGCCCAACTGCGCAGCCGGTTGATTTGTTCATCCATGGTCTTGGCGAGCGGCACGGTCTGGGCCAGGGCGGTAGCGACGTGCTCCATTTTGAGTTCCGTCCGGGCATAGAAGGCGTCGTAGAGGGCGCTGTTGATCGCCTCCTCAATTTCCGCGCCGCTGAAGTTCGTGCTGGCATCGGCCAGCGCGGCCAGATCGAAGTGGGCGGCGTCGCGTCCGCGTTTGGTGAGGTGAATGCGGAACACCTCCAGCCGCTCGTCCCGGCTGGGCAGGTCCACGAAGAAGATTTCGTCGAGCCGGCCTTTGCGCAACAACTCCGGCGGCAGTTGGGAAATGTCATTGGCCGTGGCGACGACAAACACCGGCGCGGATTTTTCGGAGAGCCAGGTGAGAAACGTGCCGAACACCCGCGCCGTCGTGCCGCCATCGGTTGCGCCCGATCCTTGCGACCCGGCAAACGCCTTGTCAATTTCGTCCACCCACAGAATGGCGGGCGCGACGGACTCCGCCACCGCAATGGCGCGCCGCACGTTTTCCTCGGACGAACCCACCAGACTGCCGAACATCCGCCCCATGTCGAACCGCAACAGCGGCAGTTGCCACAAGTTCGAAACCGCCTTGGCGCATAGACTCTTGCCGCAGCCCTGCACGCCGAGCATCAGGATGCCCTTGGGCGCCGGCAGTCCGAATTCGCGGGCTTCCGTCGTGAAGGCCACCGCGCGCTTGTCGAGCCATTCCTTGAGCACCGCCAGGCCGCCGACGTTGGTGAAGTTTTCGTTCGTGGCGTAATATTCCAGCAGACCGCTCTTGCGGATGATCTGTTGTTTCTCGGCGAAAACCTCGTTCACGTCCTCCCCGCTGAGGCGTTCATCCTTCACGATGATCTTGGCAAACACGTTTTCCGCCTCGCCGAGCGTGAGCCCCAGCGCCGCTTGCAGCAACCGCTCGCGCCCGGCGTCATCCAGCTCGATCTTCACCTGCTTGAACTGCTTCACCTCCGCGAGGATCCGGTCGAGCAGTTCCGCCAGGTCGTCGCGCCCGGGCAAGGGATAATTCAACACCGTGATTTCCTTCTCCAGTTCGGTGGGAATCTCCAGCACGGGCGAAACCAGCACGATGGTCTTGTAACTGTTCTTCAAGTGCAGCGCGATTTCCTTGAGCTTGCGCGTGATGGCAAAGTTGCTCTTCGTCAGGAACGGGTGAAAATCCTTGAAGATGAAGATGGCCGGCTCGACCTGCTCGATGACCTGGTCCAGCGCCGCCAGCGGATCCTTGGTGGCGGCGCTGCGGTTTTTTTGCGACTGGATCGAGGTCCCCGCCGGCACGATGCCGGTGCTGTAGCTCCACTCGAACATTTTCTTCTGCCGCTTCTTCGCGATGTCCGCGACGAGTTGTTGCACCCGCATTTCCTCGCTCGAGATAAGATACAGAATCGGGTAACGGGCGCGGATGAGCGTTTCGATTTCGGTCTGGAAGTTCATGCGACAAACTGGCGGGGGTTCTGAGATTTTGTTTCGACGCCGGCGCGCGGCCGGATGCTGTCCTCGTGGGGATTCAGCTCGTGTAACAGCGCGGCCATGGTCGGCGTGAGATTGTGAACGAAAATCCGGCCATCCGGCAGGATCAACAATTCGCTGTGCGCTTCGGGCAATCCCGCCGTCGCCTCTGGCCGTTGGCGTGTGGTTTTCATGGAATCAAATTCAAACGGCAGTCGCGGGCAATATCCCACGCCCGCTGGCAACTCCGGGCCGACGGGACGACACGAAGCTCGGGATGACGCGCCGCCTGCCAGGCCGGCCAGAAGCCGGAACGCAGATTCACCTTCACGCCGGGCAGTTCCTGGGCCAGCCACTCCGCCACCGGCCGCCAGCAACATTCAAGGTGACCGGGCATGACCAGATGGCGCACGATCAGTTCACTGTGATCATTCGCCCAGCGAAGGTTTTCACGCACGGTCGCAACATAGTCGGACACCTTGGCCAGTCGGTGGGCGCAGGCGTCGCAGCCGAATTTGAAATCCGCCAGCCACACATCGAAGAGCTTGTCGAGCAATTCGCGCGCTTGCGCCGAACCGTGCGCGTTGGTTTTCCAGATCAGTTTCGCGGTCTCCGGCAACGCCGCCACCAGTTCGAGCGCGGACGGGAGGTGAACGGTCGGCTCCCCGCCAAGAATCATGACCGTGCGCGCACCGCGATTCAGCGCCTGACCGGCTCGCACCGCCATTTCCTCGGCGTCCAACGGCGTCCCGGCCGCGGCGTTCCAGCTTTCCTTGCCCGTGATGCAAAAGTCACAACGCAGATCGCAACCGCTCAAGGCAATGGCGAAGGTCGGGATCAACTCCAGTTCATCGGAAACCTCGACTTGAGCGGTGAAACAGCGCGCCGTGGCTCCGGCGTGGCAACGACCCAGTTCTCCGGCCAGCCGATTAACGCGGCAGTCGTGCGCGCAAAGCCGGCAGTCCGCCAGCGCGGCGCGGGCGGTGACTGCCCGCTCGCGAGCCAGCAGCGCCCGCCGGCGAACCGGGGCTTCCCTCTGCCTGACAGGTTCACACAGCATCGGTAATCCTCAACGACCGAACATGCGCCGCCACCAGGTCCGTTCCGGCTTGGGTTCGTTGCGGAGCGACTGCGCCAGCCGGTCGGCAACCGCCGGCGGAACCAAACACTGGGCCGCATCGTGGCGGAGGAGTTCGTCGGTCGTCGCAAATTCGCGGGTGGTGGTTGCCGGGGTGGACTTCGCCGTGATCTGTTCGTGCTCCTGCGACTGGTGTTTTGATTCGTGTTTCATTTCATCCTCACTCCGTTTGGGCAAAATGAGCGGCGAAGGCCTTGCGCGCGCGATGCAGCTTGCCGCGCACGGCATCCGGCGATTGCCCGGTCAGCTCGGCGACCTCCTCGTAACTCATGTCTTCGTCGGCCACGAGCAACAGCAACAAGCGGTATTCGGCGGTCAGGCCGTCGAGCGCCCGCTGGATGCGCTGGCCAAGTTCCTTGGTTTCGAGCACGCGCAGGGGCGAGTCGGCGGGCGTCGGGGCGGTTTCCCAAACGGCCTCGTCGGCGGTGGTGACGAGGTGCCGGGCGCTCCAGCTTTGTTGCAGATTGTGGCAGTGGTTGATGGTAATGCGGTACAGCCAGGTGCGAAAACTGGAATCCCCGCGAAACTCGCCGAGCTTGCGATAGACTTTGAGAAAAACATCGTGCGTAGCGTCCTCGGCCTTCCCCGGATCGCCAAGATACCGCAGTGCGAGATAATACACGGCGCGACTGTGCGCCTCATACAACTCGGCAAATTCCGGCGAGGCCGCCGCCGCGAGCGCGGTGGCGCGGGCCGGCGGCGGCGCCGCGACAGATTCAGGCGCGAGTGATTCCATGAGGAGTTGGACAAGGCTGGGTTGCGAACCTCACGCGAAGGGAGCGTCGAACCGGGTCAAGTGGGGACCCTCGCCGACGGACTCCAGCCGGGTCGGAACCCGGCCGTTCACGTCGCGTTGATTCCTTATCCGGGCTGGTTGGGTTGGCCATGTTTCAATCCGATGTTTTGCTCATACTCGCCCAGTTTGACCGGCGCTTTCGCGGCGTTCGCCTTGAACTCGAGCTTGAGCAGGTTCAATCGGTTGCGGGCCAGACTGGCCGCCGCCAGATCCGGGTAACGCTCAATAATCTGGTTCAGCGTCTGCGCCACGAGCTCATGACCGCTGCCGTGCCGGATTTGTAAATCCGCCAGCAGATTCAACCACCGAACAACTTGCCTGGCCGGCTGGTTCGGCTGCTCAATGAGCTGCTGCAACTGTTCAGTCGCCAGGTCGAGGCGCTGGTAGTGATCGGCATACAACACCGCGAGTTTTTCCCGGGCCTCGGTGTCCTGCGGATGTTCGCTCAATTGGCTGACCAATTCCTGCGCCACTTGCGCGGGGTCCGTGCCGGTTGGGATCAAGTGCCCGGAAGACTGAAGCAGACCGATGTTGTGAACCCCCGGTGAGAGTTGAACCCGCGGACGGTCGTGGGCCGAGAGCAAATGCTCCGGGCTGGCGAGATGGCCGATGCGTTGTTCCGCCAGCAGGGCAAATTCGGAGTCGGGCAGCAGCGTGGACACCTGCTCCAGGTCGGCCCGCGCCGCGTCACGGTCTAGCGCGTATTTGAGATGCCAGTCCGCCAGCGAGTTCAAGGCAAAGGCGATATTGCGCGGAGCGTGACCAGGTTGCTGGCAAAAGCGTTGGATGGTCAGCTCGGCCGCCGGCAGGTCGTTCAGGTTTTCCGCCTGAATCTCCGCCAACAACAACTGACCCGTGTAGTCGGTGGGAAATTTTTCCAGTTGCTTGCGGATTTCGGCAACGGCTTCGGCATAGTTACCCCGTTTGCGTTTGGCTTCGGCCATCGAGTAATACGCCTGCGGCACCACCTCCGCGTTGCCGCCGTCGTAGAGCGCGCCGAAGGGGTTGGCGACCAGGTTGGTGATTTCGTGCCGCCAGATGATTGCCAGATACAAACCGATGACCGCCGCGCACACGACGCCGAGGATCGCTGCGCCGGGATTCCAGCCGCCTTCGACCGCTCTCCGGACGTAAAGCCCGTCCGCGACGATGCCGATGAGTCCCGGCACCGTGAGCACCCACTTGAAGATCAGCCGGGCGGGGTCCTCCGATTTTTTCAGCCAACGCCACATTCCCCAGCCGACGATCACCACAACGACGAGCAACGACCCCAGGCTCAAGGCGATGTCGAATACCGAACGGGTTGGAGCGGCGGGCTGCATCTAACCGGGACTCTTTGCCCGAACCGGAGGGAATTCAAGCAGATTGTGGCAGCGGAACGATCCATGAGTTGACTCAAATTAAATGTTGCTGGAGCGCGGCGGTGTCGCAGACCAACCGCAGCAGGTTGAATAGGGCTGCGACCGACTTGCAGCCCAGCCGCGCTCCGATTCGGAGAGCGCTACCTCATTCGGCAACGGATGCACATGGGGCCAGGAACCGGAGCGCGGCGTTCACGCCGCTTCGGTGTCCAATGCCAGGCAAAGGTTGAAGCGGCATAAGCGATGTCGAGGAGACGAGCTGGTAGCGCTTGCCGATCACGTTCTGAAAACGGAACCGCAGTTTGCGGCCCGAAGGCGACAGCGCTCGACCACCGCCAGGGTGGCGTTGAACGTCATGTTTGCTCGTTGGTCTCGTCCCCGGTGCCTTGACGTTCGATCTGGGAATATGTTGTTTGAGAAGGCAGGGCCGAGGTGGCCGCTGCCTTCGTGTGATGGGACTGGATTGTCCGCTGTTCACTTATGTGCATTTAGACCAGAAAGCGGGACCAGCTAACCGTTAATGATTGCGTTTGTGATCTCCACGATCTCCATAGTCCTTGTCATCATCATGGCCGTCATGATGATCACAATCGTGATTATCGCACGGAATGTTCCCCGGGCTGGCAGCATCGAGGCGGAACGGCTCACCGGGCGGGACGTCGAAGTACGTAACCCACACCTCGACGTTCTCGGTGGCGCTCAAATTTTGCCCGAGATGGACATGACCCTGGCCGCTATCAACGAACGCCTCGCCAGCCATATAAATCCGCGGAGGGCAGGTGGGGTCTTCCGAGGAAAAAATGGCGAGCGCGCCGGATTTGATCAGCGCGACCGCTGGACCCGGATGACTGTGCCAACCGGTGTTGCCGCCCGGGCCGATTACGATTTGTTGCACGACCGTCTCCTGCGCGTTACGAGCACGGATGACCTCGGTGCTCCCGCCTTTGACCTTGAACTTGATGTCCGTCGCGTCCACAAAACTCGCCCTCGCAACGACTATCCCGCTGATGATGCCAGACGCTGGCGTCGCATGAGCGGTATAGACGAGCGCAGCCGTGACGAGTGCCGCCACGCCGACGCTTGTGAGCACGACCGTGCGTGCCGTCTTTCCTTCTCCCCTGCCACCAGGCACAAGGCTCGATAGAGATGTGAGGTTCTTGATGGTTTTCATAGGTTTTGTTTGTTTTGTATGTTTATGTGAGTTGTTTAGCCCTGGTCAGGTCCGCCTCGTGGCCGACTGCCAGGGTTTGTTGTGTCACCGGTTCAAGGCGTTTTCCGCCGCCCAATCACGCCACGGGTTTTGAAATAGTTTTGAAGAAGAAAAGAGCCGTCGAGGATTGCACTGGGTTTCCCTGGTTTGGCGGGATTCGAGAATCTCAAACTGGGCTGCCCTCAGGATGAAACTCCAATGCCTGCTCACGGCTGCTGCCGAAAGCACGGTGGATTCCAGCGGGCTAGCTATTTGTTGGCGATCTTTTGGGCAAGAAAAGCTCCAGTGAAAGCGCAGCCGACCCCGAGGATCATCCATGGCCAGAAGCCCTCGAAACCGGCCAGTTTACTGCCACCAAAGCCGATCAGGCCTCCGAGTCCTCCTCCGATGCCCCTGGCTGTCAGACCGTGTTTTTGACGTTGCGATTTTTGATTACCTCGATTTTCAGTCATGGTATTTCTGAGGTTTGGTGGTTAACGCGAAGCATTTTCGTTCCGCTTGGTGGTGGCGGCTGTTTGAGAGTGGACTGCGAGGCCGGCGAGAATTGAGTTTGCTTTCATAAATTCATACCGTTTTTCAGTCGCCGAGTGCGTGTTATGTCGTGTCACCGGTCCAAGGCGTTTTCCGCCGCCCAATCACGCCAGGGTTTTTGAAAATTATTTTCGAGAAGGAAAAAGCGGTGAAAACGGTGTGGAAAAAAGCGGTAGAGGACCCCTTCAGTTTTCCCCGCAAGTTCACCCCGGTTTCCCAATCCCACCGGGATTGCATCACTCAGCCCACGGGTTGCGAGGTTGGCCAGTCCGGCTCGGACCGAGCTACCCTGGGTTCCGCATCCGAAACCGGCACAACCCCGAAAGGGTTGAATCACCCCGCGCCGGGAACTGATGCAACCCTTTCAGGGTTGAGGCATTTTACAATCTCCACCCAGCGTAGCCTTGACTTCGCCTCGACAACGCTGGGCTGATGGACGAAATCCCGTTGGGACTTAAAGCCGGACGTTGAGCCAAGCCCGTCAGGCCGTCATTGTCCAACGATGCGATAGAACTCAGCCTGACGTTCCAGCGTCAGCGTCACCGGTGAAACGGCATTGGTCAAAAGGTCCGTCCAATCTCCCGATGTCAAGTCGGTCGCGCGTTGCACGCGGTACGGCGGCACGCCTCCAGTCCAGTTCAACCGCGCACTGGAACCCTGCAAAACGAGTGTCGCGCGCAGTGCCAAAGTGACCTGGACCGCATCGAGCAAGATGCCGCCGGGGTAGCCAGGGCGGACATTGGTCAATGGAGTAAACTCCAAACTGGTCGTGTTCGTAACCGCGGTAAACTGCCCATGGAAGACAGTCCAATGAAAGTCGTTGGAGAGAGCGCCGGTGTGAGTGAACGTCTGATTCAGGCGATCTCCCAACCCGTCGAAGAGGCGAACTCTGGCCCGCGCCGGCCCCGGCGCGGCGGGCTCGACGGGATTGTCGGTGTAGGCAAAGATGACTGTGTAGAGCGAGCCGGGAGTGGTTGCGAAAGCTTGTGTGAGTCGGCCGTGGAGGTCGAGCATCTGGGCGCCTTCGAATGCCGGGCCGGTGATGAAGCCATTGCCGACGGCGTCCCCCACCTCTACGGGGTTCGGGCCTGGGACAACCCAGGGCGCAAGGGCGTTCTGGCCGGGATAGATGTACATATAGGTGGGTGTATCCGGGGTTTCAAAACTACCGTTGACGATGAGCTGCACTGGAACAAACGTGAATTGAAAGATCGCAGCCGGACCGCGATCTCCTTGCGTATCGAGGGGATCCCTAACGACGGTTGTTAGCATGGCGGGGATTTGATCTACGAGAACTTTGGGAGATTCCCCTTGGTAAGCGATAAAATCCAACAGCAGATTTCCCTTGCTCGGATCATAGAGAAAGGGAGTCACGCCGGCAGGAAAGTCCGCATGATAGAATCCCTTCGGGCCAGGGCTTGGGCCGGTAACATCCGCCACCATGGTCAGTGGACCGCTGTAGAATTGCATAACGTCCGAACCTAAGTTTTGGTCGAAGACCAAACTCTGGTTGCCTGGAATGCGTTGGGTGGTAGATAGGCGGATATAGTTGTCAGGGAGGTAGGCGGTATGAGGACTCGTCACGCTTTGGTCTGCCCGGGGGCCGAAACCGACGATCCAGTGCGGTTTGTTGTCCAGCGCCGCGAAGTCCGCGGCGGGAAACACCTGCTGATAACGGTACGGAGCCGCAGAATCGCCACAAAAACATCCCAGTCCCTCCGAATTTTGATAGGCACTGGGTGAACCGATTTTGATTTCCGCTGCCTGAGAACTGTGGATGCCTGCAAGCAGCGGGATCACGGCGGCAAAGCTGCCGGCCATTGCGGTAAGCCTGCGTCGGTGGGATGAGTGATTGATGCTTCTCATGTTTTCGATGTGTTGATGTTGTTTCCTGTCACCGGTCCAAGGCGTTTTCCGCCGCCCAATCACGCCACGGGTTTTGAAAATATTTTTGAGGAGTAGGAAAACGGTCCGCAGAGCTGGTGTGGCAAGCTCCGTCAGGAGCGGAATATCTGTAGCCACGCGAGAACCAAGAATTTGCCGAAGCTCCGTAGGAGAGGCTACAAAGATGTCGCTCCTGACGGAGCTACCGGCGAGCGGCGGTTCGCCCAGTCCGCCAGTCGTCTGGCGCTTTGGCAACTGGCACGGCTTCTTTTTATTGTCTCGCTTTGTACCAGATCCGGTCACCGGTAGGTTCCGCCGGAAACATCAAATTGTCCCGAAAGTGTTTCGCCAGGTTGAAGTATTTTACGTGCCCATCAACGAACAGAACCGGGGCAACGGCCTTTTTGGAAAAGTCTTTGAGGCCACGGGTGGTGACGGACCCACTGGGAAAGTGCCATGAAAGAAACCAGGAAGTGCCAACGCCATCCTGCCAGGGCAGAGCCGGCACATCGTGAATCAGGACATGCTGGGAAGGTAATGAGATCCAATTTTCTCGTTTCCCCGCCAGCCCGATTTCATCCGCAAGCTTCGAGTCTGGTTGGTCCGCCGTGTTGTCAAACGGGTATCTGGTCATCGTCCACGGATAGGAATTGTATTTATAACTCGACCCCCAGGATCCAAAGAGGCTTTTGCTGGGCGGTATTCCGATTGGAATGTCAAATCCACGATCGGAGGGACACTCAAACAGTTGTCTGCTCGTGGAATAACGCCAAAGCGGACGGTTGGTCGCCGCCAACATCGTCCGTCCTTGCGGGTAATTGGGATCGGGATCACCCCCGCCAAATTCGAATGAGCGGTGCCCATAGACCTGGAAAGGGGCGAGAGGTGTGAACTTCGTATTGTTATCATCACCATAAAGTTTGAAAGCAATGCCGATTTGTTTCTGGTTGCTGACGCACTTGATCAACTTGGCCCGCTCCTTGGCACCGGCCAGCGCGGGCAACAGCATTGAGGCCAGCACACCGATAATCGCGATGACGACCAGCAGTTCAATCAAGGTGAAGGCGTTCTTCCCTTCGGTTCTGGAGCCGAGTTGATGTTTCACAATGCGACCTGTCCCTTGTCGAGCTTTGGTTTTACAGGCGACGAGCGCCGGTTTGTCGTGTCACCGGTCCAAGGCGATTTCCGCCGCCCAATCACGCCAGGAGTTTCGAAAAAGTTTTCCGCTTCCTCGGCGCGACGGCAGTGGGTGCATTGGGGGCTCACGTTCACGGCTGCTTAACCTCCGTTTTTCCCTGCTCGCCGTAGCCCGGCGCAGGCGGGTCCTTCGCCTCGGCTGCCTCGATTTCCTCCCAGGACGGCGCGCTCCAGGCCTGCCACTGCGAGCCGGCGAGGATCACGTTCCCGTCGGCGCTCCATCGGGTCTTGTTGTTCAGAAACAGATCATCGTCGGCGCCGGGCAGGGTCAGCAGCTCTTGACGCGTGCCGACATCCCACAGCTTGACGGCTTCCCGCCCCCTATAGCTAGAAATCAACCGCCGTCCATCTGGGGAGAAAGCGATTTCCCCCCCTGCGGAGTTAAGATGTCCTTGGAAGGAGTCAATCCACTCGCCCTTTGCGGCATCGAACAGCAGAACCTGGTCAGCACCCATATTAGATGCAGCCACCAGTTCGCCATTAGGTGAAACCGCCAGGCTTGTTTCGGCAAATCCTCCCGGAACACTCCGAGGCATCAGGTCTGGGCGGGTCAAGTTGTAAAATTCAATTTTCTCCCGGACTCGGTAATGGCGGGCCACCACGAGCACACTCCCGTTCGCCGCAAAGCACGTTCGCTGGGCGGCATTGACTCCCTGCTCCTCACAGAAGTTCTGGTTGATGGACGCCACGATCTGCCCGGATTCGACGTTCCAGACGCGCAGGATGTCCGGCTCCCTGGCCGCAGCCAGGTAATTCCCGTCCTCACTGAAGCGGAAGGGAACCAGCCCCGGAACATCGTTCGTCAGTTCGATACGGCGGCCAGGCGCTGCGAGGCTCGCCAGGTAAAGCGACTTGGAGGAAGTTCCTTCGCTCCACGCCAGGAGCCGGCGCGCGGGGTTGTAGGCCAACCCGGTGGGGCGCAGTCCGGAATCCAGCGTGCTGGCTCCGCGGGGAACGAACTCGGCGCCGCGCAACGCGCCGATGAGGACCTGGTTGGTTTCCTCCTTCGCCGGGCCTACGGAGGGCAGGCCGTTCCAGAGGCAAAGCATGTTGGCCCCGAAACAGCCCAGGACATTGGTGGAAGATCCGATCTCCGGCAGCGACACCGGAGCGGAGTCGCGCTTGAGATCAAGCAACTCGGGCGGCTGGCCGGGGGGCAGCAACAAGACGCGCGAGTGGTCCAGCGGCTGGACGTCATCGTACCCGAGACTCTCAGACAGACGCCGGTATCCATCGGTCGCGCGCTTCTCATCCATTCTCCACAACTTGAGGTCTCCATCCCGGCTCACACTGGCGATGAGTTGTGCCGGCTCCGAGATCGCAATGGCCCAGGCCTCGTCGGTGTGGCCGCGCAGCACTTCGGTTTCGGTCCAGGTGCTCGTGTCCCAGAAGCGGATGGTTTGATCGCCCGCGGAGGAGATCAACCGTCGTCCGTCCCGGGTAAACGCCAGATCGCTAACGTAGAGGGTGTGTCTTTCGAGCTGCTTGAGAAGTTCGCCAGTTGCAGCATCCCAGAGGCGGATCGTCGTCTGTGCAAATCCCGATGCCGAAGCCAGCAGCCGCCCGTCCGGCGAGATGTCCAACGAGGTGACGGCATCCGGCGATTCGATCTCCCAGAGTTTCTCGCCCGTGCCGGGGTCGATGCACTGGATACGACCCTCCCAATCGTCAGAACGGCCCAGATACAGGCGCCGATTGTCGGGGGAAAGTCGGGCGGCTCCGAAATGCGCCCACTCCTTACGGCTGCGGCCGGCCGGATGGCGGCTTTCGATCCGGGAGGAGGACATATTCACGACCCAGACTGTGTCGCTGCCTTCGGGGTTTGACCCGGTGTAAATGACCACCCTGGAACCATCCTGAGAAAACGCCAGGTCGCGGACTTCCCCTTCGGCCTTGTCGGGCGCTCGCCAGAGAATTGATTCCCGACCGGAGTAGAGATCATACAGAGTGACCACATTGGGTTCGGAGGTGGCCGCCAGAAGATTGCGAACCGGAGAAAAGACCACCTTTCCCACGTGGGGACGCTCGCGATCCGTCAAAGCACGAATCCATCGCCTGGCCGGGACATCCCACAAGTCCACGCGGCCGTCCCACCAACCCACGGCCAGTCTCTTGCCGTCCGGGGAAAAGCTGACGGAGAATCCTTGCATCGTCGGCCGGTTGGTGAGCGTGATGGGCGCGTTGCCGCGGGTCAGTTGCCAGAGATAACGCCATTCCCATCCCCGGAGGTCTTCCTCGCCGGGCTTCGGCCGGTGCCGGTCCAGCAACTGGCGCGCCCGACCGAGGTTGTTTACCTTCAGCGCCTGCTGGGCGAGATTCATTTCGGCGGCGTAAAGGAAGCGACGCGATCGCTGCTGGGCGGTTTGGGCTGCAAGGCGCTGCTCCTTCTCGCCCGCGTTCGCCTTTCTTGCCGAGTTGCTCGCCTCGGTCGCCCGAATCGCTTGCCAGATGCTGACGCCAGTGCCCACGAGCAACGCCACTGCGACCGCAGCCCCGGCCATGAACACGACTTTGTTCCGCTGCCACGCCTTCTGAAGTTTATAGACCGCGCTGGGCGGGCGGGCGACGACCGGCTCGTTATTCATGTGCCGCTGGATGTCCATCGCCAATCCATTGGCGGTGTCGTAGCGGCGGGTCCGATCCTTCTCCAGGCACTTCATCACGATCCAGTCCAGATCGCCTTTGAGCTGGTGGGCCACTTCCTGTAGCCGACGACGTGAGGAGGCGGATTCCCCGGCGCTTCCACCCGTCCGCCTCGTTACCTCGGCGGCTACAAGCGCCTGGGTGAGCTTCGTACTCGGACGCACCGGCTCCTTCTCCCGGATGATCTTCCGCAATGCATCGAGACCGCCTTGCATCATCTCTTTCGCATCAAACGGCGTCTGGCCCACCAGCAATTCGTAGAGCAACACACCCAGGCTGTAGATGTCGGCGCGCGTATCAACGTCCAGTCCGCTCATCTCCGCTTGCTCCGGACTGATGTAGGCCGGTGTTCCGATAAATTGCTGGAATTGCGTGAAGACCGTCTTGTCCGTCAGCTCCTGTTGGGTGGCCTTGGCGATGCCGAAATCAATCACCTTGGGCACCGGCACACCGTCATGGAGCGTCACCAAAATGTTCGAGGGCTTGATGTCCCGGTGGATGATACCCTTCTGATGCGCGTGCTGGATGGCTTGGCAGACGAGAATAAACAACTTCAGCCGATCGCGGGTGGAAAGCTGGTTCTGGTCGCAGTACTCGGTGATCTTGATCCCGCGCACCAGTTCCATCACGAAGTAGGGGCGGCCTCCTTGGATTTGAGACTTGGCATTTGAGATTTCAGAATCGGCGGAGCCGATGGTGCCTGCGTCAAAGATTTTGGCGATGTTTGGATGATCCATCATCGCCAGCGCCTGGCGTTCCGCTTCGAAGCGGGCCACAACTTGCCGGCTGTCCATGCCCAGCTTGATGATCTTGAGAGCCACGCGCCGCTTGACCGGCTCGCGTTGCTCCGCCATCCAGACTTCGCCGAAGCCGCCCTCGCCAATCTTCTCCAGCAGCTTGTAGCGGCCAATCATCTGCGCGGGAGCTTCCGAGGCTGGTGGTCTGGCTTCGGCGTCCCGTACTCCCTCCAGAGCGGAACCAGCGAGGAGACTGTCGTTGGAATCATGCTCCTTGAGCAATTCCTCGACTTTGCGGTGGAGTAGGGCATCCCCGCCGCAGGCGGCTTGCAAGTAAGCCGCGCGCGACTCGGGCGTCGGCAGCTCCAGGGCTTCAAGAAAGATTTCCCGCTCCGTCATAATTTCAATGATTCATTTTGGACGCGACGAGAACGCCATTTCTAACAGGCGAGATTCGGGTGCAAATCACGCCATTGAATCTGAAAACCAGCTATTCCGCACCTGCCCGGCCGGAAAGGGACATCCGGATGGTGCGTTTCAACCACGCGCGGGCAAAGGCCCAATGCCGATCCACCGTGCGGGGCGCCAGGTCGAGGGCGGCGGCAATTTCCGGAACGGTCATGCCCACGAAGTAGCGCATCTGAACCACTTCCGCCGCCTGGGGATCCTCGAGTGCCAGGGCCGCCAGCGCGTCATTAACGGCCAGCAATTCCTCGGACGGCACCGCCACGGCAATGCGGGACTCGTGCAGTTCCTCGCCGATCGAGTTGGCGCCGTGCTTGAGCCGCTGTTTGCGGCGGGCGATATCAATCAGGATTTGCTGCATCGCCGTGGCCGCAGCCTTGAAGAAATGTCGCCGATTCGCGAACTGCTCCCCGCCGTCACCAGCGATCTTCAGCCACGCCTCATGCACCAACGCCGTGGGCTGCAGCGTCTGACCGGCCTTCTCATTCGCCATGCGGACAACCGCCAGCTTGCGCAGTTCGTCATAGACGAGCGGCAACAATTGGTCGGCCGCCTGCGGATCGCCCCTATCAATGGCGTTGAGCAATTGGGTGACTTCGGGCATGTCACCAGTGTAGATCGCCGGCCACGAAAAGCGAGTCCGGGTTGGGAAATATGGTTGAGCCTACTCGGCTATGAAGGCAAGCCTCATGCTTCCGGCATCTCCGACTCGAGGGACGCCCCCGTTGGCTCAGGGTCGGAAGCGAAGGGAGTAAAGGTCCGCGTCTTTCATCACGAACCGGAGCTGCACGGGCTGGCCGGACAATGACGCCAGTTCGGCCTTGCTGTTCCAGCGCACGACGCATTCGATTTCGTCGCCGATTTGTTCGCGGGCGTCGGCCAGCGTGAAACCGGACAACGGTTTTCCGTTTGCGTCCTGCACTTCCACCTTCACGCTGCCGGCGGCGCTGGTGGCGAAGTTGATAACGAGTTCCCTCCCCGCGAACTTCAGCGGTTTGGTCAGCAGTTCGCCGCCGTGATACGGCGCGTTGACCGAGGCGAAGCCATCCGTGCGCACGGTGTAGCGCAGCAGGTGCGCGGTGGGTTGGGCGTAGTGGACTTGCTTGTAAAGCGATAATTCCGCCGGCCCGGTCGGCACGATGCCCAGGGCGGTCAGACCGGCGCGCGAAGCCCAGTTGCCCAGGTCCGGTCCGGGCCGGATCAGTGCTTCCATGAAGGTGCGCGTGTAACGGTTGCCGCCGCGGCTGCTCATGAACACGGCGTCCGCGCAATCACTCGCATAGCCGGGATCCACGCCCAGGCTTCGAGCCTGCTCATCGGTCAGCGCCTTGCGACCCGGCAGGAAGCGCATCGGCGTGGCCAGGTAGATGTGCGGCGCGCGGAAGTAGGGATGGGTCTGGCTGGTGTAAAGTTGTTCGCGCGGCGTGTCGCCAAAGGACATTTCGGTGTGCGCGGACCAATCGAGGAAATTCGTCGAGGTGGCGCGGCTTACGGTGCGATAATCGGTGCCGCCCACGTTGATCCAGGTGCGAAAATACGCCACGTAACAATTTTCCAATTCCGACCAGAACGCGACGTTCTGCGAATCGAAGGCAAAGGCTTTCGAGGTCAGCACCGGCGCGGCGCGCAGTTTGCGCCAGCGCAAGCCGTCCGCCGAAGCGAACGCGACCAGACCCAAATCGGAAGTGCCGGCCAGGGCCTTGAATTTTTCGGTGGCCGGAGTTCCCGGTCGAGTGTCGAGAAACGGCGCGAAATTGCAGGTCAATGGCGGCATTTGGGCGAGCACGACGTTGTTGCTGCGCGTGCCGTGCATTTCAAACAGTCCGAGATTCGGTTTGGTCCACGAGATGCCGTCCGGGCTTTCGGCGTAGCAGGTACATTCGTTGGACGAGCCATCCTTGCCCGCGAGGGGCGACCCGCGATAATACATGCGAAACCGGTCGCCGTCTTTGAGGACGGTGATGTAGGCGCTGAAGCTGCCTTCCCACGGCCGATCAAAGCGCAGGGCCACGCCGGCAGGCTGGGGTTCGTGGAGTTTCAATTGGGTACCGTCCAGGCGCTCGATGAGGAAATCGTCCACGAACAACTCGAGCCGCGAACCGAGGTCAACGACTTGGGGTGAAGCTGTGTCGGCAGCGGGCGATTGCGTTTGGAGGTCGCCCGCCAGCAGGCCGAGGGTCAGGCAGGCGGAGCCATAATGGAGGAGTGCGCGCATGAGCAAGGATGAGCAGGGGTTGCGGCCGGAGCAAGCTCAAGCGGCAATCCTTCGCACGAAGGGCGCAGCTGAGTTTATTGCCAAGTGCGGCAACCCGGAGCGGCGCGTCGGAACGTCCCGCTGGCCGATTCCGTCCGTTCTGCTCGGACGGGTTGGTCGCAGCGCGACCAGCGCCACCCGTCCGTCGGTCTGTGCGCGAGAATTAGGCGCGTCGGATTCCATCGAAGCGGCCCTTATACAATCAAGTTTCATTGACGTTTGGCGGCCAGGCTCGTTAAGTTTTCTCCCCGATACAAGGCCGTCAGTCGGGTCGGCCAACCATATTTCAATGAGCACTGTGACAGGAATTCTCAGTTCGTCACTCGGTCGGAAGTTCGTCATGGCCGGATCGGGTGCGCTGCTGTTTCTATTCGTCGTCGGGCACCTGGTGGGCAACCTTCAGGTTTTCGGTCCGCCGGAAATGATCAATCGCTACGCGCACTTTCTCAAGAGCACACCGGAACTGCTCTGGGCGGTGCGGCTCGGGCTGCTCGTGCTGGTCGGGTTGCACATCCTCACCGCCATCCAGCTCAGCGTCGCCAATAAGGCGGCCCGGCCCGTGGGCTACGCGACGCCGGGGGCGTATGGCTCGACCTGGCAATCGCGTTACATGCTGGTGAGCGGGCTGGTGATCCTGGCGTTCGTGGTTTACCACCTGGCGCACTTCACCGTGCTGCTTCCGGGCATCAATGGCGTCGGGGATTTCACCAAACTCAAGACGGTGCTGCACGGCGAGACCGTGCCGGACGTGTACGCGATGATGATCCTCGGTTTTCAAGTCTGGTGGGTGGTGGGTTTTTATCTCGTTGCCCAGGCACTGCTGTTCCTGCACCTCGGACATGGACTGGCGGCAATGTTTCATTCCCTCGGCCTGCGGAATCATAACTGGTGGCCGCGGATCCAGTTGTTTGCCAAAACGGCGAGCGTCGCGATCTTCGCCGGCTATGCGCTGATCCCGATTGCCATTTACCTGCATGTCATTGGGGCGGATTACGCTGACAAGGTGAGAGGAGAGATGAAGGCTGCCGCGCTGGTCCAACCGGCCGTCGTTCAGGGAAAGGAGACCCACTAAGATATGGCCACGCTGAATGCCAACATCCCCGCCGGGCCGCTCGCGCAAAAGTGGGAGAGCTACAAGTTCCACACCCGGCTCATCAATCCGGCGAACAAGCGGAAATATAAAATCATCGTCGTCGGCGCGGGTCTGGCCGGCGCCAGCGCCAGCGCCACGTTGGCGGAACTGGGCTACGAGGTTCACAGCTTCGTGTTCCACGACTCGCCGCGGCGCGCCCATTCCGTCGCGGCCCAGGGCGGCATCAACGCGGCGAAGAATTATCAGAACGATGGCGACTCGGTTTACCGTTTGTTCTACGACACGATCAAGGGCGGCGACTTTCGTTCCCGGGAAGCCAATGTGCATCGGCTGGCCGAGGTGTCGGTGAACATCATTGACCAATGCGCGGCGCAGGGCGTGCCGTTCGCGCGGGAATACGGCGGGTTGCTCGACAACCGGTCGTTTGGCGGCGCCCAGGTTTCCCGGACATTTTACGCGCGTGGCCAGACGGGGCAGCAGCTTTTGCTCGGCGCGTATTCGGCGTTGAACAAGATGATCGGCGCCGGGGCGGTGAAATCCCACACACATTCCGAGATGCTGGACCTGGTGGTGGTGGACGGACATGCGAAGGGCATCATTGTCCGCAACCTGCGGACCGGCGAAGTCACCCGGCACAATGCGGATGCCGTGGTGCTCGCGACCGGCGGTTACGGCAATGTCTATAATCTCTCGACCTACGCGCGCGGCTCGAATGCCACCGCCATCTGGCGCGCTTACAAGCGCGGCGCGTGTTTCGCCAATCCGTGCTACACACAGATTCATCCGACCTGCATTCCGGTCAGCGGCGATTATCAATCCAAGCTCACATTGATGAGCGAGTCCCTGCGCAACGATGGCCGCGTCTGGGTGCCGAAGAAAAAGGAGGATTGCAAAAAGCGCCCCCAGGACATCCCGAAGGAAGACCGCGATTATTATCTGGAACGCATGTACACCGCGTTCGGCAATCTCGCCCCGCGCGATGTCTCGTCCCGCGCCGCCAAGATGGTCTGTGACGAAGGCCGGGGCATCGGCGAAACCGGTCTGGGCGTCTATCTCGATTTTGCGGACGCCATCCAGCGGCTCGGCGAGGGCAAGGTGCGCGAACGTTACGGCAATTTGTTCGCGATGTATCACGAGATCACGAACGAGGATGCCTACCGCACGCCCATGCGCATTTATCCCGCCGTGCATTACACGATGGGCGGACTGTGGGTGGACTACAATCTGATGAGCAACCTGCCCGGCCTGTTTGTGCTGGGCGAAGCGAACTTTTCCGATCACGGCGCGAACCGGCTGGGCGCGAGCGCGCTGATGCAGGGATTGTCCGACGGCTATTTTGTTTTGCCGGCCACCATCAGCGGTTATCTCGCGACGCAGAAACCGGACAAACGACCCCAGACCGACCAGGCCGCTTTCAGTCAGGCGGAGGAAAATGTTCAGACGATCACGCGAAAATTGCTGGGCAATAAAGGCACGCGCACGCCCGCCAGTTTTCACAAGGAACTCGGACATTTGATGTGGGAGCACTGCGGGATGGCGCGCACCAAGGCGGGACTCGAAGCCGGGATCAAGAGTATCGCCGCGCTCCGGGAAGCCTATTGGAAGGGGGTCAAGGTGGTCGGGGAAGCCAATGATTGGAATCAGCAACTGGAGAGCGCCGGGCGCGTGGCGGATTTCATGGAGCTGGGCGAACTGCTGTGCCGCGATGCGCTCGACCGCGAGGAAAGTTGCGGCGCCCATTTCCGCGAGGAATACCAATACACAGCGGACGATCCGGAAACGAAGCAGGGCCTGGTGAACCCCGGTGACGTGAAGCGTCGCGACGACGCCTTTGCCTACGTGTCCGGCTGGGAATACGGCGGCGCGCCCGACAAAGCGCCGGTCTTGAACAAGGAGCCGCTCGTATATGAGGAAGTCCACATGAGCACGCGGAGTTACAAGTGATTTACGAATTCCGAATTCCGATTTACGAATCGCAATCTTAAACTGGAGCCAAAAAAAAGGTGACGCCATGACCAAAGAGCAGATGAAGGCCCGGACCAAAAATTATGTTTTGCGGGTGATCAAGGCCGGACAGGCTTTGCCCACTGACCGGGTCGCGGCTGTAATTGGCTCACAGTTGCTGCGGGCCGGATCTTCCGTCGGGGCGAATTATCGGGCGGTGTGCCGCGCCAAGTCCACGGCAGATTTCGTGAACAAGTTGAAAATTGTCGAGGAGGAATCCGGCGAGCCACTATTCCGGATGGAATTGTTGGTCGAGTCGGGAATCATGAACTCCCGGAAACTGGGCGACCTGATGCGGGGAGGCGGCGAAATACTCGCCATCATCGTCGCCGCATTCAAAACCACGCGGCAGCACACCTAAACCATGTCCGGTCCCGCCACCAATCTCTTTGAGACGCAAGTCCGCGCCCACTTGCGATTGTTTCGCGGGCAGGCGGTGATTTTGGATTCCGACCTTGCGTGGTTTCTCGGAGTTGAGGCGGAAACCATCCTTGCAGCGGTGGAGAACAATCCGGAAGCGTTCCCGGATGATTTCATTTTTCGTTTGTCCTGGTTTGAGTTGGACGGGTTGCGGAAGGCGGCGCTGTGCCTGACCGATGGCGGGCTGCCGCTGGAGCGGAATCGGGTTGCCTTCACCACGCACGGGGTGGGGATGCTGCTGGCCGTGCTGCGCGATGAACATTTCGCGCTGGCGGCGATCCCGGTATTGCGTGCTTTTGCAAATGATCAGGGTGAGATCGAGTGTAATCCAGGATCAAAACCGCTCGTAAATCGCAAATTGTAAATCATAAATGAAAATCACTCTCAAAGTCTGGCGGCAGAAGAACGCGAACAGTCCGGGCGGTTTCAAGACCTATCAATCGCCGGAGTTGAACGAACACATGTCGTTCCTGGAAATGCTCGATGTGGTGAACGAACAACTCGCGAACAACGGCGAGGAGCCGATTGCGTTCGATCACGATTGTCGGGAAGGCATCTGCGGCACCTGCTCGTGTGTCATCAATGGCAAACCGCACGGCCCGCACCGGGGCGTGGCGACGTGCCAGACTTACATGCGCAGTTTCCGGGACGGGGATACCATCGTGGTCGAGCCGTTCCGGGCGGCCGCGTTTCCGCTCATCAAGGATTTGGTGGTGGATCGCCGGGCGTTTGACCGCATCCAGCACGCGGGTGGGTTCATCAGCGTCCGGACCGGCGCGGCTCCGGATGCGAATGCCATCCTCGTGCCCAAGGCGAACGCCGATCTCGCCATGGACGCCGCCCAGTGCATCGGCTGCGGCGCCTGCGTGGCGGCCTGCAAGAACGCGAGCGCAATGTTGTTTGTTGCGGCCAAGGTCTCGCACCTGGGCCTCCTCCCTCAAGGCCAGCCCGAGCGCTTTCAGAGGGCGAAGGCGATGGTGAGGCAGATGGATGCCGAAGGATTCGGCGCCTGCACGGTCACTGGCAGTTGCGAAGCCGTGTGCCCGAAGGAAATCTCGCTCGACTTTATCGCGCGCATGAACGGCGATTACGGCGTGGCCTTGCTCAAGGGCGACCCGAAGTAGCGTACTGCGATGGCGGGCGCCCTGCTGACCATTATTTTCCATGACGCGACCTAATCCATGCGCGGAGATTTCGGCAGGTTCGGGTCGAAACCCGGCACAAATTTTAATTTCCTTCGCGCCCCGGATTTTCTACCCTGCCCGTCAGCTTGGAAGCATCCGGCTTCAACATCGTTTTAGAAATTTATGCCACTGACACACACTCGCGAACTCTTCGCCAAGGCTCTGAAGGGCAAATACGCCCTCGGCGCATTCAACGTCAACAACATGGAGCTGCTCCAGGCCATCATCGAGGCTTGCGAGGAGGAAAAAGCGCCCGTGATGCTGCAAATCTCCAAGGGGGCGCGCCAATACGCCAACCCCGTCTATCTCAAGAAACTCATCGAAGCCGCCGTCAGCCTCTCCAACATCCCGATCGCCGTCCACCTCGACCACGGCGATTCCTTCGAGCTGTGCAAGGAATGTATTGATGAAGGATTCACCAGCGTGATGATTGACGCCAGCCACGAGCCGTTCGAGAAGAACGTCGAGGTTACGAAGAAAGTCGTGGATTACGCCCATAAGCACAATTGCGTGGTCGAATCCGAATTGGGGATGTTGGTGGGGGCGCAACACGACGACGGCGAAGAAGGCGGCGGATACTCCAAGGGCGGCGCGTACACGCACCCGGAGGAGGCGGTGCAATTCGTCAAGGCCTCCGGCTGCGATTCGCTCGCGGTCGCCATTGGCAATTCGCACGGCGCCTACAAATTCAAGGGCGAACAACACCTCGATCTGGATCGTCTCAAAGCCATCAAACAGGCGCTGATGGACGCCGGCCTCGGAGACTACCCGCTGGTGTTGCACGGGGCTTCGAGCGTGCCCAAAGATCTCGCGGATGAAATCAACAAATACGGCGGCAAGATGGGCACGGATACCGCCGGGGTGCCCGAAGCCGATATTGAAATCGCCCGCCGCACGGGCTGCACGAAGGTCAACATTGACACCGATCTGCGTATGGCCATGACTGCCGCCATCCGGAAAGTCTTCACGGAAAACCCGAAGGAGTTCGACCCGCGCAAATATCTCGGACCCGCGCGGACGAAAGTCAAAGAACTGGTTCGTCACAAGGTGAAGGACGTGCTCTGCTGCGCCGGTCACGCCTTCGACTGATTTCCTTTTCCATCGCCACCCCGAGCTTCGCGGCTCGGGGTTTTTTTTGTGGCAATCAAGTCGAGCAAGACTGACACAACTTGACGCTCGCTGGCACAGTCATTCGCGCCAGATCTGCACGCAACCGGCTTGTGAAAATTTCGCCTCGACCCAAAAACCTCTGCAAATGCAGCCATTTCCACGCGAATCCGTTTTGGCATTGCGACAGCTTTAAGTTTCTTGATTGATGTGAAAACAATTAACGCGAAAGGAAGAATATGAACATTGTAAAATGGCAACGACCCACGCTGACGAGCTGGCCTGGTTTCGGACGACTGTCCGACTTGCGGGATGACATTGATCGTCTGTTTGAATCGCCGCTTGGCGAACTGACGCGCACAGCGAATCTCCTCAGCGGCTGGACGCCCGCCCTCGACGTGTACGAGGACAAGGACAACTTTACCGTGAAGGCGGAGTTGCCCGGCATGAAAAAGGAAGACATCGAAGTCTCGCTGCTGGATGGCACGCTGACCATCTCGGGTGAACGCAAGAGCGAAAGCAAACACGAGGACGCCGAAGTCTATCGCACGGAACGGTACTTCGGTCGCTTCCAGCGCACGGTGAGCCTGCCGACCGCAGTGGCCGCCGATAAAATCAAAGCCGCCTACAAGGATGGGCTGCTGACCGTCACCCTGCCGAAGACCGAGGAAGCCAAACCCCGGCAGATCGAGGTAGCGGTCAAGTAACTTCGGACAACATCTCCGGCGGACCACTGGTCCGCCGGATCAACCAAAAACTTTAAGGAAACAGAATTATGAACGCAGCATTAACAAAAGAAAACCATTCCGCCACCAGCGATCGCGCGCAGGCGGTGTCATACCTGGCGCCGGACGTGAACATTTACGAGTGCAAAGATGGTTACCAACTCGAAGCCGAAATGCCCGGTGTGAACAAGGAAGGATTGGAAATCACGCTCGAAGGCCACGAAATCACCATCATCGGTCGGCGACTGGATGAAGTCGTGCCGGGCGAAACGGTGTTCCGTGAGCGTCGCGCGGCGGATTATCGCCGGGTGTTTGATCTCGACCCGGCCATTGACACGGCCGGCATCACGGCCCGGATGAATCAAGGCGTGTTGTATCTGACCTTGCCCAAGTCCGAAGCCGTCAAACCGCGCAAAATCGCGGTCAGTTAAAACAACGCGCGGGAAGTTAGCTCCCGCATTTTCGAGCCTCAATTCCCACGGACATTCTCGTCCGTGGGAATTTTGCATTGCAACCTGGCGCGACGGAATTGGTGCGCGAAAAAGCGGATTGAGCGCCAGGACTGTCCGGCATATTCTCCTGCGATGCCAATCTACGAATTTCATTGCGAGCAATGCCAGCAAGACAGCGAACTCTTGGTGCGTTCCAGTCATTGGGAGGGGACGAAATGTCCGCAATGCGGCTCGTCCCGACTGTCAAAGAAATTTTCCACCTTCGCCTCAGCAACGGCCGGGAGCGGCCCCGAACCAGCGCCCAGTTGCTCCGGCACACCGACTTCCTGCGGAATGTGCGGCACGGGTCGGCCGCATCATCATTAACGCAACCCGACCTGCCCGCAAATCTCGGCCGCCGCGACACTCCCCAAATCTTCCACGAGCCAGTCGGGTTGATGCGGTTTGAGTTCGGACCAGGTGGCTCCGCCCGTGGCGACGGCGAGCACTTTGGCGCCAATCGCCCGACCGCACCGGATGTCCAGCGGCGTATCCCCGATCACCAGCACTTCCTCGCCATGCAGGTCGCGGTCAAGCACCCTGGCCCCGCGTCGGAATGCCGCGTGGGCAATCTGGTCGCGATCTTCGTGGTCATCCGCAAACCCGCCCGTCTCGAACTCCTGCCAGAGATGGAAATGGCGCAACTTGATCTCCGCGCCCAAACGGATGTTCCCGGTCAGCAAGCCAAACGTGGGTGGCTGGGGCAGCTCACGCAGCGCTTGCATGAATTCAAATACCCCACGGCACGCCGATGTCTCGCTGTCACTCAGGATATGATCGAGCCAGAAGACATAGTTCTCGAAGAATCGCCGGAAGTTTTCGGCGCTCGGCTCGATCTGGTTCAACGTGAAAAATTCCCGGACCAGGTTTACATCGGTGCGACCCGCGAATTTCATCCGGCTCACGCCGTTCGGCGCGTTGAACTCAGTGGCGAAAACCTTGGCGAACGCCTTGATCCCCGCCCCGCCGGTGTGAACCAGCGTGCCGTCAATATCGAATAAAACCAGTCTGACCATGGCGGGGAAAGTAGTGAAATACCCGCGCTCCGGCAACGGCCATTGCGAGACGCCCAACCCGAGTCCACGATCAATCAAGCGAGCGGCAGGAAGATGAGCGCATCGTTTGGAATGCAGCTTCCGCATCTGTTTGCCGAGGATGATTGAAGGCTCGTGCCCGGCAATTTTCGGGTTGCCGCCGGTTCGGTGAGGAGTATTGTTCGACCAGTTCAGCTCGCGGAAATTCCAGCCCTTGTGTCCGTCGCACGAGGCTGGGGAAAATTCCCGCGCTGCTTGGGCTTAGCACCGTCCGCCAACACCAGAAACCAAATGATTCAAGCACTGCTCCGGGACATTGATCCCAAACTTGGTTTTAGTTCGTCCCTCCCCGCTGCGATCGTGCCCGCTTCGCTCCCCGACGACCCGCGAAACCGGGTTGCCACCAATTCCCCGGCTCACGCGGGCCGACCGGCGTTCACGCTCATCGAACTTTTGGTGGTGATTGCGATCATTGCGATCCTGGCGGCGATGTTGCTCCCGGCGCTGGCGAAAGCCAAAGCCAAGGGTCTGCAGGCGCGGTGTTATAGCAACGAGCATCAAATCGGCATCGCTTTCCATTTATACACGCAGGATTACCAGGACAGTTACCCCTACCACAACGGCTGGGCGGCCTTCGGGGGCCAACACCCCACCAAGCCCTACATCAGCGGTTACGCCAACACCTACGGCGGTGACCAGTGGGAAACCAATCGCCCACTGAATCAATACGCACCCGCCACCGGGGTCTTTCATTGCCCGTCTGATCGTGGCGATGCGCTCAATCCCATTCCGAAGTCGTGTTGGGAGGGTTGGGGCAACAGCTATCTGACCGAGTGGGCCGGCGATTTTGCCGGCACGCGACATGTGACCGGTGATTCTCTCTATCCCAGGCAGTCACCGGCGATCAAGGCGACCGTGGTTGCCACCCGTCCGACAACCAAGATTATCTGCGGCGACTGGCCCTGGCATCCCAATCGTGGTGTCAATGATCCGCACGACAACTGGCACAATTACAAAGGCCGACGCTGGATGAACATGCTCTTCGGCGACGGTCATGTGCAATACTGGCATTTTCCACCCGTGTATGATACCGACCCGAAATATCAATCCGGTTGGTACGACATGAACGCGCTCTGGTGGTGAAGCTCGCTCGCTGCCACCTCCCGACGGTGAGGCGAGCATCCGCGCGAGTCGCCGGGACTCCTGTGAGCGCAGCCCGCGCCGCGGGCGGTGCGAGCTTTCTGGTTGTCGCCTTCTGAGGTTGAGACAAACCAGATCACAACCAAAATGTTTTTGGGCTGGACGACTCAACGATCACGGAGTATCAAAAAATCGGATCACCTGTCTGCCGCTCTCGGGGTTTGATGCTGACCGGATTCCCGGGTCGGTGGGGCGGGTGGGTTATCCTGTTGTTGAGCTGTAAAAAATCAATGAACGCACAATCACGTCCGCGTCCGCCGGCCAAGGCAGGCCGCGCTTTCACCCTGATTGAATTGCTGGTGGTCATCGCCATCATCGCGATTCTCGCTGCGATGCTGTTGCCCGCCTTGTCCAAGGCCAAGTCCAAAGCCAAGACCATCAAATGCACCTCGAACATGAAAAACTGGGGGCTGGCCACCGTCATGTACCTCGCGGATTACGACGATCGGTTGCCGCCCTTTGGCGATTTATCCTCGGATTACAAGGCGGATTTCTGGCACATGAAACTCGCGCCCTATGTGGCCAAGCGCGTTCAGAAAGGCGTGCAATTTGACAGCACGGAAGCCTTCACCAATGAACTGCGCAGGTGTCCGGGTGGAAATTTTTCCGCGCCACCCTTCCTGAAAACGACCTGGGATTCCACCGAGTGGAACTGCTGGGTCGGCGCCAACTTCGGCGCGTATGGCAATCCGCTGAGCGGTCCGTTTTACTACACTGACACCACCCCTCCGCTGAAGGCTTCAACCATCAAGAAACCGTCCGACGCGCTGACGTTCATGGACACCATCACGCACTACGTTTACTCACCGGCAGACCCTTCGTATGGTTTTGCCCTCGACTTGAACGGCGATGGCGCCAAGGACACCATGCCGCAGTACCCCGAGTGGCCATTCAATTACGGTCGCCCAACGGTGCATAACAACGGGTGCAACGTGACGTTGCTCGATGGACATGTGGAGTGGGTGGCTTTCAAAAAACTCTGGCAGGTCGGCCCCGGCAACCGCGTCGTTCATTCTTTTTGGTATATGAAGGACTGAGTGCCCTTGGCCCAACGTCACCGCCACTGCCCAGCGATCCTTCCTCTCCATCGTAATCCTACTCTTACTCTCAATCCCCTTTTTAACGCCTACGAACTTCGCGCCCGATTCTCCGACTGATAAATCCGAAATCCGAATCCCCGAAACCCGAAAGAAGCCCGAACTCCGAAACGGTGCGTGTGGGCTGGGGAAAACGCGCAGAGCGGCCCCGGCAACCTGCAACCGTTCGGCCTACGGAATACTCTCGATACTCGGTTTTGGACTTTGGAATCACCTCGAATCCGCACCTCTGCCAATCGCCGTCGCGGCGGTATTCGGCCCGGACTGAAAATGACGGCACGATGATTTTCCAAAGTGTCACCGGACGCCGTCAGTGCAGCGGGCAGCGCAGCGCAACGGAGTCGCATCCCAAGCGCGGCTGTGGTCGGAAGACTCAGCCGCAACATTGGCGGCTTTCTCGGGCTTGCTGCGGCTGGTGCTGCGCGCACAGCCGCACACCGAAAAACTTTCGCGGAACGCAGCGAAGCTGGTAGATAGCACTGCAAAGGTCGTGGTTTCCGGAACTTGCGCGCCAGGCCTGAAATGATACAACGACCGGTTTGGCGGCTGAATTGACGGCTTGCCTTCCGTGGAGGAAGTCGGTAGGGTTGAGGCGTTCACCATGAAAACCTGCGACTATTCCGAAGCCCGCTCCACCCGGGCGGCATTCACCTTGATCGAACTCCTGGTTGTCATCGCGATCATCGCCATTCTGGCGGCGATGCTGTTGCCGGCGCTGGCGAACGCCAAGAAGCGCGCTCACATGGCGATTGATTTGAACAACAATAAACAAATCGGGCTCGCGGCCAACATGTACACCGGCGACAATAGCGAGTCTCTCCCCAACTCGGGCTGGGGTACCGGGTTGCCCAGTTGGGCGTATGGTGCCGGCATGCCCGCCAACGGCACTTCTGCGGCAGGTTTCCAAGTCGCCTTGTCCAACCAACTCACGTATTTCCGCAAGGGCCAGTTGTACACCTTTCTCAAGACGGAGAAGGTGATGATGTGTCCCTCGGACAAGGTGAACAATGCGTTCTACCAGCGTGGAGTTTTGTACACCAGCTACGTCTGGAACGGCGCGGTCAATGGATACTCCGGCAACAAGTCATTCAAGATCACGCAGTTCAAACCGCTCGCCGTTTTAATGTGGGAGACGGATGAACTCACGCCGTTTTTCTTCAACGACAGCTCCAGCTATCCCGATGAGGGTATTTCCGCCCGGCATGGCAAAGGCGCCACGGTGGCGCTCTTTTCGGGGAGCACGGAGCGGTTGTCCGTGAAAGAATGGTACAACAACCAAGGCGAGTTCGCGGGCGCTGCCGGCCAGCGCGGGGCCGGCATCACGGGGCTGAACCTGCCCAATCGAGCCTGGTGCAATCCCGGCAACCGGTACGGACGATTTTGAGCAACCCTTGTTTCCCCCATGAAAACACACACCATGACGATGCTGGCGCTCGCAACGGGTGTCGGCGCTTGCGTGCTAGTTGCCGGATGCGGTAAGAAGGCCACCGAGGCCGCCGCCCCGCCGGAGACGCCGGTGGCGGCCGAACCGGCGCAACCGGCGACGGAGCCAGCCGCCCAAGCCCCCGCTTCCGATGTTGCCCCGGACGCTCAGTTGGCCGCCGCCCAGGCGGCCATCAAAGCGCGCGATTACGAGCAGGCCGCCGCCGCGCTCGTCGCGTTGCAACAATCTCAATTGACGGCCCAGCAGGCGGAAGCCGCCGCGCAACAGATGCGCCAGTTCCAAAGCGGGTTGGCTGCGGCGCTCGCCAGTGGCGATCCCCGGGCCAAAGCCGCGGCGGATCGCCTTCGCCGATCGGCAACCCGCTGAACTGCTTTCGTTGCGCTCGCGGTTGCTCCCGGTCCCGGGCTTCACCCGGCTGACAGTTCCGCGCGCTGGCCTTCCATCCGCGTCCGATAGAGCACGTCCACCACGTTCCGCACGTATTGTTCGTCGGCGATGCCATCGGTGGCTTCCGCTGGAAACTCGACGGCAGCGCGAAAGTGCGCGGCCAGTTCCGCGAATAATTCCAGCCGGGCAACCGGATCGAGTTCATCCCGCCGCACCAGCGCCTGCAACGCCACGGCCGCTTCCGCCGGCGAAATGTTCTGGCGTAACCGCGCCGCCAGATGCGGATACGCCCGCAACGAATTATATTTCCCGGCGAGCAACTGATCCAGGTCCGGCTCGGTCACGCGCGGGATGCGAATGACGATGGTGTTCGCCGCAATATCGCCGAGACGCTGGCACTTCGAGTTGCACCAGCACACCAACCCGCCCACGAGATACGTCGCCGGGAGCGAGTCCACGAAGCGCAGCAGGTTGCGGGTGACGATCTGGTTGAATTGCAGCCGCAGGCCCTCGGCATCCACGACGCGCAGGCGGAGCAGCCGCTTGCCCACCGTCTGCCCGCGCCACGCCCATTCGCACGCGATGCCGTAGCCGATGCTGATGACAAAGTAGCCAATGGCCGAGAACGCGCCGGCAAAGTTGGTGCTGATCAAACTCACCAGCACGAAGAAATAACTCGCGGTCATCGCCAGCAGCGCAATGCACATCAAATCCACCGCCCAGGCCAGAAAGCGGGTGATCGGCCCGGCCAGTTGCTGCGAAAAAACAATGCCTTCCGGGGTGCGAATTTGGAGCGAGGCGGAGCGCATGAGTTTCAAGTTCCGGGTTCCCCGTTCCAAGCTTTGTCGGGCGAACGGTTCACGTCTTGCAACCGGGAACTTGAAATCCGGGACGTGGAACTTTTCCTCCCCGACCGCGCGAGGAACAGACAGAGCAGCGCCAGTTCGACCAGCCCGAACGTGATCTTGGCCTCATACGGAATGATGGGCTCGTGGTATTGCGACAAGAAAGCTTCAATGAACCCGGCCCAAACCAGCATGAGCGCAACGCCGAAGATGAGCGTGGTGAGATCGCGCGACACCTCGCGCAAACGCGCGCTCAGCGGCGTGCGCCGCCCCCAGCCAATCAGCGCGTACGCCAGCACGAATCCCGCCTGGCCCGCGATCAGGATGGCGGGGATTTCAATCACGCCATGCGGCAGCAACCAGCCGAGCAGGAATTTTGTCTGGCCCGCCTGAATGTAGTCCACGCTGATCGCGCCCAGGATGACGCCGTTATAGAACAGCATGATGATCGTGCCCACGCCCCACGTCATCCCAAGCGCCGCCGTGAAGATCGAGACGCGCGTGTTGTGCGTCATCAGGTAGGCCGAGAACGAAGTTTTCACGTTCGCCAGCCGGTCGGTGGTGGCCTGCTCCTCCTGCTTGACCCGCTGTTCCGGCGTCAGCGCATCATGACCAAACGCCATCGTCACGTGGCGCGAATCCGGATCGAACATCAGGGCCAACCCGCCAAACAGGCAGCCTGCCAGGGTGATGGCCACCGTCAGGTGGAACGCGCGGAGGTGCCGGCGAAACGTTTGCGGAAAGGTCTGGAAGAACCATTTCCACGGCGAGAGCCGCGTGCGGCGCTCCCGGGTTTCGTGGATTTCACCGTAGGCGCGGGCGACCAACGCCTCGAGATAGCGCCGGGTTTCCGGCTCGGACGAAAACGTGGTGAGTTTCGCCAGGTCGGCGGCCGTGCGTTCGTAGAGTTGATGAAACCGCGTGAGCTCTTCGAGCGACATCGTGGCGTTCGGCGTGCCTTCGAGCTGATCGAGTTGTTTTTCCAGCGCCGACCAGTGCGGTCGCTCGGCGGCGACAAAACGATGCAGGTCAATGATCATCTGTTCAGCCTCCTCCGTCGGCGTTTCACAGGAGTTGCCTCCGCTTCACGTTCAGATACTGCGACACCAATTCCGCGCTGAGCTGTTCGTTGCCAAGCAGCGAGAATTTTACCCCGCGCCGTTTGAGCACCCGTTCCAATTCGCGCAGTTTGGCCCACTGCAAATGCCCGCCCAGGTGCTGATAAAGCTGGTCCACCGTCGCGACCTGCGGATTCGTGAACACCGGCGTGACGCCGGGTGGCTGGATCATGTTCACCAGTAGGAGGTGCTGGCGACGGATCAAATCCAGGTTGCGCACGAAACTCTCCGCCAGCACCGGGTCGTCGAGCGAGGTTAGAAAAAATAACAACGTCCGCCGGCGCAACCGCAGACGGAGGAACGTGCATAGCTCGTCGAAATCGGGCGAGACAATCTGGGGTTGCAAGGTGTAGAGCGCATCGCGGCAGGCGCGATAATGCGCCTGGCCGTTCCGGGCGCGCACGAAGTTTTGAACCCGATCCGAGAATGTCAGCAGCCCGAACAGGTCGCCCTGCTGCTCCGCCGCCAGCCCGAGCGTCAGCCCGGCGGTGATGTAACGTTCGAGCGTCGAGGTTCCGGATTCTCCGTCCGCCATTTGCGCCTTGAGCGCGTTATGGTCGGCAGCATCGGGCGGCTGCAATTGGGAATGTGACACCGTTTCTCGCGCGCTGAGCCGGGACGCGTCAATCACCACGTAGATTTCCTGCGTCCGCTCGATTTGAAACACCTTGGTGATGGGTCGGCCGCGCCGGGCCGTGGCTTTCCAGTGGATCTCATCGTAGCCATCGCCGGAAATGTACTCGCGCAACTTCTCGAACTCGCGGCCCTTGCCCACCTGCCGTTGCGCGTGCAGACCGAACGCGCCACGATTCAGAAACATGGCCGCCAGCTGCTTCCGGTCGCTCAACAGATTCGGATACACGCGCACCTCGCAATGGACCGCCAGGGTGCGGCGCACGGCCCAGCAACCGAGCGGCGACGCCGCCTCCACGTAGGCTGCGGTAAGAGTGAACTTTCCCCGCTGGCGCGGCCGACAGGTCCATTCCTGGCGCGACCACTCACTGTCCGCCGGCAAGGCCACCGGCACGTCTTCTTGTGGTGAATCAATCTCGCGTGGGAATGCCAGCGCCAGGCGCAGCCGCCGTCGTCGTCGTCGCTCATTGCGGATGCGCAGCTCCAGTCGCGCCTCGCGGTCCTTCGATACACGCGCCACGGCTGGCAACTCAAGGCTGATTCCGGCCAAGGCCGACCGCCCGGCGATGGCGTCAACTGCCACGACTGCAATCAATCCACCAATGCACGCGAAGGAGATTGCCGTCGCCGACGATTCGACCGCGCCCAACAATGCAAACGGCACCACAACCAGCGCGAACCAGAACAGCAATCTGTTTTGCGGAACCATCATAGGTGAAAGATCGGTGTGTCGTCCGCGCTCATTCCATCCCTCTTCGCTCGGTGAAATTTTTCGACGAAGAAACCTCGAACCCCCGAACCGCAGCCGCCGACGCAAGGAGACAGAGAGTACGGCCGACAGCGTGTCGGCCCGGTGACCTCACCGTACGGCTCAGGGAAGGAGTGAATGTTCATACCGCGTCGCTGGGCCAAACCAGTTTCACCTCGGCACTGCAATCTGCTGCAGGATTTGCTGAATCACCTCCGCCACACTCAACCCTTCGATCTCAAACTCCGGCCGGAGAATCAGCCGATGTTCCAACACGGGCTGCGCCATCGCCTTGATGTCGTCCGGCGTGACGAAGTCGCGTCCCGACACAGCGGCATAAGCGCGGGCCGCCATGATCAGCGATTGCGTCGCGCGCGGCCCGGCGCCGACCAGCACGCTTTCATGCGAGCGCGTGGCGCGCACGATGTCCACCAGATACGCCGTCAGCTCCTCGCGCATGACCACCAAACCCAGTTGCTCCCGCAAGGCGACGAGGTCTTCCGCTTTGATCACCGGCTTGACTTCGCCGCTGGCGAGCAGGGCTTCCGGGGCTTCCTTCGTCATGGTTCGTTGGGCCAGGGCCAGCTCCTCGTCGCGACCCGGTGCGGCCATGGTGATCTTGAGCATGAACCGGTCTTTCTGCGCCTCCGGCAAGGGATACGTGCCTTCGTACTCGATGGGATTTTGCGTGGCAAACACCGTGAAGTTGGGCGGCAGCGCGTGCGTGTCGCGATCAATCGTCACGCAGCGTTCCTGCATCGCCTGCAACAGCGCCGACTGCGTCTTGGCCGGCGCGCGATTGATCTCGTCGGCCAGCAGGAACGAGGTGAAGATCGGTCCTTTGATCAGCGAGAATTCATTCCGCTGCATGTTGAACACGTTCGTGCCGGTGATGTCGGCGGGCATGAGATCGGGCGTGAACTGGATGCGGGCAAAATCGCTCCCCAGCACCTGCGCCAGCGTGCGAACGAGCAGCGTCTTGGCGACGCCGGGCACGCCTTCGATGAGCGCGTGACTGCCGGTGAAAATGGCAATCAGCGCCTGCTCAATGACTTCGTGCTGGCCAATGATGACTTTGCCGGTCTCGTGCCGGGCTTGGGCGAGAACTTCTTTCAGTCGTTCGGTGTTCATGATTAGTTTCAGGTTCCAAGTTTCAAGTTCCAAGTTTCTGGGGATCGGTCAATCAATGGATTTTCTTCCCTGCAAACCGGATTGCCGGAGGTAACGCATCAGGCCACTGATGACTCTCGAAGGTTCCTCGGCGCTGGCGAGCAGTTCGTTGAAATGAGGCTGACTCAGAAAACCCGCGTCCAGCGCAACATAAAGTTGAGAGCGGACTTCGCCTGTGGAACCTTTGGCGATCGCAAGAAATTGAACAAACTCTTTATTCCCATCCCGCTCAAATCCCACGGCGATATTGGACATGCTGGACACCGCCGCCCGCCGAATCTGATCGCGCAGTCCGAAGTCCTTTGCAAAAGGGCCGGTGGACGTGGATTTGTAAATGTTGGCGGTCAACTGGCGGGCCTTTTGCCAGGCGGTAATCTCCTCAAATCGCTTGATGGTCATCTTGTTTCCCCTCTCGGCTTTTGTCCTCCCGGAGCGCGCTGTCATTTGGGCGGTCGGACTTGGAACTTGGAACTTGGAACTTGGAACTCTTCAACGCCCTCGCGATTCCAATGTACGCCTGCACCGGATCGCGTTGCCGGGCGGGGCGGACATTCTCGGCCTCCATGATTTCGGAGGCGCGGTCCACGCTCGCAATGGTGTGGCTCCCGGCGTGCGTCAACGATTTGGTCCATTCCTCGAAGCACACGTCCAGGATTTTGGCGGACGGAATGTTCCGCCACAAAAGATTCACGAAGCCGTCCGCCGCGTTTTTGCCGGTGACAAAACCCGACGGCGTCGCATCCGCATACGGCGGCACCAGACTCACGACATTCTTCCAGATGAACAGCCCCGCCAGCGCCACCAGCGCGCCGACCACGCCGAACAGCCGATACCGCCGCAGCAAAACCGCCACGCCGGAAGTTTCCACGACGCCGAGATGTGCTTCGTCGAAGACCACATGTCGGGCCGGCCCGATAAACCACGCGAGCCAGCGCGGGTGTCGTGCCTGCCCCATGGCTTCGTTGCTCAAAAAATACGAGTCGGTGGCCAGCAGCACCGTGCCGTGGCCGAACCGGCGTTCGGCCACCACCGGGTTTGTGCCCCGGGCATAAATCACGTGCCAGGCCGCGTCGAGATTGGTCAGGATCACGCTGCTGTGCCAGTCGAGCGTGTCCGGCAATGCCAGGCCGCTGACATTGGTGACCTGAACCGCGTGATAGCTTTCGTCGTTGCCGAAATCCAGCGCCTCATGCCCAAAGTTCAGTCCCCAGCGCTCCTCGATCGAGGTGGTGGAAACGCCATCCTCCTCGTCCGGCCGTGGTTTTTTTCCGCTCGATTTTTTCGCCGGCTTCCCGGCCTTGCGGCCCGGCGCGTTCGTGCCGGGTGTGTTGGTGGTGGCCAGCGGCATCGAATAGAAACGGGGTGGCCGCGTGACGGGCGTCAAGGTGATGGCCAGCCGGCCGCCGCGCGTGACGAAGGATTCAAGTTCCTTGAATAACTCCACAGGCATCCGGTGCCATTCGGATTCCTCCGCGCCCAGATGCAGGTACGTTGTGTTCCGGTCCTCGGGCAGTTTGTTTTGATCGCTGAAATCGCGGCGCACCGCCAGCCCTGGCAATTCCGCGAGGCTTTCGTAGAGCACCATCGTGCCGAGCGGGTCCGCGCGCAAAGACGAATACGGCGGGTAAACATCGCCCGCCTCGAAGCGCAGCAGGAACAGTTTCGTGACGCCCAGTGCGAACCCGGCGACGCCGAGCAGCACCACCATGGCTGGCAAATGACGTTTCATCCGCCGGCCCTGATGCGTTCGACGTTGGCGGCGAACTGCGTGACGAGTTCGCCAGAGGCTTCGTAACGACCATACCAAACGCGGTCGAACACCGAGACATTCTCGCCGAACCGGGTCGTCACTTCCGGAAAGGCGTGGGCGCGGCGTTGCAATTCCCGTTCGTAGTCGCGATTCGATTTGAACTGCGCCAGGCTCACGAGATTCCGCTCCGCCAGGTGCGCCAGGCTGGCCAGGTAAAACGCGCGCAAGGCCAGCCGGAACTCGCCGCGCGCCAGCAATTCGCGCGCAAGTTTCGTCCAGCCGTCTTCGGGCAGTTGATCCGCGGCCACATTCTCATCGGTCAGATCGGGCGCGGGTTGGATGGCCTGGGTGGCGACCACCTCGGTCGCGCCGCGCCGATTCTTGCGCAGGCGCAGCAGCAGCACGGCAATCGCGCTGATCACCACCGCCAGCAGGCCGTAGAGCAACATCTGCTTGGTCATGATCCAGCCATAACCGGACCCGCCGGTGGGTTGGTTGTGGGTGCGCCCAAAAATCTTCCGCATCACTTGTTCGAGCCATTCCTTCACGGCCTTAACCGTGTTGCGAATCATCCGGCCCAGGCGCTGAAAGAAGCCGGCCACCACGCCCGGCCCGGTTCCATCCGCGGACTCTGCTTTCACGCGCGGCTGACGCCAAGTGTATTTACGCTGTTGCAGGACATCGCTGATGGCGCGATCCAGGTCCTGCGGCTCGATCACCTGGTTGACCGGCGGTGGCGCGGACGCCGGCGCGCTGTTCGCGGCGGGCAGCCGGGTGGGGCGCGCGAGGGTTGCGGCGAGGAACGCGCACGCGGCGAGCCGGGCGGCCGTGTGCGTGAACGGCTTCAACGCGGCACGCAGATCATCGCCCGAAGTGAGGGATTCGCCGTGGAAGACGCGCAAGACGTAAATCGTCTTCATGATGGGGTCCACACACAGATACGTCAGCCCGAGCATCGTGGTGAAAAAAGTGGTGTTCAACAGCGCGGCGCCGCTGCGGGTGAAAACGGTTTCGAGGCCAAACAACACCTTCAACAGCTCGGGCAGCGCGAGCCCGGCCAGGCACCAACTGATCAGCACAAACAGCGCGAACAGCGGCATCACGGCGAAGATCACGTGATTTTGTGCCGGCCAGAGCAAGGCGGGCCGCCAGGCTTTGCCGGCCAGGGCGCGCAGCGTGGGCGCGTCCGCGTCGGCCTGCACGGTCAGGTTTTGGTAGAACGCATAGAGCCAGGCGAAGGGCAGCGCCGGGATCAAAGCCAGGGGTAACACAAAAAGCCCGCTGGGTTGCAGCGCCGTCTGGGTGTAGGCAATCCGGCGGACGCGGGCAAAGGTCAGGGCCGGCGGTGTTTCGCCAGCGACCTGCGCGCGGAGCTTCAGCGCAAACACCGCCTGCCAGAATTTCATCCAGAGAAAGAGCAGTCCCATGCCGAGCGCCGCCGCCATCACGTGCCGGCTGGCAAACGGGTTGCGACTCATGTCCGTCCAGAAATACAGCCACCCCAGCACGAACGGCAGCGCGCCGAGATGATAGGTCGCCCAGGTGCCGAGCGGCGCGGTGCGCAACCGATGCACCGCTTCCTCGATGAGCGCCAGCGCGCCCGGACCTTCCCGACGCTGAAATTTTCGGTTCATGGCTGATCCGTCTCGTCCACCTGCCAGAGCGTGCCTTCATGAAAGTCCGCGGGCAACTTCAACAACAATTCCGCCGCGAGATAAAAGCAAAACCAAACGGTGAAAATCCCGACCGCACATTGGAGCGCCCGCACCAGGCCGGCGAACGCGGGGCGTTGGAGCAACGGCACCCGCGCGAGTTTTTTCAGACAGGCGGCGCAGATGACGCGGTCTTCGTGCTCAGTGATGCACTCGCGACAGAAAAACTGCCGGCATTCCGGACAGCGGGCGACGGCCTCCCGCGCGAGGTGATTCAGGCAGCGTTGCTGTGACAGTGCGTCCATGTGATGGCTCAGTTGACCGGCGCATTGATAATGGGCGGCGGGGCGCTGGGCGCGAGGGTGGCTCGGAAGCGCCGCAGTTGCATCGTGCCCAGCACACCCAGAATGGCATTCAAGGCTGTGGTGACGAATGTGAGGGTCGTCCCGACCGCGTCGTGTTCCGCCGCAGTTGGATCCAATCCCTGGGAATTCAAATAAACACCATATCCCACACTGATCAGAATGGACGCGCCGACACTGACGAGCACGACCACCGGGATTCGTTTCAGGAATGTTGGCAGATTGGTGTGTTGTTGCTGCACCAAGGCCATTACCGCCACCGCCACCTGGACCGCAATGAACAGCAAACCGACCGAAGTTGACGCCGAACCGTCAAAGAATTCGATCGCCAGGGTGCAGGGCAAATCCAGGATGAGGATAAACAAGAACACCGCGTGAATCTTGCGCCGGTAGGGAATCGGTGGCGGAGACATGGCGGCGGACTCCGTAGCAAGTGGTCCCGAACCGGCCGCAGGCTGGGCGTCGCCGAAGCCCGCCTCGTTCATCCGGGCCGACAATTCCTCCGCTGTGAGTGTCCCTTGGGCGGTGGTGATGCGCGGGCGCAGGCGCTCCAGCGCTTTGCGGGCCTGGCGCAACCGCGTGAGCGAAGGCAGCTCATCGGTCTGAACGGCGGTGCGAAGCTGGCACTTGCAGGTGGGACCGGAAAACCAATTGGCCAACAGGATCAATCCGAACAACGCGGCAAGCACCAACAGAATCGTTGTCCCCACCGTATCGCCGACCACCAGTCCGAAAAGCGCGGCCAAAAAAACGATGCCGCCCAGCAGGGCATTGACGATCCGCCCTTCGTTCGTCCGCCGAATGATGATGCTCTGGATGTCCTGGTAGCGGATGCGCTTGTAATACTCGCGCGCGCCATCCCAATCCACCACCAGCAAATGATCGTCGCCCAGCCAGAGTTGCACCCGTTTGCCGCGCAGGGCGAGCACGAAGATGCCGATGACGAAGAACAGCAACACCATGGCCCAATAGGGGACGAGCTGACGGTAGCCCGTGCCGGGCAGTCGTTGATACGGATTCGATACGGCGGGTGCCATGCGCGCGTCAATGGAAAGACAGGAAACCGAACAGGAACAAAAACCCCAGCGTTTGCAGAATCGCCAGCGTCAGCGCCGTCGGCATGACCCACGGTTGCGGCGCGACCAGGCTGCCGGGAGCTTTCCAACGACGCAGCGCGATGAACAACGCCGCAATTCCGGTGATGAACAAGGGCAGGATGGCCAGGATCAACGCCTGCCGGCCGTAGAGCATTCGCGATTTCTCCAGGTGTTCGATGCTCCGTTTCGTGTCGCCGGCTTCCAGGCACGGCGGACAATAATGCCGCTCGTTGAGCGGGCAATCGCAGAGCGCGCAGAGAAATCGCCCACAGGAATCGCAGACCACCACGGCCTGCTTGCGCTCATGATAAAAGCAGGTGGATTCGCCTTCAACCATCACCGTCGCGCCGGCGGCACCCGTCAGGGCCGGCCGAAACAGGGCGTTAAACACTTCCACCCACAGCGGGGTGCGGCAATTGGGGCAGGGCGAGAATTCGCCGACATTGAACTGCGCCGGACTCAGCGGCACCCGGCACTTCGGACAGGCGGGGAGTTGGACGGCGGAACTCATTCGCTCAGGCTCGTGCCCCAAAAATATCCTCGTACGCCTGCATGGTCACGGCATACAGGATGGGCATGGTGAACAGGACGCCGATGATGCAGGCCACCACACCCAGCATACTGAGCAGGCCGGCCACCAGGAAGAGGCCGAAGATGGAGAACCACCGTTTCGACACCACGCGACGGCTCACCCGGAGCGAATCCCAAGGGCCGAGTTCGAGATCGGCGCTCAAGGCCAGGGCGAAGGCGAACGAGACCGCGAGATAAGCCGCGACGACAACTCCCGCCACACCCAGCGCCGAGACGAGGATCCAAAACGCTGAACTGTTGTGATCCATCAATCCCACGGCCACGCCCACCGGTATGAACCACACGTAGAGCAGCAGCATCATCAGCAACATGGTCCCGCACAAGCGCCAGAAATTTTTTCCGAAACCGGTGAACGCGTCGCCCACGGTGGGCGTCTCGCCGCGAATAAGTTTGATGTAAAAAAGGTTCAACCCGCCCATCAGCGGCCCTTGCAAAATTAGGCTCACAAAGACTCCGGCAATGGGAATGAAACCGGCCGCCTGGTTGCAGAGCAGCACAAGAAACGTCGCCCCGACACAAAGGCCATAGTTCGCCTTTAACAAAGCCCAGCTCCGCGAGATGGTGTCCCCGATGTCCACGTCGTAACCGCGCGCTTCAATCTCGGCGATCAATTCGTCCGCGTTGACCGGCAGGCTGCGGCGGCCGCGGCGGACGCCGGTGACGACGCCTTCGCCGAGTTTCTGCATGAAGACCGGCTTGCAGTTCGCGCAGATGTAAACGTCCTTGTGCCGGATCATGTCCTCCTTGCGAAACAAGTTATTGCACTCGGCGCAAACGGCGTTCGGGGCCTCGCCGTCCACCGGACTGCTCTGCAACGGTGACGCCGATTGGGCGTCCGCCAGTTGCGGCGGGCAAACCGCGCTGAACGGCTGCCAGACCGACATGCCTTCATGCCAGACCAGCGTGTCGCCGCGCAACTTGCCGCTCTGCATGAGTTCGGGGAGCTGGGTTTCCTCGACCGGGCCGGCTTGCTGGCCGTTTTCAACGTAGTACCATTTCATTGGCTGGGATGGTTGGGTTTGCTGGTTTGTGATTTCCGACTGGTTGACCCCGCGTTTGTGCCACACTCGTTGGGCAGAAAGCAAAGGAAATTTCCACGCACATGGTGGCCAACGGTCGTCGAAAAACCAAAAGGGCGACCCGAGCTCCTGGGCCACCCTCTTGCAACGATTCCTTACCTATGAAAAAGGATCAGGAACCAACGACAAACTAGACCCGAGGCCCTCGAAAGCAACGGAAAAATTCGGGTAAAATATGCACAATTGGGACACGCGCCGAACGGTCAAATCTCACCGGCAAAACCCTGTTGCCGGAGCGCCTCGAACAGGACCAGCGCCGCGCAGTTGGCGAGATTCAGCGAACGGGATTTTTCGTGGAACATCGGAATGCGCAGCCAGCGCTCGCGCTGTTGTTCGAGCAGTGGTTTCGGCAGACCGGCCGTCTCGCGACCGAACACGAGATAATCGCCCGGCGCGAAGCCCGCCTCGGTGTAAAGCCGCGGGCCGCCGGATTCGATGAACCACAGCCGCGCTGCCGGCGGAAGATTTTCCACAAACGCGCGCCAGTTCGCCCAACGATGCCAGGCGACGTGTTGCCAGTAATCCATCCCGGCCCGCTTGAGTTGCGTGTCATCCAGTTTGAATCCGAACGGCTCGATCAGATGCAGCGTGGTGCGCGTGGCGGCGCACAGCCGGGCGACATTGCCTGTGTTTGGCGGGATCTCCGGTTCAACGAGAACGAGGTTCATTTGTAAAACACCTTCCACAACACCAGCCCGTGCGCCGGCGCGGTCATGCCCGCCACCCGCCGGTCTTTCTGAGCGAACATGGTTTTGATCTCTGTTGTGGGAAATTTGCCCAGTCCCACCTGCACAATCGTGCCCACGATGCCACGGCACATCTTGTAGAGAAACCCGTCGCCCTCGATAATGAACGTGAGTTGCGAGCCGGCGCGCTTCACGTCGCAACGGGTCAGGGTGCGCACGGTGGTGGATCGTTGATAGCCGGTGTTGGCCGTGAAAGATCGGAAGTCGTGCCGGCCGACAAACAAGCCGGCCGCCGCGCGCATGGCCGGCACGTCGAGTGGCCGCGGGACATGCCAGGCCGTGGCGCGCAGCAGGGGATTCATCGCCGGGTGATTCCACACCACGTAGCGATACTGTTTGCCGGTCGCGTGAAAGCGGGCGTGAAACTCCGGCGGCATCCGGCGGGCCGCCACCACCCGGATGTCCGGTGGCAGCCATGCGTTGAGCGCGAGGGAAAGTTTGGCGACCGGCATTCTACATTCCGCGCGTGGCACTTCGAAATGCGCCACCATGCCCAAGGCATGAACGCCGGTGTCCGTGCGACTCGAGCTGTGCAGGCGCGGTTGGCTGGGGAACAATTTCGCCAGGGCGGTTTCGACCAATTGCTGCACGCCCGTGCCGGTCTTCTGCACCTGCCAGCCTGCATAGCCCGCGCCGTCGTACGCGAGAGTGAGTTTGAATTTGAGCGCGTCCACGGGGTTCAACTCTTAATCATAATCTTACTCATACTCTTAATCTGGATTGGGAGGGCGATTAAGATTAAGAATCAGATTAAGGCGAAGCGAAGGGTCATTTTGCCAGGCCATCGAGGTAACTCTGCAACAGAATGGCCGCCGCCGTTTTGTCCACCTTCTGCTTGCGCTCTTCGCGCCGCACCCGGCCCTGGATCAGGAATTTCTGGGCCTGCACGGTGGTCAACCGCTCGTCCCAGGTCTTGATGGGCACGGTCACGGCATCCTTCAACACCGCCACAAACTCCTGCACCTTGAGCGCCGCCGCGCCGTAGCTGCCGTCCATGTTCCGGGGCATCCCGACGACGATGAGGCTGATTTCCTTTTCCTGCAGAATCGTTTTGAGCCGACGCAAAAAATCTCCGAACGGCTCGGGCGGAATGTATTCCAGCGGTTGGGCAATCAGCTGCAATTCATCGCTCACCGCGACGCCCACGCGTCGGGTGCCGTGGTCCAAAGCCAGAATTCGCATCGGCGGGAGTTTAGTGGGGAGGCCGCCGAAACCAAGCCCGCTTTCCAAGACTCCGCCCCGGCAATCCGAAAGCCGAATCCCCGAATGTCGAAAGAAATCCGAAGCCCGAGAGCCGAAGCGGTTTCTCACCGCTCCGAAACTCCCACCGCCATCAGGCAAAGCCTCCGGATGAATTTCGCGCAGATCCGCTGCGGGACAGCCTCCCGGCCGGGGAATTCGCCGTAGCTGAACTCTCCCGCTTGCGCCTCGTACTTCAGCCCAATTTCTCCCGCACCGCCTCGGCCACTTTGAGCAGCGCCTGACCCGCCGGCTGGTCCGGTGATGAAACCACCACCGGCACGCCCCGGTCGCCGCCTTCGCGAATCTCCGTGAAGATCGGCACTTCGCCGAGGAACGGTATCTTCAATCGTTCCGCTTCCTTGCGTCCGCCGCCGTGACCGAAAATTTCGATCCGGTCGCCGTTGGGCGCGGTGAAATAACTCATGTTTTCCACGATGCCCAGGATCGGCACGTTCACTTTCTCGAACATGCCGATGCCCTTGCGCACCACGCCGAGCGAAGCTTCCTGCGGCGTGGTGATGATGACGCCGCCGTCCAACGGCACGGTCTGGCAAAGGGTGAGTTGCGCGTCGCCCGTGCCGGGGGGCAAATCCACGAGCAGATAATCCAGCTCGCCCCATTCGACGACGGTGATGAACTGCTGGATCGTCCGCTGAATCATCGGCCCGCGCCAGATCACGGGCTGGTCGTCGTTCAACAGGAAGCCCATGCTCATCAGGCGCACACCGTGGCTCGTGGGGGGAATCATTTTCTCCTCGCCGCTCAAGCCGGGACGCTGGTGGATGCCCATCATCAGCGGGATGCTCGGACCGTAGATGTCGCAATCCAGCAGGCCCACCCGCGCGCCCAGATGTCGCAGGCCGCAGGCGAGATTCACCGACACGGTGGATTTGCCGACGCCGCCCTTGCCGCTGGCCACCGCGACGATGCGTTTGATGCCGGGCACGCGATTCTGGCTGGCGAACGGGCTTGATCCCGCGGGCGCGCCCGGCGCGGTGGCCGGTTGGTTGACCTGGACATGCGCCATTTTTACGCCGGGCAACGCCTTCAAGATCCGCTCGCTGTCGGCCTTGATTTGTTGCGCGGCCGTCGCGTTGGCGGAGGTCAGCTGCAGGGTAACGCTGACCGCGCCTTCGTGGGCGGCGACGTGTTTGACGAGACCAAAGGAAACGATGTCGCGCGAATAGCCGGGATACTTCACGGCCTTGAGCGCGGTGAGAATGGCATCTTGGGAAAGCTCACTCATGGACGAAAGAGGTTGCCAGCGAAACGCGCGAAGGCAACGCCATTTTCCGCGCTAAACTCTTGACCAACCGCGGGGCCGCCACCATCGTAGGCGCGTGTTCCAGCGAACCGCGCTTTGCCTCATCCTGATTTTTGCGATCCGCCTCGGCTTCGCCGCCGATACCGAGCGGTCGGTCATCCAGATTCTCATCTTCGTGCAGGACCCGGACTGGACGGCGCCGTGGCGGTTCGACGCGGTGCAGCAGGCCGGCGGGTCGGGCTTTGTCATCAAGGGCAAACGCATCATGACCAACGCGCACGTCGTGAGCTGGGCGCGGCAGATCATCGTCCGCAAATACCAGGACCCCCGGCCATATCTGGCGCGCGTGGAATACATCGGACACGATTGCGATCTCGCCGTTCTGACGGTGGAGGACGAGCACTTTTTTGACGGCGTCACACCGCTGGAATTCGGCGGGCTGCCCAAGGTGCGTTCCACGGTGGTGACCTACGGCTATCCCGCCGGCGGCGAAGAGATTTCCTACACGCGCGGCGTGGTGTCGCGCATCGAGCTCAGCCCGTACGCGCACATTGGCAACCGGCGGTTTCTGTCCGTGCAGACGGACGCGGCCATCAATCCCGGCAACAGCGGCGGGCCGGTGATCCAGGACGGTCGCGTGGTGGGGGTGGCGTTTCAGGGTTTGTCCGGCCTGGAGAACACCGGCTTCTTCATTCCGCCACCGGTCATTGAACATTTCCTCACGGACATCCAGGACGGGAAATACGACGGTTTCCCGCGGGTGGGCATCAATGTGGCCACGCTCCAGAATCCCGCTTACCGCGCGTTGCTCAAGCTGCCGGACAACAACCAGGGCGTGCGGGTGGATCGCATCCTGCCCAAGTCCGATGCCGTTGGCGTGCTCCAGGAGGACGATGTGATCCTGCGCATTGGTGATTTCCCGGTGGCGAGCGACAACACGATTGTTTATCAGGGCAACCGGGTCGCCGCGCAACTGGCCTTTCAGTTTGCCCAGAGCGGTCAGCCGGTGCCGTTGAAAATCTGGCGCGACGGCCGGGAAAAGGAGGTTACAGTGACCGTGCAGGCGGCGACGGACGATCAGGCCCAGGGCAACCAGTACGACGTGAAGCCGCGGTATTACGTCTTTGGCGGCCTGGTGTTCACGCCCTTGTCGCGCGATTACGTGCGCGATTCGGCGCGCGACGCCACCGAAGGGACCGGTTCCGAGCTGACCTACGAACTGTTCTTCCGGCCGCGTGAAGATCCGGAGCACGCGCGCACCGAACCGGTCGTGCTGAGCGGGGTGCTGGCCGATCCCGTCAACGCCAACTTCCAGGTGCGCAACCGCGCGCTCGTGGACACGATCAACGGCGTGCGCATTGATAAACTGGACGATGTCATCCGCGCCTTCGCGACGAGCACCAACGCTTACGATGTGATCTCTTTCGGGCGCAGCCATCAGTTCGAGAGTCTGGATCATGCCCTGGCCGAACGGGACAACGCGCAGATTCTGAAAACCTACGGCGTGCCCCGGGATCGTCATTTATGAAACGTGTTTTGCGAATCCTGCTGTGGCTGCTGGTCGCAACCCCGTGTGGTTGGGCGGCCGGGAACGGGCGATTGCCGCTGGCGGATTGGGAGAAATCCATCGTGCGGATCGAAGTCTCACGCAAGCTGTACGATTATTATCAACCGTGGAACCAGCGCACGGATCGCGCGCGGAAAACCGGTCTCGTCGTGGGGGAACATGGGATTCTCACCACCGCCCAGGACCTTTCCGATCGCACGCTCGTGCGCGTGCAAAAAGACGGGCGCGGCAAGTGGACCAATGCCTCCGTCACCTGGGTGGACTACTACGCGAACCTCGCGTTGTTGACGGTGGCGGACGATTCGTTCTGGAACGGGTTGACTCCGGCGACGCTCGCGAACCACGCTCCGGCCCCGGACGGCGGTTTTCAAATCCTCCGCTGGCGCGAGGGCAAGCTGGAGAACCGCCAGGCCGAGTTCACCCAGTTCGCCGTCCGCCAGAGCGAGCTGAGCGCCATCAGTTACGCGCAGATGGAGCTGGATTCTGAAATTCAACAAGCCGGGTCGGGCGAACCGGTGGTCCTCGGCTCGAATGTCGTTGGTATCGTTTCCCGGCAGGAGGGTCGCGCCTGCCGGGCCATCCCCGCCCCGTTCATTCGCGCCATTCTCGAAGCCCGCCGCGCCGGCACTTACCGCGGGCTGGGCTACTTTCACTTCTACTGGCAACCGGCGGAGAACACCACCACGCTCTCCGCGCTCGGCCTGACCGGTGAACCGCGCGGCGTGCTGGTCATCAATGTGCCCGAACGACCGGATGGCCGGACCAACGAGTTGCGGCTTCACGACATCATCCTGCAAATCGCCGGCTTCGACGTGGACATCCAGGGCGACTACAACGATCCGGAGTACGGCCCGTTGCTGCTGGAAAATCTCGCCACGCGCGGGCACTGGGCCGGCGCGGACATCCCGATGAAAATCTGGCGGGACGGCCAGCCACTGGACATCACCTATCGGCTGCCGAAGTATGAGTATTCCCACTCGGTCGTGCCCTTTGGCGTGTATGATCAACCGCCCGAGTATCTGATTCTAGGCGGACTCGTCTTTCAGCCCTTGACCTATCCCTACCTGCAACGCTGGGGCACGGATTGGGAACGGCGTGCGCCGTTCCGGTTGACGTATTACGCGCCCGACGAAGCCACGAAAAAACTCCCCTCCGTGGTCGTGCTGTCCCAGGTGTTGCCCGATCCCTATAACATCGGCTACCAGGATCAACGCTATCAAGTGATCGAAAAGGTCAACGGCCGGCCCGTCCACAATTTGGCCGAACTGCGCGACGCGCTGAAAACGCCGGAAGGCCAGTATCAAGTCATCGAGTTTCTGCCCAACGAATCCACCCAGCGCATCGTGCTGGCAGCGGATGGCCCGGAGGACGCCGCCACGCAACGCGTGCTGGAGCGTTACGGCATCGCGGAGCCGGCCTTCATTGCCACCGACGCGAAGGTCAAGTAACCCGCGCGCCCGGCGCAGTTGGCGCGCCATTCACTCAACCCGCGCTCGCACTCGTGCGCACGCGGTCAAAGCCCCCGAACCTGGAAGCGCCAATGTGGTGGTGATTTTCGCGCTGCGAAAATCAGCGGCGCGTTCGGTGGAGCGCGGCTGTGTTGAAAACCAGCCGCAGCGCTGCCGGTTTCTCAGGCGTGCGGCGGCTGGTGCTGCGCACACAGCCGCGCTCCATACTCCCGCGCGCAAGCGCGCTTCCAGATTTTCACTTGGTCGGGCCTCGGCGGCTTGGTCTAATCGGCGCATGTCATTTGTCCGGCGCGCGGTGATTGATGTGGGCACGAACTCGGTGAAGCTCCTGGTCGCCGACGTGGCCGGGCGGGACGTGTCGCCCTTGCGCGAAGCCAGCACCCAGACCCGGCTGGGGCGGGGCTTTTTCGAAACGCACCGGCTGCAACCCGAACCGCTCAGCCGCACCGCCCTGGCCGTGGCCAGGTTTGCCACCGAAGCGCGCGGCTTGAAGGCCGAACAAATCCGGGTGATCGCCACCAGCGCGGCGCGCGAAGCCGGCAATGTCGGCGAATTGATTGCCGCCATCCGATCCGCGTCCGACCTGGAGTTGGAAATCATCTCCGGTGAGCAAGAGGCCGACTGGGCGTTTGCCGGTGTGCTCACGGACCCTGACCTGGCGAACCGCCCGTTGCTGTTGCTCGACGTGGGCGGCGGCAGCACCGAGTTCATCCTCGGTCACGGGACGCAAAAACATTTCCGCCAGAGTTTCCGGCTCGGCACCGTGCGCCTCCTGGAGACGCTGTCCCCGGGCGATCCACCAACTCCGGCCGAACTGGCCGAAGCGCGCGCGTGGCTGCGGGAATTTATCCGGCAAAAAATCGAGCCGGAACTCCAACCCGCCCTGCGTCGGGAAGCCGGGTTGTCCGCCGCGCACCAACCCGTGATCCTGGTCGGCACGGGCGGCACGACGACCATCCTGGCGCGGATGGAAGCGCACCTGGAAGACTTTGATCGGGCGCGGATCGAAGCCACGCGCCTCAGCCAGGCGCGCCTCCGCTGGCACACCGAAAATCTCTGGGCCCTGCCGCTGGCCCAGCGCCAGGACCTCACCGGGCTGCCGCGCAAGCGGGCCGACGTGATCCTCGCGGGCGCGGTCATCTACGAGGCCGTGCTGGAGCGTTTCCAATTCCCCGAACTGCGCGTGAGCACCCGCGGACTCCGGTTCGCCGCCGTGATGGACGGGACCTGACCTGAATGCCTTTCGGGAATTGAGTTGAGGGCAGCAAGCTCTGGACTCTCGTTGATCATTCGCTGCTTCCGATGAGGATGCGACAACATCCTCAGTCTTGGGAAGCGTGTTCGCGCGCGGTACCCGCATCGGCTGCGCCCGTCGCCGGCTGCTTTGACGTGTGGCGGCAACTCTTCCATGCCGGGTTCATTCCCACCTGGGGCAACATTGCGGCCGCAAACCGCGCGTGCCGTTGACCCCACTCGTCATCGTTCCTTCACACGCATGGTTAATGTTCCTTCCACGGCGACGGTTGCTACCGAAAGCGCGGCAATGGGGGACTTTCTCAAAGAGTCGGGACATGCGAACTCCGCACGCTTGACAGGGCAACGGCGCGGGCGTAGAACCGCGTCCATGACTTTGACCGTGACCGCGAACGCCAACCACGCGAACGACGGCACAGTGTTTTCCTTGCGTGCTCGCTGGCGGTGAACAAGTTGTTATCAAGTTTTTCTTTGCCAGCGATCCGCTTCATGTTTTAATCGCACGCAGAACCCGA
>CAZLOH010000036.1:19327-56771 GCA_964561105.1 uncultured Bifidobacterium sp. | reverse complement strand
ACTTTGGCGAAATGCTCATGAATTTATCCTGACGCCTATGCGCGGGCAGCGGCGCGGGTACTACCCGGACTTTGCAGGTGGATGTTCTCGCGCGGTGAGAACTTCGCAGTTGGGATGGCGGTTGGTGTTTCGTCATTGCGCCTTGGCGGCTTGGCGCGTTTGCGTTTCATTTATTATCGCCAAGCCGCCAAGCCGCCAAGGCGCAAAGGTCGCAGAGGGAATTGTTCCAGCTCGTGAGTACCCTCGCCCCACGCGGGTAGGAGTTCCAAGATTCAAGTTTGAAGTTTCAAGTTGCCAGTCGCGCGTGGTGGGCGGCGACGCAATGGGCCAAAGCAACGCACCGCTACACGCGGAGCGGGTTTTCGCAGCGCGAAAGCCACTACCACATCGGTTTATCGCGCGTTAGGGAAACCTCACGGTGCAGACGCGCGCGGCGTTCCGCACGGCAGTTCGCAACCTACGTTTACTCCAGAGTACAGACACTTTTAACGGCTCAATCACGAGCCGTACGGTCTGGGTGGCTTCGTGTGCTTGCCGCGCGTGTGCGGAGATGAAGGCGTCGCGGTTGCGATGGTGATTGATGTTTCGTCATTGCGCCTTTGCAGCTTTGCGCCTTTGCGTTTCATTTTTTATCGCCAAGTTGCCAAGGCGCAAAGGTCGCAGAGGGAATTTGCGGAACGAGTGCGGCTGGCGATACGATGTCGCCGCTGCCAGCAGAGTTATTTGACTGAGCGATTTTGAGTTATGACGATGTTGCCACTTAATCGCCAAAGGCTTGAGGCACAAAGCGGGCGTCGCTCGCTGTGAGCGCGTGGTCGCGGCGACTGCCCGTCGTAGTTTGTGAAGCCGGGAGGATCTTTTCCATCCGACCTTGGGCTGGCCGAACGGCCGCGCCCCAGCTACGCTGCACTCATGAAGCTTCCCCATTGTCATCTGTTCGGACCCTGGCTTGTGCTCGGGTTCGCAGTCCTCATCGTCGGCAGTGGCTCCCGGGCCGAAGCTGCCAGCGCACCGCTCGCGCTGCATCCACAGAATCCTCACTACTTCCTCTTTCGCGGGAAGCCGACGTTGATCATCACCTCGGGCGAGCATTACGGGGCGGTGCTCAATCTCGATTTCGATTTCCGCAAGTACCTCGACACGCTGGCGCGCGATGGTCTGAACGGCACGCGGACTTTCAGTGGCCCCTATTGCGAAGAGCCCGGCAATTTCGACATCGCCCGCAACGCGCTCGCGCCGTTGCCCGGGCGCTTCATTTGTCCGTGGGCGCGAAGTTCCGTTCCGGGTTACGCCAATGGCGGGAATAAGTTCGATCTCCACCGCTGGGATGACGCCTATTTCACCCGATTGAAGGAATTCGTCGCGTATGCCGGGCAGCGCGGGGTGATCGTGGAGTTGAACCTGTTCTGCCCGTTCTACGGAGAAAGCATGTGGCGGCTCAGCCCCATGAACGCGATCAACAATATCAACGAGGTCGGCGCGGTCGCGCGGACGAACGTCTATACGCTCGATCGAAACGGCGGATTGCTGGCGGTGCAGGAGGCCCTGGTGCGCCAGCTCGTCACCGAGTTGAAGGGCTTTGACAATCTCTACTACGAGATTTGCAACGAGCCGTACTTTGGCGGCGTGACCCGCGAATGGCAGCGCCGGATCGCGGCGGTAATCAGCGGGACGGAGAAGTCGCTCGGGGTGCGCCACTTGATTTCCCAGAACATCGCCAACGGCAGCGCGCGGGTGGAGCATCCGGACCCGGCCGTTTCGATTTTCAATTTTCATTACGCCACGCCGCCGGACACGGTGGCCTTGAACTACGGGTTGAACAAAGTGATCGGCGACAATGAGACCGGATTCCGCGGCACGAACGACACGCCTTATCGCATGGAGGCCTGGCAATTCATCCTCGCGGGCGGGGCGTTGTTCAACAATCTCGACTACTCCTTCGTCGCCGGGCGGGAGGACGGGACCTTCGTTTATCCCGACAAACAACCCGGTGGCGGCAATCCGGCCTTCCGCCGGCAAATCCAGGTCTTGTCCCGTTTCATCCACGGCTTCGACTTCGTGCGGATGAAACCGGATGCGACGCTGATCCGGGGCGACCTCCCTGCCCAGGTGAAAGCCTACGCGTTGGGGGAGCCGGGCAAGCAATATGCGGTTTACTTGTTTGGTGGCTCGGAGGCGACAGTGCGACTGGACCTGCCGGCGGGGGCTTACCACCTCGATTGGGTGAACCCAGTGACCGGGCGAATAGATCGCAGCCTGGACCTGAAACATGCGGGCGGCGAGGCGGCACTGCCGTCGCCTGAGTATAATCCAGACATCGCGTTGCGGATTCGCCGGCAGTGACACAACCCGAGCTACGATTGGGTCGGTCAAAAGTCAGTTTCCCGGTCTGTGCCCCGAACCAAGCCCGCACTCAGCTGCTCCGTACGAAGCAAAAGATTGACCGGAACAGGTTGTCGGTTCATGGGCCAAGCAGGGCTATTCGACGAACGGGTCAGCTTTCAGCGATGGTTACTCCAATTAGTTCCTGAGCTTGCGCTCGAGAATCTCTCCAACCAGCGCCGGGTTCGCTTTGCCCTTGCTGAGTTTCATCACCTGGCCCTTGAGCGAATTGAGCGCGGCCAGCTTGCCCGCCTTGTAGTCCGCCACGGGATTGGGATTCGCGACGATGGCTTCATCGCAGAACTTCTCGATGGCGCCGGTGTCGCTGACCTGGGCCAGGCCCTTCTCCTGGACGATGGCAGCGGGGGCTTTGCCCGTGTCGAACATTTCCGCGAACACCTGTTGCGCGGCGGAGTTGCTGATGGTTCGGGCTTCGACCAGTCCGACGAGTTCAAGCAGCGCGGCGGGCGGGAATTTCAGTGCGGCCAGCCCCTCACCCGGCTTTGCCACCCTCTCCCCATCGGATGGGGAGAGGGACGGGGTGAGGGGTTCGTCGAACGCCCGGTCGGCTACGAGTTTGGCTGTGGCCTCGGCCAGCTTCGCCTGCAAATTGTTGATCACCCAGTTCGCCACGGCCTTCGGATTTTTCGCCTGCTTCGCGATGCCCTCGAAGTAGTTGCCGAGTTCGACGTTGCTCTTGAACACCTCCGCGTCGCCGGCCGGCAACTGATACTCGCGCATCAGGCGTTGCTTGCGCGCCAGTGGCAATTCCACGACCCGCGTTTCTACCTCGGCGAGCCAGTGGTCCGTCGGAGCCAACGGCATCAGATCCGGGTCGGGAAAATAGCGATAGTCATGCGCGTCTTCCTTGGTGCGCATTTGTTCGGTGATGCCCGCCACGTCGTCCCAGCGGCGCGTGGATTGCATCAGCTTCTCGCCGCGCGACACGGCTTCAATCTGGCGCGGAATCTCGTATTCTAGCGCGCGGCGCACGCCGGAAAAGCTGTTCATGTTCTTGATCTCGATCTTCGCGCCGAGTTGCGCCGTGCCCTTCGGTCGCACGCTCACGTTGACGTCGCAACGCACCATGCCTTTTTCCATGTCGCAATCGCTCACGCCGCCCTGCACCAGGATTTCCTTGAGTGCGTTCAGATATTCGTAGGCCATGTCGGCGCTCGTGAGGTCGGGTTCGGAAACGATTTCCATCAGCGGCACGCCGGCCCGGTTGAAATCCAGTCCGCTGTTGCGCTCAAAGTGCGTGCTCTTGCCGACGTCCTCCTCGAGATGGGCGCGCGTGATGCGCACCCGGGACGTGCCGCCGGCAAACTCGAACTCCACAAAACCGTTTGCCGTGCTCGGCTTGTCGTACTGCGTGAGTTGGTAGTTCTTCGGCATGTCCGGATAGAAATAACTTTTCCGGTCGAACTTGGCGAAGCGGGGAATCTCGCAGTTCAGGAGGTAGCCGGTCAGCACGGTGAGGCGCAGTGCCTCCTCATTCGGCACGGGCAGCACGCCGGGCAGGCCGAGACAGACGGGGCAGACATGGGTGTTCGGCTCCGCGCCGTATTGATTAGCGCAGCCGCACCACATCTTGGACTTCGTTTTGAGCTGGACGTGGGTTTCCAGGCCGATGACCGCTTCGTATTCCATAATCGCGCCGGGAGTTTAACCACGGATGGACACGGATGGACACGGATTTTTCGTGGAATGGGCGAGGTGTATTCCCAACGGCCGCGAGGTCTGGTAGGCTGCGCCGGTGAAATTTCCGTGGCTACGAAGGGGAGTTTGTCTTGCCGCCGGTTTGCTGGGGACGAGTCCGTCCCCGGCTGCGGACCAGTTTATCGTTTTCAATCTGAGCGAAAACCGGGTAGCGGATGCGTTTGCCCAGATCAAGCGAGCCTTTACCAATCCACCGGCAAACATCCGGGTCGGCATCGCCGTCGTCTTTTCCTACCTGCAACAGCCACGCGAGCGGGTGGTGGCGGACTTGCGGGAATTTCTGCGGCTGGCGCACGACACCGACACGCCCATCGTGGTGCAACTGGATGGCGAGCAATGGTGGGGCAATCGCCCGGATTTGTGGAACTGGTGGGACACCAACCGGGCGGGTTTTTCGCCGGCCAACCGCTCCAATGTGGAGTGGACGAACTGGTCGCCCGACAGCGCCATCAAAATCGCCTGGCGCAACTGGGGCCGGCAGCTCCGAGTGTTGCCGCCGCCCAACCTGATGAGTCCGCGATACCGCGCGGCCTGTCACGCGGAGATGCGCGTGCTGGTTCCGCTCGTGCTCGATTGGTGGCGGGCGCTGCCGGCGAACCAGAAGGACTTGTTGATTGGCTTCAAGCTTGGGTGGGAATCCTCCATCGGCGTGAACGCCTGGTATTATCCCGGCGGCGACGAACTGCTGAATCAGCCGGAGGCGAATGACCCAACCTCGGGGCTGAAGGCCGACCAACCGCCCGCGCGCGGCGTGGTGCAAATCGGTTACGCCGCCGCCCGGACCGCCGGCATCCGCACCCACGGCAACCTCACCGAGGCCGACCTGGCGGAAGTGGTGCGCCGTCATCTCACCGACCTGTGCCAGGAGGCAAACCGGCTGGGTGTGCCCCGCGAGAAAGTGTTCACCCACGGCGCCGGATGGAAGGACGGCGAGGCCCTTTACGCCGCGGCGGTGAATGAGTTCAGTTGTCCCGGCTGGAGTTTCTATCGGTACGCTGACGATCCGCGACGGGACGCGGGCGTGCAGCGTGCGCTCAAGGCGAGTGACGCGCCGCACTGGGCGGCCGTCGAGTGGTTGTATCAAGGCCCGAACGAAATCGCCGGGTGGCGGCGTGCCCTGACCAATACCCTGTCCGACCCGCGTTGCCGCTATCTCTGCATCTACAACTGGTCAGGGGTGCGCGACAACCACGCCGCGTTGGAAGCGATCCGGCAACTCATTCGTTGAAGATCCCAACCCGGCAAGGCCAGTGTCGTTGGTGAGGCGAGTGTGGGAAAGCGTGAATGAGCGCCGGCGCGTTCGGAGTCTCGCCTCACCCACCTCAATCGGGAGGTGAGAATCACGGCGTTCGGTCGGCGAATTCGATCTTCACGGTTTGGGCTCGCGGCGACGAATCAAATGACAGTCCGGGTTTTGTCAGGCCCGCCAACGACTTGCCTGACCGATCTCAGTTACACGGAGTAACACGCTGCGAACCTCTTTGAAGCGCTCAGCCGTGATTCGCCGAGCCGTGACTGGTGCTACGAGGGCTCGAGGCGATTGATTTTTCCATCAACCAGCTACGGCACCACCAGGATCCGGTAGAAACGCTGCCTGGCGTCAGCGAGATTATCCACGGCCAATGCCGTGTTGCTTGTGGCCGTCACATCGGGGACCAAATCCGCCCAATCGGTGTCGAGGTCAGGGCGATACTGAACCCGATAGGTGACGTTGCTAATCGCATTCCAATAAATCACAACGTGCGTAGGATCCAGCACTGTAACCGACTTGATGCTGGGAGCTTCGCCGACAACCGTCAGTGTGCCGTCCGCAAAACTGAAGTCATAATTGACCGCGCTCAATGAACCAAGCGCAGCCGTGATTGGATAACTGCCGGCCGGACTAGTGGTGGTGGCCGCAGTATTCAAATCCGGCACGCCCGTCACTCCGCTGGTCGCCAGCGTCTCACCATTCACGAATCCAGCATAGCTCGCCGTCAAAGTCGGATTGCCCTGACCATACGCCCGGCTCTGATCATTCGCCGTGACGACGAGCGTAACCGGTGTGATGCTCGCATCCGCGACTGCCGGCTGCGCCGAGAGCGTATAATTGTCCTTGTCCGCTCCGCCCAACGCGTACCCCGCCAACGTCACCGCATGCGATCCCACATCCTTGCTCGCGAAATTTGCTGTGGCGGCTGATGCGTCCACCGTTACCACATCTGGACTTAGCACACCGTTCAAAATGGCCGTTCCCGCCACCACTGCGGTTGTGTTTCCGTCATAGACTTTCGCGTTCGCGCTCAAACCTGTAATCGTCAGTGGCGCCTTGCTGATCACAAAGTTCCCCACCGCCACCCCCACCAGGCTCTGGTAGTTGGCCGTGTCCGTCGGCACAAAGTCCGCCGTCACCGCGTAGCTCCCCGCCGCCGTCTTGTCCGCCGTCCCGCCCGTCAACACGTTCGCCACCGCGCCCGGCACGGAACTCACCGTGATCTCCACCGTCGCCGCCTGCGCCGTTCCGTCATAGGTCACCGGCGTGTTGTTCACCGCCAGCGTCGCCGTCGGCGTCTCGGCGATTGAGTTGGAAATCACAGTGCCGGCGGCGTAGATGCAGTAATTGGCTGTACCGCTGGCCGGAGCGACAATGGGATCGGGCCAATTACCGTAGGGATACTGCCCCCAGCGCAGGGTTCCCGCCGAGTCGGAATAATAGACCCTGGCCTCGGCATCATCCGACGCGATCGCCAACCAGTAAGCCAACCCGTTGGTCACCGACGCTGGCTGCAGCAGCGCAAAAGTTTGCCAGCCCGTGCCCGGATTGCTGACCACAGCAGTGGCTGCAAGCAAACGATCCGGCTGCCCCGCGTTATCCGTATAGAGCGCGCACTGGTAGCTGCCGCTGATGGCCACCACCTGGGCGTAGAGGTTCGTCACCCGCAGATCCGCAGAGGCTTGAAATTGCACGAGATTGATCCATCCGGCACCGATGCCGTCGGTGAAAGTGCCTGAGTTGGTGTTACCCACGAAACCGCTCAACACGCTCGGTGGCGCGACTACCAGCAGGCTCAGGGGTTGGGTGAGGCTTTGCGCCGGACTGCCTGCGTCGGTGACCTGTGCGGTAAAGTTGAAAGTCCCGGTGGTCATCGGTGTCCCATTGATGGCGCCGCTGGCAGGATCGAGAGTCAGCCCGGCCGGTAAGGATCCGTCCGCCACCGACCAAGTGTGCGGCAAAGTGCCGCCGGTGGCGGTCAGCGTCGCGGCGTAGGTCACCCCTTCCGTCGCGTCGGGCAAATTGGTGTTGGTCAGGGTGAGGGGTGGTGGGACGAGTTGAAAAGCCGCAGTGTAGTTGGTGTCCGTGGGAGGTGCGTTGATTGTATGGATGGCGCTGCCGTCATCCGACCAAGAAACAAATTGATAATTCGTGCCGTTTTGAGCTTGTGGTGTAACCACGCCGAGTGTGCGGCTGAACCCCACTACGTTCGTAATCGCTGCGGGTGTCGTCAGCGGCTGACCGTCCAATGTCAACTGCAGGCCCGGCGGGCTGGTAGTTAGCGACATGACCGCCGTGTTCGGGAGGATATCGCGAAAGCTGGTCTGAGTCTGACCTGCGGAGTCGGTTACTGTTAAATGGATGCGATACCAGACATGGGCGGAAGTTTCGCCTTGCGTGGGGATCACAAACGAGCCGTTGGTGACGCCAGCGATTGGACCGAGAAAAGGGTGGGTGTGAACGTCGTGGTGAAAAACAATCGTCCAACTAAAAGCACTCGCAGGTAGCGGGCCGTCCTCGGGGTCCGTGGCCGTACCGGAGAATGGGATGGTTTCGCCAGCATTATAGAATGTGCCGGCAGCGGGGGTCACAATACTCCCGGTCGGCAGCGCATTGTTTTCGACATACACGACTGCGAGGCGGCTTGTGGTGGCTCCGTAATCGTTGGCGACGACGCAATAGAAGGCTGTGCCATTGTCAGCGAGGCCGGGAGAATTCAATGTATAAGAACTGGCCGTGGCGTCAGCGATGTTTGTGCCGTCGCACCACCATTGGTAACTCAACTGCGGGGTACCCGAAGCCGCGACGGCGAGGGTGGCCGCCTCCCCCACCGCGACAGTCTGATCTTCGGGTTGCTGTGTAATCTGGGGTGACTGGCTACCGGTATAGCTAATGGCAAAGACGGCGTCATCCTGGTAGGTCAAATAGTAAAGCCGTCCGTCCGGGCCAACTTTCAAATCCACCGGAGCATTGATGCCGGTGGCAAAACTACTCACCTGATTGCCATTGGCAGGATCCATTTGGTGAATCCACCCGTTAACATAGTCGGCAAAGAAATACGTTCCCGCTGCTGAAGCGGGAAAATTCGACGTCGTCGGATTGTAAAAATCGCCTCCGGCAATACAATTGCCCTCCGAACTCCCCGACCCGTGGTTATAGCGGAAGAGCGGATCACGAAATGCGGAATCCGCCGGATCACAGTCGCCTTCGCAGTTGGGCCAGCCGTAATTCGCGCCGGCAATGCCCTCGTTGATTTCTTCCCAGGTACTTTCCCCCACATCGTTGATAAACATGCGGCCTGTGCCGGGTTGCACCGCGAAGCTAAACGGATTGCGCAAACCCAGTGCCCAGATCGCGCGGTTGACACCCGTGGTAGCGGTGTAGAAAGGATTGTTGGTAGGGATGGTACCGTCGGCATTGATCCGCAAAACTTTACCCAGCAGATTGGCGAGCGTCTGCGAATTGCTCGAATTTGCGTTCTCCCCCACCCCGATGTAAAGTTTTCCGTCGCTGCCAAAGTGCAGAGCACCGCCGTTATGGTTGGATGCACCGCTGAGATCATTCAGATCCAAGAGTATCACTTCGCTGCCAGCCATAGCGACATCGCCATTGGCGGTAAACCGGCTGACACGATTGTGAACCGTCGGCGTGGTGGCGGTATAATAAACGTAAACGTATTGATTCACGGCAAAATTGGGGTCAAAGGCGACCCCCAGCAAACCTCGCTCTCCCTGGTTATCCACGGTGACGGCTAAAAAGGGGGTGGCGAGCAACGCGCCGTCTTTGATGACCCGCAACTGCCCGGCTTGCTGACAAACAAACAAGCGGCCGTCGGGTGCAAACGCCATCGAAGTTGGAAACGGCATGCCGTCCGCAATCAGGGCCTCGGTATAACCATTGGGGAGCGTCGCCGCTGTCGAGGTGAATACGGCCAATGCGCTGATCCCAGTCAGCAGCAATACTGCGGCTCCGTGCCACCACCGACCCGTAAGAAATCCGGATTCCAAATGGTGAGAGAGAATTTTGACTTGGTCATAACTGTATTGCCTGAAGTTGGATGTTTGCGCAAAACCAGATGGTGTCTTGCGCGATAATTCCTTGTACTGCTCGAAACCGAAGATACGCATAGGCCGGCAGTTTAGCACAAATTCCGTCAGCCGGTATCGGGATTTTACCCTACAAAACGGACTCGACTTGTGTCGTCACCAGCTTGCGCGAGTTTGAGAGCTCGAAACTGTTGTTCAGTCAGGGAGTCCGGTCGGCGAATTCGATCTTTACGGTTTGGGCTCGCGGCGACGAATCAAATGCCAGTCTGGGTTTTGTCAGGCCCGCCACCGACTTGCGATGCTCGGTCCACCAGGCGGCGCGTTGTTCCGGCGTCCATTGTTCCGCCAAGGAAGAAGCGGCCAACGCCCGCGCCATTTCCTCGACGGACTGAGGACGATTGGCGGGGTCTTTTTCCAGGCAGCGCATTAAGAGCGTTTCCAATTGCGGATCAAATTGTTTGCTCACTCGCTCCCCCGGCGGGACGGGTTTTTCGTCAAGGTGCTTCCGGCACAACTCGGCAATCGAGTCGCCGTCGAATACTTCATGACCCGTCAGCAGGAAATACCCCAGCGCTCCGAGCGAGTAGAGATCGCTGCGGGCGTCCGCGTGATTGCAATCCTGGATGGCTTCGGGCGCGATGAAATTGGGCGTGCCCACGATGCCGTCTTCACCGGGAATTTCGCGGCTGGCGCCGGCTTCCGCCGGGTGCTTCACATTTTTCACCAGGCCGAAATCGAGGACTTTCACGCTGTCGGGCACGCCCCCGCGATCGCACAGGAAGACATTGGCCGGTTTGATGTCGCGGTGGATCAAGCCCACGCCGTGCGCCTCCTTGAGGGATTCACAGATTTGCCGGAGGATGTGGGCCACGCGCGCCTCGGGTTGCGCGCCATAGCGATGCACCAGTTCGTGCAGGTTCAACCCGTCGAGATATTCCATCGCGTAATAAAAAATCCCATCCGGCGTATGGCCGTAGTCATAGACCTGGATCGTGTTCGGGTGCGTGAGCCGGCAGGTCAGGCGCACTTCCTGTTCGAAGCGCGCGATGGCCGCCGGATCGGCCTGGTCCGGCGGCAACAACTTGATCGCCGTGTCCCGGCGCAACAGCGCGTGATGCGCCTTGTAAACCACCCCCATGCCCCCGGCGCCGATCTTCTCCGACAACTGATACTGGCCGAGCTGCCGCGCCTTCAATTCCGCTTCGGTCAACCGGCGACGCCAGATCACTTGCAGAATGGAGAATAACAGAATGACCAGGGACGCGATGACCAACAGCAGAAACAGCAGGAGAAACAGCCGCCGCACCACGCGCAACGGCAGGTAGGCCTCGCGCGCATCCAGTTTGGTGATGACGCCGAATCCGTATTTCGGCAGCCAACGCCACGCGCCCACCGTCGGCACGCCGCGATAATCCCGTGACGGTTCCGTTTCCACGCCCGACCCGCCCTCAATCGCCTGCGCGACCAGGTGCATCAACGGCCAGGCGGTGTTGGTGCCGGCCGCAAAGCCCCGCGTCAAGTCGCCGCCGGGATCGCGCAACGCCAGCGTCAACGCGGAGACCATGCCCGGTTCATCCTTCAATAACTTGAGTGTTTTCAACTGCTCCTCGAAGCGGCTTCTTGAGATCAGCACGCCTTCGCCGTCGAACGCAATCGTCTCGCCGGATTCCCCGGAACGCGCGACCGAGAGAATACGCGTGAACTCGGTGTCGGGGTTGATGCCCAGGGCCAGCGCGCCGCGGGTCTGTCCGTGCGCATCGCTGATGGGCGCGGCCACCTGCATCGCGGCCCGGTCGCGCAAGAACGGCGAGGCGCGCCCGGGCGGCGCGGGATTGTTCGTGCCCGGTGGCGGCCCGAATTCACCGCGCGGCGGTCGCTGTTCGCGGCCGAAGCGTTCACCCGGACGGCGGCGCATTTCGGGAAGGCGGAGTTTGAACGGCGTGACGAGGATCGGTTCCCGATTCGAGAAAAGCTCGGAAAACTTTGGCTGCAATTCCTCCAGCACCATGTTCCCCTGCCGGCTGCGCCGCCGGCCCGCATCCGAGACGATAGCCAGGTTGGTGTCCACCAATTGCACCACCTCGTAGCCGAGCGAACGAACGCGTTCGGGCAGCCGGTCGCTGGTGAGAAATTCGCGGGACAACTCCGCCAACCGGAGGTGATTGGTGGGGTCGGCGTCCGTGGCCGCGAGCAACCGCAACGCGTCGGCCTTCAAGCGCGGCTCCTCGGCCAGCGACGCGGCGATGCGCTTCTGGTTCTCCATCCAGATTTCCAACGCGGTCACGTTGGCTTCGAGGGCGGATTGAAGGTCATCACGCACCTCCTGCTGGATTGCGCGATGCAGCTCGCGATCCGCCCACCAGCCCACCCCGCCCACCAGCAAGGCCAGCACCAGCGGCACCAGCCAGATGTATTTCCCACGGGTCATGCGCTCATCATACGCAAGGGAGAGACGCGAGAGAGAATAAAAAGTTTCGGTCAATCGCAAGCCGCTCCCCCTGGTCATCCACCTTCCCGGACACACTCGCGACGGCGAAAACAGGATTTGACGGCGGCGGCAATGAATTCAACACTCCGGCCATATCGCCGGGCTTTACGACAACCCAATTTGAATTATGACACGACGAAAATTCCTGAATCGAACCGCGTTGAGCGTGGTCGCCGCCTCCGCCACCAACCTCGGGCGGTCGGCTGAGACCAACGTGCCCAAGGGCGAAGCGCCGTTGATCGTTTCCACCTGGCCGTTCGGCAAGGCCTCCAACGATGCGGCGATGAAGGTGTTGCTCCGGGGCGATTCCCTGTTGGATGCGGTCGAACAAGGCATCTGGGTCACGGAATCCGATGCCAGCAACCGGTCCGTCGGTCTGTCCGGCACTCCGAACGCCGCGGGTGTGGTGCAACTCGACGCCTGCATCATGAACGGTCCGAATCACAAGGCGGGCAGCGTCGGCGCGATCGAGGGCATCCGCCATCCCATTTCCGCCGCGCGGCGCGTGATGGAAAAAACCCGGAACGTCATGCTCGTGGGAGAAGGGGCGCGCATGTTCGCGCTCGAAGAAGGATTGGAGTCGGTGGCCGTCAACTCGCGCGAACTGGACGACAAATGGCTGAAGGAACGATTGGCGAAGCCCGGCAAGTCCGGCAAGAAAAAGCCGCCGGGGCATGATACCATCGCGCTGCTCGTGTTGGGCACCGACGGCAACATCGTGGGCGGATGTTCCACCAGCGGACTGGGTGGCAAACTGCCCGGCCGTGTCGGCGACTCGCCGATCATCGGCAGCGGGCTTTACGTGGACAACGACGTGGGCGCGGCCGGCGCCACCGGGATGGGCGAAAATGTGATGCGCTATTGCGCCACGTTTCTCATCGTGGAATTCATGCGCCAGGGGCTGTCGCCCCACGAAGCCTGCGTGCAGACCATTCAACGTATCCAACGGAGCGAGCCCAAGGCCGCCGAGTTGAGCATCAACTTTGTGGCGCTCGACAAACATGGCCGTTACGGCGCGGCGGGCACGGATCAGGGATTTCAGTACTCCGTCACCACCCCCAGCTTCAGCCGGGTGTTGCCCAATCCGGGGCTGGGCACGGTGGCGAAATGAGCCGCGCGCGGATCACGTTGGAAATCTGCACCGCCTCCCCCGAGGATTGCGCGGCAGCGGAACAGAGTGGTGCGGACCGGGTCGAACTCAACTGCGCGCTGATGCTGGGTGGGCTGACCCCATCGCTCGGCGCGCTGCGCGAGGCGCGGGCGGCGATCAAGATTCCGCTCATTGCCATGATCCGGCCGCGGGCGGGCGGTTTCGCCTACAGCGCCAGCGAGTTCAAGGTCATGCAACGCGATGCCGAAGCGGCGCTGGCCGAAGGCGCCGACGGAATCGCCTTTGGCATTTTGACTTCCGGGGGAACGATTGATCTCGAACGGTGCCGGCAGATCGTGCAACGAGCCGGAGGTCGGCAGATTGTTTTTCATCGCGCGTTTGATGTGGTGCCCGAACCGCTGATGGCCTTGGAGCAACTGGTGGAACTGGGCGTGACCCGCGTGATGACCTCCGGGCAGGAGGCCAGCGCCTACAACGGCGCGGCCAACATCGCCAACTACCGGAAGCACGCTGCCGGTCGCATTGAAATTCTGCCGGCGGGCGGCATCAACCGCTTCACGGTCGCCGACGTGGTGAGCCGGACCGGTTGCGATCAGGTTCATGCCTCCTTGAGCACGACGGGCAAGGATCCTTCCGTGGGTGCGCGCCCACAGGTTTCGTTCGGTGGCAACCTCAAGCCGCCAGAAGCTGAATTCCCAATGACGGATCGCGCTGCCGTGGCCGGATTGCGTCGGGCGCTTGGTTGAGCAAACGGCGTTCTCCTTGGTCCTCGATGGAATCGGGGCGAGCAGCATCGCAGCGCCGAACCTTCAGTCGGCGCCAGGCCGTAATGGGCTTCTCTCACTCTTGTCCCCATTTTTGGGGTGACAATTTGGCTTGTCTTGGGTTCAGAACTCTATTGAATCAATCTCAACATTCGCCAACCGCATCACTGCCTGAATTTCGGGTGCTGCCGTTGTCGGAAACCAACCAACGATCAACCAAAACACGTCATGAAAATCCATCGTTCGCTGATTCCTTGCCTTGTCGGAGTGATGACCCTGGCCGGGCTGAGCCTCCCGGTTCACGGAGCTGTTACCCTGCCCGCCAGCGCCGCGCTGCCGGCCAACTCCGTGAGCAATCCCGGCTTCGTAGTGCGCACCGCGCAAGCCAGCACGAATTTCGTCATCCCCAGCAGTTTCATTCGCGCCTCCCGCCAGATCAATGGCCTCCTCACCGACACGACCGGAACAATCATTCCGAACGTCGCGATCCCGGGCACCAATGCCGGCGGCGCTTACTTCACCACCGTGGTGGACTTTGAAAAGGATTCGGCCAACGTGGACATCGTGGACGCCACCAGCACATACGTCATGACGTTTGCCTCCGAGTTCTTTCCGGGAATCCCCGGTTCGGAAGGCGATACGACGCAATTCGCCGATGAATCGGTGGCCTTGGTGCAGTTGGACGCCGGCGTGCATACCCTGGCCATCAGCACGGCTGCGGATCGCACGGACGTGAACGACGACGACGGATACTCAATTTTCGTGGGCGCCAATCCGCGGGACTATTTCGCCACCAAGATTGCGGAATTTCAACGCGCGGGAGCGGCCGGATTCACCAGCTTGCAGACCGTGGAAAATCTGGTGGATGTGGTGGTCCCGGTGAGCGGCGTGTACCCCTTCCGCATCCTCCACTGGCAGGGAGGTCGTGGCTCCAGCCTGCATTTTTACAACCTGGATACGAACACCATGGTCCGGGCGCTGATTAACGATCCCAACGACCCCAGTGCGCCGCGTGCCTATCGCAACTCCACCGTCGCCGTGTATAACGCGCCGTACATCGCGGACATCGCTCCCGTGCCCGGCTCGGCCGGCAACGCTTCGGCGGTGCCGCTCGTCATCACCCTGATTGACGGCACGACCACGGTGAACACGGGAACCGTCCAGCTTTCCCTCAACGGCACCCCCGTTTCGCCGCAAACACTTTCCAAGGTCGGAAACACCACCACGATCAAATTCACTCCGAGCGGCAACTGGACGGTCGCGAACAACCAGGTGCGTCTGGTCTATGCCGATTCCGCGTCAGCCTCGCACACCAACACCTGGTCATTCGGCGTGAATCTGGCCGGAAGCTCGAACACTCAGGTCACCGGGCAATGGGATTTTGACTTTGGCAATCTGTCGCCCACCGTCGGCACGGCGCTGCAGTATCTCGATCCCACCTTCGACGGTCCGGCAGGTTCTTCCGCCAACAAGACCGTCTTCGGCACCACCACTTCCTTCGGCATTCCCAACATCAACGGCCAGATCGCGAACGTGATGCAAGTGCCGGGCGATTTGGACCGGCGGATCGGTTACGTGATGCACCACGGCATCGCACCCAACGGCGGCGGCACCCTGGTCAATCAATATACCCTGATCATGGATGTGATGGTCAACGACACCGGCGCGGGCGCCGCTTCGTTGTTGAACATCGGCGCGTCGGTGAACAACACGGATGACGGTGATCTGTTCTGGCAGGGAAACAACTTCGGCCAGGGCACCGGCGGCTACAATGGCACGGGCGCCTTCACCCCACTGGTCTGGCACCGGGTGGTGGCGGCGTATGACGAAGCTGCCAACCCACCGGTCGTGACCAAATTCGTGGACGGCATCAAGCAGGATGACTGGACCGCGAATCAAGGGCTGGACAACCCGCGCCGGTCCTTGCAGCCGACCGCGATCCTCTTCGGCGATGGCGATCAGGATGAGCGGCGCATGATGTGGGTCAACAGCATCCAGATTCGCGCCGGCAAATTGTCGGATGCGGAAATGGTGGCGCTGGGTGGACCGGCGGCGTGCGGTATTCCGGCGAACATCCCGCAAAGCACCGTTTCCGGCCAATGGGACTTCGAGCGCGGCAACCTGTCCGCCACCATTGGGAAGCCGTTGCAATATATTGATCCGTCCTACGACAACGGCGGGGCCCAACCCACTCCGGGCACCAACGCAAACCAGACCGCTTTTGGTACATGTTCGGCCCTGGGCGTTGGCCTCATCAACGGCGTGGACGCGAACATCATGCAGGTTCCGGGCGACACCGGCCCGGGCAGCCGCAATCTTGGTTACATCATGACCCACGGCATCGCGCCCAATGGCGGTGGCACTTTGGTCAACCAATACACCTTGATCATGGACGTGATGATCAACGATACCGGAGCGGGCGCCGCTTCCTTGTTAAACGTGGGTGCGTCACTGGACAACACGGATGACGGCGACCTCTTCTGGCAGGGAAACAACTTCGGCCAGGGTACCGGCGGCTACAACGGCACGGGCGCGTTCACACCACTGGTCTGGCATCGTGTGGTGGCCGCTTATGACGAGGCCGCCACTCCACCGGTCGTTACCAAATACGTGGATGGCATCAAGCAGGATGACTGGACGGCGAATCAGGGTCTGGACAATCCGCGGCGGGCCTTGCAGCCGACGGCGATCCTCTTCGGCGATGGCGATCAGGACGAACGCCGCACCATCTGGGTGAAGAGCATCCAGATCCGGGCCGGCAAACTCTCCGACGCTGAGTGCGCCTTGCTGGGCGGTCCCACGGGCAGTGCGATTCCGGTGGTGCTCCCCGCGAGCACCGTTTCCGGACAGTGGGATTTCAACAGCGGCAACCTGGCCGCCACCATCGGGAAGCCGTTGCAATACATTGATCCGAGCTATGACAACGGCGGCGCGCTCCCCACTCCGGGTACCAACGCAAACCAGACTGCCTTCGGCACGTGTTCCAACCTGGGCATCGCGCTGATCAATGGCGTGGATGCAAACATTGTGCAGGTGCCCGGCGACACCGGCCCGGGCAGCCGCAGTCTTGGCTACATCATGACCCACGGCATTGCGCCCAACGGCGGCGGCACTTTGGTCAATCAATACACCTTGATCATGGATGTGCTCGTGGACACAACCGGGGCTGGCGCGGCGTCGCTGCTGAATGTGGGCGCATCCGTGAACAACACGGATGACGGCGACCTGTTCTGGCAGGGGAACAACTTCGGCCAGGGCACCGGTGGCTACAACGGCACCGGAGCTTTCACCGCCGGCGAATGGCATCGTGTGGCCGCCGCCTACAACGAAGCCGCCACCCCGCCCGTGGTGACCAAATACGTGGACGGCATCTTCCAGGACGACTGGACGGCCAACCAGGGATTGGACAATCCGCGCCGGGCTTTGCAGCCGACGGCGATCCTGTTCGGCGACGGCGACCAAGACGAACGCCGCACGATGTGGGTCAATAGCATCCAGATTCGCGCCGGAGCGTTGTCGAAGGCGCAACTGGCCGCGCTGGGCGCCCCCACGGCCTCGGGCATCCCGGTTTACATTCCGGTCGAACCGCCGGTATCGCTGTGTTATGGCAAAATCGGCAATGAACTGACACTGATCTGGCCCCCGGACGCCACCGGCTATACGTTGACCTCCGCTCCGAGCGTCTCGAGCGCCAGTTGGACTCCAGTTCCGGGAGTGGTCAGCAATTCCGTGGTCGTAACAATCGGTCCGGGCAACCAGTTCTTCCGGCTGGAAAAATAATTCCGCTCACCACGAAGGTGCATAGCCCGGCGGCACAAACCGCCGGGCTTTTTTTGGTGGGAACGAAGGGCGCTTATCCGACGGCCCGGCTGCCTCGTCACCGGTTGACGTGAACCACCTTCGCCGGCGGGAAACCGTTGAAATAAGTGGCCGACGCGCTGCCATAGGCGCCGATGTTCTCGGCATAAACCAGGTCCTCGATGTCCAGGTCCGGTAGCAGTTCCGACTGCGAGATGCAGTCCAACCCATCGCACGTCTGGCCGAATACGGCGCACACTTCCTTTTTCCCGGACTTGAAGGCTCGGAGTGGATACTGGCAGTGATCAAAAATGATGCCGCTGAACGTGTGATAGACGCTGTCGTCAATGTAGTAACAGCGTTTGCCGTTGCGCACCGCCTTGCCAATGACCCGCGCGACCGATGTGGCGGCGGTGGCGACGAGAAATCTTCCCGGCTCGGCGAGGATCTGGATGTCTTTGGCAAAGAGCCGATCAATCTCCGCATTGATGACGCGCGCCAGTTCGGGAAACGGTTTCACGTGCTTGTTGTACGGCGCGGGGAACCCGCCGCCGATGTCGAGAATCTTGATCTCGTGTCCGCGTTCGCGGGATTCCTTCATCACGGCGGCGGCGGCGTTCAGCGCCTGGACGAAGTTCTCGAAGTTCGTGCATTGGCTGCCGACGTGGAAACTCAGGCCCTCGACGTTCAACCCCAGCTTCAGCGCCGCCAGCACCAGGTCCACGGCCTCGCCTGGTTCGCAACCGAACTTGTTCGACAGTTCGCACTGCGACCCGGTGTTCGCCACCGCGAGCCGCAGCACCACGCCGGCGTGGGGCGCATACTTTTTGATTTTGTGCAACTCGGTCTCGTTGTCGTAGGTGACGAGCGGTTTGTATTGGTCCAACGCGAGCAAGGTCTCCTTGGGCTTGGTCGGATTGGCGTAGATGATCTTGTCCCAGATAAAATCCTGCCGCGCCTGGGCGGAGCGTTTCTTGAGGTTGTCATAGACGAGCATGAACTCCGGCAACGACGCCACATCGAAGCTTGCCCCCGCCTGGTAGAGCGTACGAACGATGGCCGGCTCGGCATTAGCTTTGACAGCGAAGTAACACTGCACGCGCGGCAAATACTTGCGGAACGCCGCGTGGTTGCGGCGGATTTCGTCGTGATCCACGATCACAAGCGGCGTGCCGTGTTTCCGGGCGAGCGACTGAAGTTGTTTTTTTGTCATGGTCATACGCAAAACCGTTGCGGCGTTTTAGGGTTTTGTGGCGTGGGCACAAGCAAATAAGTTTGGGCGGCCCGACCGGACCGGACGGAACGCAAACCTGCGCGATGGACAATTCGCTCGCAGCCTTTATCCTCCGCGCCGAATTATGGCGAAACCTCTGATCCCCGCGCCCACACCCGCCGCGCTGGGCTACACCATGCCGGCGGAGTGGGAGCGCCACGCCGCGACCTGGCTCGGCTGGCCGCACAACAAATCCGACTGGCCGGACAAGCTGGACACAATCCGCTGGGTCTATGGCGAGATGGTGCGCAAGATTACGCCGGGCGAACGGGTGCGTCTGCTCGTTCGCAGCCGGGCCGAGGCCACGTTTGCCAGTAGCTATCTTCGGCGCGCGAACTGTGACCTGAAGCGCGTCCAGTTCGTGGTGCATCCCACGAATCGCGGTTGGACGCGCGACAGCGGGCCGATTCATGTGAAACGGAAGGCGGGCAAGGCCATCGTTCATTTTCATTTCAACGCGTGGGCCAAGTACCGGAACTGGCAACTCGACACCAAGGTTCCCGAGACGGCGGCGAACTTGTTAAAGCGTCCCTTGTTCGATGCGCAGTTCCAGGGGAGGAAGTTCGTCATCGAGGGTGGTGGGATTGAAGTCAACGGGCGCGGCACGTTGCTCACCACCGAGGAATGTTATCAGCACCCGAAAATCCAGGTGCGCAACCCCGGCCTGACCCGGGCGCAGTATGACGAGCAGTTCAAAAAATACCTCGGCGTGACGAATGTACTCTGGCTCGCAGCCGGCCCGGTGGGCGATGACACGCACGGCCACATTGACGACATCTGCCGGTTCACGGATCGCCAAACGCTCGTGCTCATCCGGGAAACGAACTCGCGCGACGTCAATTACCGGCCCCTGGCGGAAAACTGGGAGCGGGTGCAAGACTTCCGGCTCGAAGATGGCGCCAAGCCCCGGGTGGTGGCGCTGCCAATGCCTGCGCCCCTCTACTACAAGGACTGGCGCCTGCCGGCGAGCTACGCGAATTTCTACATCGCCAACGCGTGCGTGATTGTTCCCACCTTCAACGACCCCCAGGACCGTGTCGCGCTGGGCATCCTGGGTGACTTGTTCCAGGATCGGCCGGTGGTCGGCATTCACGCGGTGGACCTGGTGCTCGGCTTCGGTTCGCTGCATTGCCTGACCCAGCAGGAGCCGGCGTAGTTCGCCGTGGGACGGCAATGACCCGACAAAGGGCGCAAACTGGCGGATTGCGATGTCCGTCAAATGATGCCACGTTGCTGCAAAGCCGGAGGAGTTCATGAGCGAGTTCAAGTTTGCCTGCCCCGTCTGCGGCCAGCACATCACCTGTGACTCCGGCAGCAGCGGCACGCCCATGGACTGCCCCACCTGCTTCCGCACGCTCGTCGTGCCGCGCGCCTCGGACAATGCGCCCGCCAACCTCGTCCTGACCGCCGCGCTCTTTCAGTCCCGCCCGGCGACCACCCTCGGTTCGCAAACGGACGTGATTGCCCGGCGGCTCTCGGCGGCAAGACGGGCCCGGGCGATTACCTTCGCGGTCGTCGTGCTGGTGGTGCTGGTTGTGGCGATTCTGCTGGCCCTGCGCTTGCGTCACGCGCAGAACTTTTCGCCGTCCTCAACGAATGCTTCCGGTCCGCCTTTAACTCAATCTTTTGGTGCCCTGCAACCATCGAGACCAGTTGCGCCCTCACTCTCGCGCAAATGACCGTGCTGTGGACGTCCTCGTCCACCGCAGACGAGACCGTTGCCGGGCGAAGTTTGCTGGGTGGTGGCGCGCATTGGCCGTCTACGAGCACGGTCAAGCTGCACACAGCTCGTGCGCTCTCAATCCGGTACGAATGCAAGACCGGAGACGCCCTCGCAAATGCAGGGTTAAATTTCGGATTGCAGTTTGGCGGGCAGACTCAAAAACTGAGGACAAGTATGAGTGATTCCACCACGACTTCCCTCCCGGCCTCGGGCATTTCGGCAGAAAACTTTTGCGACCGGAAACACCGGCTCGCGCCGCCCAAAACCTGGTCGGGCCGGCTGGCACTGGCGGCGCAGGATCGGCTGGAAAGTTTCGTCGGCAAAGTTTCCGTCAACGGCGATCCGTCCATCTACGACTCAAAAACTTTTCCTTGGGCGGCGGCGCTGGAGTCGGAATGGAGGAAAATCCGGGCCGAGCTGGACGCGGTGATGGTCTATCGCGATAAAATGCCGAGCTTTCAGGACATTCTCAAGGAAGTCAGCACCATCCAGACAGACAACGACTGGAAGACGTTTTTTCTCGCCGGCATTGGCATGGATTGCCGCGCGAACGCCGGGCGCTGCCCTGAGACAATGCGGTTGCTGGGGAAAATCCCCGGACTCAAGACGGCGTTCTTCTCGATCCTTTCGCCGCGCAAACACATCCCCGCGCACCGGGGCGCCTACAACGGGGTGCTGCGCTTTCACCTCGGTTTGCTCGTGCCCCAGCCGCGCGAGCAGGTGCGGATCCGCATCGGGAACGAGTACCGCAACTGGACCGAGGGCCAGGCGCTCATCTTTGACGACACCTACAATCACGAAGTCTGGAACGACACCGACGGCTTTCGCGTGGTGTTGTTCGTGGATTTCACCCGGCCGCTCCAGCAGCCGTGGCATTGGTTCAATGAGCAGTTGCTTAACATTGGCACGTTGGCGCCGTTTCTGCGCGAGGCCGGCAAGAAACAAACGGCGTGGGAGCAGCGGTTTTACCAAAAGTAACGGCGCCCGCCACAGGAGCGGCAGGGCGCGGCCTTACATTTCAAACCACCCGCGTCCAGGTAGGTGCGGGAGCAGACCGATCCCCCCTCGTTGGGTGACCAGTTTTCACAAAGCTGGAGTTCGAGCCGAAATTTGTCCGGCGTCCGATTCGTTCCGGCTCAGGCTTGACCGCGAAACTTTTTCCAGTTGGCCAGACAACGCTGGGCTGATTCAAATTCCGAATATCGGCTGCCTTCCTGCTCGATCAGATAAAACTCGATGCCGCCCACGGATTCCATCGCCGCGAGCAATTCCTTCCAGGGCGTGGCCCCTTCGCTGAAGAGCACGCGATAGCCTTTCTCATCCTGGCTGCTGCCCGGCGCCCAATCCTTGAGGTGCGCGATCTTGATGCGGCCCGGGTTCGCCTTGACCCAGGCGACGGGATCGGCGCCGGCTTCCATGCAGGTGCCGACGTCCAGTTGCAGCACGAAATCTTGCGGCGTGTTGGCCGCAATCAGATCCATGATGCGCTGATCGCCGTCGAGCTTGGCCCACTCCGACTGATGATTGTGATAGCCGGCCGCCAGGCCGTGCGGTTTGAGTTGTTCCGCCGCCGCCGTGAGTTGCCCGCATAATCGCTTCCAACCTTCCACCCCTTTGGTGCCGCCAGGCGCGCCCGCCAGAATGATGTAGCGGGTGCCGAGGATTTGATTGAGTTCAATCGCCTTGGCCATCGTGGCGCCCGGGGTGAGGGACACAAAGCCGTTGTGCGTGGAATAACAACGCAACCCGAGATCATCGAGCTGGGTGCGCACGTCCTTGGCATAGGGCAACTGCCAGTCGAAATAGGGTGAGTAAAATTCCACGTCCTCGTAGCCCATCTTGGCCACGGCTCGCAGCGTCTTGGGCAGATCGCGGGCCAGTTCGTCGCGAACGGAATACAACTCAAGCCCGATCGGGTAATGTTTCTTCCCGTTCGCCGGCTGGTCGGCCGCGGCATTAGCCTCGGCGGCGAATCCCGCGCTCGCAGAGACCTGGGCCGCCAGACCGGCAGCGGCAGCTGCGGATACGGTGAGGAAATTACGGCGGGACAGGGAGGCAGTGGTGTTTTTCATAATTTTAGTTCCAGTCATGGTTTGTTCAGTGGACGAAGGTTGGCGGATCGGCGGGTTTCGGAATCAAGCTGGTGCTCATGCGGTCAGCCTAACAACGGCGGCGAGGTTTGTCATTAGCGGACGTCCGCTCCCGGCGGCTCGGGGCCGACCGTGCAAACGCGAAAGCGCGTTGAACCAGGCCGGAGCGCCGCCTTTCGACATGGAGCGTGGCGGCTTCACTTCGGTTTTTCGATGAAACCATGATACAGCCCCATGTAATACGGCAACAGGAACGAGGTGCCCGCTCCCAGTTCATTGCCATGCCCCTGATAATCCAACCGCCACGGGTCCGTGTTCCAGTGGGTGAAATAGCGGTTCTGCACCGGCAACACTTTTCCATTCGTCCGCAGGCCGCGCCGCCGCGGTAAATCAGGATCGGTCAGGTCACTTGAGTTCAACACCGGAAGCGGGACCACGTCCAGCCGATGACTATTGCGCGCGCCCCAGTCCAATCGGTCCAACGGGAAGCCATACAGCGTGGCCATCGCATCCGACTGCCAATCCGGCCAGAGTTTCAGGGCGAGCAACCCGGGTTCATTTGGGTTCGCCGTCGCACGATGCAATACGGAACCCGCGTAGGCGAAATTGAAAAAGGGATTCATCTCCGGCGCTTCCCCCATCCAGTAGAGGAAGAATGAAATCAACATCTGCTGGCGCAAGCCCGCGTCCGGCGTATGCCGGAGCAGGCCGTAGTAATCCATGAACGCCATTTCGTCATCCGACTGGTTGCCCGAGCCGATGCCCGCCTGGACCTTGGGATACATCGCATTTTGCGCGTAGCCATGTTGCTTGATCAACTCCTGCGCGGCGGCCGCGTATTTGGCGTCCCCGGTCACGTAACCGGCCACGGTGAGATACGAGAGCAGGCTCAGGGAATTCAGACCCCTTTCCGGCCACCAATCCGGGTCCAGGTTCAGGCTGCCGGGATCGAACACGCCCCAGCGGGTGTGGGTCCCGTCGTGATCAATGAGCTGGTAATGGTGCGTGAGCAAATGATCCGTCAAATCGCGCACCACTTCGCGCACCCGCTCCTTCTCCGCGTCGGTGTCCGCGCAAAACTCGTAGTAGAGCGGGTAGAAGAAATAATGGCCATCCAGCTCGTCGCTGCTCGTGTCCGATTTCCAATACCATTGGCCGTCGGCGCTTTTGGGCCAGCGCGGTTCATAGACTTTCCACTGCGGTTCCCCGCGCTGTTGTTCGCGATCCGCTTCGAGCCGGCCAATGTTCGGATCGGGCAGCTTCACCGACCGGATCGTGCGCGCGACAAAACCCTTCGGCGGCGCATGGTCGCCGCCTTGCGTCACTTTTTGCAAAAACCGCAGCGCGTCGAAGGCCTGCTTCGCCCGCTCCTTCGCCCGGGGATCGCGAGTGGCCGCGTAGGCGAAACATTCCCCCGCGCCATACATGGAAGTCCACAGCCCGTCGTTGTCCGAGTCCTGCGGGTCGGCGCTGGCTTTGTCGCCCGCTTTCGGGAGATACGCCTCCGCCACGTAACCGAAGGGAGTCCGTTTCACGTAACGCTCGATTTCATTTTCATAGAACTCCGCCTTGGCCGCGAGCGACATGGGTTTTGCCTCCAGACAGCCGATCCCGCCGGCGGTGGCAAACCAGGCGGCCCCCGCTCCGTCCACCGCCACACCGTTCACCTCATCATTGGGCAGCCAGCGCCGCCCCTGCCGGTACTGCCAGTCGTGGCCGTCAAAATGGATCACTCCCAACCGCGTGGCGAACCATACCGAACCATCGGGCGCGGCCGCCGCACCGGTGAAATCATTCCACGGCAGACCATCGCGACCCTCGTAGAAATTTGTGGCTTGTGGAGATTGGCAGCCGACGCCTGATTTCGTGGCAAACCACAACCGATCCTGTGTGTCGAAGGCCACCCCGAGCACATCGGTCGAAGTCCAATCCCGGCCCACTGAATCCCGGATTCGCATCAACTGCGGCTTGGCGTCAAACAACGAGTACAATCCGCTGCTGGTTCCCAGCGCCACGCGACCGTCACGCGCGACCGCCAGTTGCCGGATCTGCGATTCCGGCAACCACGCAATCCGGTGCGGCGCACCGTGGGCCGGCACCTGCCAGATTGCCTTGGATGCAACGAGCCAGACCGCCTCTCCAGCTCGCAAAAGCTGGCGCACCTCGTGCCACGGCATTGGGACTTCGACTGGCCGGCCCGCCGCATCCGCGAACACAAATCCCGCCTCTCCCTTCTGGCGCAGCGCTTCACTTATTGCCCACTTGTCGTCCCGCAGTTCATACCAGTGACTGTCACTGAAGGCCCGCGTCGGCCCGCCGGGTGGACAATCAATCAACTGGACTGCGCCGGTGGGGGCACCCTCGGCGGCGGTGAAGTGCCGTGCTTGTTCCTGAAGAAATGCCTGCGGTGACGGCTTGATAATCAGGTCCGCCGCCACGGCCTGACCGAGCCAGAGAAGGACGCTCCAACCGAGTAGGATGCGGGAACAACGTGGATTCATCATGCGGCTTCATGAAAGCGGGATTGGGACGGAAAGGCAAACCGTCATTCGTGGAGGCGACCGATTAAAACGCGGCCGGGTCAACTCACGGCGTGTGTGCGTGCGCGTTCGGAGGAACGATGCCACCCGCTTTCACAAACGCCAGCAGGTCGAGAATCTCCTCGGCCGAAAGCTGATTCAACAAACCGACGGGCATGAGTGAGGAGCGCTGCGGCTGTTGCGATTTGATGTCGGATTTCTTCAAGGTTTGAATCAGGGCAGCGGAGGCGCCGGCTTGCACCGTCAGCGTGTCGCCCTCGTCCTTGACGATCAGGCCCGAGGCTTCGTCGCCATTCTGAAGCTCAAACTGAAAGTTGCGGTACTGGTTGCTGATCACGAGCGACGGTTCGAGAATTTGCTGCAACACGGCTCTGGGGTCGTGGTGATAGCGCGCGAATACATCCGTCAGTTCCGGCCCGAAGCTCACGCCCTCGCTTCCCAGTTTGTGGCAGGTGGCGCAGGCGAGTTTGGTAAACAGCTCCCGCCCGCGCGCCAGATTCCGGTCGGCCTCCAGTTTGGTCAGTTCCGGCGTCAGCTCATCAATTTTCCATTCCGTCACTTTCGGCTGGGCGGACGCCGGATGGCTCGCCAGATACGCCTCCACGTCCGGCACCACCGCCAGCGTGCCGGACATGCGCCGCCAATGGCCCGGGAACGTGCAAACAAATTGATAATCCCCCGGCGTGGTCGGCGCCGTGAAGCTGAGTTTCGCCTGCTGGCCCGGGTCCACCAGCCGGGTGGCGTGCAGGATTTTGGGCGAGTCCGGAATGTAGAGCCGCCCCTGCGCATCGGGCTGGGGCGACAATTTTTCCGCGGCGTTGCCAATCTCCTCCAACGCTCCCGGTTGAATGACGACCAGGTTGTGCGGCATCGCATCCTCATTGATGAGCACCAGCTCCACCGGCTTGCCGGCCTCGACCACGATCAAGGATTTGTCGTACAACATCTGCTCCGGGATCGTCCGAATCACAAAAACGCTGACGCCCACGGCGCGGAGCCGCTTGCCGAACGCCGCCGCCTTTTCCGGTGGCAACAAGGCCGTCAGGTCGGTGGCAAACTGAAACGCGCTGATCACGTCGGGCTCCGTGCGCTGATCCACGGGCACGCTTTGCAGGTAAGCCAGCAGACTCTCGATCAACGCTTCCGCCTGATCCGCCGGCCAGGATTTGCGCGGAAGTTTTTGAAGGCTCGCGATGGCGACGGCGCGTTCCGTGCCCGCTCGGACCAACGCGGCAACTGTGTTGAAGGTTTCGGCGTCATGCCCGGGCACGGCGGCGATGGCCGTGATGGCGGCCCGGCGAACTTCAGCGGGGTCGGCTTGATGCAGCAGCGGTTCGATTTTCGGATAAAAGGTCGCGCGTAGGCTGGCATCCCGCAGCAGCGGAATCGCCAACAGCAAGTCCGCCAACTGCTGCGGCTCCGACTGAGTTGCCTGCCAGAGGCGGTCGCCGTTGCCATCACCCGTAATGATGGCGGCGTCGGCGATTTGCCGCGTGAGCGCGAGTTGCGAGCCGGCGACAAGCTCTGCCAACGCGGCGCGTTTGGCGGCGAGTTCTGCCGGCTTCGACTGAAGCAGGATGGCCGACAAATCACGAAGCACCGGCTCGGATGCGGCACCTTTTTTGTCCAGCGCGCCCAGGCCGGCGATCAATTCGGCAAGCGGATCGGTGTGGTGAAGTTTTGCCAATCCGGTGAGCGCCTCGATTCGATACTTGCGTTCGAGACCCGGGCGCTGCAACAAGGCGACGAAGACGAATTCACTCCGCGGAGCCTCGATCAATTCCTTTTTTGTCAGGCGTCCGAGCACGTAGGCGGCGGCGACCGGACTTTTCGGCAGGAAAAAACTCTTCTGGGCGGGCGCGTCGTCGCCGCGGGCGGACGACCCGGCGACGGCCAGCAACATTGCCAGAGCGAGAACGCGCGTGAAATTCATTTCAATCACCTGCGAGGCTAGGGTGCGGGCGATTCGTGGTCAATCCGGGGAATGGCGCAAATTTTCCGACCAAGCTCTCAGGCGATCCCAAGCTCGGAGCAGATTGCGGCTGGTCGCCGGGCGGAAACCTCCGCCACCACACCCCGCGCGGAGACTTGCCCCGGATCGGTTGCCCGGTTACACATCCTCCACCGACGACGATTATGCCGAACATTGCCACGACGACGACTCATCTGATCCCAGATCTGACGAACCAGGAATTCCTCGAACAGTTCGCCCGACCCGGCTGCATCGGCCTGTCCGGCGGGATGACGTGGGTGGACAAGGCCATCTGCCGCGCGGAACGTCATCTCGATCCGCGTCATCGCTGGAGCGCCTGGTCGCACGCGTTCGTCTTTCAAGGTCGCCGGGCCGATGGCCAGCATTGGGTCATTGAATCCGACCTGCAAATTCATCGAAAGCACATCGCCCTGGGCGTGCAGGAAAACCGCATCACGAAATACTTTGACGAGAAACTTTACACCACGCTGGCGGTCCTGGATTTCGGGCTGACGGAACAACAGGTGCAACTGGTGCTGGCGGAGGGCCTGGAAATGGTGTCCCGGCGCACCCGTTATTCGTTGCGCGAACTGGTCGGCACATTGATCGCCTTGCACCGACCCGCCTTGCGGCCGGGCGAAAATCTGCTGGCGCGCGACAGTTCGCTGTTTTGCTCCGCCTTCGTGCAATGCCTGTTTCGCAAAGCCGGCCTGGATCTCGCGCCCGGCGTGCATGACAAGCACACTACGCCGGAGGATCTCTCCCGCACTCCGGTGCCGCATGTCACGTATCTGCGGCAACGCGCCACTGCCCGGAGTAAATTGAAGGCACTCAGCAAACGCGTGCAGGCGCGGGTGCGCTTGACCCGGCGCGGCCTCCGGGCGGGGTGAGGTCAGGACGGCTCGTCCGTGGGTTCGGCCGCCGGCGATTCCGCTTCGGGCGCGGCTTCCGCCTCCTGCGTGGCGTAGAAGACGCCGAGATTATGCTGGGCGGTCTTGTCGCCCTGGCGCGCGGCGCGAATGAACCAGCGCACGGCCTCCTGCATGTCCTGCGGCACGCCGCGTCCGGTCTGGTAGCACAGGCCGAGATTGCACTGGGCCGGGGCGATTTCCTGTTCGGCGGCGGCGCGGTACCATTTGACCGCCTCCTGAAAATCCTGCGGCACCACCTGGCCTTGTTCGTAAAAAACCCCGAGGTTGAACTGCGCCTGCGGTTCGTCGCGTTCGGCGGCGGCGTGATACCACTTCAAGGCCTCGGCAAAATTCAGCGGCACGCCCTGGCCGGTTTCGTAGAGCATCCCGAGATTGAATTGCGCCGCCGGATCGCCTTGCTCGGCGGCCTCGCGAAACCACCGCGCCGCCTCGCCGTATTCCTGGGGCACCCCCTGGCCGGCCAGAAAACAAAAACCGAGATAGCATTGCGCCACGCTGTCGTTTTGCTCCGCCGCGCGGCGAAACCACTTCACCGCCTCCTGATAATCCTGCGCCACACCCTGGCCGGTTTGATACGAGACGCCGAGATACGATTGCGCCTGCGCATCGCCGGCTTGCGCGGCCTTTTGCATCTCCTCGAAGGAGGTCCAGGATTTTCGGTTGTTAGCCAAGGTTGCAGGATAATTTCCATCGGGCTGAATTCAAGCCGGGACTTCGGTCAAACCCCGATGTCCTCGTTCCACAGCTCGAGCCGGGCCTGAATGAACTCTCGCATCAGTTGAATGCAGGCGGGGTCGTTCCGGATCTCGACTTGGACGCCTTGCGCCCGGACGTATTCCTCCGAGCCGCGAAAGGTGACGTTTTCGCCCACCACCAGGCGTGGAATCCGGTAGAGCAAGACCGCCCCGCTGCACATCGGACACGGCGAGAGCGTTGAATAGAGCACGCAACGCCGATACACGGACGCCGGCTGCCGCCCGGCGTTTTCCAGGCAGTCCATCTCCGCGTGGTGGATGACGCTTCCGCGCTGCACGCGCTGGTTGTGGCCGCGCCCGATGATTTTGCCATCCAACACCAGCACCGAGCCAATGGGAATACCACCGGTGGCCAGGCTCTTTTTCGCCTCGTCCATTGCGGCTTGTAGAAATGGGTCCATAGAATCCGTTCCCGCTGGCGGAGAGTATCCCGCCAGACTTGGCCGGGAATCCAGCGCAAAGAAACTTCGACCCGGCGGGGAATTGCCGTTGCACGCGCCGGTTAACCGCCCTAATCTCATCAAAATCCGTCATGAAGCTTGCGGGGGCTCGAAAAAAACAGAAGACATCCGGCAAGGGCGCACAACGAACAGCCCCGCGTCGGCGTGTGGCCAGACAGGTCAAGCTCGCTGCTACCAAACCTCCACGTCCAGCCGGGCGAAAAACTGTCGCCCGAGCCGGGGTTGCCAGGCCCAAGCCCGTGCGCGCAAAGCGAAAGGCAGCCGCGCGCAAACTTCGCGTAAAAGCCGCAACCAGCCCGGGCAAACAGCCTCAGTCAGCAACGCCTGTGCTGGTGGTGAGGGCGACGGCTGGTTCGACCAAAAGGCCGCGCCCCACTCGAACCCCGGCCGCCAAGCTGGCCGCACCTGTCCGACTCCGCTCTCCCAAAGCGCGGCGGAAAGTTGCCCGGCGTTCACCCGCCCTGAAAGTACCCACCATCTTGCTGGAGGGTGACGAGCCGGAAGTTTCCCACGTCAGCGGGCCGGGCGAAAAGTTTGCGCTTGGGCCCAAATCACCCGGCGAACATTTCTCCACCGAGGCGCGCTTGCCGGCCAGTTACGGCACGGAACGCTTGTTCCTGACCGCGCGCGATCCGCACTGGCTCTACGCGCACTGGGATTTTGACATGGCCACCCAGTTTCGCCATAACGCCAAGTCGGCGGACCGGCATCTGATTCTGCGGATGCACGAGGTCGCGTCGCACGGCAAGCCGGCGGCGGAAATCCACGTGCATCCGGAGTCACGGCATTGGTTTGCCCACGTCGAACGGGCCGGGCAGGAATACGTCGCCGACCTGGGCTACTACCAGGCCAACCGCCAATGGAAGTCGCTCGCCACATCCGCTCCCATGCGCACGCCGCCGGAGCAGGTGTCTTCCGATTCCACAGTCGAGTTCGCCACCATTCCGCTGGACCTGCCCTTTGACACCATGCTGGCCTTGCTGGAAGCGAGTGGAAACGAACGAACGGAAGCAAACCAGCCGCTGGCGCGGGCGCTCGAAAACCTCCGCACCCGCCGCCTTCGGGAACTTTCGGCCTCCGAACCCAGGCCGGAATGGACGCCAGAGCAGGAACGTGCGCTGACGGAATTCTTTGCAGCCCACCCCGAGCGCTCTGCCTCGACCAGTTCGCAGGACATCAGCGGACTGCTCCGCGGTCAGCCCGAAGGCGTAGGTTTGCCTGGTGGCGCACCTGCCTTCGATCTGACGTCCTTCTTCGGGAGCGAAAGCGTTTTCAGTCCACTCGGCGGCGAAGTGGCGGGCAGGGATTTTTGGTTCAACGTGAACGTCGAGTTGATCATTCATGGCGCCACCGTCCCCGACGCGAGCGTAACTCTCGGTGGCAAAGCCGTCGCTCTCCGGCCCGATGGTTCGTTCCGATTTCAGTTCGCCCTCCCGGATGGCCAATACGCGCTTCCGGTGGTCGCCACGTCCGCTGACGGAACCGACCGTCGTGCGGTGGAGCTGAGGTTTGCTCGAAGCACCCAGCGGCACGGTGAAGTGGGGGTGCAGCCGCAAGATCCGAAATTGACGCCGCCAGCCGTGGGGACAAGCTAAGGGAGCATGAGCCAGGATGAAGAACACCTGCGGCTGTTAAGCATATTCCACTATGTCGTGGGCGGACTGGCCGCCCTTTTTGGCTGCTTCCCCATCATTCATCTGGGGTTGGGAATCGCCCTGGTGTTCGACCCGCAAGTTTTCGGACCAGCCAAAAACCCGCCACCCGCTTTTATCGGCTGGCTCCTCATCGTCGTGGCCGGCACATTCATGCTGGCTGGCTGGACGATGGCCGTGCTGATTGCCTGGGCGGGGCGGTGCTTGCAGTGCCGCCGGCACTACCAGTTCTGTTTCGTGATGGCCTGCGTCGCCTGTTTGTTCATGCCGTTTGGAACGGTGCTGGGCGTCTTTACGATCCTCGTGCTGTCCCGACCGGCCGTAAAAAAGTTGTTTGGTCAGCCGGCCGTGGCGGGTTGAGAGTCGAACATGCCCGGCTACTTCTCCATCCTCCTGCACGCGCACCTGCCCTTCGTGCGCCATCCCGAGCACGAAAAATTCCTGGAGGAAAGCTGGCTCTTCGAGGCCATCACCGAATCCTACCTGCCGCTGCTGCAAGTGATGAATCGCTGGCACGACGACGGCCTGGCGGCGCGCCTCACGATGACGCTCTCGCCGACGCTGTGCGCGATGCTGCGGGACCCGTTGTTGCAGGACCGCTACTCGCGCCATCTGGACAGCCTCCTGGAACTGGCCGGGAAGGAACGGCAGCGTACGCACTGGGACACCGCCTTCCAATCACTGGCCACGATGTATCACGAGCGGTTCACCGCGGCCCGCGCAACCTACCTCGCCTGTAAGCGCGACCTCGTCACTGCCTTCCGCCGGCTGCAGGATTTCGGCAAACTGGAAATCATCACCACCGCCGCCACGCACGGGTTGTTGCCGCTCATGGCGAATCACTTGCCCGCCGTCCGCGCGCAAATCCTCGTCGCCCGCGACCATTACCGCGAATGTTTCGGTTGCGACCCGCGCGGCATCTGGCTACCCGAGTGCGCCTACTTCGACGGCGTGGAAAAGATCTTGCAGGAGGCCAACCTCCGCTGGTTCGTCGTGGATTCGCACGGATTGCTCCATGCGCAGCCGCGTCCGCGCTACGGAGTGTTTGCACCCATCTTCACACCCAACGGCCTCGCCGTGTTTGGACGCGACCTGGAAACCTCGCGCCAGGTCTGGAGCCGCACCGAGGGTTATCCCGGCGATGCGCGGTATCGTGATTTCTACCGCGACATCGGCTTTGATCTGGACTTTGATTACGTCAAACCCCACCTGCCGTCACCGGACCATCGCGGATTCACCGGCCTGAAGTATTACCGCATCACCGGTGGCCAAGCCGAGAAACAGGTCTATGATCAGCGTGCCGCGCGGGCGGTGGCCGATGGTCACGCCGACCATTTCCTGAAAGCGCGGATGGAACAAATCCAACAACTCGCCGGCATCCTGGATCGCCCCCCGCTCGTCCTCGCGCCCTACGACGCCGAGTTGTTCGGTCACTGGTGGTACGAAGGTCCGGAGTTCCTCGACCTCTTCGTGCGCAAGGCCTGCTACGACCAGCGGGTCTTTGAACTCATCACGCCCGAGCAATACCTCCGCCGCCATCCGACAAATCAGATCGCCACACCCGGCGCGTCCAGTTGGGGCGAGGAAGGTTACTGGCGCGTCTGGCTCAACGAGAAAAACGAGTGGATCTATCCGCATCAACAGATTGCCCAGGAACGCATGACCGAGCTGGTGAAAAAGTTCTCCAAGCCCGACGCCCTCACCACTCGCGCCCTGAAACAGGCCGGACGCGAACTCCTGCTCGCCCAGGCCAGCGACTGGCCGTTCATCCTCCGCACCAACACCAGCCCCGACTACGCGAAGAAGCGCGTCAAAGGTCACCTTTGGTATTTCAACTCCATCTACCACCAGCTCAAAACCAAAAAGCTGGACGCAAAGTGGCTCGCCGACCTCGAAGCCCGCGACAACCTCTTCCCGGAACTCAATGTGAGCTATTGGGCTTGACCGGAGCGCGGTGGCCGAGCGCAGCGGTGACACCATTTTTTGGGCGGAATCGAGCCGCCAACGCAATTGGCGCTCGGAGGCTGAAGGCAATGGAATGTACGGCGGGGGAATAAATTCCATTCCTTTGCCCTCATTCCGTTGCCATCCGGGGTTCCGTGGTGAACTTCGCGCCAAGCAGAATGAAGTCGTTCTCATTAAAGCCAGTGCGCCGCGTGAGGACACGCGGCCTACAGAGTCACACTTGCAGGCCGGGTAACCTCACCCGGCGGCGGCGAACTAACCGTTGATGGCGTCCGCCACGGGGTCTCGCACACCCCGACCGCCACCCTCTGGCTTCAGCTACGTGGCGGGAAAGAACCGCGTCCAATCCTGGGCGGCGTGGAGTACACGGATCACCATTATCGTTTCCTGATACGGCTGGTAGAAGATCAGATAGTTGCGATACCTTGGCACGACGAACCAGCGGATTTGCGCGTGACGGGGTGACGCCTTGCGGATGCGGCGTCCCAGTTCGCGATGCTGGGCGAGAAAGTCGGCGGTGTTGAGAATGATTCGCCGGACGCGCTCCGCAGCTTCCGGATTGTCACCGGCGATGTAACCGCAATGCTCGTCCAGATCGCGCGTGGCTTTCGGACTGAACCGCGCCTGGATCATGACCGACGGCGCAACTCGTCGGTGGTCTTGGATTGGTCCAGGTTTTCCAGCCCTTCGTCCAGCAACCGCTCCAATTCCGGCGTCATCACGACCTCCATACCCCGGCGGCGGGCTTGGTGCTCGCGGAGTGCTTCTGACACAACTTCATCCGAACCCTGATAACCGGCAGTTTGAACCAATTCAGCCACGTATTCCTCGAGCTGTTGCGGCAAGGCGATCTTCACGGCCTCACGATAATTCGCGGCGAAAAGGTGTCAACCGGCAATCTGACGAACCGATTCATCCGAGCCCGATTCAACGCCAAAACATGCGGGCGGGGATTTTGGAGCGCGGTGGCCGAGCGCAGCGGTGACACCATTTTCTGGGCGGAATGGAGCCGTCAAAGCAATTGGCGCTCGGAGGCTGAAGCCCACGGGGGGATGAATCAAAAAAAGCGCGAGCCCTGCTGGCTCGAACTTGTTTGGAACGGAGCTCGTGGGCTGGCGCTTACGGCGCTTCATGTTTCGTCCGACCCTACTGCGCCGCCTGACACACCCGGTCACCCGCTCTGCGCGGGCTGAGTTCTCGCGGCACAAGAACTCCCACCGCAAAACGGGCACGGGAGATTGTTGACACCGGATTCCAGCGGGAGTAGTACCGCGCTCAACGCGAGTGAAATTGATCACCGAACACACCAAGCGCGCGAACCGTGGCCTATCTTGCCACGTCACGCGCGAGGAGGGCAGGACTGTGGATGGCGGTGTGACTTCAACGCCGCGCGTAACGGCTGTTGGTAGCCGTCGAGGTTACGAGGCGGACTTCGTGGAGTGTGGTTGCGTTCCGCCTCCTCACGTCGGCGGCTACGGTTTTGCGACGGGCACATGCGCATGGATTTCCCGGCTCTCGCCGTTCAAGGCGCCGCTCAAGCTGCTGTGGGGATTGACCCTGCTGCTGATCATGGGCGGCACGCCGGCCTGGGGTGCGCCGTTGGACTTGAAGGATGCGGTGGTCGTTACCCCACCAAACCTCTCTGCTCCTGAGAAGAAAGCCGTCACCATGCTGGTCGAGGAGGTGGAGAAGCGCAGTCACGTCCGATGGCCGGTGATGAATGAGTGGCCTTCGTCAAACGCGACGACCATCGTCGTGGGCCAGCGGGATACCCTGGAAAGTTTGGGCAGTCTGCTCGCCGCCGAACTGCGCTCGATCGTCCCAGGAAGCGGCGCGGAGGGTTATCAACTGGCCGTGCGCGGACACACCGGTGACCGGACCGTGTTCGTGATCGGCAACGACGCGCGCGGCGTTTTGTTCGGCGTGGGAAAACTATTGCGCGAACTGCGGATGCAGCGGGGGAGCGTGACGTTGGCTGACGACTTGAACATTTCCAGCACTCCGAAATATCCGTTGCGCGGATTTCAACTGGGCTATCGTCCCAAGACTCATTCCTACGATGCGTGGGATTTGCCGGTTTGGGAGCAATACTTCCGCGACCTCGCCGTGTTCGGGTGCAACACGATTGAGTTGATCCCACCACGCTCGGACGATGACGCCGACAGCCCGCACTTTCCCCGTCCGCCCATGGAAATGATGATCGGCATGTCGCGCCTGGCGGCTGACTACGGCCTCGGCGTGTGGATTTGGTTTCCAGCGCTGGACAAGGATTATTCCGACCCGGCCACCGTGGAGGCGTCGTTGAAGGAATGGGGCGAGGTCTTCGCCAAACTGCCACGCATTGACGCGGTGTTCGTTCCCGGCGGCGATCCGGGTCATACCCAACCCAAACTCCTCATGGCCCTGTTGGAAAAGCAAACCGCCAACCTCCATCGGTATCATCCCCAGGCGCAGATGTGGGTTTCGCCGCAAGGGTTCACGCAATCGTGGCTCGATGAGTTCCTCGAAATTCTCCAGCGCGATCAACCCGCGTGGCTGTCCGGCATCGTGCATGGACCGCAGGTGCGCGTCAGTCCGAAACAATTGCGTGCGCTTATCCCGCCGAAATATCCCATCCGGCTCTACCCGGACATCACGCACTCGCGTCAATGCCAGTATCCCGTGTCGCAATGGGATGTGGCCTACTCGGTGACGGAAGGTCGTGAAGCCATCAATCCGCGCCCGCAGGATCATGCCGTGATTGCGCGTCACGCGTTGCCCGACTCGATTGGGTTCATCACTTACTCGGAAGGCTGCAACGACGACGTGAACAAAATGGTCTGGAGCGCGCTGGGCTGGAATCCCGACACCGACGTGAAGGAAATCCTGCGCGAATACAGTCGCTACTTCATCGGACCGGCCGAGGAGGAACAGTTTGCCGACGGTTTGCTCGCGTTGGAAAGAAACTGGCGCGGGCCACTGCGACAAAACGAAGGCGTGGAGAAAACGCTCGCGCAATTCCAATCGCTGGAGCAATCGGTCGCGCCGGTGGTGCTCCGCAACTGGCGGTTTCAACAGGCGCTGTTTCGCGCGTACTACGATGCGCACGTCCGCCGGCGTTTGTTGCGCGAAACTGAATTGGAACAACGCGCGATGACAGTGTTGCAATCTGCGGCCACCGTCGGCAGCGCGAAGGCGATGGCGGAGGCGGAATCCATTTTGCACCAGCCCGCCAACGATCCCGTCAACGACGAGCGACGCATCCGAATCTTTCAGCTCGCCGAAGCGCTGTTCCAGAGCATCTCCATGCAACTGAGCGTCGAGCGATACAAAGCCATCTCGGTGGACCGCGGCGCGATGCTGGATACGCTCGACCGACCGCTGAACAATCGTCCGTGGTTAGAGGAGCGCTTCGCGCAAATCCGCCAGCTCGACGCCGAAACCGAACGGCTCAAGGCGCTGAACGAAATCGTCAACTGGACGAATCCCGGTCCGGGCGGTTTCTACGACGACCTCGGCAACGTCGCCGCCCAGCCGCATCTGCTGCCCGGACTTGGTTTCGCGCGCGACCCGGATTGTTTCCAAACGCCGCGCATTGATTTCGCCGATGGTCGGCTCCTGGATGCTCCTGCCGGCGCGGCCGGTCAGGTGCGGCGCGTTTCCTGGAAGGATCACGCCGAGGCGCTGTACGATTCGCCGCTGGAAATGCTTTACCCCGATCTGGACCGTAACGCGCGCTATCGGTTACGGATCGTTTACGCCGGCGACAATTCGCAGAAGCGAATCCGTCTCGATGCCAATGACACGCTGGAGATTCATCCGTTGCGGTTCAAGCCCGTGCCGATCCAGCCACTGGAATTTGAATTGCCGCCGACGGCCACGGCATCCGGACGGCTCAAGTTGACCTGGCGTGCCGAACCCGGTCTCGGCGGCAATGGCCGCGCCTGCCAGGTGTCGGAGGTGTGGTTGATCAAGGAATCGGTGGCGGCTCAACGATGACTCTTGAATCACAATCAAGATGAATAGCGCGATCGCACTGCGCGGCCTTCTCATTAACACCCTGCTTCAGCAGAGTGTCCGATGCGCGTGGCGTTTGAGTGCATGGGAAAACTTCGAAAGCCGCGCCGGCGGCGCTTTGGAGTGCGGCGACTTGTCGCCGCTTTTTGCGCTGGACCGGCTCGTCGGTCCAGCGGCGCCGCGTTCAGCGGCGCGCGCAAAAGCCCGTCCGCGCCGGTTTTCTTCGATGGGTCGCCTCGCCACGTTCGACGGCGACCAGTCGCCTGCGCAAAGCGGAGACAGGTCTCCGCACTCCAAAGACACCGTGACTGGTGCGCCAACAAATCTACTCAGCCGCGCCGGCGGCGTTTTGGAGTGCGGCGACTTGTCGCCACTTTCTGCGCTGGACCGACTTGTCGGTCCAGCAGCGCCGCGTTCAGCGGCGCGCGCAAAAGCCAGCCCGTGTCGGTTTCTTTCGATGGGTCGCCTCGCCACGTTCGACGGCGACCAGTCGCCTGCGCAAAGCGGAGACAGGTCTCCGCACTC
>CAZLOH010000036.1:0-19227 GCA_964561105.1 uncultured Bifidobacterium sp. | reverse complement strand
TTCGACGGCGACCAGTCGCCTGCGCAAAGCGGAGACAGGTCTCCGCACTCCAAAGGCACCGTGACTGGTGCACCAACAAATCTACCCCGCCGCGCCGGCGGCGCTTTGGAGTGCGGCGACTTGTCGCCGCTTTCTGCGCTGGACCGACTTGTCGGTCCAGCAGCGGCGCGTTCAGCGGCGCGCGCAAAGGCCTGCCCGCGTCGGTTTCTTTCGATGGGTCGTCACTCCACGTTCGACGGCGACCAGTCGCCTGCGCAAAGCGGAGACAGGTCTCCGCACTCCAAAGGCACCGTGACTGGTGCACCAACAAATCTACCCCGCCGCGCCGGCGGCGCTTTGGAGTGCGGCGACTTGTCGCCGCTTTCTGCGCTGGACCGACTTGTCGGTCCAGCGGCGCCGCGTTCAGCGGCGCGCGCAAAGGCCCGCCCACGTCGGTTTCCTTCGATGGGTCGCCTCGCCACGTTCGACGGCGACAAGTCGCCTGCGGAAAGCGGAGACAGGTCTCCGCACTCCAAAGACACCGTGACTGGTGCGCCTACAAATTTACTCTGCCAAACTCTTAGCCACTGAATCTGCTCTGCCATTTATGCCCACAAGCAAAACCAAATCGCGAAAGGCCGGACTCAAGAATCCGGTCAAAGAAAAGTTGAAACGCGGCGAATCCGTCATCGGGCCGGTCATCGGCGTGAACAACGTCGAGATCGCCGCGCAGTGCGCCGCGCTCGGGTTTGATTTCATCTGGCTCGAGATGGAGCACGCGCCGCTCAACCTGGAAACCGTGCGCAACGTCGTGCTGGCGACGCGTGGACTGCCCGCCGTTCCGTTCGCGCGTCCGCCGGTGAACGAACTCTGGATGGCCAAGCGCGTGCTGGATGCCGGGGTGCTGGGTGTGATTTTTCCCTTCACGCGCACGCCGGAACTGGCCCGGCAGGCGGCGGCGGCGTGTCGTTATCCGCCCCGGGGATTGCGCGGCTCTGGCGCGTGGCTGGCCGAATTCCGCTGGCCGGCCGCGCAAGGTTACTACGATTTCGCAGATGACAATGTGCTGGTCGTCGCCATCGTGGAGGATGCCCCGGGTCTGGCGCAAGTGGAGGAGATCGCCGCCACGCCGGGCATTGACGTGCTGTTCATCGGCACGAGCGACCTGTCATTCTCGCTCGGCTTGCGCGGCGAGCAGGAGCATCCCAAGCTCGCGGCGGCAGTGGCGCGGATTGCCGCAGCGGGAAAAAAGCACGGAAAATTCCTGGGCCGCCCCGCGCTCACGTCGGAGCAGGTCAAACGATACCAAAAGCAGGGTTTCCAATTCTTCATGTGCGGTGCGGAGGTGGATTTTCTGGCGGCGGGCGCGGCGCAACTGCTCAAGCCGTTAGGCAAGGCCCGGCGCGCGGTGGGTGGTGTCGCGATTTGAGCAGGCAAACCAACTCGACAGCTTGCAGTTCCCGAACGACCGAGGGGAAAGGCGGCGAGGATGCCGCAACTTTGCACCGGCCCGCGAGTTCCACACCGGCGTGGCACTGCGATTTTCGCCGCTGAACAAACCGATTTTGCCGCCCGGTCTGGAGGGTTCTTAAAATAGCCGTCTCTCGACCCGCCCCGCCAGTCTCGCGTTAAGACTTGCGGCGGCATCGTCCAACCCGTCTCCGTTCGGGCGACAAACATTTCTCCGATTCGCTCCGGCCCTTCCTTCCCAACCTTTCAAATCTGTAATGCTCCGGAAAGCGCCCCGTAAGCGGCGTGTGGTCTGATGTTGCAAGAACGGGAGCTAAAGCGTGTCGGCTCTCACAACGAAACAACAACGATCAAAGTTATGAGTAATACAAATTGGAACAAGCTGGCCACCGCCACCGGTCACGAACCTGGCCGGCGTCCGCCCGTCACCGCCACGGTCGCTCCCGCCTCCGAAGCCGAACTGGAAGCCATCCGCTATCGCGGCGCATCGCCGCAACGCGCCAGCGCGCCGGCCGCGCCCCAGCACACCTACGCCAGTCAGGGCGGGCCCAACGAGCGCATTCAGGCGATCAACGAGGCCGTGCGACAGAATGTCGCGTGGGTGGCCCCGTTGCGCCAGGAGATCAGCCGCGTGCTCGTGGGCCAGAAACACCTGGTGGACCGGCTGCTCGTCGGTCTGGTCACCAACGGCCACATCCTGCTCGAAGGCGTGCCCGGTCTGGCGAAGACGCTGTCGCTGAAAACGCTTGCCGCGGCCACGCAAATGAAATTTCACCGGTTGCAATTCACGCCGGACATGCTGCCCGCCGACATCGTCGGGACGATGATTTACAATCCGCGCGACGGGAGCTTCCGCACCAAGCACGGGCCGATCTTCAGCAACTTCATCCTCGCGGACGAAATCAACCGCGCGCCGGCCAAGGTGCAGAGCGCCCTGCTCGAAGCCATGCAGGAACGTCAGGTCACCCTGGGCGACGACACCTACGAACTGCCGCAACCGTTCCTGGTGATGGCCACGCAGAACCCGCTCGAACAGGAGGGCACGTATCCGCTGCCCGAGGCGCAGATTGATCGTTTCATGCTCAAGGTCATCGTGGATTATCCCAATCGCTCCGAAGAACGCGCCATCCTCGATGCGATGGCGACCAGCGAACCCAACCTCAACGTCCAGCCGGTCGTGTCGGGTGACGACATCATCGCCGCGCGCCGCGTCGTCAACTCGGTTTATGTGGACGACAAGCTGCGGGATTACATCGTGGACCTGGTTTTGGCGACGCGCGATCCCCAGCGGTATGGGATCGAGCTGAACGGCTACGTCCGGTACGGCGCCTCCCCGCGTGCCACCATCGCGCTGACCATGGCCGCCCGAGCCTGGGCGTTTCTCAATGGCCGCGGTTACGTCACGCCGCAGGACGTGAAGACGTTCGCACTCGACGTGTTGCGGCATCGCGTGGCGGTCAGCTACGAAGCGGAGGCGGAGAATATCGCCGCCGAAGACATCATCACCCGGGTGTTGGAAACCATTCCGGTGCCGTAACCGGTCAGCCAAACCACAACGAGGCCATCACCCATGAACACCGAACAAGCCAGGGAAATTTTGAAAAAGGTGCGCGCGATCGAGATCCGCACCAACCGGCTCGTGAATGATTCGCTCGCGGGTCAGTATCACTCGGTCTTCAAGGGCCGCGGGATGGATTTCGACGAGGTGCGCGAATACACGCCCGGGGACGAGGTGCGCACGATTGACTGGAACGTGACCGCGCGCTCCGGCCATCCGTTCGTGAAGAAATTCACCGAGGAACGTGAGCTGACCATCATGCTGCTGGTGGACGTGAGCGCCTCGGGCAATTTCGGTTCAGGCGGGCAAAGCAAGCGCCAGATGGCCGCCGAGCTGGCCAGCGTGCTGGCGTTCTCCGCCATTCGCAACAGCGACAAGGTCGGGTTGATCCTGTTCAGCGACCAGATCGAACAATACATCCCGCCGAAGCAGGGCCGGCAGCACGTGCTCCGCGTCATTCGTGAAGTGCTCTGCTGCGAACCGCAATCGCGCGGCACGGACATCGTCCGCGCGCTCGACTTCGCGAATCATATCACGCGCCACCGGGCGATCCTGTTCCTGGTGTCGGACTTCGAGTTGCCGAACCAGGAGCAGGCGCTCGCCGACGTGCGGCGCGCCGTGCGGCTCGCCAGTCGCCGGCATGACGTGGTGGCGTTGCATGTGCACGACCAACACGAAGCGGAACTGCCGGACGTGGGCCAGCTCATCCTCGAAGACGCCGAGACCGGCGAACTCGTGGAACTCAACACCACCGACGCGCACGTGCGCGCGCGGTTCGCCGAGTTGGCCCAGGCCCGGGGAGACAATCTCCGTCGGTCGCTCGCCAGCGAAGGCGTGGACTCCTTGAATCTCAACACGCGCGAATCCTACGAACCCGCGTTGCGCACGTTCTTCAAGAATCGCGCCCGGAGGATGCAATAATCATGAACGCCACCAACCCCAGATCCTTTGCTGTCACCAGCGCGCTCGCGTTCGCTCTGCTGTTCGCCGTGGCGAACGCCCCCGCGATCACCAAAGCTCCGGCGCGGGGCACGAACGCCACCCCGACTCATCCGGCCGCCGCGCCGGCAGCGCCCACCACCTCGCATTTGACACCGACCGCAGCAGTGTCGTCGCCGGTTCCCCCCGCCGGTGAAGACATCCGGGACATCCGGCAACCCAGACACGCCCACACACCGTGGTTCTGGGTGATCGTTGCGGTCGGTGTCGCTCTCTTGACCGGCGGCGCGCTTGCCGTGTGGCACTGGCTGCGTCACGGCAAATACTTCGAGCTGACTCCGGCGGAAATCGCGCTGCAACATCTCGCCGAAGTCCGCCGGCTGCTGGACCCGGAGCAAGCCCGCGAGTATGGCTTTGCCGTGTCGAAGATCATCCGCGGCTACATCGAGGAACAATGGCAACTCCACGCGCCCCGGCTGACCACCGAGGAGTTTCTACGCGAACTGGTCGAAGGCAGCGAAACCATCGCCGCGCCGCAGCGCGCGCTGCTCGGTGAATTTCTCCAGCACTGCGACCTCGCAAAATTTGCCGGGTGGCGCTACTCGCTTCCGGCCTTGGCGGAGCTGCACGACAGCGCGATTGCCTTTGTGCAACATTCCTCGGCTCCCGCGGTCGAAACGCACTCGGGCAACGCGACCGCAGTCACGTCCAGCCCGGCGTCAGCGACGGAACCGGAACTTCAACTGACCCGCAAACCATGAACCCGCCACTACTTCCCGCAAACCTAGCTATGAAAGCGCCCGAGCTTCCTCCGATCTGCGCCGTGCAATCCGTGACCGACCACACCGGCCGCCGCACGGTGACATTTTCGCGTAACGCGCCCGATTCCAGTCTGGCCCGCAAGCCGCGCAAGCGCCGCTCCGCGCCATTGCGGTTGCATCTCGCAATGGCCCCGGAATCCGCTTCCAGTTTTGAACCCGTCATCCAGGTGCGATCGCAAACCAAATCCTGAACCCTTAAACCCATCCTCGCCATGATTCGCTTTCTCAATCCCGAATTTCTCTGGTTGCTCGCGTTGCTGCCGCTCCTGGCGATGTGGCGGGGGCGCAAAGGCCGGGTGGCCGCCGTCGAATACTCGAATGTGGAAATCGCCCGCGCGGTTGCCCGTGAAACCCGCAGCCGTCCGGTGCGCTGGACGACCCTGCTGCGTCTGCTGGTCGCCGCGTTGCTCATCTTTGGGCTGGCGCGCCCGCAATACGGCCAGGGCCGCGCGGAAGTTCAGGCCAGCGGAGTGGACCTGATGCTGGCGGTGGATGTGTCCGGCTCGATGGAAGCGCTGGACTTCACCCTCAACGGTCGGCCCGCCAACCGCCTGGATTGCGTCAAGGCCGTCGTCAGCAAGTTCATTGAGGCCCGGCCCGATGACCGCATTGGACTGGTGGCGTTTGCCGGCGCGCCGTATCTCGTCAGTCCGCTGACGCTGGATCACGAATGGCTCCAGCAAAATCTGGATCGCGTCCGCACGGGGATGGTGGAAGACAGCACCGCCATCGGTTCGGCGCTCGCCGCGGCCGTCAACCGCCTGCGCGATCAGCCGTCGAAGTCCAAGGTGGTCGTCCTGCTCACCGACGGCATGAACAACTCCGGCAAGGTCGCGCCCCAAACCGCCGCCGAAGCCGCCCGGGCGATGGGCGTCAAGGTTTACACCATCGGCGCCGGCGCGCAGGGCGAGGCCCCCGTGCCGGTGAAGGATCAGTTCGGCAACCAGCAGATTGTCATGGCGAAGGTGGACGTGGACGAAGCGACGTTGAAACAGATCGCGAGCGAAACGGGCGGCAAATTCTTCCGCGCCACCGACACGGATTCGCTCAAAAAAATCTATGCCGCGATTGATCGCATGGAAAAGACCACGCACCCGGTGAAGCGGTTTGAGAAATATCACGAGCTGTTCGCGCTCGCCGTTGTTCCCGGGCTGCTGTTGCTCGGCCTGACCCTGGGGTTGGAACAAACCCGCTTCCGCCGGTTGCCGGGCGCTTGAGGTGCGGAAATGAGACCTGACTTGACGGAAACCTGTTTGATTGGAGAACGCTTATGAAATTCGCCGAACCCCTCTGGTTGCTCGCCGGCTTGATCGCCTGCGCGGCGCTGATGTGGCGCTATCGCCGGTTCGATGCGCGCCAACGCGCCGAACTCGCCCGGTTCGCTTCGCCCGGCCTCCTCGCCCAACTCACCGCCACGGTCAGCCCGGCCCGTCGCCAGTGCAAACGCGCGCTGGTCCTCGTGGGCGTGGCGTGCGTCACCGTCGCGCTGGCCCGGCCGCTCCTCGGCTTTCGTTGGGAGGAAGCCCGACGCCAAGGGCTCGACGTGATGTTCGCCGTGGACACCTCGAAGAGCATGCTGGCGCAGGATGTGAAGCCGGACCGGCTCACCCGCGCCAAGATGGCCGTGGAAGATTTGCTCGGGAAAATGGACGGCGACCGCGTGGGCCTGGTGGCGTTCGCGGGCAATGCGTTTCTCCAATGTCCGCTCACCCTCGACTATGACGCATTCCGGCAATCCCTCGCGGCGCTCGATGTGAACATCATCCCGCGCGGCGGCACGGACATCGCCGCGGCGATTCGCGAAACCGAGGCCGCGCTCGAAGGCAAGGGCAACCACGAACGCATCCTCGTGTTGCTTACCGATGGCGAAGATCTGGAAGGCAATGCCCTCGACGCGGCCCGGGCGGCGGCAAAGAACGGCTTGAAAATCTTCACGGTGGGTGTGGGCAGCGCGCAGGGCGAATTGATTCCGCTCCCCGACGAGAACGGCGGAACCCAGTTCGAGAAGGATGCGTCCGGGCAGTTCGTGAAATCGCGCCTCGACGAAACCATGCTCAAGCAGATTGCCGAAGCCACGGGCGCGATGTATCAGCCGCTCGGCCAGCAGGCGCAGGGGCTGGAGACGATTTACGCGCAAGGCCTGGCAAAGTTCACCCGGCACGAACTCGCGTCGCGGCGGCAGAAGGTTTATCTCGAACGCTATCAATGGCCGCTGGCGCTGGGCTTGTTTTGCCTCGTGCTCGAACCGCTCCTCGGTCTCCGCCGCAACCGGCGCGTGGTCAAGCCCGCCCCGACCGCGCGCCCGGCCCTGGCCGCTTCCTGGAATCGGATGGCGCGCCCGGCGACGGCCGTCACCGCCGGCGTGTTGCTCGCCGCCGGATCGGTCCAGGCCTCCGTGCGTTCGGCGGAGCAGGCGTTCTTGAAAGGTGATTACGCGAAGGCCGAACAGGAATATCAGCAGGCGGCGAGCAAGCATCCGAACGAACCCGAATTGCAATACAACCTCGGGTCGGCCGCCTACAAGGCGGGTGGGTTCGATCAAGCCGCCGCGTCGTTCGCCAAGGCGATGAGGACCGACGACCTGGTGTTGCAGCAGGACAATTACTACAACCTCGGCAACACTCAATACCGCCTGGGCCAGAAGATCGAACTGGCCAACGCTCAGGAAACCATCAAGCGGTGGGAGCAGGCCGTCCAGTCCTACGAAGCGGCCTTGCAACTCAAGCCCGACGACGCCGACGCGAAATACAATCGCGACCTGGTGAAGCGCAAGCTGGAGCAGTTGAAAAAACAGGAGCAGCAAAAGCAGGATCAAAAGCAGAAACAACAGAATCAGGACCAGCAGAACCAGGATCAAAAAGATCAGGGCCAGCAGAACCAGCCACAGAACCAGCAGGGCAAACCGAAACCAGACGACCAGAAAGGCAAGTCGGACAAGCAGAACAACAATTCGGCTCAGCCGGATAAGCAAGATCCGAAGCGTGACCAAGGCCAAGGCAAGCAGAGCCAACAGGCAAACTCCGGCGCGGACAAAGATCAAAACAAACCGGACGAGAAGCAAGGTCAGCAACCCAAGCCAGACCAAAGCGCAGGCCAGCAGAACAAGCAGGAGCAGGCAAACCAAAAGCCCGAGCAACAGAAACAAAATGCCCAAGCCGGCCAGAAACCGGATGCGCCGAAGCAAGATGGCCAACCGCAACTGCGCAATGGTCAGCCACAGGGCAAAGGTCAGGAACTGGCCGACGCCCGTCCGGCGCCGGGCAAGATGTCACGGGAGGAAGCCCGGCAGTTACTCGATTCACTCAAGAGCGATGACCGCAAGATGCCGTTGACGCCGGCCACGCGTGGAGCGGAAGGCGTTCGTAACGATGAACCGATCAAGGATTGGTAAAGAAGCAAGCGAGGATTGACGTATGAAACACTTTTGGAAACGCACCAACAGTATCGCCGTGGTCTTCCTGACCACCGCGACTCTCACGTGGGCAAAAGCTCCCAGCCTCACCGCCACGCTCGAACCCGCCGAGATCGCGCTGGGTGAAGCGGCGCAACTCACCGTGGCGGTTTCGGGGCGTGACGTCGCAGAGCCGCAGATACCGGCGGCGAGCGGGCTGGAGATTCAGCCGCTCGGTCAGTCGAGCCGGATCCAGGTCATCAACGGCGCGATGTCGGCCAACGTCAGTTACACTTACGCGGTCACGCCGACGCAGCCGGGCAATTTCATCATCCCGGCCATCAAGCTGGGTCAAAGCGCGAACGCGGCCATGGCCCGGCCCATCGGCCTGCGGGTGGCGCCTCGCGCCGGTGGCTGGGCGGGGTCGAACCAGTCGGGCCAAAACCAGCTCCCCGCCCCCACGGTCAACGCTGACCAGGGGCAGTTGAACGGGGCGGAGCAACGGAGCTTCGGCTTTCTCCGGCTCGTCGCACCCCAGCAGGAATTCTATGTGGGCGAGCGGGTGCCCGTGGAATTGAAGGCTTATTTTCGCGACGGCGTGGAACTGCGACTGGACGGCCTGCCGAAGCTCAACAGTGACGCCTTCACGATGAACAAGCTCGGCGACCAGCCGATCACCAGCGAGCAGTTAATCAACGGCGTGCGCTACTCCGTTTTCACCTGGCCCACGGCGATCACGGCGGTGAAGGCCGGCGACTACGAACTGAGCGTGGAATTGCCCACCACTGTCACGGTGCGTCAGCCGGCCCGGCGTCGGCCCATGGGCGATCCGTTTGGCGACGACATTTTCGATCAGGTGTTCAACAACTTTTTCGGCGCGGCGACGCAAAAGCAGGTCGCGCTGAACAGCCCACCGCGCGCGGTGAAAATCCTTTCGTTGCCGACGGAGAACCGGCCCGAAAGCTTCACCGGCGCGGTGGGCCAATTCGAGTTGTCCGCCGATCCTACGCCGGCACAATCCGCCGCCGGTGATCCGGTGAAGATCAAAGTCAGGATCACGGGCACGGGCAATTTTGACCGAGTGATGATGCCCGAATTGGAAAAGAGCGCGGCCTGGAAAACGTATCCCCCGAGCGCCCGGTTCGAACCGGACGACAGCGCGGGCCATTCCGGGACGAAAATCTTTGAGCAAGCGATTGTCCCAACGCAGTCGGGCAACCTGCAAATCCCCGCGCTGGCGTTCAGTTACTTCGATCCGGAACGCAAACAATACGTCACCCGCACCACCACGGCGGCGAGCATCACGGTCGCCCCCGGTCGGGTGAACGCGATGGTGGCGTCCGCGGATACTTCGTTGACGTCCGCGGACGCCAGCACGGCGGACGCCTCCGGGCTGAAGCCGAATAAGGTCAGCCCCGGCCATTTCACGGCCACGTTGCGACCCTGGTTTGCGAATCCGTGGAGGATCGTGGTGGCGCTGTTGCCCTCGATGGCGGTCGGGTTGGCCTACGGGTTGATTCGTCGTCGTCAAAATCGGACCCGCGATCCGCGCCAGGTGCGCGCGGCCAATGCCCGCCGCGCTTTGCGTTTGCAGTTGCAAACCATGGAGCGCGCCGCCGCGCAGGGTGACTCCGGCAATTTCTTTGCCGCCGCCTGCGCCGCGTTTCAGAATTTGCTGGGGCTGCGTTGGAGTCTGTTGCCGCGCACCATCACCCTCGCGGAAATTGATGCGCGACTCAACGGCGAGGCCGACGGGTTGCGAACCATTTTCGGTCTGGCAAACGAGGCGATCTACACCGGTCGCAGTTTTGCGCCGGATGAATTGCGCCGGTTGCAGGCGCTCGTGAACCAGGAAATTAGAAAATTGGAGGCACCATGAACTCGATCACCCGTTTAATTCTCCAACGCCTGGCGTCGGGCAAGACCCGGCTGACCTGGGAAATCATTGAAACCGCGCAGGAAGCCGGCACGGACAAATCTGAGGAGAGGCCAGCGGAGAAAACCCGCGGCGAATCCGACGCCAGCGCGGGATCATCCGATTCGGAGCGGGCCGACCGGGATCGGCGGCTGACTTTTGTGAATCCACTTCCGGGCCGATGGATCCGGCGAACGAGTTGTGTGGCGGCAGGGGCATTCTTCCTGACGGTGGGCGTGTATCAGACGAACGCCAGTCCGAGCCCCTTTGACACGGCCAACAATGCCTTTGCCAAAGGAAATTATGCGGAGGCCGTGCGCGGGTTTGCCACGGTTGTCGAGCAACAAGGCTATTCGGCACCGGTGTTGTTCAATCTGGCCAATGCCCAGTTGCGCAACGGTCAACTTGGCCCGGCCATTCTGAGCTACGAACGTGCGGCCCGGTTGTCGCCGAACGATCCGGACATCGCCGCGAATTTGAGGCTGGCCCGGGAAAAGGCGGGCGTTCAAATGCGCAAGTCGTCGTGGCCGCACCAGGCCGCGCGCACGCTGACCGCGAATGTCTGGTTCAGACTGGCGGCGCTGGCGGTGTTTTTAATCATGTCCATGCTGGCGCTAAAACAACTGCGACCGCAACTGCGGTGGATTGGGAATCTGGTTGGCGTTCTGGCAGCGATCGTTTTGGTTGCCGCAGTCGGCGCGCTTGGCTTGCGCAGGGACGATCTGCAAAGCGCGGTGGTGACGAAACCCGAAACCGTCGCCGGGGTTGCGCCCGTGACGATGGCGGAGCCGGTGTTCAAACTGCGCGCCGGAGAATTGGTGACGCTCAAGCGGGCACACGGCGATTTCCTGCTCATTGCCAATCACGCGGGCCACGAGGGTTGGGTCAAGGCGGAGAACGTCGAACGCATTATTCCGGTTGTATCTCCGGCCAAAGACGCGCGGAGTTGATCCGTCAGGACGGGCAATGGTTCGCCGGATGGCAGCGGATCATATCGGGCCGACCTCACGTGCGGCCGCACGCGTGCGCTCCCCGCCAAACTCCTCATCCGAAGTCACATGGTGAGTGTGGTCCGGCGTGTCGCCCTGGTATCCTTGGACTGAAGCCGGTGCGCGTGAATTCCGGCAGGAAATCGAAGGCCCGATCAGGGCGCGTTTTGTGAATAAAAAAGTTTTGCTTTTTGCGAACGCCGAAGGCAAAACTAGGTCGAAGTTTGATTCGTATCAAACCGGTGCTTGGCGACCAGTCGGTTCCTCACGACCAAGTTTTAGCATCCGGATTTTTTCATGAACGTACTACCATTGTTTGCTGCCGTGGGGAACCCTGCCAAAAATCAGGCAGAACTCCTCTTCATTTGGGAAAAGGCCACGCCCGAGGCGAAGGTCATCATTGTCGTTTTGATCCTGTTTTCGATTCTGGCCTGGACGGTGATGGTCTTCAAGGGGCTCCAGATGCGCCGCGCCAAGAAGTTGAATCAATTCTTCACCACCGAATTCAAGACGCAGAAGACCGTGCTCGACATGTTTGACCGGCGGATTCAGGCGGAGGGTTGCCCGCTCTTTGCCGTCTATCAAGCGGGCAGCATCGAACTGGACGCGCGCTTGAAAACCACCGCCGAGCAGGCGCGCAAAAAACATGTCTCGCTCAAGGCGATGGAGCACGTCAAGCGGCTCATGGAAAATGCCGTGGCGCAGGAGTCCTTGAAGCTCGAATCGGGGTTGATTCTGCTGGCCATCGCGGTGAGTGGCGGGCCGTTTCTGGGTTTGCTGGGCACGGTCTGGGGTGTGATGAGCACGTTCGCAGGCATTGCCCAGCAGGGCAGCGCCACGATGTCGGCCATGGCGCCGGGCGTTTCGGCGGCGCTGGTCACGACGGTCGCGGGTTTGTTGGTCGCCATTCCCTCGATGTTCGGTTACAACTGGCTCGTGCATAACCTGCGCGTCCGGTCGGTGGAGCTCGACAACTTCGCGCAGGAACTGGTGTCGAAGATGGAGACGGAATATCTGATTGACGAATGAAGCGCTTCTCCCAACGCAGTCATCTGGTGACGCTGAGTGAAATCAATATCACTCCGCTGCTGGACCTCGCGTTCGTGTTGCTGATCATCTTCGTCATCACGACGCCGCTGCTGGAAAAGGGGTTGGATTTGACGCTGCCCACCGGCCGGAACAGCAGCCCGCACCCGCCGGAGCAACGCAACGTCCGCACCGTGGAGATTGACGCCGCCGGCCGTTACTTCATGAACAAGACTTTCCTGCCACTCCCGCAACTGGTGGCGAATCTGGCGCAGCAATTTCGCGCGAACCCGAATCTGGTGATCTATATTCGCGCGGATGAGAACAGCCGGATGAAGGATTTTGTGGCGTTGACCGACGCCTGCACGAGCCAGGGCATTTCCAAGTATTCGATTCGCACCCAACCTCCCGGAAGCAAATGAGCCGGCTGCAAAAAAAATGTTTTATCGGCGCGACGGCTTTCCACCTGTTTCTGCTGGCGTTGTTGGTCATCGGGCCGGCGTTCTTCGTCGCGGACACGGTGGAGGACGCCCCGGTCCTCGAGTTTGTTCCCCTGATGGCGACGGATGCGAAACCTTCCGGTGGCGGAACACCCGCGCCCCGGCAGCCCGCCCCCCAACCGCAGCCCAAACCGCAGCCCCAACCGCAAGTTCAGCCTCAACCTCAACCTCAACCTCAACCCCAGCCGCAGGTTCAGCCCCAGCCGCGACCTCAGCCCGTGCGTCGCCCCGAACCACTGCGGGAGGAAACGTCCAAGCTGACCAAGGAGGACCCGGATTCGCACGAGTCGGCGAAGCCAAAGAAGCATCAGGTGAAGATCAGTGACACGGTGGTCAGGGTCAAAGACCGGTCCAAACCGACTCGCGATTCGACAACCAGCGCGCAAGCTTCCGCCACCGCCGCGCGGGCCCGGCAGGTGGCAAGCGTGCTGAAGCACATTGAAAGCAATCTCTCTTCGACCACCACGGTCGAATTGCCCGAAGGCCCCGGCGGTGGCGGCGTGAGCTATGCCAATTACGGTCAGATTGTGCGGAAGATTTACACCGACGCCTGGCGCGTCCCGGACGACATGACCGATGATCACGCCACGATCGTGGTCAGTGTGACCATCGCGCGGGATGGGCGGGTTTTGTCCAGCCGCATCATTCAGCCTTCGAGCAGCGCGGCGGCCAATCGCTCCATTCAAAACACGCTGGATCGCATCTCGAACATCGGCGTCTCCTTCCCGGCGGGCGCCAAGGAATCGGAGCGGACATTTCGCATGACCTTTAACTTGAAAGCCAAAAACTCACTCGGATGAAATACTGCTTTTTTACTCTTACCACCCTGCTGGTCGTCCTGCTGGCCGGGATCGCGCGCGCGGCGGATGAAACCGTGCTCCCGCCAATTACCAAGGAAATCATTCCCGGCCATGAAAAACCCATCCCCGTTTCGCTGAATGGCTTCAGCGGCGAAGCGCAAGAGGTGATTCAGTTCGACCTCACGGTGCAGGGGTTCAGTTTTGTTTCGCCCGAGGCCGCGCAATACAATTTGAGCGGCAGCGCCAACGGCCATCTCATTGGGCGCGCGCAGGATCGCATCAACAAGAGCTATCTGGTGAACAAGAGCTACTCGGGCGGGAACCTGCGGCTGCAGGCGCATGCCTTTGTGGACGATTTCCTGGCGGCGCTCGGACGGAAAGGCATTGGCCAGACCCTGATCGCGTTCAAGCATCAAGCCGGGCGGAGCGATGAGATCTACATCGCGGACTTTGATGGCGCCGGGTCGAGAGCGGTGACCAGCGATGGAGTCATCGTGGCCGCGCCGACCTGGGTGCCCGGCAAGCGGGCGCTTTATTACGTGTCGTACAAATTTGGCGCGCCGGAAATCTTGTGGCACGACCTGAACACGGGTGATCGCAAGCGGTTCGCCACGTTCGCCGGTTCAAACATGAGCCCGGCGGTGTCGCCCAACGGCTCGAAAGTGGCCATGATCCTGAGCAAGGACGGGGCGGTGGATTTGTACGTTTGCGACAGCGACGGCAGCGGGCTGCGACGGCTGACCAATTCGCGCGAGGAGGAATCGTCCCCGTGCTGGTCGCCGGACGGGCAATGGATTTGTTTCGCGGACAAAAGCGGTGGGCGGCGGGCGTTGCGGAAGGTTTCCCCCCAGGGCGGCACACCGGTGCGGATTTCGACCTCGGGCGTGTCGAATCCCACCGAACCCGACTGGTCGCCGGACGGAAAGTGGATCGTGTTCACCTCACAGCGGGGGGGCGGCTTCGACATCTGCGTGATTCCGGCCGGCGGCGGCGAGGCCACCGTGCTGGTCGGCGGCGAAGACGCCACCTGGGCGCCGAACTCCCGGACGGTGGTGTATGCGGTGCGGGATCGGAACGGCGGCCGGCGACTCTCTTTGCTTGACGTGCCCACGAAACAAACCAAGACTATCTCCCGAATTTCGGGAAGTAATTCACAACCCAGTTGGGCGCGATAGACCGCCCATTCCCAATAAATCAAAACTATGAAAGCGATTAAGTTGACCAGCGCGCTGGTCGTTGCCGCGGCCCTCACCTTTGGCGCCACTGGCTGCAAGAAAAAACCCGTCGGCATCACGCCGATTCCGGGGACCGGCACGCAAGTGGGCGATGCCGGCATGAAAGGCATCAACTCCGGCGGCAGCATCGGAAACAATGGCGGCAATGCCATCGGAGGCGGGCCGTTGAATCCCGACCTCCAGGATCCCGACAAGTTCAACGAGAACCGCACGGCGCTCGCGCAATACACGGTTCACTTTGATTACGACAGTTCCGTGGTCAAGGGCAGCGAGAAGGCAAACATCAGCGCCGTGGCGACCTACTTGAAAGACAATCCCGGCGCCTTCCTGCGCGTGGAAGGGAATTGCGACGAGCGCGGCACGGAAGAATACAATCGCGCGCTGGGCGAGCAGCGCGCGCTGGCGGGCCGCGAGGCCATCGTGGGCGAAGGCGTGGATGGCAGCCGGATCACCACGGTCAGCTACGGCAAGGATCGGCCCGTGGCGACGGGCAACGACGAGGCCGCTTACCGGCAGAATCGGCGGGACGAATTCGTGGTGTTGACGCCCAAGTAATCGGGATTCAGCCCTTTGAGCCGGGAAGTTTTGGCGCTTTACTCCGCATCCTTCCCGGCTTAACTTTTGCGGTAGTAGGCAAGAATTATGAACAACATGTTTGCAGCAATGCTCGGTGGCTGGGAGATCGTTCTGATCCTGGCGGTGGTGTTGATTTTATTCGGCGCCAAGAAGCTGCCGGAACTGGCCAAGGGTCTGGGCACGGGCATCAAGGAATTCAAGAAGGCGACCCGCGAAGTAACGGACGAGATTCAAAACGCCGCCAATGACACCCCGCCGCCTGCGCGCCGGTTGCCGGAAGACACGACCGCCCACCAGCCCAGTCAGACCGTTTCGCAGTCCACCGATCATCCGAAGTCCTGAGCTTTCTTGAGCGCTCCCGCCCATGGCAGATGAGCACGACGTGGAACGCCCCGAGGAGGAGGAAGGCGGCCCGGTAAAGTCATTTCTGGAGCACCTGGAAGACCTGCGCTGGGTGCTGATCAAGAGCGTGGTGGCGCTGGCGGTGGCCATGCTGCTCTGCCTCATCGCCGGCAATTACGTCGTTCACATCCTCAAACGACCGCTGGATCACGCGCGGCTCAGTTATTCCGGCACCAATCAGATCGTCACCGTCACCTACGGCACGAACCGTCTCGGCGTCTTCCACCTCAATCCCGAGCAGGAACAGCAGCTCGCCCTCGGCTCGAATCGGTTCGTGGCAGTCCAGATTGAGCCTTTGGTGCTGGGCACCAACCATGTGCTGGGCTGGCATGTCAATCCCGACCCCACCGCGGCGGAATCGGCCCAGCGGGTGCGCATCGAGTTGATCAATCTCAGTCCGGCCGGCGGATTTTTTGTCGCTTTCCAAGTGGCGTTCTATGGCGGGATGGTGCTGGCCTCGCCCTTCATCTTCTACTACGTGATCGCGTTCGTGTTTCCCGCGCTCAAAATGCGCGAGCAAAAATACGTGCATCGCGGTCTGTTTTACGGCGGGGGACTGTTCCTGCTGGGCGTGACGTTCTGCTATTTCTTTTTGATGCCCTTCGCCCTCGCTGCCTCGCAACGATACTCGGACTGGTTGGGTTTTTCCGCCTTACAATGGCGGGCCGAGGACTACATCAGCTTCGTCTGCAAATTCATGCTGGGTATGGGGCTGGGTTTTGAAATGCCGGTGGTCATTCTCACCCTGGTGAAGATCGGGGTGTTGAGTCATTCCACCCTGGCCAAGGGACGCCGTTACATGATCGTCATCAACCTCGTGCTCGGCGCGGTGCTGACCACGCCCGAAGTGGTGACCCAGCTCATCATGTTTCTGCCGCTGCAGACGCTGTATGAAGTCAGCATCTGGATCGCCTGGTACTGGGAGCAACCGGATCGTACCAAGGCCCGGCGCCGACTGGTGTTGCTGTTGATGGGGTTGCTGGCTCTGGCCGCGTTAATCTGGGCCGGCGTCAAACACGGCGGGTCCTGGTGGCATCTGCATTGAGGTGGGAAACTCACCTGACTCGCGGCGAGTCTGATCCGGCGGGCAACCTTTGAGTTCAACCCTTACGCGGCCGCCTGATCCTGCTTGCGTCGCAGGATGGGCTTGATCTCGCCGAGCACAACCGCCCGGGTGATCTTGATGTCGAGGATGTCGCCGCTCTCGGGCACGTCGTACATCACTTCGAGCATGATCTTCTCGATCAACCCGCGCAACGCCCGCGCACCCGTCGTCTTCTTGTGCGCCTGCGTGGCCAGTTCGCGCAACGCGTCCTCCGAAAAATGCAGGTCCACGCCTTCCATCGCCAACAGCTTGGCGAACTGTTTCGTCAACGCGTTCTTCGGCTCGATCAGAATGGAAACCAGTTGCGCTTCGGTCAGTTCCTTGAGCGTCGTCATCACGGGCAGCCGGCCGACGAATTCGGGAATGAACCCGTAATTAAGCAGGTCCTCTGGTTCGGCGCCGGCCAGGATTTCATCCCGGTCCGCGCCCGCAATCTTGTGCGCGTCCTCCATCGCGCGGAAGCCCATGGCATTCCGGCCCAACCGCCGTTGAATGATTTTTTCCAGGCCAATGAACGCCCCGCCGCAGATGAACAGGATGTTGGTGGTGTCCACCTTGATGTATTCCTGTTGCGGATGTTTGCGGCCTCCCTGCGGCGGCACGTTGCAGGTGGTGCCCTCGAGGATTTTCAACAACGCCTGTTGCACGCCCTCGCCGCTCACGTCGCGCGTGATGGACGGCCCGTCCGCCTTGCGCGTGATCTTGTCAATCTCGTCAATATAAACGATGCCGCGCTGGGCGCGCTTCACGTCGTAATCCGAATTCTGCAACAGCCGCAGCACGATATTCTCCACGTCCTCCCCTACGTAACCCGCCTCGGTCAACGTGGTGGCGTCCGCCATGGCGAAGGGCACGTCGAGAATTTTCGCCAACGTGCGCGCGAGCAGGGTCTTGCCGGAACCCGTCGGCCCGACCATGAGAATGTTGCTCTTCTCAATCTCCACATCAGCGTGCGGCCGGGCTGGCGCGGGCTTGTCGGCCTCCGATTCCGCCGCCGGCTCGGTTTGGATGCGTTTGTAATGATTATGCACCGCGACGGCGAGGGTCTTCTTCGCGTGTTCCTGCCCGACGCAGTGCAAATCCAGTTGGCGCTTGATCTCGGCGGGCTTCGGTACGGCGAACTTGGGCAGACGCTTCTGATTCTGGAGATGCAGTTCGCGATCGAGGACGTTTTTGCAAAGGATGATGCAGTTGTCGCAGATGTACACGCCCGGCCCGGCGACGAGCTTCTTCACCTCCGCGTGCGACTTGCCGCAGAAACTGCACATGGTGATGTTGGTCGGTCGAGCCACGAATCAAACCTTTTCCACGCCCGGAATTTCCTTCCGCGACTGCACCACCTGATCCACCAGTCCGTAGGCGCGGGCTTCCTCGGCGGTCATGAAATAGTCGCGGTCGCAATCCTTCTCCACCTGCTCGACCGGCTTGCCGGTGTGCTTGGCGAGAATGCCATTTAGTGTTTGCTTCAACTTGAGCATGTGTTTGACCCGGATTTCCACGTCGCTGGCCTGACCTTCGGCGCCGCCGAGCACCTGGTGAATCATGATGTTCGAGTTGGGTAGAGCAAATCGCTTGCCTTTCGCGCCCGCCGCGAGCAGCACCGCGCCCATGCTGGCGGCCTGCCCCACGCAATACGTGTTCACGTCGCAGGTCATGTATTGAATGGTGTCATAAATCGCCAGGCCCGCCGTGACGCTGCCGCCGGGCGAATTGATGTACAAATGCACGTCCTTCTTCGGATCGGACATCTGGAGGAACAATAATTGGGCAATGATGATATTGGCCACATTGTCATCCACCGGCGTGCCGAGGAACAGGATGCGATCCACCAGCAGCCGCGAATAAATATCCCAACTGCGCTCGCCCCGCCCGGTCTGTTCGACGACGATGGGGACCAGAAAATTGTTTGCGTTTGATTCTTTGCTCATCTGGCGCGCAACCTAGCGGAGCAGCCGGACAGCGTCAAGAAATGCACAAACCGCACCCACAACGGAGACCCACCGGCGCCGAGGTTACTGGGGGCAGGCGATTTTCCTGGCCGCGCAACGACGTGCGCCGGCAGGCTCATCGGCTCGACGATGAGCAGGCAGAGCCGCAGACTCAGGATGCGGAAGGGCATCGTCACGATGGCGGCTCAGAGGGCAGCGGCTATGACCGGGAAAGGGCACCGCGCGGCGAAGCGGCCAATCCGAAATTCTCCAACGCTGAAGGCAAGGGAATGGACGGCAAAGGAATGAAGGCAGCGGGATTCGTTTCCCAATTCCCTTGCCGATTATTCCGTTGCCCCTTTCCCGTCCGGGTTGTGTTGCCCGTCCGCAAAGGCTTGGAGCCAATGAGCGATTCGGACGGAGTGCCGTGCAGTGTGTCAGGCTGGGCGTGCCGCACTCCGCAGCGAAGTAGGAGCGCAAGAGCTGTGGCACAGGCGCGGGTGGCCGACTTCCCCGGCTCGGCCTGAGCGCCGCACTTCCCTTCACACCGTTTGGCGGGACACCGGCGGGTCAATTGGTCTTCCAAACCAAAT
>CAZLOH010000035.1:0-56822 GCA_964561105.1 uncultured Bifidobacterium sp. | reverse complement strand
CCGGCTCGATCACGAGTTGCCGTGACGTGAACAATCAGGCCGTGTTCGTGCTCAAAGGCAAGCCGCTCAACGTTTGGGATCTCAAGCGCGACGTGATGTAAAAGAACGACGAGATGTACAACCTCATGCAGGCGCTCAACGTCGAGGACAACACCGAGGGTCTGCGTTACGAAAAGGTCATCCTCGCCACCGACCCGGATGTGGACGGCATGCACATCCGCAACTTGATGATTACATACTTCTTCAAGTTCTTCGAGCAACTCGTCCAAGCTGGTCACGTCTATGTGCTGGAGACGCCGCTGTTCCGGGTCCGCAACAAGGAGAAAACGATCTATTGCTACAGCGAAGCCGAGCGCGACAAAGCCGTGACCGAACTCGGTGGACAACCCCTCACCCCGTCCCTCTCCCCATCCGATGGGGAGAGGGTGTCCCGCGAAGCGGGATCGGGTGAGGGGCAGCACAAACGGAAGATTGAGATCACGCGCTTCAAAGGCCTGGGCGAAATCAGTCCGAAGGAATTTGCGCAATTCATCGGCAAGGAAATGCGCTTGAGCAAAGTGGAATATGCCCCGCGCGCCGAGTCCACGCCGATCCTGAACTTCTACATGGGCAAAAACACGCCCGAGCGGAAGGATTACATCATGGAACGGCTGGTCGTGCCGGTGGAGGAGTGAACATTCCTTCTCCGCCTCAACCGGGGAGAAAGTGGCCGTAGGCCAAGTGAAGTGTCGAGAATTCAAATCATGGCGAACGGAGAAATCCGTTCGCCTTTCTGCTTCGTTCAAAGAAACTACGCCGAAGCGGCCTAAAAATAACTGGACGCCTGCAATTGTGTGATGGCATCGAACGCTAATTGTTCGTCGCGGTCAAAAGCCGCGTCCAACACGGATGCATGTCGGCAACCACCGCCAACACCATGAAGGCATGCAAGCTCTCGAATGAACGGATCGTTTGACTTCATGAGTTCGCCACTATTCTGCCAGAGCGCAAAACGATTCAGTTCATCGTCTGGATTATCCGCTCCGTCACCCGCGTTCACCGTAACGCCATGGAGCCGCAGAATCGCCAGTCCTTGGATTTCAGCCTTCGCCCATACTTCTGGTTGGCAGCGCACCGGACGATTGTTGAGACGAAGAACCTGCGCGGCAGCTTGCACGGCGTTGATGCCATAATGAACGAGTTCAGTGGCGTCCTCCGTCGCTATCGTCGTGAACACTTCAGCGATAAGCCGCAGTTCGGGCAAAGCTCTCAGTGAATCGCTGAACTCCCGCAGCATTTGTGGGGTTGCCAAATATGTCAGACGGCCCGCAAGAAATCGCAGCTTGGGAATTCTCCGCTTGCGTGCATATCCGTGCAGTTGGCTTGCGCCGATGAGGTGCTCGTGCAATGCGCGGACATACGCATCCCTGACCAGCACCGCGTCATGCGCCAGTCCCGCAACCGTTACTCGCCTGGCTTGGAAGCGTGCGACTTTGTATTTCAGCCGTCGAAGGAGTCTTTGCAGATGCGATGCTTCCATTACGGCTTCAGAGTAGTCGGGCAGCGGGAATCGCATTCCTTGTGCGGCAAACGCTCTCATCAGTTCGCCGTGAACTCCGGTTTTCGCAACGAGCAATTCCTTTAACCCACGAACGAGCGTCATCCAATTGGGTCTGCGTCCGTCATCGGCAAAATCATTTTCGCCAGTCAGCCATTCGTCGCCTCTCACATGAAAATCCTTCCCGCTTTCGTGAAGGTGTAGGCCCTGAGTTTCCAAAAGTTCAGATAATCGCTTTCGGCCATCGCTAATTATTCCCTCCGGCCCGGTAAGAATGATGTCGTCAACATATCGGAAATAGTTGGCGGGCATCGCCTCGTTCATCAAAACATCAACTTCCCGCAAAACCAAGCTGCCGATCAGGTGACTGAACATCGGGCCAGTCAGTATTCCCGCACAATCCCCGACTCCCGCTGCCACCGCAGCATGATCGCTCAAAATCGTCTCCCCCTATCGTCTGAATTTCTCATTCAGTTTGGCAGTGTCACACGCTCGCGCCCAAGCGTTCTGGGCGGATGTTATGGTGATGCTCGGATAGTAGCGCTTGATGTCCGTGTAAAGCACGCTGGCACTGGCGTTTTGCCGGCAAGCTTTGGCAACGGCGGCATGGCGTTCGCGAAAACCGGAAAAATACGTCTCGAAAATTCCTTCTTTGGAATTCTTAGGAGCGAACCGATAGCTGAAAACACACGGTAGTGCTTGAAATGCCTCCGGGTGTCGCGAGCATTCGTTCAGCAGAGCCGCTTCCGCGAAAGCTTCGTTTGGTCCGGGTAAATGCATCCGGCGGTGTTCTACCGGCTTGCCATCTTGGTGTTCCTTGAAATGCAGCGCGGGGAAGTAGTTTGGTCTTGGCCGAGCGATGACCAAATGGGACGCCGCATCAACAGCCCAGCGATCACGCAGCGCACATTGGTTTGCCAAATAGTACCGCAAGCCCAAATACGGCAAAATGTCTCGCCGCCGGTATTGGTTTACCGCTCTCACAGCCAAAATCTCGGGACGCACGCTCTTCATTGCTAGAGGTTCAAATCGAACCGCATCACTGCTAAACTCACGTCAAAGGTTTCTCCGGGGCGAAGCACATGAGCAACTTTCAACTCCGACCGAGCTACAGCGCCGCCCTGGACATCTACAGTTGTCTGACGAACAAAGCGGGTCAGGCTCGACAGCCAGTTTGTGACACGACGAAACATCCCACCGGTTTCCGGCAGAACGTCGTTCATCTGCGGTTCAATCCAAACAACCGAGCTTCGTTGGTCACGGGAATGCCGAAACAACTCGTCCAACTGCGGCTGGGCATCGTCCCACTTCCCTTCGCGTTGCAAGAACCCCGAAAAGTTGGCGAGCACGAGCATCCTTGATGCACAGTCATTGCAACGAATCGTGAGTTGTCGAATGAGGTCGGTGTTGCTGATGGCATTGCAGACGTCCCAAGACAAGAACGCCGGCCGCACGCTGATGGCTTGCGCCTCCAACGCTGCCTGAATTTCACTTAACCCTTCCGCCGCATAGCCGCGAGCATCCGCAGAGATCTCACCGCCGATAAGTGTCACGTCAAGAGGCTCGCGTGGCACTCGTCCCTGTCGCCGGAGTTCAGCAAGCACCGTCAAGATAGTTAGGGCTGCCGCTCCTGAGCCGCAGGGCAAATCGCAAAGCGCTACGTGCCCGCCAGAAAAAAGCGGTGCAAACGCATCTGCGACGTTTGGCATGTGTGATTCAGGATCAAGCATCGCGAGTTGAACGCGAGCCGATGAACCGGAAAAGCGCCACGCAAAGTGTTTGTTCGTCGCCTCCTTGCTGAGTCCGCCAATGCAGCCGCCAGTTCCGTGATTCTGCGTTGCCAGCATGCGAAGATCGTGCCGATCCAATAGCGCCAGCCAAGCTCGAATCAAATCCGGTGGGAGCTTGAGAACGCGGTCGCTGTGTTGCCAAAGCGATTCGGGTAAATCTTCCTTCCGAATAAGCCGGTTCATGCCGTACGGATGTATCAGCAAGCGCCCCAAACCGCGAGTCGGAATCTGCTTGGCCGAATTTCTTCTGCATTGTAGCGTTGCGTCATGCGCAAAGCAAAGAAAGTCTCCTACTCGCTGACGCGGCATCACTCGGTGCATGTTCTTCGTGAGAACGCGCAATCAGCCGGCATCCATTCAATGACGATTGGTAATTACGTGGACGCGATCATCTGCGGCGATGCGGAGTCCACGTTGCGTGCGCTGCCGCCGGAGTCGGTGAACGCGATTGTCACAAGTCCGCCTTACTACCAGCAACGGGATTACGGCGCGGGGCTGCAAATTGGGAACGAGGCGTCACCCGAAGTTTATGTGCAGAAGTTAGCGGGCGTTTTCCGTGAGTGTTTCCGTGTGCTGGCCAAGGACGGGACGCTGTGGTTGAATCTTGGCGACAAATACAAGGACGGGCGGTTGCTGGGAATGCCGTGGCGTGTCGTGTTCGCGATGGAAAGCATCGGCTGGATTCTGCGGTCCGACATCATCTGGCACAAAACCAACGCCATGCCCGCTTCGATCAAAAACCGACCGACGACGGATCACGAATACATTTTCATGTTTTCCAAGTCGCCGGATTATTTTTACAACGCCGACGCAATTCGCGAGCCGCACGTCACGTTCACGGAGAAAAGCCGGATGATGGGCGGGCGTGGGCATTTCGGCAAACGCGGCGGGACGCCGGAGCAAGGCAAGAACGGCGGCAATCCCAATCTCCACACTGCACGCTGGGATCAGGCGTTTCATCCGCTCGGCAGAAACAAGCGCACCGTCTGGCAGATTCCGTTGTCGAAATTTCCGGAAGCGCATTTCGCCGTATTCCCGGAAAAATTGGTTGAAACGTGCGTGCAAGCCGCAACGAAGCCAAATGATTTGGTTCTCGACCCGTTCATGGGAAGCGGAACGGTGGCAATGGTCGCCCAGCAGTTGGGGCGGCATTTCACAGGGATTGATTGCAGCGAGGAATACTGTGCGCTCGCTAAGAAGCGGTTGGAGAAAAGCCAATTGGCGTTTGGCTTGGTGTGAATCAGACGAACCGCTTGAAGAAACGGACGAGCTTTTTCACTTCCTCTTCGAGCATCGGCTCGATGGCTTCAACCTGGTTTGGATTCACCTGGAGATAAATCCAATGCTCGCAATGCAGCGACTTCAAGTCGCCGCCCCACGACTCTGCGATGATGACAGGCACGCACTCGTATCCATTCTCATGTGCCACTGAAATCGCCTTGAAAATGTCCCGCGTGAACAGATTGGCGTGACCGCCACCCATCGTCTCGCGAGTCTTGACCGGCACGAGAATCGTTTTCTTCTTTCCGATGATCTGCACATCGAAGGTTTCCTCGTTGATCCGCTTTTCGCTTTCGCCGATTTCGAGCTGAACGGAATGTCGTTCGAAAACTTTCCGCAATGTCTGGCAGACAAGTTCCTCGAACTTCGTTCCCTTCAACGCACGGCGGCTGCCTTCCAGCCGCGCCAGCATCACTTCTGACAGCACGGGCCAGGACCAACTCTCTGCTTGCGGAAACAGTGGGCCAACGAATTTGCGAAGCTGGTTGAGAAGATTTGCGCGCTTCTCATCCAGTGATGCGCCTTGGACAGAGGCGAGCAATGGTTGAAGCCGTTGAGCGGGTGCGTCACGAAGAATCCACGCGAGAAAATACCAGCGCGCTGTCGAATCTTTGTAAGGTCTGGCAAGGCCGTCGAGCAATTGAACCTCGCTCTGCCGAGCCAGATAATCCTTGATAACTCGTGTCGCCTTGGTGTCCGAAGGCTCGCTGATGAAATGGTGGACATCGGAAAAACCGCGATCCTTCAAATACGCGCAGAAGTCGTCGTAGAACTTCTGGTTCTGGCGGACGATGGCGACCAGTTCACCCAACCGCAGGTTTTCGATTACGAAGCCCATTCGCGGGATTATCCTCACAGCGGCGGCAAAGTCGAGTTTCGAGAATCGTTCGGGTGGTTTGTGTAGTTCACGGTTTCCTTTGCGGCCTTGCGCCTTTGCGTTGAATTGAATTCGGCTCGATTGCACGGCCCACGCACGTTGTCCGCGTGATGCCCGCCTGCAAGCTGGACACGCGAACTGTTTTTTAATCGAACGTCGTGGCGCGCTCACCTCATCCGGCTTTGCCACCTTCTCCCCATCCGATGCGGAGAAGGGCTTTGTGCCAAAGTGGATAACGGTTTTCCCAAAAGCATGAGCAGTTTTCGCCGAGCAGATCATCGCGAAGGTCGAGGACACGCAGGAGTTGCGGAAGGAATTGCAGAACGTGAAGAGAGCTACGCCGCGCACCTCGCCCCCTGCCCCTCTCCACAGGAGTTTGTTTTCCCCCGACAACCCTCACCTGTCCTGCGGACCTCCTCTCCCGCTCCTGCGGGCGAGGAACATCATCCGATTGGAGAGGGTAGCCACCGCCAAGGCGATCACGTTGCGGATCCCGCAGTTGAAGGACTGCAAAAATCATTTCGACAAGAAGAAGGAAAAGGGTAAGGGCACGATGGTCTTCATCTGCGAAGGCCAGTCCGCCGCCGGCTCGATCACGAACTGTCGCGATGTGAACAATCAGGCCGTGTTCGTGCTCAAGGGCAAGCCGCTGTCGCCGCGCAGTATGATGCGCGCTTTCTGACACCGCTTCCGGATCGCCGCAATGATTTTCTCCAGCGCCGGCACGACGTCGCGGGCCGCGTCGCTGCTCCCGGGCCGGAGTTGCGCCCAGAGCGGCACGTCGCCGACGAAAACGTAAAGCGGCAGGTAACAATAGCCGTCGTAGTAAGCGTTGAAGTGCCGGCCTTCCTGCTGCCCGTGGAGCAAGTGCCCCATCGCGTCCAGGTCCACGATGAGTTCGCGCGCGTGCTTGTCCAGACACCGCACGCCCAGTTCGAGCAACGCGGCTTCGATCCGCGCGGGGTCGTGCGTGATCTTGTGCGTGCGGTCGTGACGATGGTTGCCCAACTCGAGGCGATTGAGCGTGGCGCTGCCGGCCAGGGCCGCGCCGGCGTCGGCGGCGTGCAAGCGGTCGCGCCCCAGCGGATCGGCCTTGTCGCAGGCGGCAGCCAGGAGCGGATCGCGCCGGAGGGTGTCGTGATCGTTGAGGTCCTCGTAGCCCAGCGCCAGTCCGTGCAACCGTTGGGCCAGCAACTGTTCGAGCGTGTGGTCGCAATAGCGCGGATCCCGCCCGTCGGTGAAGGCTTGGGCCAGCGTGCGCGTCAAGCCCAGGCCGCGATCTAGTTGGCGCAGGAGCAGCGCGCCGCCGTCTGCCTGTCGGCAGACAGGTCGCTGGAGAGGTAGCCGCCGGTAAAATCAGCGACAACCTGGCGCGAGCCGAGGTCGGCAAAGAGCAGCGGTTGGGCGTGACAGTCTGTTGGCGGAACGGTGGAAGTGGGTGTTTTCATTGCGCTCAATAGAATCAAGCCTTCTGACGCTCCCACCCCCCTGTTTCCTTCAATCAAGTTGTGAAAAATTAGGGCTAGACAGTATGGCTCGTGATTGAGCCAGCGACGGTGTTTGTTACTCCGGAGTAAGCGTGGGTTGCTTCCCGCCCAGCGGGAGGCCGAGCCGCAGGTTGTGGGACTCACGCCGCCAGCAATCATGAAACGAAGCACCTACATACTCCGCCCTCCCAACGCTGTCGAGCCGCAAAGTGACGCCACGCCTGATGCGTCTGCATCGTGAAATCTTACCCGCCGCACGTTGAGTCGCTGCGGTAGCGGTTTTCGCGCTGCGAAAACCCGCACCGCGTGCAGCGGTGCGCTGCTTGGCCCCATCGTGCCGCCCACCACGGCCCGCCGCCCGCTCGGTGCGGGCGGAGTTCTCGCAGCGCGAGAACTTTTACCTCCACAGCCCGGGAAGCACATGCACCTTCGCGTTCCGCCGTTCCCGTCCCCCCGGCGGGCCGAGCGTCCGCGCGAGCCGAACCTTGGTTAAATCCGAAATCCGAACCCCCGGAATCCGAAAGAAATCCGAAGGCCGAAGGGCGAGCCTTGACCGGCAGGGCGGCCGAACTATTTCCGTCGTCGCGGTGAACGGTTTTCGAATTGGGGTTACTTTTGGCTTTTGTGAGTTTTGGCTTTGAATCGAATGGGAAGAATGGGACGCGGGTGGAACGCGTCCCTATCGGGAGCGCCGGCGTCCCACCGACGGGGCGGAAACGGCCAGGCAACTTGCCGTCGAGACGACGGCGCTCCCAGGTGCGGCTCGCGAACACGGCTCGAACTTCCCCCGGTGGGGAAGGTGTCTCTCACGAGCAGGAACAACTCCCTCCTCCGGGTAATGCGCGCAGAATGATGCGGTGATGATTCTGACCTCATCATTCTGCCAAAAGTTGCGGTGTAACGGCGGCGAAGACGGAATGGCGGCGCGCTGCCGAGTCGCCGCTACGGGGTAGCGGGCGGAAATGCAAGAGGCAGCGCGACGGGGGCGAAGGCGGACGGAAGGGAAGCTCGATGGGCGGGTTCAACGACGTATGGAAATGATGTTCCCGCCTACGCAAGCTACAGCGGGCAGGCGGCGCGATCAGACTCCCACAGCAGCGAAGTCCCCTCCGCGCAATCCTTTCCAATTTTTTGGTGGATAGCCTTTTCGCGCAGGAGAACCAAATCGCTCCCAGCCAGGCTCACCCTCGTTTTGTTGCTGGCGCTTTCCGGCTGCAAACCCAGTCAACGGCACTGTTGGTTGAAAGTTTTTGGAGATCGGCCGTTGCCGGTCACGTTGTCTCGTCCGTTGACCCGCTTTAAGTTTTGAAGCTGGCAAATCTCGCGGAGAATGACTGGCTCAAGACCCGATGATTCAAATCAACCACCGGCCCACTTCCTCGCCGCAATCATTTTTTGCCGCCCGCCTTCGGTTCCAGTTTGGCCACCCGTTCCTGGAGCTGCTCCAATTCGTAAATCAACGCGCAGGCGACCTCTTCGGCCCGGAGCGGGGCGTTCTTTTCCAGCTTCTTCAACCAGATCGGTAAGGCGGACCGTTTCAATCTTGCGGTGGTCCTGCCGCGAAGCTCTGGCCTCGCCGGCGAATCGCTGCTCCAACGAATCCAGCACGCCAAGACATTGCTCGTGCGTGAGCGCGGCCCGCTCGGCTTCGCTGAGAGGAGCGCTGTCGCCGGATTTGCCCAGCACCTGCTGGATCGCTTCGGTGACTTCTTCATCCAGAAACCTGGTCCGGCCCGCAGTGACCCGGACCACATTCCGCCGATGGAATTCGAGCAACACCGCCCCGAACATGCTGAAGTGCGTGGCCGAGGCATCGGTGGCGGCTACCGACACCATCTGGCCGCCGGCCAGTTTACCGGCGTAGATATATTCCCCGGTGTCCTTCTTGCCGGGCAACCAGTGGGCCGGATCCGCAATTCGCGCCCGCACCGCGCGCACAATGTCCAGTTTGATCTCCGACGTCAGCACCGCCACGCGGAGATCGCTGATTCGCTCCGCCTGCACAACCGGAACGGATGCGGCCGGCGACGTCGGCTTGGTTTCCGCTGGACTGGTGGGCGGAGGAAATACGGGCGGCTCCGCCCCGGGTGATGGAGTGTGGAGCGCGCCAACCCCGGCTTCCGGCTCCGGCTTCGTTACCGGGGTGATTGCGGCGGGCGGGGCGGTGATAAGTTCGGCCACCGGGATGGAGGCTTCGGATTCCGGTGCGAGCGGAACCCGAACTGTTGCTTTGCACGAGGGACAATCCAGACGACGACCGCTGAATTCATCCCCCACTTCGATGTGTTGCCGGCAGACCGGACAGGAGAATTTGAATGCGCTCATAAAACTGATCCCAACGGGGAATCATGCGGTCTCGCGAGGGGACCCGCAATCGGCAATCCGGGGAAGTGGCAACTTTGGCCAACCGCGCAGAGCCCAAATCTCCGGCGGGTCGCGCTGTCGCAGACTTGAAAAAAAGCTCGTCCACCGTCAAGTCTTTATCGACACGGGACACGGATTCAGCGAACATCCGCAATCGAAACTCGCATAAGAACTGGGAAGGAGCTTATCCTGGCCACCAAACCGTTCGCGGTGGAGAGCAGGGCCCGAAGCTGGCGGTGTGTGCTTTCAACGGCGCTGTTCCTGGCCGTTGCCCTGGCGGGTACGCTGTGGAATTTTCACTTCACCGGCAAATTGGTCTGTAGCGTACTCGCGGGCTTGTTGATACTCCGGCTGTTTGTGATCTACCACGATCAACAACATCACGCCATCCTGTCCCATTCCCGGCTGGCCGAGGGGTTGATGCGGATTTTTGGCATCCTGGCCCTCAGCCCCAGCAGCATCTGGCGCAGTTCGCACAACTACCATCACAAGCACAACTCCAAGTTGCGCAGCGCGCACATCGGCTCGTTCCCCATCATGACCCGGGCCGAGTATTTGCGGTCTTCGCGCGGTAAGCGCTTTCGCTACCTGTTCATGCGCCATCCGTTGACGATCCTGTTCGGCTACGTTTTTGTCTTTCTGCACGGGATGTGTCTGTATCCGTGCCTGACCAAGTTCCGGGAACACTATGATTGCCTGATCGCCCTCGTCGCGCACGTGGTGATCGGGATTATGATTACCTGGTGGTTTGGCTGGCAGGCATTGTTGCTGGCCCAGGTGATCCCGCACTTTGTCGCCAGCGCCATCGGCACCTATCTGTTCTATGCCCAGCACAATTTCCCGACGGTGTCGTTCTACGACCGGGCCGGCTGGGCGTATGAGAAGGCAGCGTTGGAGTCTTCCAGCTATTTGAAAACCGGTCCGATCATGGCCTGGTTTACCGCCAACATCGGCTATCATCACATCCACCATTTGAACGCGCGGATTCCGTTTTATCGTTTGCCCGAGGTCATCAAGAAAATTCCCGAGTTGATGAAGCCCAAGACCACGTCGCTCCACCCGCGGGAAATTCTGCGCTGCCTGCGGCTCAAGGTCTGGGACGCGGACGCCGAGCAGATGATCAGCCTCCGGCAATGCCTGGCCCGCCCGCAACCCGCCCGGGCGCGCGGCTGAAGCAGAGATTACCAGCCCGCGGCGGCGCGGCGGGAACGATTGCGTGTCCGGTTGCGTCGAACTTTTTACATCATGCCTTTCACGGCGGCTAAAATTGCGGAAATACTCCAAGGCGAAGTCCTCGGAGACGGTGCGGTTGAACTGACCGGCTTGGCGCCCGCCCACGGTGCCCGACCCGGCGACCTCACCTTCGCCGAGCAGGCATCCTATTTAGCCGTCGCCGAGCAAAGTCAGGCCAGCGCCATCCTCGTGCCGGGTGGTTTCACCTCGACGCAAAAGGTTCTCATCCGGGTGCCGAATGCGCGGGTGGCGGTGGCGCGGTTGCTACCGCTCTTTTTTCCCTCGGAGCAACCCGCACCGGGCATTCACCCGAGCGCAGTCATCGCGGCCTCGGCGCAGATTGATCCCACCGCGCACGTCGGTCCGGGGTGCGTGATCGGTAACCGCGTGCGCCTCGGAGCGCGCACGGCGCTCCTCGGCGGCAATCACCTGGGACTTGATTGTGAGATCGGCGACGAGAGCTGTCTGTTCCCCAACGTGGTGCTCTACCCCAAAACACAAATTGGCCGCCGCGTCCGCATCCACGCGGGTACGGTGATTGGCGCGGACGGTTACGGTTATGTGTTTGATGAAGGCCGCCACCGCAAGCTGCTGCAAGTCGGGTGCGTGATCATCCAGGACGATGTTGAGATCGGCGCGAACGCCGCCATTGATCGCGGCGCCTTTGGCGACACTCTCATCGGCGCCGGCACCAAGATTGACAACCTGGTTCATGTGGCACACAACGTCACCCTCGGACAACATTGCCTGATCATGGGGCAGGTCGGGTTTGCCGGCAGCACGCAACTGGGCGACTACTGCGTCATTGCCTCACAGGCGGGTATCGCCGGCCATCTAAAGCTGGGAAAGCAAGCCACCGTCGGCGCGAAGTCCGGTGTCATGCGTGACATTCCCGACCAAGGCACCGTCCTCGGCACACCCGCCGCGCCAGACAAACAGGCCAAACGCCAGATGATCGCCCTCACGCAGTTGCCCGAACTGATCCGCCGCACGCGCGAGCTCGAAAAGCAGGTGGCGGAACTGCAAGCCCGGCTGACTGGTTGACGGCGGGCGGCTCGAAAAAAATCCCAAGTTTGCAATCGCCCGCTCCGGGATTCATCTGCCAGACTGCCGCCATCGAAAACCTCATGGACCTTGCCCTGGAAACCTCGAAGCTGACCCGGGACTTCGGCAACTTCCGCGCCGTGGATCAGCTTGATCTGCGCATCGAGGCCGGTTGCTTTTACGGTTTCCTCGGGCCCAACGGCGCCGGCAAATCCACCACCATCAAAATGCTCACCGGCCTGCTCGCTCCGAGCGCCGGGATCATGCGGATTCTCGGTGAGGACGTGAGTGACCCCCGCCGCGCCCTCGAAGTCAAGCGGCGCATCGGCGTGGTGCCGGAAAACCTCGCATTGTTCGACAACCTGACCGCGCGGGAATACCTCACCTTCATCGGCCGGATGTATTTGCTGCCGCCCGCCACCATTCGCGAACGCTGCGATGAATTGCTCACGATGATGGACCTGGCCAAGGAGGTGAAGAAGCTCACCCTGGAATTCTCCCACGGCATGAAAAAGAAGCTCGCGCTCGCCGGCGCGCTGATTCCCAACCCCGACCTACTGTTCCTCGACGAGCCGTTTGAAGGGGTGGATGCCGTCGCTTCGCGCGTGTTGCGGGATACGCTCAAACAGTGCGTCAAACGTGGGGCTACCGTCTTTCTCACCTCGCATGTGCTGGAGATCGTCGAACGGCTTTGCACGGACGTCGGCATCATCGCGCATGGCAAGCTGGTGCATCAGGGCAAGATGGACGAACTGCGCCAGGGCGGTTCCCTGGAAGACAAATTCCTGGCGGTTGTAGGCGAAGGCGCGGCGGAAGCGCAAAAACTAAGCTGGTTGGAGGGCTGATGAACTGGGCGCAACTCCGCACCATTCTTTGGCTGCGCTCGCGGCTCACCCGCAATCAGTGGACTCGGAACGGTGGGCTGGGCGCAGTCATCGCCGTGTTTGTGGGCGTGGGGGTGATTCTCCTGGGCGGCTTGAGTTTTGTCGGGGCGTTGCTGACCGGGATGTATGGTCTGGCCAAAGCAACCTCGCTGCAACTGTTGGTGATCTGGCTGGCCATGACGCTGGCGTTCCTGTTGTTCTGGATGATCGGCCTGCTCGCCGAGCTGCAACGCTCGGAGACGATTGATCTCCAACGCCTGATGCACCTGCCGGTCGCGCTTGGACAGATGTTCGTGGTGAACTATCTCGCTTCGCACCTCGCCCTGAGCATCGTTTTGATGCTGCCGGCCATGCTCGGACTTGCCGTCGGCCTCGTCTTCGCGCGCGGCCCGTTCATGTTGCTGCTGCTGCCGCTGGTGGTGAGCATGGTCTTCATGATCACCGCCTGGACCTACTGCTTGCGCGGCTGGCTTTCCGCCATGATGAGCAACCCGCGACGCCGGCGCACGATCATCATGACCATCACGTTTGCCTTCATCCTGCTTGGCCAGGCTCCGAATCTTTATTTCAACGTCATCCACCGATTCGATCATCCGCCCGCAAAAACCGCAACGCCGGCGGAAGTCCAGCGTCAGCGCGCGGAACGTCAGGCAGAGGAGCGGCAGTTGCGCGACCGTTTTTTCGCAATCCAGAATTTCATCCCCCCATTCTGGCTGCCGGTGGGGGCGCGGGCGCTGGCCGAAGGCCGCGTCAGCCCGGCGATCTTCGGGGCGCTCGGTTGTTTCGCACTGGGCGCGCTCGGACTGCGCCGCGCCTATCAGAGCACGTTGCGTTTTTACCGGGGCGACAGCAAAACCAAACATCAGCCGCAAACCGAAACTGTCTCCGCGCCGGGAGCGGTGACCGCGCCGGCTCGTGATTCCGTTCGGTTTCTCGAATGGCGGCCGCCCCTCGTGCCGGAACCGGCCATCGCCGTGGCGCTCGCCACGCTGCGCTCGATGTTGCGCGCGCCCGAAGTCAAGATGGCCTGGGCGACGTCGTTCCTCGTCACGCTCATCCTCGGCGTCTCGATTTTCTATCGTTCCGCTTCGCAACTCCCGGAACCGGCCAAACCGTTCGTGCTCACGGGCGCGACGGCTTTTTCCATGTTGATGTTGTTTCAGTTCCTGGCCAACCAGTTCGGCTTTGATCGGGACGGTTTTCGTTTGCTGGTCCTTTCGCCGGTGGAACGACGGCAGATTCTGTTGGGAAAAAATCTCGCGGCGCTGCTCCCCGGCGTCCTGTTTGGGTTGGTCTTTCTTGGGCTGGTTTCCGTGGGCCTGCATTTGGCCGTCGTCACGATGGTGGCGACACTGTTCCAACTGTTGACCGCGGTCCTGCTGGCCGGATTGTTGGGCAACTGTCTGTCCATCCTCGTGCCCTACCGGATTCGTGCCGGCTCGATGAAGCCCACCAAAATGCCGGCGCTCGCCATGTTGACCATGTTCCTCAGTCATCTGTTGTTTCCGCTGGCGCTCGCCCCGGTGTTCGTGCCGCCTCTGGTCGAATTCCTGTGGCGACTCGCCGATCTGCCGCCGTGGGTGCCCATGAACTTGTTACTGTCCATCGGCCTCGCCGGACTGGTGGCAATAGGCTACTGGCTGGCCCTCGCTCCCCTCGGACGGTTGCTGCAACGCCGGGAAACTAAAATCCTCAACACCATCATCGCCGAAGTCGAATAGGGGCGGACGGGAACGGACCATCCCGGGCGACGGCGCGAAAATGTTTCCCAGTTTTTTCTTGAGCTAATTCTCCAATGAGTTCAAGTACTGGCACGACGCGTGCAATTGTTCGCGGCAAGTCGTACCCGCTCTTTGGAAAGTTGAAATCGAATTGGAATTTACCCTGCCCTGTACGTGATTCGCAGCCGCTATCCTTGAACCGTAATTATACGATCCCGGTGTCAGCCGCGGCGGAGGCCGACAGGCCTTGACTGGAAGTCGAAATCCGTCCGGACGGCACCACATGTTGATACAACATGTTCAAAGGAAAGCTGCACACGGCAATGGTGGGGTTACTTTGCGGAATGAAAGCCCGTCCCACGCGCGACGGGCTTTTTTCTTTTGGGCTGCTCCAGTCCAACTGCTAGTCTCGATTCGTGGCGCGCGACGACCTGTTTTCATCCAACCCGCCGCCGGCAACCCCCGGCGCGCCGGCCGCGCCGGACGAACCCGCCCGCCACCAACCGCTGGCCGCCCGGATGCGGCCACGCTCACTTGCCGAATACGCCGGGCAAGCGCACATCCTGGCGCCCGGCCAGTTGCTGCGCCGGGCCATCGAAGCGGATCGCATCCAATCACTGATCTTTTACGGGCCACCCGGCACCGGCAAAACTTCCCTCGCCCAGATCATCGCCCGCCAGACCAAAAGCAAATTCGAGCGGCTCAGCGGCGTGGAATCCAACGTGGCCGACATGCGCCGGGTCCTCTCCGGCGCCGCCAATCGCCTGGCCAATACCGGCACGTCCACGATCCTCTTCATTGACGAAATTCACCGCTTCAACAAATCCCAACAGGACGTGCTCCTGCCCGATGTCGAGAGTGGCGTCGTGCGGCTCATCGGCGCCACCACGCACAATCCCTTCTTCTTCGTCAACTCGCCCCTGGTCTCGCGCTCGCAGATTTTTGAACTGCGTCCGTTGACCGGGGAGGATTTGCTCGCGCTGTTGCAACGCGCGCTGACGGACGCGGAACGCGGTCTGGCGTATCTGAAAATTCAGGCGGACGAACCCGCGTTAAGACATCTCGCCCAAGTCGCCGAGGGCGACGCGCGCAAGGCGCTCAATGCCCTCGAGATCGCCGCACTCACGACCGCGCCCGATACGACCGGTCTGATTCACATTGACCTCGCCGCCGCCGAGCAAAGCATCCAGAAAAAGGCCATTGTCTATGATGGCGACGGCGACGCGCATTACGACACCATCTCCGCGTTCATCAAATCCATGCGCGGCAGCGATCCCGACGCCGCGCTATACTGGCTCGCCAAGATGATTCACGCCGGCGAAGACCCGCGTTTCATCGCGCGGCGCATCGTGGTTCACGCGGCGGAAGACGTGGGCCTGGCCGACCCGATGGCGCTGGTGCTGGCGAATGCGGCCTTTCAGGCGGCGGAATTCATCGGTTGGCCCGAGGCTCGGATCCCAATTGCTGAAGCCACCATTTACATCGCCACCGCCCACAAGAGCAACAGCACGATCACGGCGATTGACGCCGCGCTGAAGGATGTGGAATCCGGCCTCACCCTGGCCGTGCCGGAACATTTGCGGGACGCAAGCTATCGCGGCGCCAAGCGCCTTGGCCACGGAGAGGGTTACAAATACGCGCACGAATACGAAGGTCACTACGTGGCGCAGGATTATCTCGGCGCGGACAAACGCTACTACGAGCCGACGGAGCAAGGCGTGGAAAAGAAAATCAAGGAGCGCCTCGATCACTGGCGGAAACAACGGCTCACCACACAGCCGCCAAAAACCTCGACCGAGCATTGACTCGGTCACCGACTCCAGGCGACGAGTCACCCACAATGCCGAGCCGTTGCCAAATTTCGGCGGTCAAACCACGCGGCCCATGGCGGGATCGCTGATGCTCTCGTGGCCGTTCTCGATATGACCGGCCAGCCGCCGCGCAAAGGCCGCGCTCCCAGGCACCCGAATCTGCAGGTCATACCAGCCGTGACTTTGATCCAGTTCCAGCACCGTGCTGACCGTGTCGCCGGTCGCGCCCCGCGCGCGCAGCAGGATTTTCTTTTCCGGCGCACCGTAAGCCAGATCGCTCACCAAGACGGTGAGATCTTGCGCGCTCAGGTTCTTCTGCTTGAGGGTGGCCCAGAACTCGCCGGGCCGGGTGGACGCAACCGCTTCCAACGTCACTTCCAGCGCGGGATCCTTGGCGTCGCCCTGGAATTCGCGGAAGAAGCCATTCGGGCCATTGACGCAGAGGTGATAAGTGGCGTGCTCGAAGTCCGCGAGCGGCCATTCTCCCGACAACCGATCCCCCGCTGCCACCGCGTACGCCCAGCGGCGTCCGGATTCGAACGCCGTGGAGTCCTTTGCTGAACCGCGGACTTTGCCCGGCGACCAAATATGAAACGGCACTCCGACGGCGCGCGCGCCGAACAGTCGTCGGCCGGCGGTGAATTGGAGCGCGAGGATTTTTCCGTCCGGAGTCAGCCCGCCGCTGACCTCGATTTCGTAGGGCAACGCGCACGCCGGACGCGTGCCTTTCTCCTGTCGCGGCAGCCAGGTGGCGGCCGATGGGTTCTCGCGCGAGAGGGCACAATCCGCCGCGGACAATTTGCGGAAGCCGGCGGGCAAGGGCTTGAACTGCGCCTGATGAATCGAACCCAGAAACGCGTCCCGCTTCACCGGCGCGGGCAGTTCAATTTTTTCGCCGGCATAGGGTCGGAAACAGGAACTGAGATCCCCGCAAACCGTGCGCCGCCAACTCGTGATGTTGGTTTCCTGCACCGGCTTTCCGGTCTTGTGTTCCAACCAGTTTTCCAAAAGCTGCAACACCGACGTGTGATCAAACACCTGGGAACAAACATAACCGCCGCGACTCCACGGTGAAGCGATCACCAGCGGCACCCGGAAACCGAGGCCGATGGGATCCGAAGCGGCCGACGCGCTGGACGGGCTGGCAGCCTCGCGATCCCGGAGCATCAACTCGGCCTGAGTGTCCACGCCTGCCGACACTTTGCCGGGTTGCGCCGGATGCGGCGGCACGAAGGGCGGCACATGATCGAAGTAGCCGTCGTTCTCATCGTACGCCAGGACGAAAATGGTTTTCTTCCAGACTTCGGGGTTCTGCGTCAGAATGTCGAACACTTCACTGAGATACCAGGCGCCATACCAGGGAGCGCCCGGATGATCGGAGAAATTCTCCGGCGCTACGATCCACGAAACCGTCGGTAGCTTCCCCGTCCGCACATTCTCGCGAAACTCATGCAGCACGTCGCCTTTGGGCACCTGCATTTGCCGCCGCCGGCTGCCGTCCTGATAGCTCAAGGTGGTCAACTGGCGATAATACGGATCCGCCTTGTTCGTGGTGAATGCCTTTTGGTGAATGTCTTTGGCCCGGTCACTCAGCCGGGCAAAATTTTCGGCGGTGTAGGTCTTCAGGTAGCGACGAACCGCCGCCAACTCCGCGCGCGTCTGATTCAATTTCTTCTTTTGCGCCTCGGTGGTCTGCGGACCCGCCTCCAGCTTCTCGAGCGCGGCGGCGAGCTGTTTTTCCCGTTCCGGCAGATAATCGCGGAAGGTCTGGCTGAAGCGCACCCGGTATTGCGTGAACCACTCGATCGGGTTGTCCGTGAAATTTGCCAGCCAATCTTCTTCCTCCCCCCGGAATCCGGTGTCGAGGCTCAGTTCGTTCTGGTAAATCCGCCACGAAATGCCGGCGTCCTCCAGCCGCTCCGGGAACGTCGTCCAACTGGCCTCGGAATCGTAATCCACATCCGAATTCCAGACGTTGGCGCGCGACGCGATCGAAGGTTTCTCGCGGATGGTACCCGTCCAGAGGTAAAGCCGGTTCGGCGTCGTGCCGGTGAGCGAGGAACAAAAATTCTGATCGCAAATCGTGAAGGCGTCGGCCAGCGCGTAGTAGAACGGCAGGTCATCCCGATTGTAATATCCCAGGGTCAGCGGCATACGGGCGTAATCTTTGTGACCGGAAGGCTTGGCGGGCAGCCAGCGATCATGCTTGCCGCCGTTCCGGGCCTCCGTTTGATCCCCCCAGGAATGGGGCAACGAACTCATCCAGGTGGCTTTAGTGTCCTTGATATTCAGCCGGAACGGCGCATAGGTTTCCCCGTGCGTGTCGGTTTGCAGCCAGACCGGGTTGCCATCGGGCAACGTCACGGCGCGCGGATCGTTGAAACCGCGCACACCCCGCAGCGTGCCATAGCAATGATCGAAGGATCGGTTCTCCTGCATCAGGATCACCACGTGCTCGGCATCCAGGTAGGTGGTGCCGGGCGCGGGATCAATGGCGAACGCCCTTTGGATTGATGCCGGAAAGGCGCCCACAAACCCGCCTCCGGCCGCCAGCAACGCGGCTTTCTTGATAAATTCTCGTCTTGTGTCCATGATGTTCCTTTCGTTCCCCACCGGTCTTCCGCAACCACCAGCTTCTCACCCTGACTGGCTCGGGAGCGCTCTTTGGTTCAACGGCTCAAAGCGCGAATGTCGCTTGGAGGAATTCTCAAGCTCCGCCGCCTCCGCTCCACTGGCCCCTCCAGAGATTATCCCGAGGCTTCAGGCAATCCAAAGAGTTTTTGCTTTTGCTAGTTCCAGGGGGTGTGAGACAAAATTCTTCCTCAATCTTCAAAAAGCCTCGGAACGGCGATATTGATGCCTAAGCATCCTAGGCATGAAATGTAGCCTTTGCAGGCATACTCGAAATGGCTGGAAGAATTTTGTCTCACACCCATGACCCCTTTACGTGTTACGTGGACTTTGCTCGCGTAGCGCTGCAGACATGTAATCATACGCAAAATCCAGCTTCTGCCGGTTTGAATTCGCTATACTGGTCACGTTGGTCATCTGCATCATTTCCAGTCGCCGAACCATTTTTCCCGGGTACGCTTCCTGTAAACGCCGGCGTAGGCTGCTTAATTGATCACACCCACTGGCCACATTCTTCGAAAACAATACCGGCCAGATTGTGCTTTTCCACGGCTTGAATGAATTCTTCGCTGGCAATGACCCGTGCAGTCTCACGCATTTTGACCAGATGTTCCCCTTTCGGCCAGGCAGAACGCTTCAACCTATATCCGTGGGGAACTAACGGTCGATCCACTGGCGAACTATCGAAGTCGCCGCACCTTGGGCAATGAAATAGCTTATACTCCTGCACGCTTTCTTCCGTCATCATCGGCACGATTTCAACTTGGATGGCGAGATGCGAGTCCAGTTTACGACCTCGGAATTGAATGTTACATTCAGTCGTAAAGAGGTTAATGCCTTCGGCACGCAATGCATCCACGGCCCGCCTGCTGATTTGAGGCAATCCTAGCCGACCCCACACGAAATTCTCAAGTTTGCTCGAAAACGCCTTGCCCGACAATTCACCGATGCTTCCCCCCGGAACTAAATTCGTCGGCCGATTGGCGGCTGTCTCAATTCTCTTTCTCAGCTTCTCGAACTCATCAAGATTGACGACACGACGAGAGTTGAAGTCAGTTTCGTTTAGAAAATCAAACTTGTAAGCTGGATATTCAAACGTACCATTGCCCCAACTGCCCGTGCGGGTGCAAACGCGGCACTCAAGTTTAGGCAAATGGTAGCGGTAGCCGAGGTCTGCACTTGTTCGGTTCCTGTCTTTTCGAGACCTGTCCCATGTTATTCGATACGCTTTCATGGATTAAAACAAATCCGGCGCTATTCGATCAATCAAACCAAGACCAAATCCGATCACGTAATAGGGGCGATCGCCCTTGCCTTCTTGAAAAGGGGTCAGTACAGCCGGTCCGCGACCCGCTTCACCGTCACCAACGTCTCCGCCCGCATCATTTACGCAGCAGGTAAATTGACGGCGCTTCACTGGCTTCTCCAGAGATTATCCCACCGGTTGGGCAAGTCAGCAAAGTTTTGCTCTCTGCCCCGGCTTTGGCTTGCCCCAGCTTTGGGATTCGCTCCGATAAATCAACGTGCCTACCCATTCACCAGGGCAAACTGAAAGTCTTCACATAGCTATAAGCCTTGATCGCCTCCACCACGCCTTCTTTGACTCCAAGGCCGCTGTCTTTGATGCCGCCGAACGGACTCGATTCCACCCGAAACCCCGGCACTTCGTTGATGTTCACCGTCCCGCAGCGCAACGTCTTGATCGCCTTGAGCGCGTGATTCAGGTTGGTGGTCACCACGCCGGAACTCAAGCCGTAGGCCGTGGCATTGGCGAGCGACAGCGCGTCGTCCAGATCCCGCACCGTGATGATGGGAGCGAGCGGTCCAAAACTTTCGCAGACCACCATCCGGCAATCGCGCGGCACCTGGCCCAGCACGGTCGGCTCGATCTGCGCCCCACGACGGTTGCCGCCGAGAAGGATTTTGGCCCCGGCGGCCACTGCTTCCCGCACGACCGTTTCGAGTTGCTTGGCCGCCGCTTCGTCAATCACCGTGCCGATCCGCGTCGCTTCGTCCATCGGATCGCCGCAAACATACTCCTTCGCTTTGGCCACGAACCGCTGGGTGAACTCCGGCGCAATCCCCTCCTGGACGAGGAGCCGCTTGACCGCCGTGCAACGCTGGCCCGAGTTGCGGAAACTGCCCTCGGCCGCCAGCTTGACCGCCACGTCCAGGTCGGCGTCGTTGAGAATGATCAACGGATCGTTGCCGCCCAGTTCCAGCACCAGTTTCTTGTAACCCGCCGTGGCCGCGATGCGTTTGCCGATCACTTCGCTGCCCGTGAACGCGAGCACTTCGATGTCCGGATGCTGCACCAACGGCTCGGCCACTTCACTCGTCGGGCCGAGCAGCACGCTCAACATCGGCCCGGGCAGCCCGGCGGCGTAAAGCAGCTCGGCGAACTTCAAGGCCGTGAGCGGAGTTTTCTCCGACGGCTTGAGGACGAGCGGCGTTCCAGCGGCGATGGCCGGAGCGAGTTTGTGCGTCACCTGATTGAGCGGATGATTGAAGGGCGTGATGGCCGCCGCGCAACGCAAGGGTTCGCGCGTGGTAAAGATTTTCCGTGCCTTGCCCTGAGGCGAAATGTCGGCGGAAAAAATCTGCCCGTCGTCGCGCAACGCTTCCATGGCCGCAAACCGCAGCACATCCAGGGACCGGCCCACCTCGTAACGCGCCTCACGCAACGCCAGCCCGGATTCACTCGTGATCAGGCGGGCAAATTCCTCGTGACGGGCCGCCAGGGTGGCGCGGGTTTTCTCCAGGATTTCCGAGCGCGCGAAGCGGGTGGGCGTTTGCGTGAAGCCTCGCGCGGCGGCAACCGCGCTTTCCACATCCGCGCGGGTCGCCGTCCGCACGCTGCCGACGGTGGCGCCGTTGAATGGATTGTGAACCTCGAGGGCGCCATTGCCCGGGACCGGCTGGCCGGCGATCAGAGAATTGAGTTTCATGCTTTAATTCCGTTACAAAGAAAGTCGAAGAGATCAAAGTTGCGCGGATCGGCCTGCGCCCGGACCCCGTAGTCCGGCTTCAGCGGCGCGCTCAAAAAGAGCGGCACCATTTCCTCGTAGCGCCCGCCGTGCGAACGCAGTCCGTTCTCGAGTTGCTTCAAGTCGTGCCATTCCGGCGTGCGGCCCAGCACGCGATCGCGCCCCGAGCAGACCACCAGATCGCCCATCCGGTCCGGCGGCAATTCCAGGAGTCGGGCGGCGGTGGCCTGCTCCAACACTTCGGTGACACCCGGCAACTGGCGGATAAACTCACCGATCCGGTCCCGCGCCGACATTTTATCGGCGGGCAGATGTACCTGCGCAAACGAACCCAGGCCCCCATGATGCACCACATGCGGGTCGGTGATGGGCAGGATCACGCGAAAACCAGCGCCGAATTTCTCCGTCAGCGTTGATTCCAAGTAGAGAATGTTTGGCGAGCCATCGGGCTTTTGCTTCGCGTTCATGCCGTGGTCAGCCGTGATCCCCACGACCGCCCCCAGCGCCATCAGCCGGCCAATCTGCTCATCAATCGCCGCGTAAAATTCCAGCACTTCCGGGGCTTCCGGCGCATACTTGTGCTGCATGAAATCCGTGGTGCTCAGGTAGAGAAAATCCGCGCGTTGAGCGGCAATCAATTTCACTCCGGCCCGCAAAACGTAAATCGAAGCTTCGCCACTGTAGATATTCGGATTCGGCCCAATCAAGGCCTCCGCGTCGTCAATGCCATGCGCGGTCTTGGTCGCCTGGCTGACGCGTTCCGACGAAAACGCGATGCCCCCCAGTTCAATCAAGCCGCTGGCAAAGATGTCGCGCAGTTTGTCTTTGGCGGTGACGACCGCCACCTTCCGCCCCGCCCGTTGGGCGGCGGGGAAGATCGTCGGGGCGCGCAGAAACTTTGCCGAGTTCATCATCACCTCGACATCGTGGGCGGCATCGTAAAAGAAGTTTCCCCCGATCCCGTGAACGCTGGGCGGCACGCCGGTGACGATCGAGGCGTTGTTGACGTTGGTGAAACTCGGCATCTGGCCGCGCACCATCCCGCGATATCCGGCCACGCTCAGGCGCTGAAGATTCGGCATCAGTCCGCGCGCGAGGGCGTTGTCAAAATACTCGGCGGCGCTCCCGTCCAGACAAATGCCCACGATGGGTCGGGCCGGTGGATGGTAAGCGCGTTGATTGACAGAGAACGAAGTCATGGTTTTGATGCCGGAGCAGGTGGATTCTTAAGAAAAGCAGCGAGGCCGGCAAGGTTGTCAGTATTGATCAAATCCACGCCTTCAACATAAAGCTCGCGCCAGGTGGCTGACGCATCCGGCGTGTCCCAGAAGCGGAGCCGACGACCCTGGGCATGAGTGGTGGCAACAAGTTCCCGCAACTTGGCGCGGTCGGCCTCCGAAAGTCCCGTGGAATTGAAACGACCAAACGTCGGACGCCAACTTTCGCTGATCAACGGATAAAGATGGACCGACGGGTTGGCGGCCAGATCGGAAAGCCGTCCATCCAGGGCGCACAGGCGTTGGGGTTCGGCGGCGACCAATTGCGCCGGCCGGTCGCCACTGAGAATGACGGTGACCGCGCTGGGGACGGTGCTGGTCGGGGTGAAATGCGTCAGCAGTTCCGCGTAACCAGCGAGCACGCGGCGCAACACCGGGTAGAGCGCCACGCTGTCGCTCTTGATGTCAATCAACAGCGTAAACTCGACCTCGGGCGCCGTGGCGGACAGCGGCTGTCGCAACACCGCGTTCGTTGCCAGCCCGGGATAGATATGACCCTGGTTCGCGCGAAACCGTTCCCGCAGCGGATCGAGATACAAGTTCTGCAAGGTGCGCCCGGCCCGCACATCTTTGCGATTGTGCGCGACCAGCAGCTCGCCATCCACGAGATAAATGTCCGCCTCCACCGAACAAAATCCCTGATCCAACGCGTCCAGCAACGGCCGCGGGTGCTCGTAGTCGTTGTGGGAATGGACCCGCGCCAACGGCGGAGCCGCAAAACTGGCAGCGGTCAGCCCCAAGGTCAGCCACAGCGCGAGGCCAACGCCCAACCTGGCATCACGACGGATCAGCGGCTCTGCGTGAAGCGAATTCACGATTGCGCCTCACCCGTCGCCGGAGCGTCAAGTTTCAATCCCATCTCCGCCACGGCTTCACCGATGGCATGGACGACCTGCCGCAAGTCCGGCTCCGTGAGACGGCCGATGTTGCCGATGCGGAAGGTGTCGCATTGGGTGATCTTGCCGGGATAAAGAATAAAACCTTTGTCGGCCACGCGCCGGTAAAACCCGGTGAAATCGAACTTCGGATCGTTCGGGTAACAGAAGCTGGTGATGATGTGACTCTGCACCTTCGGGTCGAGGTAAGCGCGGAAGCCGAGCCGTTTCATGCCGGCGAGCAACGTCGCGTGATTCCGCCGATAGCGATTCTGCCGGGCGGGGATGCCGCCCTCGGCCTCCAGTTCGCGCAATGCCTGATCGAACGCCAGCACCACATGCGTGGGCGGGGTGTAACGAAACTGGCCGTTTTTTTCGAAGCCTTTGAGCTGACTGAGCAGGTCAAGACTCAAGCTGCGCGCCCAGCCTTCGCTCGCCAGCAGCAGGGCGCGGCGCGCGAAGACAAACGAAAATCCGGGCACGCCTTCAATGCACTTGTTCGCGGAGGAAACCAGGTAGTCAATGCCGCACCGCTCGAAGTCAATCGGCATCCCGCCAAAACTGCTCATGGCATCCACGATGAATTGTTTGCCGTGTCGTTTGGCCACCGGACCGAGGCTCTCGATGGAATTCAAAATGCCCGTGGTGGTTTCGCAATGCACCACCGCGACATGGGTCACCTTCGGATCGGCGGCCAGACAAGCCTCCAGCGCCGCCGCGTCTCCGGGCGTGTCTTCCGGCGTGCGCAACACCGCGTGCTCGATCCGGGCGTGTTTGAGCATCTGGATCATGCGGTCGCCGTACGCGCCGTTGGTCAGCACCGCCACCTTGCCGTCCGGTGGGATGCACGTCTGGAAGATCGCCTCGACGCCGAACGTGCCGCTACCTTGCAAGAGCACCACCTCCCAGCCTCCCGCCCGCGAAAGCCCGGCGAGCTGGAGCAGTCGTTCCCGCACGCTGGCGACCAGTTCGTTGAACTCGAAATGCCACGACCCGGCATCGTGCAACATCGCCTGCTTGACGCTGAGGCTTGTGGTGAGCGGACCGGGCGTGAACAGCAACTTGTCGCGCGCGCTGGGGAGATTTTGATTTTCAGTCATGGTGAAAACAATGCGAGTAGGTTTAACACAGGTTCGGCCGGCGGTTCAAGTTTGGGGAGCGACCACCTCCGTGCTCGGTTGGGGTTTGCTCCCGCGCTCGTAGAGAAACAGGCACAGGAAGGCCGAGGCCGCCGCCAGCGCAGCCAGACAATGGAAGCCCAGCCGGTAACCGCCGACATCCAGAATGTGCCCGAACATTTGTCCGGCGAGAATCGCGGCGAGATAACCGACTCCGTCAAAAATACCCGCGGCGGTGGCGACATATTCCTTGCCGCGAACTTCCACCGCCAGGACACCGGACAACAGACTGTAGGGCCCGTAGGCGAGGAAACCGATGCCCGCCACGCTGGCCGTCGTCAGCCAGATACTGCGCGTGGCCAGGACTGGCAGCAATCCGATCAAGGCGGCGAGGCATCCGAGCACGACCACCAGCAACCGGGTGCGCGCCGCCGGACCAAGCCGTCCGAACACCCAACCGAGCAACAAAATGCCCACCGCGCCCAAGGCGTCGAACGGCAGCGAGAGAAACGCGGCAATCTGGTTCGACACCTCGCTCCCACCCGTCGTCTTGAAAAAATCCACCGTCCAGGTATTGAAGGTTTCCCGCAACAACGTGAGCGTGAAACTGAGCGCCGCCACAATCCAGAATCGGCGCACCGCCATCAGATCCCGCACCCGCCGCCACCACAGACCGCGTTGCGCGGCTTGTTCCCCGGCCGTCGCCGGCGCGGCTGCTTCGACACGCGGCAGCACCAGCCAGCAGACCAGCAGGATCACCAGCAGGACGATGCTGGGGCCGCCCATCACCCAACGCCAGTTGTTGTTGCTCCAGCCGGCAATGCCCCCGGCCAGCACCGTGGCGCAAACCCCGCCAAACACAAACCCCAACGACAGCACCCCCATGGCAAACGCCATTGAGCGCGGCGGAAACCATTCCGGCACGAGCTTGACCATGCCGCCCCAGCCCGCCGAGCCAGCCAGCCGGTTCAGACTGTAAACCAGCGTCAACATCGGCAGCGAATGTACTCCGCCCCCCACCGCTCCAAACACCGCCACGCCCAGCATGGACAGCAGAAACGCCGACCGACCGCCCACCCGGTCAATGATCGGCCCGAACGTGAACTTTCCGAGCACGTAGGCCAGCGTGCTGTAACTGGCCACTTCGCCGATTTGCTCCTTGGTCAGACCGAACGCCTCACGGATCAGCGGGTTGGCTACCGCGAAATTCTTCCGGCACAAATACACACCGATGTAACCCACCACCAACACCCCGAGAAAAGTCCAGGCCTTGGGCGACGGTGAGGTTTGGTGCGCGGATGGTTTCAATGGTTCAAGAGCTTAAAAAAATCGCACCCCAAATGACAATGAAACTTCAGCCTCCATGTCCAACGGTCGCAGCTTGCTGCTGCGCCCGGGAGCGCCGGTCTCCGACCCGGCGGGAGGCAGGTAAGAAACTTTGAGACCTCGCGGGACCGGAGACCCACGGTCCACTTTTGGTTTCTGGCTTCGTCGCGTAGTGGAGCTTGGCGGGTACAGCTCCGCATGGCTTGCTCGCAAGCCCACCGTTGGTCGTACGTTCGATCGGTAAGAATTTGTGGAAGCCGGTGAAGGCCCGAGCCGTGCAATCCTCGGGAGCGGTTGGTGGCGGTGTGATTCCATCAGCGCAGGTTCATCCCTCGACCTCGGCGATGGCCGCTTCGATGATGGTCCACGCCTGATCCAGTTCGGCTTCGGTGATGTTCAGTGGGGGAGCGAAAGTCAGCACCGTGCCCTTGGAAACTTTGAAGTTCAGCCCGCGCCGCAACGCCGCATACATGACCCGCTCGGCCAGGTTCGGCCCGTTCACTTTGTCGCCGCCAATTTCCACCCCAAGCAACAAACCCAGCCCGCGCACCTCGCGCACGATGGAGTATGCGGCCAGGCGGCGACGAAGGTCGGCCAAAGTCTGCGCCCCGATGGTCGCCGCGCGCGCCACGAGTTCTTGTTCCTCAATCACCTCGAGGGTCGCCAGTCCGGCGGCGCAGGCCACCGGGTTCTTTTCGTGCGTGTAATGACCCAGCGAACGCTCCGCCGCCAGATTCAACTCCTCGCGCGCGATGATCCCGGCCAGCGGAAACACCCCGCCCCCCAGACCTTTGCCGAGCACCACGATGTCGGGAACAATCCCGAAGTGCTCGAACGCGAAAAATTTGCCCGTGCGCCCGAGACCAATGGGAATCTCATCCAGGATCAGCAGCGCGCCATGCTGGTCGCACGCGGCACGGATTCGCCGCCAGTAATCCGGCGGCGGCACCACCGGCACATTGCGCACGGTTTCGGCGATCACCGCCGCCACGTCACCCTCGTGCTCCAGGACATACTCGACATAATCCGCGCAGGCCAGATTGCACGTCGTCCCGCAGCGGAACGGGCAGTGCGAGGGATCGGGCGGCGGCACGTGCTCGCAACCCGGCAGCAGCGGCCCGGCGTTTTCCCGAAACGACCGTTCGCCTCCGATGGAGATGGTGTCCAACGACGCGCCGTGAAACGAATCCCACAACGACACGGTTTTGAACCGTCCGGTGGCGACGCGGGCGAGCTTGAGCGCGATCCCATTGGCCGTCGCGCCACCCGGCGCAAAAAGCACGCGACTCAAACCGGTCGGCGCGGTCGCCACCAGTTTTTCCGCGAGCTTGACGGCCGGTTCATTCGTGTAGCGCCGGGGTGAAAACGGCATCCGCGCCAACTCCGCTTTGATGGCGGCAATGACCCGGGGATGCGCGTAGCCGACCTGATGAACATTGTTGCCGTGAAAATCAAGGTAGCGACGGCCCTCCACATCTTCGAGCCAGGCGCCACTCGTGCCGCGCAAGGCGTTCAGGCAGGGCGTGGACATGGCCTGGTGCAAAAACACCCGGGCATCCGCCGCGAGCAATTGCTTCGTGTCCGCGCTCAGGTGGGCATCGTGCCACGACTGGCGGTGCGGGGAAAAGTTGATGTCCCCTTCCACCCGCAGGCTGTTCAGGTTGGGGTGGGTGGGCGTGCTCATGAAAAATTCAGTTTCCGGCTGGGTTTGATTCGAACGCCTCCAGCACCGGACGAGCGATCCAGGCCTTGGGCGGCGTGAGGTGGAAGGCGTAGGCAATCGTTGCCGCCGTATCAAACGTGTCCACCGGACTCTTGATCTCGTGCCCCGCGCGAATGCCCGGCCCGGCGATGATCCACGGAATCTCCAACTCAGCCATGGTCAGCCCACCGTGACTTTTCCCCACGCCCCCGTGATCGGCGGTCACGAGCACAATGGTTTCGTCCTGCATCCCGGCGGCCGCAATCCCGGCCAGCACCTGGCCGATGAGTTTGTCCGCCACGCCGACGGCCGCATAATACGCGGGCGTGGCCCAGCCAAGGGTATGACCGGCATGATCCACATGATCAAAGTGCAGGAACGTGAACGTCGGTTGCCGGGCCTTGATGAATTCGACCGCGCGCAACATCGTATTGGTTGGGCCTCGGGGATTCTCGATCACATCCACCATCGCGCGCTCAAACAGCCGGCCGTATCCGTCCCAATCGTGAAACACGCCAATGACCGCGTCCGGACGTTGTTGACGCAACACCCCGTAAATGGTGGGAAACATTCCGCCGGGACCCCGGACCGTAGGGGGAAACTCGTATTTGTTGGTCTCCCACGCGTTCGAGGTGACGCCGTGCTCCTCGGGGCCGGCGCCCATGATCATTGAAGCCCAGTTGGGGCTGCTGTCGGTGGGCATGACGCCCCGCGCATGATAAGTCCACGCGCCGCGTTCTCGCAGCCGGTCCAGGTTCGGAGTCTTGGCGTGGCGGATTCCGTCCGGGTTCAGCCCATCCACTCCGATGACGACAAAATGTTTGACCGGCAGCGGGGCGGCAATCGCCGGGAGAGCAAATGCCGCCGTCGCAAAAAAAACAGTCAAAGTTCGGATTCGACGAGAGAGAAGTTTCATTGTCTCCGGGTCGAGTCGTGGCGAAGGCGGAAACGCTCGGGATGGTATTCCAAAAATGTCAGAATGAAATTGCGCGTCGCTTTCAAGTGCAAGGTTATCGTGCCCGAAACCGGCATCCTGTCGAGCGTTGATTTACTTGCCGCAGAGTTCGAGTCGGTGAACTTGGTCGGGCGCATCGAAACAAAAAGGGCCGGGCGTTACGCCCGGCCCTTGGAATCAATCAGCCTCAGGGTGCGGCGAGCCGCCAGAACGAACTCGATCCGCTGGTGGGAACGATTTGCGGATCCGCCTGACTGGGCGCTACCGACCACGGTCCATTGATCGTTGGGGCCACTTGCAGTGTGCCGTTGCCACTCCAAGAGAGGGTAATGCTTCCCGGTCCCGACACCGCCGTAAGCTTGGAAGGAACCGACGCGGGCACATCATAGAATGCCAGATTGTCCACGCCCCAATACCAACTCCCGGTGCCGATCTGAGCAAACCGGAGGCGGACGTCGGACTTATGGCTGGCCGCCGGCAGCCGGTAAATCTCCAGCCGTTTGTCCACGACTGGATTGTCATTGTCACGCGGCAGCACGAACTGGCCGAGCGCGGTGGTAACCGGCTCGCCCAATGCGTCTCCATAGATGCCGCCTTTGGACACACCGTTGTCCACCCAGACCGCCGTGTCAGGATTCGGACCGGTCAAGGTCGCAATCGCATCCACGGTGGAGTCAGCGTTGAACTTGATGTCACCACCCCCATCCAGTTCGTCAACGTAGATCAGGACCGGCAGCCAGGTGTTTCCACCATCCACGGAGTATTCCAAGGAGTCGCAATTATCCTGATTTTGCTCATAGAGACTTCCAAACGAAATTGCCGGATTGGCCACGGCGGAGAGATCGTATGGTTTGGTCTTGATGAATTGCACCTGATTGTCGCCTCGGGAGTCGCTTTCGGCATAAATCAGGTTGCCTGTGCTGAGGGTGTCCACAGTCACCTCGACGCCATTATTGGTCTGGCCCGGGGCCACTTGGAAAATGCGGCTCTTGAGTCCCTCCAAGCGGGTCCGATCCACAACCACCCAGCCCTTGTAGGTGTCGGAATTGAGATCGTCGAGGTTGAGACCGGGCGTGGTGCAATATGCACCCGAGCAGTCTGTGAAGTTCCATTCCGTCCAGCCCGTGGGCACGGTGCCCTCGGCGTAGGAGCTGAAGTCTTCCGTCAGCACCGGCGTGGGCAGGACAATGTTCAACAAGTTGTAGAAACTCCACCGTTGCGTGGTGCTATAAGTGCCGCCAACGCTGCTGAAACTCAACTCGGCCAGATGCCGGTCGCCCGGAAACTGCACACCGGAAGGAGTGTAGGTTAACGTCAGGGTGCTGCCGGAGCGCACCTTGGTCGGGGTGACCACGTTGCCATCCAACTTGAGGGCGACGGAGTTGTCGTCAAGCGCCACCGAGCCGTCGGAGAGGACGATGGTGACCGAACGGCTGGCGTCATGAAGCTGGCGCTGAGCTGAGTCCGGGCTGACATACTTGATGTAGGGCGGAACAGGCGAGGTCACCGCCCGGTAGGACGGGTAGCCGCCGTTGGCCGTGTCGTTCACCAACACGTTGGTACCGGAATTCACCGTGAACCATTCGATCTCAGCTCCACCCGTGCCATTCTCCCAAAGCGTTCGGAATCCGTAAACACCAGCCTCCTTCACGTTTAGGTAGAAAATGGTATTATCCGCCCCCCTTTGGGCGTCAAACTCGCCCGCCCGGACTCCACCAACCATGTCCTGCGGCACCAGACCGGTCGTGGTTCGAAAACCATCGTCACTATTGACTCCCATCGCAATCAGCCCCGCCGGGAGACTGATGTAGGTGATGGCTTCGGCCGCAGCACCGTCCGTGGTAGCATCTATCGCCGGCAATCCCGGCATCTGGTCATCCGGGATAAAGTTACCGGTACCCGCCGCAGGGGCTGCGTCAACGTTCAGCGGGCCTGCAATCTCGAATTTGATTGGAGCATTGGCCGGACTCGGAGTTGCTCCCGGGGCTAACGCCACGCCTTGCGCGTTGGGGTCGGCGTAGTTCGCCAGTGGTGTGACCCCATCCAACGGATCTATTAGTTGGCCTGCCAACGCCGCTTCTGCCCGCGCATTGCTCGTGGTCTTGATGGCCGAGTTCGCAAAAATGTTCCAAACAAAGCCTGGCTTGGAGGTGTCGGGAGTCACTTTCATATTCGGCGTCAGGTTTACAAATGACGCCACGGAGTAACTCCAGGTATTCGTGACAAAAATCGGCGACGAGCCGCTCCCGCTGAAAACAATCTTCGCGGTGTTGATGCCCGCTGGCCAGAGTGCGGCGGGCGCATACGTAATCGTCGAGTTGATTCCCGTCTTCGTGATGGAAACCGGCACCTGGGTACCGTTGATCGTCAGGGCCACCGAAGCCGGGGACAGGGCGTTCGCGCCGTCCGTCACAGTTACGATCACCGGAGCGGCAGGACTGACAGCAGTCGCTTGGAATGCGGGAGAAGTGGATTTGACGTAGGGTTCCGCAATCGTCGGCACGCTCAAGATGTTGGTGCCGCCGTTGCCGTAAATATAAATCTGGCTCACTTCGCCCGGAGACAATTCCCGACGCCAGATCCCCAAGTCGTCCATCAACAGGTCCTTCATGTTAAAGTCGCCTACCTGATAGCTGCCGGTCCCGTCCTGGCCGATATTAACCGCCTGGCCGGCTGCCACCGGGTCAACCAAATCGGTTGTCCCCGAAATCGGGACAGTGGCCACCAACGCGCCATCCTTGTAAACCGACATGTTTCCCCGGCGGGCAAAGGTTACCGCCACGTGATGCCAGGTGCCGTCTCGCAGCAGCCCATCGGGAGGATTGACCGTGGTTTGGCTCCTGGGCGGGGCGATTACGATGCGCATATTCCCGCCGCCCTGCATATAGATGCCCCATCCCGGGTTGCCGCTGCTACTCCAAGCTTGGCTGGCGATAAATACTGGATCGCTGGTCTGGTTGGTGTAATTGCACCAAAAAGCGATGCTGAAGTCTGAATCGGAATTATCGGAGACGGCACCGAATTGAAGCTCTTGCGGATAGCCGAGCGTCACGTAATTATTGATCCCGTTCGGGCCATCAACCGTTAGTGCCACGCACTGGCCAAGCTTTCCCGGTCCGGTGGTAGGCGCTCCGATCGGCACTCCCTCAATGGAATTGGCAATCGAGTTCGTGAAATTTCCCACCACGTTTGTTCCGTCGAAGGTAAGGTGCAAGACGAGGCCATTGGTGATATCGGCCTGGCTAACTTGCGCCGCCAGGCATAATACCGCAGCGCATGCCAGTTGAAGGACGGTTTTCACGAGGTTGATTCGGAGGTTACGCATTGTTTTCATGGACTGATGGGGTTTTTTGGGGTTACGTATTGTGGGGAGAGGGAAAAATTGCAAGTGTGGGTGCGCGCGGTTCGGTTTATTTGGTCATTCGTTGCGTACGCAAGGCTTCAGCAGCCTTCTGGTCGCCGCTCGACTGGGCGGTTTGCAAGGTTTCATTCAAACACAGCACTCCACGGCTCACGATGGTGACCTGATCCTTGGTCAGTCCGGTCTTTCCGGCGAGCGCCTGCAAATCGGCGTAGGCTTTGGGATAATCCGGCGTCTTTAGTTCGGCCGATACCTGGTCGGCCAGGGTCTTGATGTCACCCGTAGCCTTGGTGAATGCCTTGTCCATTGCCGCACCCAAATCTCCCACGGCAATCGGCGCGGGCGGTGCGCTGCTCTTGTCACAACCCGAATCAAGCGCGACCACGGATAACAGCGCTATCAGGAGTCCAGCGAGGCGAAAATACTTCATGCGATCAAGTCAGTGGCGGAGATTCACAGCAGCTCAGTTAGGAACCGGATCCAGCGGTATCGAGCCGACGTAGTGGCGGAAATCAATTCCCTTGTTCAAACTGGTAAAGCGGATGCGCGAGGCATGCCCGTCCACCCACAAGGTCTGGTTGCCCTTGCCATGCCGGTACCACTCGTAATCAAAGTGGTACCCTTTGTAGTAGGTCGCGGCAAGACCCCCATAAGGCGGCTGCCCAATCCATTGCTTCAGGATCTGCGTCTGTCCGGGGAACAGGCCAATGCTATCTTCCTCGCCTTCCATGTTTTGCTCGGCGGCATCCTGGCAGAAAATCATCTTTGTCGGGTCCTTGTAGCTGGTCACCCGCTTGATGGTCTTGGGTTCATCCGCCGCCTGACGATAACCCGAATTGACGAGCAGATACTGACACATGCCGTAAGTGGAGTTTTGCCAAAATTCTGCAGGATAATAAAGGCCGGTGTCGTGCCACTCATCCGCATGCTTGCTCGCCGGACAGTGAAAGAGATTCCGGTTCTTGCCAAAATAGTCCAGATATCCCAACGCCCAATAGGCGTCATCATTGGTCACAGGGAGCAGGATGTCAGACTTGGGATTGGCGGTCCATTCTCCACCGTTGGGGAAATTGCCGTTACGGTCACAAAAATACGTATCTCGATTGTCCGAGGCGTAGTTCAAACCGGCGAGACCAATCTGGCGCAGATTATTTAGGCAACTGGTAGCGTGAGCCTTGGCCTTGGCGCTCGCGAGCGCGGGCAACAGCATCGCTGCCAGGATGGCGATGATGGCAATGACCACCAACAGTTCGATCAGGGTGAAGGCGTGAAGACTTGTTGCTCGCTGTTTACTGGTGGAAACACCGCCCGTTGAGGATGCTTCTCGCAACGACTTGGCTCCGCGTGGTAATGCTCGCACGCCGGAACTTTAAGCACGCCAGGTACAAGTTCAAGCAAAAAATCAACGCCAGCGCAAAAATTCGCTTGGCTCTGTAAGGTTGTCCCATTTTTGGGTGGCAGTTCTTGCGCTGCGAGAACTCCGCCCGCGTACCAGCGGGCGGTAGAGCCGGCGCAAGCAGCGTGAACTAACGATGCTGGTTTTCGCAGCGCGAAAACCGCCACCACACCGAACCGCCGGCCGCCGATTCGTTACGACTGACTGTCTTCCGTGCAACTCAGCGTGATCGCACCGCATTTGCGCTTGTCTTTGCCCGTCCAAATTCAAACCATGCGCCGTCATGAAGCATCAAACTTGTGCCGGCAGAATCTCTCCCCTCCTCCTCGCCTGTGTGGCCGGCTGCCTGATGTTGGGCGCATTCGCCATCGCCTGGTTCCGCCTGGCCCAACCGCACCCGCCCGCCGCCGAACCGCCGCCCGCCGTGGATGTGGCGGCCATTCAAGCCCGGGCGGATCGTGGCGAAGCGCTGGCTCAAATGAATCTCGGGGACATTTACGCCAAGGGACTGAGCGTGACCCAAAGTTACAAGCTGGCAGCCAAGTGGTACCGGCTCGCCGCCGACCAAAGCAATGCCCCGGCCCAACTGGCCCTCGGTGAACTTTACGAGGTCGGCCAAGGCGTGCCTCGGGACGAAGCCGAAGCCGCCAAGCTGTATCGCGCCGCCGCCGAGCAAGGCAATCCCGCCGCACAATACAGCCTGGCCGTCCTGTATGTGTCGGGCAACGGAGTACGGGCGAACCCGGCCGAGGCGCTCAAATGGTATCAAGCCGCGGCCAAGCAGGGCGACGCCCTGGCTCAATACAGCCTGGGTATGCGCTTCCTCGAAGGTCGCGGCGGCAAGGCGGACCCCGTGCAAGCGTATCAATGGCTCAGTCTGGCGGCCGATCAAGGAGTCGCCGATGCCGTCAACGCCCGCGACTCGCTCAAGGGCCGCCTGACCAGCGAACAGTTGGCCGAAGCGAAGAAGCTGATCAGCGAATTCACCGCCCCAAAACCGGCGGCGGCAACGCGATAGCGCCAAGCATCCGGGGCGAACGGAACCGCTTTCACGCAGCGCAAGCATCGCGAACGGTCTTCATAGTAGGTCCGCCAACTTGGGTCGAACGGATTCGCCTCGCCCCGGATTCGGGAATGCCGCCGGATGCTGGTATCAGTTGTTTATACAGCTTTTCCCAGATGACTTTCCCGTCGGCTGTCCGCTCTCCGGTGTCGGCGGCGAATTCGTTTCTGCAGTTGAGATTGATGCCAATACTTGCGCATCACCCACCGGCTGCTCTTGTTGGGGTGCCGACGTTTGCCCCAGCGCAGGAGGCGGTGCCACACGGCCCATTCCACCTTTGCGTAGGTCCGGGTCGTCGCGACGTGGCGGCGATAAAAGGCCAGCCCCGCAGAACGGGGTTGAGTTGCCGGATCAGGTTCGTCTGTGTGTCTCCGCGTTGGCGGCGGCTGACCGCTCAAGCTACTGGGCGAACCCTTCTCGCCACCTTTTCGCTTTCATCAAGTTCTTCAATGTTGACCACGGTTTTTTCGATTAACGCAAGCGCGCCGCGCCATGCCATTGTTGCGGCATGAAACAGCACGTGAATTCCGATTCCAATCCGGCTCGCGCCTTGGCGCTGACGGGCGGCGCGTTCTTCCTGGTGGGTTTAATGTTGCCCGCCGTGAACTTGCAGCCGTGGGTGCGGGGCAGCCATACGTTTGTGTTATCGTTCCTCGGCCTGATCACTCTGGGCAATGGTTCGATCCCGCACCTCGTGGCGTGTTTGCTGGGTGCGACGGCCAATTTGCTCATGCTGTTTACATTTTTGAGGCTGGTATGGTGGCGGCCGGTTTGCGCGGTAATTCCCGGGTTGGCTTTGATATTGAGTATCGGAGTCTTGGCGCCGTTGAGCGCGCTGGGCGGATCGTGGGCGAACCTGGTATCATGGGGTTATTTTGCTTGGGTGGGGTGTGCGGGGCTGTTGCTGGCCGGCGGAATCTTGTCACGCTCGGCCGTGACCAGGTCGCAGGCGCCGGCGAATCAGGCGGATGGCGTCGAAGCTCCGCCGGCGGGAAAGATTGTGGACGAACGGGCCCCGGTAATGGCACCTGACGCGAGAGGTGACCGCTTTAACATTTCACCCTGGGTCATCGGACTGGTCGTACTGGGCTTTGTCCTGTTGGCGGCCAGGTTCCCGGCGGATTGGTGGGTGGTGGTTCCCGCCAGCCTCCTGTTTGGGGTCTGGATGTGGCGACGACCAGTCCCTCCGAGGTCGAACCGCTTTCTTGTCCGGTGGTTGCTGCTGCTGCTTTTCCTGGCCGCTTGGTGGCCGAGTGGACGCGTTTTACTTCGGGCCAGCCAGGATGGGAACCAAACCCGGGTGCGGTTGTGCCTGGCGCTTGGGGTCAGCCCCAACGCCGTGGTGGAGAACATTCCGCACCCGTGGTATCTCGGTTCACCCGGTCGGCACACCCCATTGTACGAGGCGATCAAAAGTGGGGATGCCAGCATGGTTTCCCTGCTCTTGCGTCACGGTGCCAATCCAGAGCTTTTGTGTGGGGAACCCAACGATTTGAAATCACCGCTGAATCATGCCCGAGCCGAAGGAAACCCGGAGGTGATCCGGCTCCTGGAAAAGACTCGATAAATTCTACCGAGACGCGCTGGCTTCGGAATTGGAGAGGCTAGCTGGACAAATTAGCGGAGGTTTCACCAACAAGATTCTGGCTGCCACGGACGCGTCTCACCCCATCGGTTGTGCCACAGCTTGCCATGTGAGTCTCCCTGTGAAAAGTTAGACCACGAGCACCGGAGAAGGTTGTAAGGCAAAGGGTTTATTTGTGATTGTCATCGTGGCATTGGCTGTGACTCTGCTGTTAGCACCGACGAAGTGCCATGGCCAGGGTCACCTTGAGTTTAATTTTGACGGCCCACCGTTGGTCGCACCTGGCACTGCTGTGGGGGTTCAAGAATACGTTGAATCAGGGATGTTGTTTGCGCCTCTTGGTTATACTTTTGGACGCATCGGCACAAGCCCGGCCTCTTTTCGACCAGACGACGGCACCGCTTACTTGCAGGCTGCTCTAACGCAATCGCTGATGTTCAGCTTCACCAAAGGCTGGGTCTTCGATCTCACATCGGTTGATCTGGCGGAGTACAGCACCGTGGTGCCGAACGCGGTAACGGTGCATTTTGTCGGCTATCGGCAGGACGGGAGCATAGTAACCACGGATATGACCACCGACGGCATCATTGACGGCACGGGGCCACTGGCGGATTTTCAAATCTTCAACTTCGGCCCGGAGTTTTCTGGTTTGACGCGGGTAGAGATTCCCACCTACGGCTGGTCGTTGGACAATCTGGTCGTCTCGGTTCCCGAACCAACGAGTGCCATGCTCTTCCTGGCGGGTGGCTTGTTGCTCCGACGATCGCGGCGGAACTGGCGATGATTGTGAACATCGTCATCGCAGACGAGAATGATGGTAAATATGATTCTGCAGTATTCAGAAAGGCCAAACGGCCCTTGCCATGTGAAACGCCCTGTGAGTAATGTGAAACGCCCTGTGAGTAGTTGAAGAATGAAAAAGGTGGCACCCATCAGCGTGAGGAGGCGAAGCCAAGGCCGGGGTAAGCTTTTCACCCCCGGCTCGAAGTCGTCGGGTCAGTCGTACCCGAACTCACGGCAGTAAGGTTCTAACACGGGCAAAATCGGTGTCAGATATTTTTCATAAGCCCGCCACCGTGCCACCGACCGCTTATACACGGGCCGGGTCACATCCTGATAGGTGGGCGAGTACATCTGCTTTCGCCGGCTGGACTCATGGAATCGTGCCTGCCCCTCGCACCAGGCCAATCCCAGAAACCCGGTGATCCGGCGACCTTCCTGTTCCAGGTTTGCCACGGTATCCTCGTACCGAGTTTCGAGCCAGGCGAAGCCCTCCCATTCGCGCACCGCCAGCCAGATGTCCATCAAGTCAGTGTAATGTTTGGCCACGCGCTCCAGGCTGAGGAAATTCACGTTGACCGTGTTCAGTGGAATGTTCTGAAAAAAACAACTCAGCGCCACGTCGCGCGGGTCGCGCAAGGCGATGAGCACGCGCAATTCGGGAAACACCCGCAGCCACACCGGCAGGCGGGCGGTGGGCGAGGGGTTTTTGTCAACGAGCAGCTTGCCCTCGGCGGCGGCCCCCAGTTCCTGCCGGAGCGCCTGGACATACTGTTGCCGCAACACATTAAGGCGCGCGCTGGAGTGTTCGCGGGTTTGGTAAAACGCCGGTTGGAGAACTTCCAGAAACGCCGTTGGTTCGTCGAGCGCGGCCACGTCGGGATGGGCATCGAGGATCTGCTCCAGTAACGTGGTGCCGCTGCGAGGGTGGCCGCCCAGAAATGCCAGGGCTGGAATCCGCCCGCGCTTGCGCTCGGGAAAATAGGTTGCCCATTTTTGGAGAATGTTTTTGGGTTGGGCCCGGGTGAATTGACGGGCGCTCTCCGCTCCCCGATCGTAGCCCTTCAACAAACATCCGGTATCCGTCAGCGCCCTGACAATTTGTTTGGCTTCCAGAAGCAGGCGCATTGCCTCGTCGTATCGGTCGGTCCGATCCAGCACCTGGGCCAGTTCGTACCGGCACGCATATCGCACAAACGGGTGCTTGGGTTCGGATGCAATCAGGTCGCGCAACCGGCTTTCGGCGGCCTCCGGTCGGTTGTCGCGCCGGTCGAGCACGGCGGAAAAATAGCGCGCCTGATCGTCGCGTGGATCAATTTTCAGACAGGCTTCGACCACTGCCCGCGCCTGATCGAGCTGGTGTTGTTGCTCCAACAACACCGCCAGGCTGATTCGCGGGTTGAGGTCGCGCGGATTCGCGGCAACGGCCCGGGCAAAACTGGCGCAGGCTTTTTCTGTCAGGCGCAACGCTTGATATTGATGGCCAATCATGCCCGCCAACTCGGCGTTTTGCGGTGCCAGTTCCAAGGCCTTTTGCCAGGCGCGGTCCGCCAACACAGTTTCTCGCAAACGTGCGGCGACGTTGCCGTATTCGGCCCAGACGACGGCCGAGCTTGGACACCAGCGCGTCAACTGATCGTAGCGCGGGAGGGCTTGGGCGAATTTTTGGGCCTGCAGGAGTTCACGAGCTTCCTTGTGCTTTTGCTGAAGTTCATCGGTTGTCATAAATCCGCAACGCCAAGCCCGCCGGTCGAATCGTGCCTCCGGCCAAAGCGGCCAACAACTCCAAAAGCACTGGAAGATTTACTGATTGACTGAATAAAGCGATCTCGGTCGTGGTCTAGTCATCCGGAGATGACCGCGCTGGCCTTATTTTAAGACGGCGCGGTTTCTCTTTTTTCAACCAAAACATCAAAAAATACTGAGAGAAAGCGAACTCACCCATGAAAAGAACTCGTCCAAATTCCAGGTCAAGCCTGCCTAAAATGGCCGGCAGCGTATCGGCCGCGGCGCTGATGCTCGGCGTCAGCCATGCCGCCACGGTTGGCTTTAACTTCCAGGCCAACTATTGCAGTGCGCCGTCGTATGCGGGTGCGGTTGTCACCGCTCCGGCGTTTGGCATCAATCCCACTGGATGGGAAAACCTGACCCAAATGGACAACGGCTACGGTTCTTGCGCCGGCCCGTTGGATTACACTCTCAGCGAGACAATCAACACAACCACTTCGACCGACGGATTGAACCCACTGCCCAATGGCAGTTTAAGCCTGACTTGGTCCGCCGCGACGGCAAATGTCAGCGGGTTCGCCGGCTACGGTAAGTCTTTTGGAGGAAACGGCTATCATCCAGGCGAACAGCAAGTTTACTGGGGATTTTTGCGGGATGGGGTCAACTTCGGTCCTGGCTCCACCGGAGGAGACAACAATCAAATCGGTTACAGCATTGATATCACCGGCTTGAAAAGCGTCTTTACGAATACGCCATTCGTGGTCGAGCTGATTGGCTCGTCCGACTCCATGCACACCCTGACAAACGCGTTTATTATTGATGCGAGCTTGAACAGCACCCAATCGGTGATTTACCCCAACCCCAAAGTAAATGGCAACGCCGGGGGCGCTCCGTGGTTTCGCGCTATTGGGGGAGGCCTCAGTACCGTCAGCGCCTCCATAGATACTGACCACATCAAAATCATCGGCAACCGGGCCGCTCATGGCGGCGACATCGGCACGGGCGATGACTATGACAATGCCAGTTGTATTTCCGGTTTTATCATCACCGACAAACCAGTGGTGACCATGTCGCCCCAGTCGGTCAAGGCCGGGTTCCATGATAATATCAACCTGCGGGTCATCGCGGCGGGAGTGCCGCCCCTGGCTTATCAATGGCGCAGAAATGGGCAGCCCATCCCGGGCGCGACCGCGAGCAGCTACAGCGTTCTCAACATCACCAACAGTGGCAGCTATGACGTGGTGGTTACCAATCTCTACGGCTCCGCCCTCAGTGCGGCTTCCACCATCGGCGTTGAGCAAATCGCCATTGCTCCCGATCCAGACGGATCCGGGAATCTCGACGTGAGTTGGGATTACGATGACGCCACCTTGCAACAAGCCACCGCAGTGACCGGACCGTACACCGATGTGCCAGGGAATCCAGTTTCCCCGTACGTTTTCTCCCCGGTTTCGGGCCCGCTGTTTTTCCGTTACACCCGCCCGGACCCGACAACTCCGCAAACGATAGACAGCAATCCGTACGACATGTGATCGGGTGGTTCGCAGGCGGCAGCGCATGTATAACCACTGCCGCCTGCATCCTCCCATCGCGTCCTGGCAGGTGCGACTGGCTCGCTACGTTCAACGCCGGCACACCGAGGGGATAGCGACCAACTCACAGTCATCGTTCCACGAACTCGACATACTCGGTTGCTCCCGGACCTATCTCCACGGTGAAGTCCTTCGGTTGCGGATGGAGGCGATTGGATCGCCATTCACGGGCGGAAGCAAAGCGCAGTTTCGATTCGAGCGTCACCCGCGCCGTGGCGCGGGCATCAATCACCGCCGGTTCGTCCGGCTTTTTGGCCACGCCCTGATTGTTGATCAGCTCGATCACCCAACCCTGCGGAGTCCGATTGACCTGATATTGAATCGCGTCGCCGCGCACTTCGATGGGCAGCAAGTCGCGGCTCAAGCGGGCGAGACGTTCATCGGAGATGGCGGTTGACCGCCGGGTGGCCGGGTTGGTCCACGGGTTGAGCACCTCGAGCCGACCGCGTTGTGCAAGAGCCGGGAACTGCTTCCCGAGCGCGGCACGCTGTCGTTCTGAAATCAAAACAGTCGAACCTTTACTCAGCGCCTCCCCAAGCCGGTCGAGCACTTCCCGCGAAATCTCCACGTCGCCCGCCAGGAGGATCGCCGGATAGTTGGTCAAGAAACCGGGCGGGACGCCGGTGAGCAACACATCGAAGCTTTCACCGAACAGCGTCGGTCGCAGGTAAGCGGCCTCGGGATTCGCCCGGTCGGGTTGCCCATGAATATGGTCGGCCCCCGGAAACAACTGGTAGTCGAACAAATCACGAACCTCGCGATCGCCGGGAGTCGGCTCCAAGATTCCCCACGGCTTGTCCATGTAACCATTGTAGCCGGCGAGGTGGTCGAGGAGTATGGCCACCGGGACGTAAGGTACGCCGCGCTCGTGCTGCCGCATGAACTGGAAGACTTCCGCCGCCTTGCGGCCGTGACTGGTCAACGTCCACGGCGACGCCGCTTGCTCGAAGAAAATGGCCAGGCTGTTCTCGGGCGTCACCATCGCAGCGCCCGCGAACCAGGCGTGCAACCACATTCGCTCGTAAAAACTCAACGAGTGACCCGCATCCAGCCCGCGCGCGTCGCGGCCTTCCTTGCGCAATGGACCGGCAGTGGTGCAGGCCCCTTGAAACCACGGGCTTACTTGCACCGACCACGGCCGCGACCATTGCCGGGAAGCGCCCCGGGCAAAGGCCAGCTTCGATTGGGTGAACGCGATGTTCTCGCCCACTTCCAGCCCGATGCACCGCGCGCCCCACTCGGCGGCGTAGGCCTCGTAGTGCGAATGGCCGGTCACACTGATGACGCGGCCCAACAGATCGCGTTGACGGCTGAGGAAGTAGCCTTTGACCGCCTCGTAACCAGCGCGCTTGTCCGTCGGGCGTTGCGCGAAACCGGCCAGGCCCGCCGGCATTTCGAGATGCTTGAACTGCTCGTAGTCCGAACCGTAAACGGCGTGCCACCACGCATCGTCGTGCGAGAGGACGTGGAAGTAATAGCCCCATTCGCCGAGTTGCACCGCCGTGAACACGCCTGCCTGATCCATCGCCGACAACGCGGCTTCATCCTCTCGACGCAGCACGCAACGCCCACCCGCCACCTGCATGTCCGCGCACCCGGGATAACACATCACCGGCCAGCCCACCGTGGCCAGGTAGTCGAAAATTGGCTTCGCATGAGGACGCGGTGCGGGCCCGGGATCAAACCCATTGCCCAACCTCGGCGCCTGCATCACCGCGACCAGTTGCCGCACTGCTGCCAGATCGCCGGGCGTGCCATACATGGTGAAGACAACCTCGCGCTGCCCGGGTAGCAGTCGCACGCGCAGTGCGCCGCCGGCGAGTGATTGGTATTCTGGGAAATTATTTCCGGCGCAAACCGTCGGCGATCCGAATAGCAACCCCAGCCAAACACTGACCGGGATGAGGATTTTCCGAACGAAGGTTCGCGCCGTGAAACCCTCAACCGTAGCCGCCGACGTCAGGAGGCGGAGCAATGGACCACTCCAGAAAATCCGCCTCGTTATCTCGGCAGCTACCTGTCGCAAGTTCACGCGAAGTTTCAACTTCCAACCTTGAACGCGCGATGCAGCCATGAACCGCAACGGGAGCGCCGGTCTCTGACCCGGCACGGCGCGGCTGATGGTCAGGTTCGTGCCGGATCGGAGATCGGCGCTCCGGTTCAGGGCGTGGCTCGGCCTGACTTCTCGGGGAGCATTCCACTTGGTGAACATCGGCGCTGAAAGTGCGCAACGCGCGACCGCGATGCAAGCTTACGTGGAAGTGTGGCGGCGGCAGCGGTGGCGTTCTGCTCAATCATAATTTTGAGATCTCTGACGATTTCGATGGATGCCGTTTGTGAAATGGTGAAACGTCCGCCCTCCCCAGGAACCTTCCCGTCGTAGCCGCCGACGTGAGGAGGCGGAAAGCGCGGTAACTCAGATTAGCTTTCCATGCGGATGACAACGCGCGTTGAATTGGAGCCGTTTCCTGCCACACTCCACGCGCGATGCATGCCCTGTCCTTCCCCAACAACGCCTACGTGGCCGCGTTGGTGAGTGCGTTTCTCACCACGTTGCTGCTGCTGCCGTTGTGGCGGGTCTGGTGCGAGCGTGTCGGCTTGGTGGACGATCCCGGCCATCGCAAAATCCACAGCGCCCCCACGCCGCTCGCGGGCGGACTGGCGGTGCTCACGGGCCTGCTGCTTCCGTTGCTCGCCGGCATCGTCGTCCTCCAACTCAACGGTCGCCAGATTGCCCGCGAGGATCTGCTGGCGTACGGATTGAACAAACGGTCGCTCCAACTCGCGGCCATTGCGCTGGGCGCCGTCGGCATGACGCTCCTCGGGCTGCTCGACGACAAGTATGAGTTGAAACCGCTGCTGAAGTTCAGCGGTCAATGCGCGGTCGCCGGGCTGGTCGCGGCGGCGGGGGTGCGCATCACGTTGTTCGTGCCCAGCCCGGTGTTCAGCTACGCCGCCACGATCCTCTGGCTGCTCACGGTCATCAACGCCTTCAATTTCATGGACAACATGAATGGCCTCTGCGCCGGGCTGGGCGCCATCGGCGCGGGGCTGTTCGCGCTCCTCGCGGCGTTGCAGGGACAATACCTGGTGGGCCTGATCGCGTGCCTGACGTGCGGCGCGCTGCTCGGATTTCTCCCGCACAATTTTCCCAACGCCCGCGCCTTCCTCGGTGATTCCGGCAGTCATCTGGTGGGGTATCTGCTCGCGGTCATCGGCATCCTGCCGCACTTTTATTCGGAGAAAAACCCCCGGCCGCTGGCCGTGCTCACGCCATTGCTGGTGCTGGCTGTGCCGCTGCTCGACCTGGCCTGGGTCGTCCTTTGGCGCACCGCCAAGGGGCAACCGTTTTACGTCGGCGACACGAACCATCTCTCGCATCGGCTTGTGCGATCGGGACTGAATCGCGCCAGCGCGGTGATGTTGATCTGGCTGCTGGCGGCCGGTCTCGGCGCGCTGGCATTGCTGTGAGGGCAGGAGGTCGTGGAAGTGAAGGTGAGGTTGCGTGGTGTTTGCCGTCGCCCAGAACTCCGTGGTCACATCACCGTCTTGCTGCCGGCGGCGATGGTTTCCGCGAACAACCCCAGCACCTGCGCCCGCGAGAGCGCGCCGACGAGCCGGTTACCTTCGTGCGAACTGACCACGGGAATGTTTCGCTGCTGGCTGGCCAATGCCAGGTTGAGCACGTCCACGAGTCGTTGATTCGGCGTGACGCAACGGGGTGGCGGGCGCATCACATCGGACGCGATCACCGCGCTCAACTCGAGGCCGGCGCCGAGGTGCTCCTTCAAATCCTGCAGGGCCACCATGCCCACCAACCGGCGTTCCGCATCCACCACCGGCAGAAAATTGTTGGCGCTGGAGAGGAAGCGTTGCGCCAGCTCGGGCAGAGTGGCCGTCTCGTTCACCGGCGGCACGGGCGCGAGCATGACGTCGCCCACTTTCTGCGTGGTGGCGACGTCAAACCGCGCGGCCTCCCCGGCCTCGAACAAGCCTTTCAAGCGCAGTGGCTCGGTGTAGATCGAATCGCGTTCCAAGCGGCCCGCCATCACCAGGGAAATGACGCAACCCACCATCAACGCCGGCATCAGCGAATAATCCAGGGAAATCTCGAACACCATGATCATCGCCAGGAACGGCGAACGCGTGGTGGCGGCCAGCATGCTGCCCATGCCGGTCAGGGCAAAGGCGCTGGTCGGCAAGTCCATGGCCAGATGGAAGTGGTGCAGGCCGGCGCCGAAAATCCCGCCGACGCTGGCCCCCAGAAACAACGTGGGGGTGAAGACGCCGCCCACCGTGCCGGAACCGACAGTCACGACCGTGGCGACCAGCTTGGCCAGCAGCAATCCCACCAGGATCAGGAGCGGCAGGTCGTTGTGCAGGATGCGATTGTTCACCTCGTAACCATTTCCCCACACGCCGGGGAATTTGATGGCGATGATCCCCACAGCGATTCCGGCGGCCGCCATCTTCGCGTAAATGGGCCAGCTCAGGCGCTTGAAGCGACCCGAGGCGTACCGGATCATTTTGAGGAACAGCGCGCCGAACACGCCGCACGCCAGGCCCAGCAACAGAAACCAGGGCAGGAGCAGCACACTCGCAAACTTGACCGGCGGCACTTCATACAAAGGCGCGATGCCGAAAAAACTGCGCGAGACCATGGCGGCGATCACCGAGGAAAACACCAGCGGCGCGAACAGATTCATCGAGACATTGCCCAGCACGATCATGGACGCGAAGACCGCGCCCGAGATGGGGGCGTTATACGCGGCCGCAATCCCCGAGGCCGCGCCGCAGCCCACGAGCAGGCGCAGGCGATACGGCGGCCAGTAGGCGATTTGCCCCAGCTTCGAGGCGAGCGTCGCCGCCAGTTGCGTGATGCCGCCTTCGCGACCGATGGATGCTCCCGTGCCGATGCTCACCAGCGACGAGATGGCCTTCACCAACCCGCTGCGCAACGGCAGCCGGCCATCACCCGCCACCACCACTTCCAAAATGTTGGTCGAGCCTTGCCGCCCGATGAACCGCAGCCCCCAGTGGAGCACCAGGCCCGCCACCAATCCGCCCACGGCGGGAATCAACACCCGTTCCCACGGCTGCATCATCTCCGCGACTGCCACCAGGTCGCCGGGCTGGCGCAGGAAGAAGAGTTTGGAAACCTCGATGCCGTGGAAGTAAACCAGATTCACCAGCCCACCGATCACGCCGACGACGCCGGCAAGGATCAGGTGCAGAGTTTCCTCGCGCAGGATGAAATGTTCGCGAAGTTGGAGCGCCTGGTGCCAGTGACGGCGGAAAAACGCGTGCGCCGCCAGCCCCAACCGGTTGATCTTGGAAGACTGCACGGGGGAAATCTACGATTCACCAGCATGTTGACGAGTCTGGAGTTTGCCGTCCGTTGAATCGCAAGTTCATTGGCCGGTCACGCTCAAGTCGTTAAAACGGCTGCGCCTCCTTCGGCGGTGTCTGCCACCGGCCCAGCCCGGACACTCCAAACTCGTAGCACCGGGTTGGGGAACCCGGCCTTCAGGAGTGAGCGAACAAGGCTTGTAGGCCGCGCGCCACGCGGCGGGGTGTCAGCTTTCCAGGCTACGTGTGAAATATGCAGGCGAAAGCCCCGGCACTAATGGAATAAATCCCGCATTTTACCATCTTCACCGCAACGAAGCCCGCCGCGCGCGATTGCAAACACCGGGGCGCTTCGCCACACTGCGCGCGGATGAGCAAAGCGTTTTACATCACCACCGCCATTTTTTACGTCAACGGCCAGCCGCATCTCGGTCACGCTTACGAAATGGTCATCACTGACGTGATCGCGCGCGCGCGCCGCAGTCTGGGGCAGGAGGTTTTTTTTCTCACCGGCCTGGACGAACACGGCCAGAAGGTTCAGCAGGCGGCCCAGGCGGAGGGAAAAACGCCCCAGGCTTATTGCGATGAACTGGCCGAGGATTGGCGGGCCTTTGCCCAGAAGCTCGATCTCACCAACGACGATTTCGTCCGCACGACCAGTGCGCGGCACAAGGAGTTTGTTCAAGCAATTCTGGCCAGGCTTCACACCGCCGGCGAATTTTATCAGAAGACTTACGAGGGATTTTATTCCACGAAGGAGGAGACATTCCTCACCGACAAGGATCGCCGGCCCGACGGCACGTTTGACCCGGTTTATGGCGAGGTGGTGAAGCTGTCGGAGAGCAACTACTGGTTCAAACTCAAGCCGCATCAGCAATGGCTCATTGGCCACCTTGAGGCGAATCCGGCTTTCGTGCAGCCGGATCACCGCCGCAATGAAGTGCTTGGCTTCCTCAAGCACAACGAGCTGGAGGACCTCTGCATCTCGCGGCCGGCGGCGCGCTTGAGTTGGGGCATCCCCCTGCCCTTCGACCAGGACTACGTCACCTACGTCTGGTTCGATGCGCTGGTGAATTACATCAGTATTCCCGCCGCCCACGGAGACCAGGCGGTTCTGGCAGCCGCGCCCAACTTCAAACTTCCAACTGCCAACGCCGCGACTGATTTGTGGCCGGCGGATGTTCACGTCATCGGCAAGGACATCGTAAAATTCCACGCGGTCTATTGGCCCATCATGCTCAAGGCGATGGGGCTGCCGTTGCCGAAACAGATTCTCGCGCACGGCTGGTGGCAGAAGGACGGGGAGAAGATGAGCAAGACGACGGGTAACGTGGTTGATCCCGTCGCCGTCATCAACGAATGGGGCGTGGATGCGTTCCGCTTTTACGTGGTGCGCGAACTCGACATCGGCCCGGACGGCAATTGGACGGATGCCGGGTTCAAATCACGTTACCAGGCCGAACTCGCGAATGGCCTTGGCAATCTCGTGAATCGCTCGCTCTCGATGCTGAAGCGTTATCGCCGTGGCATTATCCCCGCGCGTCACGACGAACTCGCGGTGGACGCGAGCAAAGTGGCGGCCGACACGCAGGCGCTGTTGTTGCAAAACGAATTGCAGGGCGCGTTGCAATCCATCTGGTCGCTGGTGACGCGCGCGAATCAGTACGTGGATCAAACCGCGCCCTTCAAGCTGGCCAAGGACCCGGCGCAGGCGCAGCGTCTCGACGAAGTGCTCTACAATCTGGTGGAGACGAGCCGGGTGCTGGCGGTGTTGCTCTGGCCGTTTCTCCCAGGCACGGCGGTGAAGATCTACGCGCAACTCGGAGTGTCGGAGTCACCGGACAAATTCGCCGCCGCCAGTTGGGGTGGTTTGCCCGCCGGCCATGCGATCGGCGCGCCGGCCCCGCTGTTCCCGCGCAAAGAGCCATAACCGCCGAAATTCTCCAACGCGAGCGACGCAGCGCCAGCCGGTTTTGCTTCGACTCGACTTCGCGGCGGGCGACTTCAGTCTGCCGCGCCGGCAATGCTGCGTTGCGGCCGCAGGCCCGTGTTTCATTCCTGGCACTACCGCATCCATGAACCGACACTCTTCGCGAACAAGCAAACGTCATCCGGCAAATGGGAGTTCAATCACCTGCGCACCCAGCTCGCCGCCGGCGCTGCGGAGAATCAAGTTCGTCCCGGCGCGATTGGCCTCCCGGCGGACGTAGCCGAGGGCGATGGTTCGATTGTATCGCGGCGAACGAACGACACTGGTGAGGTAGCCGACTTCCTGGTTGTCCCGGAAAAGCTTGTCCCCACGAACAGGGAGAGTTTTCAAACCGTCGGCGAGGCGGAGGCCGCGCAATGCGCGGTTCACATGGCCGATGGTGTGAATGCGGTTGAGAATCTCCTGCCCGATATAGCAGCCCTTGGTGTAACTCACCGCGCGCGCTTCCAGGCCACTTTCCAACGGGAGATTCGTCTCGTCCATGTCCACGCCGAAGCGTGGGATGCCCGCCTCAATGCGGGCGACCTCGAAGGCGCTCCAGCCGACCGCGCGGCCACCGACTGCTTTCGCCGCCGCGATGAGTTTGTCCGCCACGGCCACCAGGGCAGCGGAGGGGACGAACAGATCAAGGCCGCTGGAACCGAGACGAGCGTGATTGATCAAGTGTAGCTCACCCAATGTGGCGTCCGTGGCTTGGAGAGAGGTGAATGGCTGGCGGGGAATGTCATGGAATAATCCAAGCGCACGGACGATCGCTTCGGCTTGCGGTCCCTGGGCGCTGAACAGGCCGTACAGCGGGGCGACGTCGGTTATCTGAACGTCGTCCGCCACGAGGTATTTCTCCAAATGCCCGGTCACGGTGGCGGTGAGGCCCGGCTCGAAGTCGAGGAGCAATTCATCGGTCAGCACGAAGAGGTTGAGGTCGCTTTGCATCCTGCCCTTCGCCGTGGTGAGCGCGGCATAACATCCCTCTCCGGGGCGCAGCTTTTTCACGTCGTTGGTGATCTGGCCATGCAGGAAGCGGACGCGATCCGCGCCGGTGAGGCAGAGCCGGCCGCGGAAACCAAGATCCAGCACACCCGCGGATTCGTAGAGCGCGGCATGTTCGGCGAGAAAATCGCCATAGTCCGCGACGACTTCCGCGCCATTCACGGACGTAAAGTTCGCGCCGAGGCTTTGGTGGAACTCGTGGGCCAACAAGGGCGCGGAAGTGCTCATGTCAGTCGGCGATTATGGTCGGCCGATGAACGAGCACCTGGGAATGGCGCCGGCTCGACGGTGAATTGCACTGGGCGCGTTGGAATTCGTCGGCCACACGCCGGAGCTTTCCGAGCCATTGCGGGCTGATTCAGGTTCGACATTTATCTCGAGGTGAATTCGCACCGGGGTGGGTCAATGCCGGCGCTCCGTCAACTCACGACGCGCATTTGCACGGCTTCGACGATCTGGTCGCCGACGAGGATGGAGCCAATGATGACGGCGGTCTGGCCTTTTTTCAACTGGCCGTTCGTGACCATGATCTGGAAGGCCGTCTCGATGGTGTTCTCCGGATTGATCAGGTCAAAGGGAATGACCATGGGCGTGACGCCCCAGCTCAGGCTCAAGCCGCGCGCGACTTCGTCCCGGGCGCAGACGCCGTAGATTTTCGAGTAGCGCGGCCGCAGCCAGCCGGTGTAGCGCGCCATGCTGCCGTGCCGCGTGAACACGAGGATGGCCTCGGCCTTGAGTTCGTTGGCCATGACCACCGCGCTCTTGACGACTTTTTGACGAACCTGGGTAAGCTCGGCCTGTTCAAAGAAGTTGGCCCCGCCGCTGCGCTCGATGCGTACCGCGATGCGGTCAAACACTTCGATGCACTTCACCGGATATTTGCCGACCGTGGTCTCGCCGCTCAACATGATCGCGTCCGCCTGTTCAAAGACGGCATTGGCCACGTCGGTCACCTCGGCGCGGGTGGGCATGGGCGATTCGATCATGCTTTCGAGCATATGCGTGGCCACGATGACGGGTTTGCCGAGGCGCAGGCAGGACTTGACGATGCGCCGTTGCACGATGGGTAGTTCCTCGTAGGGAATCTCAATGCCGAGATCGCCGCGCGCCACCATGATGCCGTCGGCTTCCTGGATGATTCCCTCGAGATTCTGCACCGCCTGTTGGTCTTCAATCTTGGCGACGACCAGCGGCCGATCCGCCCGTCCGACGAAATGCTCCTTGAGCTGCAACAAATCCCGGGCCTCCCGCACGAACGAAAGCGCAATGAGGTCCACGCCCAGTTCGAGTCCCAGTTTGACGTCGGCAATGTCCTTGGCGGTAAGCGCGGGCAGGCTGACTTTGACCCCCGGGAGATTGATGTGCCGGCGGCTGCCCAGCTTGCCTTCGGTGAGGACTTCGCACTCGACCTTGTTGCCGGACTTGGCGAGAACCTTCATCTGAATGGCGCCGTTGTCGAGCAGCACGGTGTCGCCCAGGTTGATGTCATTGATGAAATTGGCGTAGTTCACGTCCACGGACCGTTCCTCCTCGCTGCGTTCGCCGCGTACGGTGAGGGTGAATTTCTGGCCGGGCTTGAGATCCAACGGCACGGAGAGGTCGCCGGTGCGGATGGCCGGGCCTTGCGTGTCCATCATGATGCCCAGGTGCAGGTGACGTTCCGCAGCCGCGGCGCGAATGGCCGGCACGATGCGCCGCATCCACTCATGGGTCGCGTGCGACATGTTCAGGCGGAAAAGGTTGACGCCGGCGTCAATCAACGCGGCAATCATGTCGGGGGTGCCGGTGGCCGGGCCGAGGGTGGCAACGATCTTGGTTTTTCTCATGCAACCGAATGGTTGAGCGGGAAGCTTAGGCGCGCGGAGCGGAATGAAAAGCGGAATCCGAATTGAATTGAGACTTGCGCCCCCCGGCAACGACGGCATATTTTCCCGCGAAAGACAATTTTTTATGGCCGACGCAGCAAACAAATACCCGGAAAACGTGGCGGGCAAGTATTACGTGGACAACCAGTGCATTGATTGCGATCTGTGCCGCGAGACCGCGCCCGATAATTTCAAGCGCAATGATGACGGCGGTTATTCCCATGTTTACAAACAACCGGAATCACCCGAGGAAGAGGCCCGTTGCAAGGAAGCCAAGGAAGGTTGCCCGGTCGAGGCCATTGGCGACAACGGGGCCTAGCCGCCTCGCCCAACTTTGAAAAACCCCGCAGTCGTCAGGCTGCGGGGTTTTTGATTTTTGATTTCGTGGAGCGTAAATGAAACCGCCCGAGCGGGACACCCGGAGGCGTGCCGGTCGGGCGGTGAGATGAGTGGGTGATCGGCGCTCGTTGGCCGGGGTCAGAACTTGTAGGCGGTGCCGGCGATCAAGCGCATTTCGTTATATTCGCTGCCGGCCGCCGGTTCGCTGGTGTAAATGTCCTGGATGACCACGCGCAAACTCCATTGCTTGGTGATGGCGGTGTCAATGCCGGCTTCCACGGTGATGACGTAGTTTTCCTGCCAACGATCCACCTGGGGCGTGTAACTCGCATATTCCCAGATCTTCGTCGAGGCGCTCAACTTGTGGTCGAACTTTTCACCAATCCGCAGACCGCAGTAGGTATCCGGGGTTTCGTAAAAGTATTTTTCAGTGACGAGCGACGGGCCGATTTCCACCGTGAGCGTCGTGTTCGTCGCCTTGATCAGGTAATAACCCACCAACGGCGTTACCGTGAAACGATAGGAGAGCTTGGCGATGCCGTCGTAATTGGCGTCCAAACGAATGCCCCCGTAGAACCGTTCGGTGAACAACCGGTTGTACTGGGCGAAGCCTTGGGCAAACTCATTGTTGCTCACATGGTCGCTCTCGCCGTAACCGGCCGAGGCGCCAAGGCTGAATTCGTTTTTGTCCCACTTCTTCTTGGCGTTGCCGCCCAGCACGAAAAGCACACTGTCGCTGTTCCCCCGGGTCAGCGTCAGGCCCGCATTGACATCGGCCTCCCACGGATTCTTGGGCGGCTCCGTGACGGCGGACGGAGCTTGCGCGAAGGCCGAGCCGTTTCCGGCCAGAAGCGCCACGGCCGCGACCGCGACGAAATGATATTTTGGTTTGAAAGGGTTGATTCTCATTTTCGGGACGGTTTGATACCCGAGATTGACGCGTAAGCAAAGGCAATTCTTCGGTGGCGGCCAGTCAGTGTCGCAACTGAGTTTTTTCGCCGGTGGTGCTGGTCGCGCTGCGACCAGCCCGTCCGCGCCAAGCAGACGGAATTGCGTGGGCGGGACGTTCCACCGCACGAGCATTTCACCTCCCATGAGCCTTCCCGCCGCAGCCGCCGAGGTAACGAGGCGGACGCCGCTTTCGCAGCCGTCGTTTCCCCCTCCTCACGTCGGGGGCTACGGTTCCGGGGATCAAAGCGCGAGATTAGGGTAGCCGGCATATTTTACACGTAGCTTGGAATGTTGACACCCCGCCGCGTGGGGACACGCGGCCGGCAAACCTCGCTCGTCAGATCCTGTAGGTCGGGTTCCCCCACCCGGCGTTACGAGTGTGAGGTGTCCGGGTTAGGAACATTCTCACGCGGAAGAACTCTGCAAAGGCATGCCCGTGGCGGCCGCTCAAGCTCGCGCGTCACCTTTGCGGCCGGAAGACTTCGCGAATTGAGATTCCGCTTGCGTCCACTCAAGCGCCAACCACAATCCGGATCATGTTTTCGCATGTTGTCGTTTTTTGGACGGATCCCGCCCAGCCGAAAGCCGTTGAGGAGTTGATGGCCGGAGTCAGCGAGTATCTCAAGCCCATCCCCGGGGTGATGCATTTTCACGTCGGCAAAATGGTCGGCAGCCATCGTCCGGTGGTGGATCAAAGCTACCAGGTCGCGCTCAATCTCACCTTCGCGGACAAACAATCACAGGACGATTATCAGGTGCATCCGCGGCACCTGGAGTTTGTGGCGAAGGTCTTCAAACGTGTTTGCCAAAAGGTGGTGGTATACGATTTCGAGTAAGCCTCGTCGCCGGCCGGTTGCATCATGCAAATCCTTCACTCGCCCGCCGTCCTGCAACGCCTGGCCATGCGCTGGCGTCGCGCAGGGAAGCGGGTGGGTTTGGTGCCGACGATGGGCTATTTGCACGATGGCCATTTAAGTCTGGTGCGCGAGGCGCGGCGGCGCGTGGGTAAAGCCGGCAAAGTCGTGGTCAGTCTGTTCGTGAACCCGACGCAGTTCGGCCCGGCGGAGGATCTGGCCCGGTATCCGCGCGACCAGCAGCGGGACTTGCGGCTTTGCCGGGCAGCGGGGGTGGACGCGGTTTTCATTCCGACCGACGCAGCGATGTATCCCGGTCGGGCCAGCGGACATTTCAGCGCCTACGTGGTGGAGGAGAGCCTTTCCCGCCGGATGGAAGGCGCGTCACGGCCCACACATTTTCGCGGCGTAACGACCATCGTCGCCAAGCTGTTCAACCTGGCGCTGCCGGACGTGGCCGTGTTTGGCGCCAAGGACTGGCAGCAGGCCGCCATCGTCAAACGCATGGTGACCGACCTGAACTTTCCGGTGCGCATCATCGTCGCCCCCACGGTACGCGAACCGGACGGAGTGGCGATGAGTTCCCGGAACAAATATCTCACCGGGTCGTTGCGTCCGCAGGCCGCAGTGCTCGCGCGCTCGATTCAAATGGCACGCCGCGCGGTGGCCGCGTCCCGCCAGCCAAATCCGGCGGCACGACTGAAAGCCCGGGTGCGCCGGATTGTCCAGACCGCGCCCGACGCCCGGTTGGATTACGTGGAGTTTTTCGCGCCCGACACGCTGTTGCCCGTCGCGTCCGTCCGGCACGGCACGCACATGGCGCTAGCAGTCTTTATTGGCCGGACACGGTTGATTGACAACGGCCAGCTATGAAGCCGAAATTGCCGGCGAGCGGAGAAAGTTAATTTACGATGAAACTATTTTGTCAGTTGGGGTTACTGGTGCTGATCGCACTCGGCGCGGTGTCATGCGGCAAATCCACCGCCATTGCTCCCAGCGCATCCGCGCCGGAAATAGATCCCGTCCACGGTTACCTGCTTCATGCCCAACCCAAGTTGCCCACTGTGAAAGTTTGGCTCGGGCGCGAGGAACTGATCACCGAAATCGCCCGGCAACCCGTGCAGATTGCCACCGGCATGATGTTCCGGACGAACATGCCGGAAAACACGGCAATGATCTTTGTCTTTCCACCGGCCGAAATCGGCCCCAAGAATTTCTACATGCGCAACTGCACCGTCCCGTTGTCGGCCGCCTACATCACGCCCGAGGGAATCATTGACGAGATCGTGAACCTGCAACCCGGCGACGAACGCGGGGTCCAGTCGCGTTCGGGCAATTTGCAATTCGTCCTCGAAGTGCCGCAGGGCTGGTTTTTGCGCCACAATGTGAGCGCCGGCGCGGTGGTGCGAACCGAGCACGGGTCGCTGCAAGAATCCTTCTTCCGACGTTGAGCGGACCCGGCTCAAAGTAATCTACCAACTCTGCTGGAAGTTCCTGTTTGACGAGCCAGGATCCTCCGCTGGAGTTTGAGGCGCTTGTATTCTCCGGACCTTCGGCGCGCCACCAACAACAATCTTCCAACGGGGAAAAACAGGCGGGTGCGAAGCGACCTAAATCTGCCCGCAACCCGAAATTGTATCCCCGGGCTTCGGTAGCGGTGACGCTGTCGGCCATCTTCAACTGCCCGATTCGGTCGTAGGGGGAATTGACCGTGCTGCCTGCGTTGAACAGTTGTTGCGTGCGCTGGTGGGTGGTAGCCATTGGTGAACCGCGAACGACACGAATCACGCAAACAAAGCCTGCAACTAAAAGTGAAGCTGTCCCGTCCAACTTTTCGCGTGGTTGGAGTATTTCGCGGTCAATTTCATTCCGGCTGATGGCAGTTCTACTCCCGCCTCATTTCACTGTCAATCATGGCTCGACCCTTCACGCCCCCTTCACGAAATGACAGGAAGGAATCGCGCCTTGAACGCCGTTCGCTACGGCCGGAAAAGAGTAAGACAGCTTTTGGGAAACCGGAAGCTGGCTGACGGAAATCTATTCTCGCTCTTGACCGCTCACGCTAATAGGCGACCCCTTCACAGGTTTTCATCCACCCATCCCTGGCTGGTTTTGACCGCCTGCTGACACTGGGAGTCCAACAACTTAAGCAATAGTATCTGAACCGAGTCACCATGCCACTTAGCGCAAGCCGCGACGAAACACCACGCGCCGAATGCTAGGTTGAAGCCGAAAATTGTCCAAAGCGATAGGAGAATAAAAAGTGTGCGCGAATTCAGGCCATCCTGTGGTGGCTCAAACGCCACTAGGTACATAGCATAGGCAGCGACTGAGGAAGCCAAAACAGATACAACCCCGAGTGCGAGCACAATCCAGCGCGTCTTCTTCCACTGGCGATTCTGTCTTTGCAGACGTCTTATCAAGTTTATTTGTTGTGGCGTGAATTCCATATTGGGATTAAAGAAGTTATTACTATTACAAGACCGCTTGGGCGACTCGACTCACATCTTTTATTTGCCATAAAGCAAAGCTGCTTCCGCTAGTATTGTGACAACTTAATTCTGCAACAAACTGACACCTGTTTTGGTCAATTCTGCGACCGTATGTGACAACCTCATGTAATGAAACTTCGTTGTCACGGTACTAGTCAACTGGTTCAGCAGGTTGCGGAAACTGCTTTCGACACTCTGACAAATCATCCGCGAGTTTAGCTTTCGACTCTTCTTCAAGCTTTCTCTTTTCCAGAATTGCATGCGTTGCCAAAGCAGTTTCTCCCAGTATCATTGCGCCTGCAGCACAGTCAGCAACCATATTTGCCCCGCCCTGAGCGATAGCAATGCCTCCTCCAATTAGGATTCCGCCAGCTAGTACTGCCCCGCCCGCTATATGCCCTTTGAAGACCTTCCAATTGGCGGCATTGTTCCTACTGAGATATTTTTGTCGAGCGACCAAGGCGCATTCGAAATAACTTCTGTAGAGTCCCAGGAAGTCGGTGTGAATTATTGGGCTGTTACCGACAAAAGCGTATAGATTCATTTCTTCACCGAAATTGAACGCCCCGCGACTATGACTCAGCAAGTTGAACCCGAGTTCATTGATCGGGTCTTGATTTGGCCACCGTTGCACATTGGGCGCGTACCAGCGGTAGCCGTAGTAGTAGAGGCCGGTGAGGAGGTGAACTTCCTTGCTGGAAAAGCGGTAGGTGTTGGCCGTGCCCAAGTAGTAAAAGCTCTCCCAATAACTGAGCAGATTCCCATACGCGTCGTACCGGTATCTGGCCGCCAGCGTCTGACTGCTGTTCACCAGATAGGTCACGTTGCCGTTCCCGTCGGCGTGATAAAAGTTGTGCTTGCTCCAGTTGCCAGCGGAGTAACCGTGGCTCCGTCCCAACAAACCACCGATTCCTCCCGCCCCTTCCATGCTCCCGCTCAAGTCGGTGCCCCGGGTGTAGCTCACGATGGGCGTGTTGTATTGGTTGCGTTCCTGGATCACGCGCATCCCGTCATAGAGGTATTCGGTGACGCTGTTGGTCACCCAGCCCGCGCTGAGCGGCACCACGCCTCCGCCTGGAGCCGCCGGGCCGCCCGCCGGCGCGGCGGGTGACCGTTCGATCCGCAACCGCAGCCGCTGCCGGCCGTCGTAGGCCAGGAAGGTCTGCCATTGGGTGATGAAGCCCGCCACGTTGTTGCTGGTCACCTGGGTCAACTGGTTCTCCGCGTCGTAGTAAAACCACAACGCGCCCCCGCCCGACGAGATCAGGTTGCCGTTGTAGTCATAGTTGTTGGCTCCGCTCGGCGTGCTGGTCGTCAACTGGTTCTTCCCATCCACGGTGAACGTGTTGAGCGTCGTGTTGTTGGTGCGAAAGTTGAGATTCCAGGCCTTGTCGTAGGTGTAGCCCCGGTCTTCGCTGGCCGTGCCGCTGTCGGCCACTTTCAACTGCCCGATTCGGTCGTAGGTGTAATTGACCGTGCTGCCGGCGTTGAAGACCTGTTGCGTGCGTTGATTGGCCGGATCGTAACCGTAGGTGTGGGAGTTGAGCACGGTGTCGCTGGAATTCTTCAAAGTGGTGCTCAGCAAAC
>CAZLOH010000034.1:0-57017 GCA_964561105.1 uncultured Bifidobacterium sp. | reverse complement strand
TTCATGTGAACATCAGGAAAATGACTCACGGCAATGGCGTTGAACATGGCGCGCAGGGCCTGCTTCACGTCGTCGCGGTAGAGATACGGCTCCACGTCCAACAACAGGCAGGCCTGCATGGACATGCCGCCGCGACCGAACCAGTATTGGTCAAAATCATCCAGCGTGTAGCCGTATTGATTGGAGAGGTAGAGGTTGTCTTCGTAGTCCTTCAGAATCCAGGTCGCTTCCCGTGATTGGGGGTCAACCGCCCGCGTGATCAGCAAATGCAGCGCGCCTTCGAGGGTCTGACAAATCCAGCCGAAACTGCGCCCGCGTCGCTGAACGTAGGATGGAATCTGCGGGACAGCCGTGCCGTCGCGCAGGCGAATCACCGGCGAGCGCGCCGAGGCGGCTCGGAAATTGGCGATCAAATTCGTATGATAGCGATCCGCCGCCCGTCGGATCCGGGGCGCGTCCGGGTGTTGAATTTGCCCGAGCGCCCACGCCGCCGCGTCCAAGCCGCGCCAGGTGTAGCAACTCGTCGAGAGCCATGTCCACCAGTCCCCGATGTCTTCCAGGCCGCCGGCGGGCAACAAGCCGCGCGCGAGATCGGTGCGATCTTCGGTGCGTCGCGTCTCCCGGATAATCCAATCGGCGCCGGCCACGATTCCGGGCGCGGCGTGGCGCAACCACGTCTGGTCGCGAGTGAACCGGTAGTGTTCCGCCAGCATCCAAAGAATCCAGCCGTGGTGCTGATTGTATCCGCCCGCCTCGTAACCACCCGCGCCGTAAAGCACGCCTACCTTGGAATCAAAATCTCCCGGCAATCCGACCGTTCCCTGATAATGCAGCCAGCTCTCCAGACATTCCGCAGCCTCCCGGTGATAACCGCGCCGGTCCAGGTCCACGACCATCATGCACGATTCATTTCCGTAGGCGCCGTAATTGAACGAGCCGACGCGGGCAAAACGACGATCACTTTGAGGTTCGCGTTCGCAATTGATCAACAAGTGTCCCGCCGTCGCGCGGTAAAACTCGTTGAGGACGGGTTCCGGCGTGATCAGTTGCGCGCCTTCGTCCAGCCGCCGCTTCCAATAGCCGGCGACTTCCCGATGCTCCTGTTCAAAATCCAACCGATTCAACGCCTCGGTCTCGTTAGTGCCAGCCAGCACGACATAGGGAATCTTGACCACCACCGCTCGAGCTTCCTGCGGCGACAGCGTCCAGGTCCAGGTGAGCCTGTTGCTCACGACCGTCGGCGTCCCGTCGGCGACCACCTGCCCGCGCAGGTATTCTCCGTTCTGAAGCAAACCGCGGGCGCCGATTCGCAAGTGGTCAAACGTCTCTCCGCCCCGAATCGTGACTGGCAGCGTCGCCGATCTGGGCTGGCCAGTGGTATTGGTGAAATCGAAGCGCGCCATCACCACGGCCAGCGCGTCGCCCGGCGGCACCGGCCCGGTCGCTTTCGTGCCCGCCAGATCCGTGGCGAAGGCGGTCTGTCGCACTTGCACGCCATCCACGTCCCAGGTGGTGACGCAGATCGGGAGACTGTCGTCCTCGGTATGGCGATCCTCGGGCTGCTCAGGCAGGCCGAACCGGAAATGCACGGGCGGCTTTTCCAAATCAAGCCGGGCCGTTTCGCGGCCTGGACGACTCCGCATATACTGATCGTTCCAACGAAAGAAAATTTCGCCATTGGCATCGAGCCGGAAACGTTGCCTGCCGCCGTCCAGCCCCATGGGGAAACAGATGCGCGATTTCTTCGGCGGCATGCCGGCCCACGCAGCCTGCCAGGTTTGCTCGGGCCGTTCGGCCACGCGATCGTACAGGGTCTGGTCGCCGCGCGCTTTTTGCGCCGCGGCAACGGCGGCGTAATCGCGTCCATCGTTTCCATCCAGCACCGCCACGCCAAATTCGGGTAGGAACAACGGGCCGCGGCTCAAGTCGTCCACCTTGAAGGTGAAAGTATTGGTGTAGTTGTGAACCGTCACCAACGTCCGGTCGTAACTGTTGGGGTCGGAGTTCACCGCGATTTGCAGTTGCAACCGCGTGGCGGCGTCCGCGAGTTTGTCCACCGACTGCAACGCCCCATTGAACACGGTAACCGGCAACGTCCGTGACGGCGGCGACTGCCACGCCAGGCGCACTGCGCTTTCCCGCACGGTGGAATCGGTGAAGGCCTGGAGGCGGCGAATCTTGGGCAACGGCCCGTCGGCGGTCAGCCGGATTTTTAATGTCGCACGAAATCGGGCGGGATAGTCGGCGAGCTTGGGAAATTCCCGGTCGTTGACCGGGCGGAACGTGAAGGTAATTCGTCGCCCCTCCACTTTTGCCTCCGTGTCCGCGACGCGCCAATCGGACTGGTACCAGTTGCCCAACTCCATCCAGCCCACGTCGCCGCCGCCCGGTTCGCGATCCTTGGGCAAATGCTGTTCCGGCCATCGGCTGCCCCAGTATTCGAGCCGGACCTGGCCGGGCGCGGGCGCGGCGTCCTGAAATTCCACCACCACTTCATGCAACTCACGCGGTTCATTCCACACCACCCCGCTCGCGTCCGGCAGCGGAGCGCCGAATGGCGCCACGTCCAGGTTCGCGCACCCGGCGGACGGAACAAGCAGCGCCAACATGAGCGCCAGGATTCCGCTGCGAACCAGCACCCGGAAGGCGGAGGCGTATTTCATAAATTGGAAACAACTCCGGCTTCGATGAACCGAGGCTTGGGCATGACGCAGCATCCGACCAAACCCCAAGCCGGGCAAGAATTTTGCGAAGCGGAGTTTGACGCTGCCTCCAACTCGCTCCGACTGGCGGAGCGCCGATCTCCGATCCGGCGCTTCGGCAGCGGCGGCGGCATCCACGGCTGCCAGATGGGCTTACCTGGCCGGTTGTGTCTCTGTCACCTGCACCAGGCCGAAATCAACATACTGACCGCCGCCAGTTTGATGGCAATGAATCGCAATCCGGTTCTTGCCCGGCTTGAGGGCGGCCAGACCGGCCGCGGTCAAGGGGAAGGCGTCGTAGCTGCTCGTATAGCCGGTCACGCGCAAAGCCGCCACGCCGTTGATGTAGATTTCGGCATCCTCGTCATGATGCAGCCAGGCTTGCAACCCGTGCGTCTGGCTGGCCGGGATTTCGATCTCGCGCCGCAGCCAGAGGTCCGGCGTATCCCAGACGGTGTTCACAATCGAGCCGGGCGTCATGGCGGTGCCAAAACCACTGCGTCCTTGCTGCCACGACGAATCGTCGAAGCCGGGCTTCATCCAATCGCCAGCCGGCTTGGTCGTCGTGTAGCGCCACGTCGCGGGCGACTGATCCGCCGCCGGGACGACCACGGTGATTTTGGGCGGCGTGGGCATCGGCGCCCAGTGCGCGGCCTTCGTCACGTCGCGCGCGGCCCATTTCTTCCACACCGCCGGCTCATAGAGCAGTTGCGCAAACACTCCGCCCACGACCGGACGCGCGGTGAAACCCACCTTGCGCGCCGTCTTGGTTTGATACCAATCCGTCATCGGTGAGCGATCCGGCGTCTCGTTCAGGAATCGGAACACCGGCGCCACCAGCGCATCGAAGTCGTCGCGATTCTGCGTGAGCGTCGCAGTCCAGAGAATCCAGTCGAGCTTGGTGTAGTCCTTGCGATTATCCAGCGGCAGGCCGTACTCATTCTGTTTTGTCCGGTAGAAGGCCATCTCCTTGCGGGCGACTTCCGCCGGGAACAGGTTCAGCCCCAGAATGCGATCCCAGATCAGATTATACTTCTGACTCCACGTGCCCGGCCGATCAAACGCCAGCCGGAAATGGTCGCCATTGTCGGCTTCCTGCACCCAGCGTTGCGCGAATTCACGGGCCAGTTTGAAATACCCGGCGGCCCCGGCCGAATCCCCGCGCATTTCGCAGAGCTTCGCAAACGCGCCCAGGCCGCAGATGGCCTTGGCGCTGAGGTTCACGTTGTGCGCGAGATGGCCGGCGAAATCGTCCGTGCAAAGCTGGTTCTCGGGATCAAACCCCTTTTCCTTGAGATACTCCGCCCACCGTTCGAGTTGCGGCCAGTAAAGCCCGGCAAAATTCGCGTTGCCTTCCAGTTCCGCCACCGCCGTCATGAGCAGCAGCAGATTGCCGGTCTCCTCGACCGGCATCTGATTGTTCACGCCACGTTCGCCGTCGCCATACACCTGGCCGTTGGCCTGCGGGTAGGTGCCGAGGTCGTGCGGGGCGAAGGGAAATTTCCAGCGCTCGCTCGTCGCGTAGTTCATGAACGGCACCAGAAACGACTTCGCCACCGACGGCCCGAACAACAGGAATTGCGGCGACATCGGATAGAAGACATCGGACGTGGCAATGCAACCATTGGAGTGGTTTTCCTTGCAGAACTGAAGCGGCTGGCCGTTGGCATCGGCGACAAATTTGCCCGCGGCGAAACACTGCCGGTACGCCAGCGCCGCCAGCCTGGCATATTTCACCCCACCCGCCCGGGTCAGGTCGGCCATCAGTTCCTCGTCGAACGCCGCGCACTGTTTCTGCAAGGACGCGTAGTCCTGGGCGGAGGCCTTGAGCAGGTCGGCGGCTTCCCAGCCATTCCGCCGCCAGTACGGGCGCAGATTTTTCTTCATGTACTGGATCGAATACTCGTCGTCGTACGCCAGCAGCAACCAGCGCGCGACCGGCTTGGCGGACACCTTGAAAGTTTTGAAGGACAGCCAGGCCGTCGTCGTTTCCCCCGCGGCGGCGCGCGTCAGTGGCTTGGGCGAATGTCGCCCGCGAGGGCTGTAACCGCTCAGGGCCTGCGATTGGGGCGCGGCCAGATACAGGTATCCCCAGTCAATCCGAATGTCATCGCCCTTCTTCGCGAGAATGGCCTGCTCCACGGAACCAACCTTCACGCCCACCAGATTGCCGGGCCGGGCGTTGAGCTGGAACACCGACCCCAGCACTTCCTGCTGCCCGTGATTCACCGTGAGCTCCGCCGAAGCGTCAAAATCGAAGGACACGTTGTGCGTAGCGCCATCGGTAGCGCGAAATTCATACGTGGCGTAGGTGACGGGCCGCGCGAGTAAATCAAGGTCCGCCGGCAGCATCGGCGTCATGAACGTCAGCGTTAGCTCCACGCCACCGCCGGTGAAGGTATAAACGGTGCGTGTCGGTAAAACCTCGAGCGTGCTTTGCGCCAGCGCCGGAACGTCCGCCGGCGTTGCGCCGAGCACCCGGAATTTTTTGTCGTCAATGGTGACGACGCTTTCCAACCGGTTCGGTTTGCCGGTCCAGTGCGTCGTGCCGGTATCGGTCAGTTTGTCCGCAGCGGACCAGATGCTGAAGTAGGGATCGCAGGCGACTAAGGGGACGGCGGGCGGACGCAGCGACGGATTCTCCGCGCCGCCCGCCGGCAGTTGGGCGGCAACAGCAACCAGCAGAGCCAGGCTCGCCGCCCGCCCGGCCGACGCCAAAAAGGAATTTGGTTTCATCAGGTTTTAGGTTGTGTGAACGGCAGCGCAAACCCACCGCTGGCCCTGTCCGGCGCGGGTTAGAATTCAAACCGGTGCCCGTCGCTCTCCTCCCGGATCACCGCGAGCGGGACCGGGCTCGCAGGGTTTGGATGAACTCGAGCGCTTTCGTGTCGCCGTTCTGCGAGGCGGTGGAGGCCTTGAGCACAACGGCCTGCTTCTGCTCCTCGACCGCCTGCGCTTGTTCGGTGGACAACTGGGCCTGCGCCAATTCCTCCAACAGCGTCTGGGCCTTGGAGAAATCGCCGTTCGTCACCGCGGTCTTCAGTTCCGCATATTTCCTCTTCAGCTCGGCCGGGGCCGAGTCGAACGATTGCCGCATGGCTTGCAACGCCTTTTCCGCCGCCGCCGATTTGCCGTCGCCGCAGCCGGCCAGCCAGCACAGCGCGAAGAACGTCAGGAGCATCGAGCAAGTTAGTTTCATCATGGCAAAATTGGGTTGGGGTCGCGCTTTCGTCAGGGGTCCAGGAAGTTGTTGTACGCCGGGGTTAAGTTCCAGCTAAACTCGTTGTGCGGCAGGTGGTCGTTGCTCCAGCGGTTGCGCCAGACCCAGTTGGGCGCCGGGTTCACGACATCATTGCGCTTCGGACTTTCGGCGTGACCGTCCGCGAAGAGCAAGTCGGTCCGGAAATTATGCCGGTTGGAAGGCCGCTCGGTGTGGGGCGGAACGTCGCTGCTCGGGTCCATGTTCGCGTTGAAAAAACTCCCGGTCTTGACGGCGGGCACATCGCCGATGGCGATCATCTCCGCGGGCGCTTTCACCCGGGATTCTTTGACCAGGTACGTGGTGCCGCTTTGAACGTCCCCGCCCAGACCCAGCGACCCCACGGAAGGATTCAAGACCGCCCCCAATCCCCAGTCATTGTAGCCGTAGGAAAAACGCGAAGTGTTGAGGACGGAGTTCGTGTTCAGCACGCCGGTCGAAGGGTCGTTCATGGACGCCAGGGTTGGATTCAGCCCCCGATCATAAGCGGCGTTCGGCGCCGCGGCGGGACACAGGAACGCGTTGCGATTATTGCCCATGTGCGACAGGAGTCGCGGCATCCAGATGTAATAGTACGAGCCTTGAACCCAGAGGCAGCCGGGGTAGTAGTTGTTGTTGTCGCCCACGTACATCACGAGCGCCTTGCCCATTTGGTTGAGGTTGTTGATGCAGGAAATCTGCTTGGCTTTGCCCTTCGCTTTGCCCAGGGCCGGCAGCAACATCGCCGCCAGAATGGCAATGATGGCAATGACCACCAGCAGTTCGATGAGCGTGAAGGCCGCGCCGCGCCGCCGTTTCGTCACCCGAACCTGACCTGCCTGCCCACTCCCACCAGCACGATCCGCCCCGGTGCTAACCGCGGATCTCGCCGTGAGTGGACCGATGCCTTGCGAGTCAGAAAAAGTTTCGCTCGATGTAGGTTCAATTTGCGTTTTCATGGCTTTGCTGGCTTCAAGTTAGCCAACCGTTTGCCGCACGTCAACGCAACCTGAATTTGAAAGCAGGGGGCGAAGTGGCGAGCGGTTTACGCACGACTCGCAATCGCGAATGCCAATCAGAAACTGACGGTCAGAAGGCGCGGGCGCGACTCGTTCTCGAATCGAATCCATAAGAGTCCGGCTAGCTCGGAAAAATCAAACTGTCCGACGGGCTGGCCGGCCAGCGTAACCGAACGCGGCGCCTTTTTGGCGCGCAACAGGATTACGGACGGCGTCCGGGCCACGCCTTCCACCGCGAATGAAATTGAATCGTTCGTCGAACCGGTGGGCAACGCCTTGCCCGCGGAAGCCAGCAGTTGCGAATTACCCACGGGTGCGGCGTCCAGATCTCGCAGAAAAAACCGGCTGCCCGGTTTGAGGCGGATTCTGGTTTGCACGGTCAGCTCAGGATCGAACAAATTGACGAAGCGCCCCCGCAACTCCTTCGGTGCGCCCGGAACGGATTCGTCCAAGCCGGCGGCGATGACATACGGGCCGCGGCGCAGCGCGAGGTAATTCGTTTCGCGCCAGTCGAGCCTGGCTCGTTTCGCCGCCTGCCGGACCAGCGCGAGCACTTGCTCGTCACCCGCCGCCGAGCCGGCAAGTTTCGCCGGTGACTCGCGCAACCAGAGGACCTGTCCCCGCCCGAATGACCATTCGATTGGCGACTCCACCGCGTGTTCCGCCGACGGCCGGCTCCTGGCGGCGGCGAAGCCAAGTTGGGCAAACAGGTGTTCGCGCGGCGTCCGGTAATGTTCCGCGCCGGTGTTCCACCACTCGCGCACCGCGTTGTAGGGATCGCTGTCGTCATCGCAGACCACGAGGACGCCGCCGCGCTTCACCCAGTCGGCCAATGGCGCATGAACTTCCGGCGTGAGCGGTTTCATTCCGTGATAGCTCAGGAGCAGCACGCGGAAGTCCTTGAGATAATCTGGAATCGTCACGTTCTCCAACTGCACGGGCGTCACCGGCATGCCCCGTTTCAACAACGGCAGCGCCATTCCGTAAACGTGGCTCAGGTGATCGTCGCTGGAAACCGGCTCGCCGCGTTCAAACATCAACGAGTCGCTCACCAGCACCCCCAGGCCGGTCGTGCCGCAATCCCACTTAACGCGCGCCTGTTTCAGATCGTTCAGGGCATTCATCACGGTCTGCAACTCGGTGGCGTAGCCGGGCGGAATGGATTTGCGATCCGCCGCCGGGGCCGAACGGGGATAGCGTCCGCCAAAAATCCGTTCCGGCCACGGCGCGACCTCGTATTGCCAGACTTCCGGCTGGAACAGCGACGCGACCAGCGTGGATTCCCAGTTGCGCTGGTAATCGTTCCAGTCGTGATTCGGATTGTCCTCGATGGGATCGTTCAAATACCAGACGGTCCGACCGGTGGCGCGAACCAGATTCTGCATCGTGCCGTATTCGAGGAACGCGGTCTCGAAGGTGCGTTCGCGAAGTTTGCCCCGATACAGGTTGGGCGTGCGCGAAGTGCCGGTCCACACCTGCGCGATGTAGCCATCGCAACCCCGCAAGCGCGCCAGGCTGGACTCCGGGCTGACGATGCGCCAGTGCGCGTAATTGAGCAGGCTGTGCGTGGGCACGTAACATCGGACATGGCGGCCGGTGCGCTGATTGTAGTCCTGCACGTAATCGAACACCTGCTGCAACGCGCGCCGATAGAGAAAATACTTGAGCTTGGACGCGCGCCATTGCGCATCCACCGAGCTATCCGGCGCCTGCCAGGGTTCGCCATAGTAGGATTGCCATTCGCGCTTGAAGCCTTCCGAATAACCGCTGTTCACCCAAAACTCCGGCTCCTCGAGATGAATCGCCTCCGCGCCGGCATCCAGCGCGCGTTGCACGCCCACGCACAGAAACTTCCCGTAGTTCGTGCCGGGGCACATGTAGTAAACATCGCCGCCGTGGCTGCGCTTCTGACCATCCTTGATGGTCTGTGCCTCGTCCTCGTGATTCACTCCGTCAAAACGCCCGTAGAGATAGTCCTGGTATTGCCCCCACGAAACGCCGGTCATCACGTGAATGCGATATCCGTGATCGCGCCAGGTCTGGATGCGCTCCGGTAATTTGGCGTCAATCCCGTACACGATGGCCACGTCCGAACGCAGGTTGCTGTTCTCCGTCCAGCCCCGGCCGGTTTGAAAACAGGTGCGCTCCAGTCGCTGCGCCGGATCCTGTGCGAACACCTGGTCCGTGATCTGGGCGGACAACGTCCCGGTCGCCAGGAGCAGCGTCGGCCACAGCGTTAGGATCAGGCGCATCGCGGCGGAAAGGATCGTTCTTACTTCGACTTGTCCGTGATCGCCTTCCAGTTGTCCGTGCGAAACGGCACGGCGGGCAGGCCGGCATTGTTGTAGAAATTGCAGACCGGATTGATGTCCCACGCATAGCGCACCGCCACGGGCTTGGGCACCTCCGGCGACGACACGATGACCGTGTTGTTTTCAATCACCGCGTTGGCCCAGACGAACTTGTGATCCGCGCCGGCAATCGCAAAGCCCGTGAGTTTGTCGCCCCGGGCGGTCAGGCCGCCATCCACATGATCGAATTTCAATACAATGTTGTCGCCGCTGGTCTTCATCGAGCGATACCACGGACCTGAATCTTCAATCTTCTTGCCGTAGGTTTCCGCCAGCGCCCACAAGGCGAGCCGATGACCGACCGCGTGCTTGTCCTTGGGATGGATGTCCTTCGCATCGCCAATATCAATCGCCACCGCCAGTCCGCTCTTCCCCACCGTCTTCGCGGTCCGGGCCTGGGCTTCGCGCAACTCCGCCCAATTGTTGTCCCGCGGCTCGGGCGCCGTCGCCTGGAACGCGGCCAACTGCACGATGTAAAACGGAAAACGGCCGACGCCAAAACGCTTGCGCCAGTCCTTGATCATCGCCGGCAACAAGCGGCGATATTGCCACGCGCGGTCCGCGTTTGATTCGCCTTGATACCAGATCGCGCCTTTGATGGCGAACGGCAGCAACGGCGCGATCATCCCGTTGTACAGCGCCGTCGGCACATTGGGATTGTTCGCGTCCGGCAACGGCGGCAGCGAGGTCAGGTTGGCCTTCGGCGCGGAGTCCCGCATCCGCCAGGTGCCCGCCAGGGAAACCGGCGCGCCCGACTGATCACCCGCGGGCGCAATTCGCATCTGATCCTGTTTGCCGATGAATCCGCCATCGCCGCCCGTGTCAAGCACGCGCACGGTGATGACGTTGCGCCCCGGCTTCACAACGCTCGCCGGCACGCGATAGGTTCGTGGCTGAAAGTAACGAAACGTCCCGCCCACCTTCACCCCATTGATCCAGGTCGTGTCGAAATCATCAATCGCACCGAGTTCCAGTTGCAGATCTTTCCCGGCCCAGTCAGTGGGCACGTCAAACTCGCGTTGAAACCAGACCATCCCGTCAAAATCCGGCAGCCCGACCTTCTCGATCGGCTGCGGCATCTCAACCGCTTTCCAGGCCGCATCGGCGCTCGTCAATTTTTCCCAACCTTGTCTTGTGCCGGGATCCTTTTCCGCGCACCAGTGGTCATAGACCCGCGCGTAATCCTCCACGCTTTTCGCGTTGCCGGCCGCGCGAAACTGCTTCACCGCTTCATCGAAATCGCCCACCGGCTCCAGCCCTTCGGCGCTCGTCCACGCCTCGGCAATCGTCCCGCCCCACGAACTGTGAATCAAGCCGATCGGGATGTTCAACTCCCGTTGCAGATCGCGCCCAAAGTAAAACGCCGCCGCCGAGAATCCGCCCCAGGCGCCTTGCATCACGTTCTCCGGATTGCACGGCAGCCAGCTACAGGTCACGTCCGCAACCGGTTCGCTGGCGATCCGGTGCGGCACCGTCAGCAGTCGGAGCAGCGGAAAGTTCGCCGTCGCTATGTCATTGCTGGCGTTACACAAGCCAATGCCCATCTCCATGTTGGACTGCCCGGAACACAACCACACGTCGCCCACCAGCACGTCCGTGACCGTGACGGATTCCGGCGCGCTCGCATCCGTGACCCGCAACGAGCGCGACTCGGCGGAAGCCGGCATCGCCTTGAGCTTGACCATCCATTTGCCATCAGCCCCGGCCGTCGTGGATTTTTCTTGTCCGGCAAAGGTCACGGTGATTTTGTCGCCGGGCCGCGCCCAGCCCCACACGGGCACGGGACGTTCGCGTTGCAACACGGCGTGGCTCGAGAACAGCGGCGAGAGCAACGGCCGCGCCGCGTCCGCGCCGAACCCGGCGACGGTGGCCACGCACAGGCACGCCAGAACGCTGATGGTCTGGCATCGGTATTTCAGGGATTGGATTTTGTTCATGGTAAACTCGCGTGGGGCGATCACTCCTTGCCGGTCACCCGCTTGATGTATTTCACCTCGGCCGGCACCAGCGGGGTGCCGTCGCGCCGGAAGATGTCGTGAAACGGAACGGCGGGTTCGGCCGTGTAGGTCTTCGTCCAGGTGTCCCACGGATAAATCGTTTGCGTTTTACCGGCCACGAAACCCCAGTTGTAAGCGCCCACGCGCTCGTCCTTAAGGTACTGGAGAATGGGGTCGAACGTGCTGCCGCGCGGACGCGCCATGTATTCCGTGCAAATGATCGGACGCCGGAAGCGCCGCAAGTGCTGCACGCATTGCTTCAGCTCCGCCAGCGGGGCGTAATTGTGAAACGAGATGACGTCCGACTCCGCAAACATCACCTTTTCCATCGGCGTATATCTGGCCGGATCGCCCCAGGTGCCAATCCACACCCCGGCCGTGACTGGTTGCGACGGATTCGCCTCCCGCGCCCAGAGGAAGGCTTTCTGGAGCAACGCGGTCGCCACCTCGGCCTTGTTCTTGAGTTCCACCTTGCCGTAGGCGGACGTGTTGGGATTGTCCGGCTCGTTGAAAATGTCCCACACCTGCACCCGGCGATCGTCCTTGAAATGCGAAATCAAGCCGACGATGTAGGGCTTCAACTCATCCTGGCGTTTCGGATCGCTGAGAATCGCCCGGCCCGGGCTTTGCACCCAGCCGGAGTTGTGAACGTGCGGTTTCGGCGCGCGCTGCTTCCCGAGCTGGGGATCCGGATCCCACACGCCGTCCAGCGGCACGAACATCACGCCGATGTGATGCTTGTCCGCCAGCGCGAGAAATTCCTCGAGGCGCTGGAGAAATCCCGCCTGGTCCTGCTGCCACAACAGATTGTGCAGAAACACGCGGATGCTGGTGAAACCCAGGCCCTCGGCCCAACCCAGTTCCCGATCAATCGTCCGGGGATCCCAGGTGTCCGCCTGCCACATCTCAAGCTGGTTGATCGCGGTGCTCGGACCAAAATTGCAACCCACCAGCCACGGTTGCTTGGCATACCAGTCGTTGGCTTGCTCCGGGGTCCAGCGGTCGCGCGCGGCGACGTTTCCCATCGCCGCCACCAGCAGTCCCACCGCCAGCAGTTTGCAGATTTTTTGCTTCATCATACGTGGATCATGTTTGGCTCATTCAAATCTTTCTTCGCTTCGCGCCGGGAAAAACCACTCCGCCGCTCACCCGCGTCAACCACTCACCCCGACGATGCCACAGGACGGGGCGCAAACATCATCAGCCGACGCGTGGTCTCCGCGAGCTGGGTTCAGACTCGAAAGGCATAATCGGGTCTGCTGCCGCCGTCAATCTGGATTCCAGCGCGGGCGCATCAAAATTCCGGTCGCGTCCCATTAGCCCGGTGGCGGAGACAGGCGGAGATGTCGCAGCCGTTTTAACCGGATGACCCGGCAAGGAAAAGTATCCGCTTCGTCCGCCGGCGCCCATTGCGCGGCGCGCTTGTCTGGGTGCCGGACAACGACTAGCCTGTGGAGGTGATTTACGACGCGTCACTTGATGAGTTGCTCCAAAAGGTTTGGGACGGCCAGCGGATCAACCAGGCCGAGGCCGCGCGGCTTTATTCGTTGCCACTGGAGGAACTGGGCGCGCTGGCGGATCGGCGGCGGCAACTGGCCAAAGCCAACGCCTACCATCGCCGGGGGAACGAGATCGTCACCTACAACGTGGATCGCAACGTCAACTACACGAACATTTGCAATGTCTATTGCAAATTCTGCGCCTTCTATCGCACCGAGAAAGACGACGACGCGTACGTGATTTCCCTGCCCGAACTGGATCGGAAGATCGAGGAAACCATCGCGCTGGGCGGCAACCAGGTGTTGCTGCAGGGCGGGCATCATCCCAAGCTCACGAAGCAGTGGTATCTGGATTTGTTGTCGCACGTGAAAAACAAATTTCCGGGCTTCAACATCCATGGCTTCAGCCCGAGCGAGTTCGTTCACTTTCGCGAGGTCTTCAATGAACCGCTGGAGAAAATCATCGGCGATTTCCAGGCCGCCGGGTTGGGTTCGATCCCCGGCGGCGGGGGCGAAATTCTCGTGGACCGCGTGCGGCAGCGCATTTCGCCGCTCAAGGCCATGAGCGACGACTGGCTCGAAGTCATGGACGTGGCGCATCGGCTGGGTCTATATTCCAGTGCGACCATGATGTTTGGCCACGTGGAAACGGTGGAGGACCGGATCGAGCATCTGGAGCGGTTGCGCCGGCAGCAGGACAAATCGCTGCAACGTGCGGCCGCCATGATGTCGGCCGGTCAAGCAACGAGGGAATCCAGTCCCGGACAATCTCCAACCGCTTCGACGAAAAGCATCCCTGCCGGCCAGCCCTCGGCGACCCACGGCCATTTCACGGCCTTCATCTGCTGGACGTTTCAAGCCGAACACACCAAGCTCCGGGCGCCGACCGTGGGCGCGCACGAATATCTCCGCACCCAGGCGCTCGGCCGCATCTACCTCGACAACTTCGCGAACATCCAAAGCTCCTGGGTCACGCAAGGATTGGAGATCGGCCAGGTGGCGTTGAAGTTTGGCGCGAATGATCTTGGCAGCATCATGATCGAGGAGAACGTGGTGTCACAGGCAGGCGCAACCTTCCGCATGACCGTGCCGGACATGCACCGCCTCATCAAGGACCTCGGCTACGAGCCGCATCAACGCAACAACTGGTATCAGTTGGTAAATTGAACTTCGTCCCGGCGCCCGTTGATCCGGATAAGTTGCCGGGGGAGGATTCGCCGCCGCCTTGACGCCACGGCGTCCGCGACCACTTGGAAAGCAAAAGCGATTTCGCCGCGTTCATGTGTTCGTGCTCGCGATTCTGCGCTTGCCTATCCACACGCACCGGGCTACGCATGGATGTGGGTAACCTGCCTCGGCAACCAGGTTTCATCATGTATAAACTCATCGGTTCAGACGGCAACGAGTACGGCCCGGTCAGCGCGGCGCAAGTGCAGCAATGGATTCAACTCGGCCGCGTCGGCCCGCACACGCGGGTGCGACTGGAAGGCGGCGGCGACTGGCGGCCGTTGAGCAGCTTCCCGGAATTCGACGTGCCCGGCGGCGTGGCGCCGCCGTTGTTGACGCCTCCGGCGCGGGTGGCCGATCGGGCTTCGAGCAAAATCGCGGCGGGCGTTTGCGGCATTTTGCTTGGGTCGCTCGGCGTCCACAAATTCATCCTGGGTTACACGGGAGCGGGTTTGATCATGCTGCTGGTCACGGTGCTGACCTGTTTCGTCGCTTCGCCCGTGATGCACATCATCGGCTTGATCGAGGGAATCCTTTATCTCACCAAGTCGGATGAGGAATTTGTGAAAACCTACGTGGACGGACGCAAGGCATGGTTCTGAGGTTGTCACCGTTCAGTTTGACCACGAACGGACGCGACCAGGATCGAGGCCAGCCACAAGCCAAATCAAGTCATGTATAAAATCATTGGCGCCGATGGCCGGAAATACGGGCCGGTCAGTCTCGAACAAGTGCGACAATGGCTGGCGGAAGGCCGGGCCAACGCGCAAACCCGGATCCTGCCGGACGGCAGCCCCGACTGGAAAGTCGTGGGCGATCTCCCGGAATTCGCCCCGCCCGCGCCCAGCGCGTCCGCGCCGCAATCACCGGTGTCGTTGCCACCGCCCGTTCAGCGGCGGTTGCCAACCAATGGCCTGGCCACGACCGGCTTGGTGTTGGGAATCCTGTCGCTGGTGTTGTCGTTTTGCTGTTGCGGAGGTCTGCCGTGGAACTTGCTCGGGCTGGTGCTCTCGGCCATCGGCTTGTCGCAGATCAACCACCGACCCGACCTGTATTCCGGCAAAGAGATTGCCATCGCCGGCCTGGTCATCTCGGGGGTGAGTTTGCTGCTGGGCATCGGTGTCGTGGCGTTGAGCGCGGCCTTTAACTGGAATGAAATCATTCGCAAAATGCAAAACCTCTGACGGCTTGTCGCGTGCGAACCGGGGCATTATCGCGCTCGCAGCCGGCGCGGGCCTGGTGGCTGTGGCGGCGGTGCTGTTCGTTTTTGATCCGGCGCGCGGTGGCTTTTATCCGCCATGCCTGTTGCACCAGTACACCGGCCTGAACTGCCCCGCGTGCGGTTCGCTGCGGGCGTTGCATCATCTGACGCATGGTGAATTCCGCGCCGCGTTTCATTGCAATCCGCTCTTGCTTGTCCTCCTGCTGCTGGCCGCCTGGGTCGGTGCGGACTGGCTGATCCGTGGCCGGACCGCCCTGGAAAAGAATCCCTTCCTGCGCCCGCGCGCGGCGTATATCCTGTTGCTCGTGACGATTGCCTTCGCCGTGCTCCGAAACCTCCCCGGCCCGGTCTTTGCCTGGATGTCGCCGTAACCCGTCTGATGGCCGCCACCCGCAAACTCCTCACGCCGGCCGCCGCCCGCAATGCCGCCCTCCTCAACCAATGCGCCACACCCGGACTGGGCAGTTTGATTGCCGGTCGGATTCTCGCGGGCCTCGGGCAACTCGCGCTGGCCCTGACCGGATTCGGTTTCTTTGTCGCATGGTTCGTCGCTGAATTGCGCCAGTTTTACAGCCTGATGGACGGCACCAGCGAGGTGAAACCGATCGGTTGGATCGCTCTGACCGGCGTGGGCATTTTCGGCGCGGCGTGGCTGTGGTCGCTCGTCACCAGCCTCAGCCTCCTGCGCGAAGCGCGCCGCAATGCGCCCGCCGTGTTCGCACAACCGCCGCCCCCGCCACCGCTCCCGCCGGTTTAGGCGTGACCTGCCCCCGGCCTTCTGGCATCTAGGGCGCATGGCAAAACTCTCGACGGTCCAGATTCAGCGCGCGCTCGCCAAACTTCCCGAATGGAAAAAAACCGGCGCCACCATCACGCGCACGTTTGCGTTCCGGGATTTTCCTGCCGCCATCAAGTTCGTCAATGTCGTGGCAAAACTCGCCGAGCAGGCGGGGCATCATCCCGACATTGATATCCGCTGGAACAAAGTCACGCTGGCCCTGACAACGCACGACGCCGGCGGATTGACGCGGAAGGATTTCACCCTGGCACGCGAATTTGATCAGCAGGGTTAGCGGGGAATCGTCCATGAACGACGCGCCGTCGCTGTTCAAAAAACATTTCGGTCACGCGCCCACGCACCTGGCGCAGGCGCCCGGCCGGCTGGAGGTGATCGGGAATCACACCGACTACAACCAGGGCCTCGTCATGTCCGTGGCCGTGGACAAATACATTTTCATCGCCTCCTCGCCGCGTAACGATGGCCGGGTAAAGTTGGTTTCGTCCGCCTTCGCCGAACCGGAAACGTTTTCGGTCAATGAACTCCAACCGAACCCGGCGGCGCCGTGGGCGAACTACTTGAAGGGCGTGCTGGCACAGTTGCGCAAACGGGGCGTGCATTTCGGCGGCTTCAACGCCGCCGTCCACAGCACCATCCCGATGGGCGCGGGCCTGAGCAGTTCCGCCGCACTGGAAGTCGCCACCGCGCTGACCGTGCGCCGGCTGCACCCGTTCACGCTCACGGACACGGGCCTCGCCACACCACCCCGACCGGACGCTCAGAATGTTTTGCCGGCGGTCGGCCCGGCGGAACGCATGAACTACGCGAAGGTCTGTCGCGCCGCCGAGAACGAATTTGTCGGTGTGCCCTGTGGGATTCTCGATCAGGTGTCTTCGTTGTTCGGCAAGGCGTGGCAGGTGATGGAGATTGACTGTGCCGCATTGACCGTTGGCCATGCGCCCGTGGCCGGTGTCGCGCTGGTGGTTTGCAATTCGGAGGTGAAACACGCCCTGGTCGGCGGCGAATACAAGGAACTGCGGGACAACTGTGAAGCCGCCGCGCGCAAACTCGGCGCAAAATTTCTCCGCACGGTCGAGCTGAAACAGGTGCTCGCCGCGAAGGACAAGTTAAGCCCGCGCGAGTTTGCATGTGCCCGCCACGTCGTCAGCGAGATCGCCCGGGTGGTGGCTGGTGAGCGCGCCTTGCGGTCGAATGATCTGGCGCAGTTCGGCCAGTACCTGTTCCAGAGCCACGAAAGCTCGCGCGATCTTCTCAAGAACAGCACCGAGGAACTCGATCTGCTCGTCGCCCTCGCCCGCCAGCATCCCGCCTGCCTCGGGGCGCGCCTGACCGGCGGCGGCTTTGGCGGCGCCACGATCAATCTGGTGAAACACCACCAGGCCGACGACTTCGTCGCGCACATGGCGGCCGGCTACGAGCGACAACTGGGCGTGAAAACCAAGCCGCTCGTCTGTCAGGTCGTGGATGGCGCGAATTAGCCTGGTCGCGTATGCCGACGTTCTACGATTGCCAGCGTTGCACGGCCTGTTGTCGCTGGCCGGGTCAGGTGCGGTTGACCGACGCGGAAATCACGCGGCTCGCAACATTCCACGGATTGAGCGAGCACGACTTCATCCAGCGCTACACCCGGCTCGCCCACGACCGTCGCGGGCTGGCTTTGCAGGAGCAGCCCGGTGGCGCGTGTGTTTTCCTCGTGGGCGATGACTGCTCGATCCAACCGGTGAAGCCGCAGCAATGCCGGGATTTTCCAAACCTCTGGCGGCATCCCGACGCCGACCAACTTTGCCGGGCGATTCCGCGCGAGGTCACCGAAGACGAATACGTGCGGCTGGTTTCCGCCGCCACCCAACGCACTCCCGCATCGGTGCGGGAAATCATGCAACGCGAGCCGAGGTTGTCCGCTTGAACCGGCGGTTATCCGAGCGTCAGCCCCGGCGCGAGCGGATGCCCCGCGAGGAATTCCGCCGCGCTCATGCGTCGCCCACCTTCGCGTTGCAAACTCGTCACGCGCAACGCGCCAGCGCCGCAGCCAATCACAATCCCTTTCCGGTTCGCGAACAAGACTTCACCCGCCGCTCCCCGCTGCGCCACGATTTCCGCCTGCCAGATTTTCAAGAGCTGCGGCTGGGGTCGTGCGGGTAGAAAAGTGAACGCACCGGGCCACGGGGTGAAGGCGCGGATGCGATTCCAGATTGCGCGGGCAGGTTGCTGCCAGTCAATGCGTCCGTCCTCCTTCTTGATTTTCGCCGCATACGTGGCGCGATCCTGTGGCTGCGGTCGGGGTTGGATTTTTCCGGCGACGTAATCCGGGATGGTTTGCACGAGCAACTCCGCACCCAGTTGTGCCAGGCGATCGTGCAAGGTTGCGGCGTTGTCCTCGTCGCGAATCGGAGTCGGGCATTGACTGAGAATGTCGCCGGTATCGAGACCCGCCGCCATCTTCATGATGGTGACGCCCGTTTCCGTTTCGCCATTGAGAATGGCGGACTGGATGGGCGAAGCGCCGCGATATTTGGGCAGTAACGACGTGTGGACGTTCAGGCAGCCCCAGCGCGGCAACTCCAGAATCGCGGGCGGCAGAATCTGGCCGAACGCCGCCACGGCGATGAGGTCCGGCGTGAGGGCGCGCAGTTCGGCGACGAATGATTCCTCCCGTGCTTTGCCCGGTTGCAAGACCGGCAGTCCCGTGCTCAGCGCGAGTTGTTTCACCGGCGAGGGTTGCAATTTCAGATCGCGTCCCTTGGGCCGGTCGGGTTGTGTGACGACGGCCAGCACCCGAAACGCCGGATGACGCAACAGGGCGCGCAAACTGGCGACGGCCAGTTCCGGCGTGCCCATGAAGATGATTCGCAATGCGGCCATAGCGCAGCCAAAAAGCCGGGATGAAAACGGCCCGCCCGCCTGCGCCCAATCAATCAAAAACCTTGTGCATCCGGGTCAGGATATCCCGCAGCACTTTGATGGGCGACTGATCGGAACTGATGCGGTGGACGCGTTTGGCGCCGTAGAATTTCAACACCGGCTTGGTTTCCTGATCGTACACGTCCAGCCGGTGGCGGATGACATCCAGGTTGGCGTCGTCGAGCCGGTTTTCCTTGAGAGCGCGGCGTTGCAGGCGTTGCACAAGCGAATCGAAATTGGTGCAGTGCAGATAAAACACCGCCTTCACGTCCAGCGTGCGGTCGAGCATCTCCGCCTGCCGGCGATTGCGCGGGATGCCATCGAGCACCAAGGTGTCGTGCCGGGGACGAAACCGGCCCACGTGCTCGTTGTTGCGGATGAACTGCCGCCACAACCGCACGGTGGGTTTGTCCGGCACGAGCTGGCCCCGGCTCGTGTAATCAATGAACACCCGCGCCAGCGGGTCCGCCGCGTTCAGGGAACGGAAGACATCGCCGCAGGCGCAATGGAACAGGTTGGGGATCGTCCCGAGGATTTTGCCCTGGGTGCCTTTGCCCGCACCCGGGGCGCCGAAGAGCAGAATGGCTTTGTATTTCATGGCTCGAGTCGCAATGCCGGCGCTTCCGCCTCCGACGGTTACGCGTCCTTGTGTTTGAGTTGAATCTCCTGAATTTCGAGAAAGGGAATCTGCACCTCCTGCGAGGCGTGGCCGCGGTGAACGTCCACGTGCAGGTCATTGGCGGCGATCCGGGAAATGCGCGTGGCCACAAACTCGCCCCGCGCCGTCTTGATTAACAGAACCTTGTCCTTGTCGGCCTCGCGGCGCACCACGCCGAAGAAGCCGGAAAATTTCGTTTCAATGAAGCGCCGGTTGAAGGTGAACTGGCCGCGTTTGAAAATTTCCGGCGGCGCGTGCGCGGCAGGAGCCTCCGGTTGGGCGTGGGCCAGGTGCAATCCACCCGGGGCGGCCTCGGCGGCCCCGCCCGCCTCCGGCGCCAGCGGCGAGGAATCCGGCGACTCTTCCGGCGGCAACTCGTGCTCCAATTTTTCGGAAGACTTCAGCCTCGTGGGCAGGCAAAGGAAGACGACCGGCCCCACGACGGGGGCAACCGCCGCGATGCCGCAGACCATCGCCGCCGGGTAGGCGCGCACGACGGCCACTTCGTAGCCCGCGTAAAGGTTGGCCGCGTAAAGCAGGAGCATGACCGTCAGCCCCACGGAGGAACTGAACATTGCGCCGAGCAACGAGCCTTTGACCGGACGCTGCAGGCGCGGGACTTCCTTGATCACCACCTCGGTTTTCTTGATGCGCTCGTCTTCCGGCACCTCGAGGTACGGCTGGATGAAATTCGCCAGGTTGAGTTTTTCATCGCCCGCCAGTTCCTTGAGAGTGGCTTGCGAAAGTTTCTCCCACTGAATGTCTTCGTACTTGCCCTCACCCACGCGGATTTTGAGGAACTCCGGTTTGCCCTGCACAATCTCGCCTTCCACCTTCGTCCCGTCCGCATACTCAAACGTCAGCGCGTGGCCGGAGACCAGGAAGCCAACGCACAGCCATAAACTGAGGATAATGAGTTTTGTGATTCGCACGAGCCGTTTCCTAGCAGATGCGCGCAGGCAAAGGAAGAACAAATCTCGGCCACCAGCCAGTTTTCATGACGCCGCGATTCACGGGGGCAAGCGCCAGGCGGTGGGCGAGTTGGAAAAGATCAAGGCCTGAGGCGGACGGGGCCGCCGTCGCGGTGGGCGAAGCGTTTTTGGAACTGACGAGTGGTGGCACGGCTCTTGGGGTGGCGGGCGCGACAGGCGTCGATCCAGACCTGGGCGCAACTGACCACCACGCCAGTGGCAGAAGTCGCGCGAGCAATCCCTCCGCCGGGCCGCTTGAAACGCCTGCGGTCCCGCGCAAACCCGTCATCTTATCCCAACCTGCCCGTCAGAACAGTGGGTCGCTAAATCACCGCTTACCAAGTATTCGTCACGGTGTCATTGCTCCACGGCCCGTCCTCGGTGAACAGACTTCCGGCCACAGTCTTGGTGTCTTTCGTCGTGCCCGCAGCGTCAATCATGTTTGTCACGCAATTCGAGTAACGCAGACTTGTCAATACTATTGACCGACCCCTTCACGCAACAAAACGGCAAAAGACCAAGACCGTTTTTAAGAAACCAAAAGCTGGCTGACGGAAATTCATTTTTTACACTTGACCGCTCACGCTATTGGGTGACCCCTTTACAAATCACGTTGCGAAAACAATTCACCGGAAAATTAGCGTTCGAAGCAGGATCGCAATGATTGGGGGGAAGGTTGCCGCCGAAAGCGCTTTCTTGCTTTTAAGCGCTGACGCTGACGGCTATCCCTTCAAGCCGTCACGGTGACTGAAAGCGCGCAGTGAAGCGAATATCAACCAGACTTGTAGCCTCATTCCCCGATTTTTCGGAGATAAATAAGCGCGTTTCCTCGAACATCCTCATTGTCGTCCCTCGCCAGCGATCTCAGTAGTTCGAGGGCCTCCCGATTACCCGCCTTGGCCAACACCCCTACCGCAAGCGCGGCATCAACGCGTAAATAATGTTTTGGGCTCCGGCCTTGCCGCATGACGAACCGGCAAATACCAACGGGATTGGAGAACACATCAGTACGCGCAAAAGACAAGGCGGTCAACAGCGTCAGCACATAATCCTCGCCTGCGGAATTCAGGCACAATTCCTCCAAAACCTTGACGGCGGCGGATCTCTGAGCGTGTGATTTGGAACACCGCAGGATGGCCTCGCACGCGTTGGACCGATCCCCTGGAAGTGATGACTTTAGGTGCTCTTCGGCGTAGGCTAGTTCCTCCGCGCTCAGGTGGCTGGATGCGCCAGCTTTATCTCGAATGTCCCAGAGCCTCACGTCACCGGTGTGCATGCTAAGGAAGAGGAAAGTTCACGGTGTCAACGCACCCGCGTGGCCCCGCTTCCACGTAATGAGTCGCACCGCTTTTGCATCTGTACATGCAGATCGTCGGGAAGCCCTTCGATATCCCGTCTTCCGGATCCAGGTAGCAAGTCTCCATATTGTCATTGCCGTCGCCGTCTGGGGGCTCGGTCGGAGGCCAAACCCACCCTAAACCAGGAATCATAGTCGGCTCGGTCCCCGTTGATGTGGGGTAAAGCACCAAACACCATACGCCCAAAGCCGGTCCTCCAATTTTTGGCATAGGTGGCAGGGTTGGCGGGCCGGTCTTCGGGTCTGGCTTCGGTAAAGGATCTCCTTGTGGCCTAATTATTGGAAATCTTGGTCGCGGGAATTGAGGGCGTTCCGGGGCAGGTGGCCGGCACCCCGGCCAAGGGGCACAGGGAGGAGGCCCATTTATTTCTAGCCCGAGGGTGTCAGTAAACGCAACTGGATTGTTTCTGATGAAGCCATATAGATTGATCCCGCCTGACTCCTCAATCGGGTCCCGATTCAGCCAGCGTTGAACATTGGGCACGTACCAGCGGTAGCCGTAGTAGTAGAGGCCGCTGTTGACGTGAAGTTCCTTACTCGAGAAGCGATACACGTTCGCGCTGGCCAGCGTGCCGCTGCTGGAAATCGTGTTCCCAAACGGATCATACCGGTAACTCGCCGCCAGCGTCTGGCTGCTGTTCACCAGGTAGGTGATGTTTCCATTGCCGTCCGCATGATAAAAGTTGTGCGTGCTCCAGTTGCCGGCGGAGTAGCCGTGACTGCGCCCCAACAACCCGCCAATGCCACCGGCTCCTTCCAGCGTGCCGCTCAAGTCCGTGCCGCGCGTGTAGCTGACTTGCGGGACGTTGCTGGCGTTGCGCTCCTGAATCACCCGCCGCCCGTCGTAGAGATACCACGTCGTCGTGTACACCGTCCAAACTCCGCTCCACGCGTACTCCACTCGTTTGCGCAGCCGCCCCAGGCCATCGTACACAAAAGTCGTGGCCCACTTGTGCTTGTCCACGTCCTCGGCCCACGTCAACTGGTTCTCGTCGTCGTAGCGGTAAACCACGGCGCCGCTGTTGTAGCTGGTCAGGTTGGCGGCAACCCTTGGTGAACCGCGAACGACACGAACCACGCGAACAGAACCTGCAACTGAAAGTGAAGCTGTCCCGGTCCAGCTTTTCGCGTGGTTGGAGTATTTCGCAGTCAATTTCATTCGGCTGATGACAGTTCTACTCCCGCCTCATTCCACAGTCAATCATGGCCTCATTGACGCCTCACAATGACGATTGGTCAATACCAAGACCGCTTCACAATTCTCTACCGCGTTCGCAAGAAATCATATTTAGCTTCCCATTCCTTCGTAGTATCTCGATGCGGTGATGCAACTTTCTTGCTGTAGGCGACAAAGTCATCAAAACCATCCGGACATTCTACAAACCGCTTGTAGAAGTATGATTCTCCAGCCTCATTCTTGGTCACCGGAATGCCTTTCAATGCGTCACGAGTTCGCTTTATGGCGATGAATTCTGTCCGGTCCATTTCTTTTACAAAATCGGATTTGGATATCGCACCTGATTTGACCTTCTCGAAAACCTGTTGGAAGTGTTTCTCACTCGTCGAATTTATGGATTCAAAGAGCAGACTAATGAATTCGTCCAACGGTTGTTGGTTTTCTCGGATCAGAATGCCGACAACCGATTCGTCAGGATAATAATGTGACGCTCGACCGATGGAGTCGTCGTCCGAATAGAAGTAATAGACCTGAAATGTCCGATTTGAAAAGGCTTCAGAAATGGTATTGGTGAGCACATGAAGTGCTTTCTGGTTTTTGCCCAGAAACTCTCGCAGTTTTGGTGATACTATTGTTGATACGTCGCCTTGTTGTGCGACTGCGGAGGCGCACAGTCCCACTAGGAGGAAAAGCGAAGACACAAATTTACCAATGTTCATAGCAATCAATCTATGGATAAGTGAACGTGTGAGAATCATTATTTAGATAATAATCGCGAAATAACCAATCCTGTGAAATATCAGATTTTGTTGGTCTGTTCCAAGGCCTTGCGTCCAACTCCATGGATTTACCGCTGACGCATCCCGCGCACCAAACTGTCATACAGGACAAAATGCCCATCAACAATAAATGCCATGCGATTTCAATGCCGCGTCGTCGCCTCATTTTGATTAGCGAGTAATGAAGCACCCTTGAAGCAATTGGAATTTTTAGCGTCAACCTCATTCTCCTGCACTAAAACTTCACACCAATCTGGATTCCGAGCCCGATACCATGTTTTCCTGGCGGAATTGGGGGAAACCACGGACTAATCGAGCAATTCGGTGGAAACGGCTTCGGTAGGTGATAAGGCGGAAAGATGGGCGGCAGCTTTGGCTTGGGCGGTTGAAGCACGACAGGAGGGTGCGGCGGATTTGGATTCGGGACAGGCGGTTTTGGATTCGGTTTTGGAGCAGGCGGAGGACTTGCTGGTGGTTCATCGGGAATTGGAGGATTGGGATAAATAGTAAGCCCGTCTATATCTACATCCGTGGTTGGGGCGTTTGCGGAGATCACATAAAGATTTATTCCGCCCCATTCCTCCAACGGGTCTCGGTTTAGCCACCGCTGCGTATTGGGATCGTAGAAGCGAAAGCCGTAGTAGTAAAGGCCGCTGTTGACGTGAAGTTCCTTGCTCGAAAAGCGATACACGTTCGCGCTGGCCAGCGTGCCGCTCTGGCTGATCAGATTCCCATACGGATCATACCGGTAACTCGCCGCCAGCGTCTGGCTGTTGTTCACCAGATACGTCACGTTGCCGTTGCCATCCGCATGATAATAGTTGTGCGTGCTCCAGTTGCCGGCGGAGTAGCCGTGACTGCGCCCCAGCAACCCGCCAATCCCACCCGCGCCTTCCAGCGTGCCGCTCAAGTCCGTGCCGCGCGTGTAGCTGACTTGCGGGACGTTGCTGGCGTTGCGCTCCTGAATCACCCGCCGCCCGTCGTAGAGATACCACGTCGTCGTGTACACCGTCCAAACTCCGCTCCACGCGTACTCCACTCGTTTGCGCAGCCGCCCCAGGCCATCGTACACAAAAGTCGTGGCCCACTTGTGCTTGTCCACGTCTTCGGCCCACGTCAACTGGTTCTCATCGTCATAGCTGTAAACCACCGCGCCGCTGTTGTAGTTGGTCAGGTTGCCGTTGCTGTCATACCCGCAATTCCCACCAAAAGCCGTGGTCAACTGGTTCTTCCCGTCCACGGTGAAGGTGTTCAGTGTCGTGTTGTTCGTCCGATAGTGCAGGTTCCAAGCCGTGTCGTAATTGTAGCCCCGGTCTTCACTGGCCGTGGCGCTGTCGGCCACCTTCAACTGGCCGATGGCGTCGTAGGTGTAATTGACCGTGCTGCCCGCGTTGAACACCTGCTGCGTGCGTTGGTGGGCGGGGTTGTACGAATAGGAGTGAGAATTTAGCAGCGCGGAGCTGGAAGTGAGCAGCTTGGTTGTCAGCAGCCGCGCCACCGAATCATAGGTGTTGGTGATGTAACTGGAGTTGGGGAGCGATAATTTTTGAGTCAGGCGCGACGCCTGACCTACGAAGGTGTAGCTGAACGCGCCCGCCGGGCTGGTCACACTGGTCAGCCGTTTGGCCGCGTCGTAGGCAAACCGGTTGGTCCACACGCCGGTGGGTTGCTGCAAATCCACGCCCACGCGCAATCGGTTGTTCCAAGTGTTGGTCACGGTGTCGCTGGCAAACGGGCCGTCTTCGGTGTATAGCTGCCCGCCCACGGTGTAAGTGTATTTCGTCGTCCCGGCGGCGTCCACCATGTTCGTCACGCGATTGAGCGGATCGTAAGCCAGGGTCACATCCGGACTGGTGGGATAATTGACTTTGGTCAGGTTGCCCACGGCGTCGTTGGTGTAGTAGGTCGTGCCCTTCTGCTTGCTCCAACGGCTGACCAGCCGGCTGTCGGCGTCGTAGGTGTAACGCAGGATGGCCGCGCCGACCTGGTCCACCTTGTTGGTCACCCTGCCATACTCGTCGTAGTTCCATTTGGTCACCTGGTTTTTGCCATCCACCAGCGCCAGCAAATCGCCGGCGGGACTGTTGGTGTAGCGGATGACTTCCCAGTTCGCGTTGGTCTCGCAGGTTTTCCGCCGGGCCTCGTCGTAGGCGTAGAAGTTGGTATGACCGATTTGATTGGTGTAGGCGATCAGGCCGCGGGCGGAATAGCCGAACGCCTCCACGCCGCCATCGGGAGCGGTGCGCGTGCGCAAGCGGCCCAGGTCATCGTAGGTGTTGGTAAGGGTGACGTTGTTGGCGTCCGTCACGTAGATCGGGCGGTCTTCCAAATCGTAGGTGGTGATCCGCTCCGCGCCAAAGGCGTTGGTGATGCTGGTCAACCGGTTCAGGTTGTCGTAGCCGAACCAGCGACAGCCCCAGGCATCGCACGTCGTCACCGAGCGCCCCAGCGCGTCGAACCAGTTGGTCACCGTGGCGTCGGGATAGTAGGTGAAGATGCGATGGCCTTGATAATCGTAGTCGTACGACGTCACGTGCTGGACGGCGGTGCCCCAGGCGTTGGTCAGGGAGGAAGTTCCCCCGCAATCGCAGTAACCGTAGCGGGTCACCACCTGGTTGGCGTTGGTGACCGCAGTCAAACGCCGGAGGGCATCGTAGCCGTAGTACGTCCAGTAGCCGAGCCGGTCTTTGGTGGCGGTCACGTCCAGAATGTTCAAGCCGCCGGAGCTGTCGGGATAGGCGGTACCGATGGAGTAGAGATTGGTGGTGGTGGTGCCATCGGGGTATTTCCGGCCTGTCAACCGGTTCAGTCCGTCCCAATAGTTGGTCACCACCAAGCCGCGCGCGTCGGTGACGGATTTCACGTTGCCGTCCGCGCCCCAAGTGTAGCTTTCGGTCGCATTGATGGGGAGATCGGTAGTTTGTTGGAGGCGATGATTGCCGTCGTAATAGTTGGTGGTCACCAGGCCGGTTGGCTGGGTCACCGAGGTCAACTGCCGGGTGGTGGCATCGTAAGTGTAGGTGGTTTTCTGATTGAGCGCGTCGTAGTTGGTGGTGACTTGGTGATAGCCGTTGAAGACGTTGCTCGCGACCTGCTCACCGTACGGTCCGATGTGCAGGGTCAGATCAATGTTATTGGCGGCGTAGCTGTAGGTGTTGGTGCGGTAAAGGGCGTTGCCGGCAACGGACCACTTCTCGACCGCTTTGGTTGGCAACCCATTGGTGAGGCGCTCGAAATACTGGTAGGCGGTGCTGCCATCGGGCATCACGCGGGCGACTACCGCAGGCATGATTTGTTTCCCAATCTCGTACGTCGCGTTAGTATCTTTGCCCGCGTAGTCAAACCATGTGAGTTGCCCCTGTGTGTTTGTGCTGCCGCTTGGACTCGGTTCCTGCTGGAGCGAAAGCGTGTTCCAGTGCGTGTAACTCGGGTCAATTGAAGCAAGCCAATGGCGGATGCGGGCACCGTTAAAGGCCGGCCAACTGAAAGCATCCAAACCGGTACTGGTGTAGAGAGCGAACTGCTGCGCATTCCAATAGAACGTATTGCGTTCCTGCCGTTCGCTCGTATCCAAAGTGCCAAGCGGCGTGTTGGTGGGAATCTGACTGACGTCGAAGTCCGGCCAATCCGAACCCAAATAGGTGTTCATTGAGGCGTAGAACTCCTGCTGGCCGGCTGCGTTCGTAATCCGCACCGTGCGGTCAAAAATTCCCTGATAAAAATTGTCACCGCTCGTGCTGAACAGCGTTGTGCCATACGGCGTTATCAGTTTGGTGATGGCGCCAGCATAATACGGCATTCCCTCATACTCGATTTGCGAACTAATTCCCGCCGCATCCGTGATGTTCGTCAAGGTCGGTGCGTTGTACTGGCTGGAGAGGTAATAATCAAAGGATACTGATACGCCGTAAGACGTGGTGATACTTGTGACGAAAGGCGGATTTTGGGAGCTATCCAAGTGCAAGGTAAAGGCGGTGCCATCAGCGGCGGTAACATTTGTCAGCGCGAAGCAATATGAATAGTGGGTGTCATAGGTAAAAGCAGTCTTTTCGCCGGAAGGATTGAAGGCATCCGACATGTAATAGACTCGGAAGGAAGGATCATAACTGTCGTCACGAAGGGCATACGTGATCCCCGATCCATCTGGGTGATGGAGGATCAGCGAAGTAAAGTTGCCTGCGGAGCCAACGCGTTCAAGCCAGAAGTTATGCCGGTACTGAACATCACTGATGCTTGAGCCTGCGGGAAAAGTGAATGTTGCCCAGCGGCCACCAGGCAGCATCAGGTCAACAGTGTTCTCATCGTCGCTCAATTCGGCGAATGACATCCAGGAGCAAGACCAAAGGCCAACCGAACCAGCGGCATTGCCGAACTGTGCGCCCTGCCAATACATATACGAGACAACGCTTCCCACGGCACGTTCGTTGTAGGCCAAGCGCAGGGAAATGGCCGGGCCATAAGCGGACTGATAGTACAAAGGCCTGTCTTGAACCCACAGGTTGAGGAATGGCTCTGAGACGGACCAGGTCGGCATTCCCGAATCACCAGCACAACTTTGGCAACCACCATCTCCGTGTGAGTAATTGTGCGGGGAATCTCCCGCCGCAATCTTCGAGGTCGAGGCATCCGGCGACGATCCGCCGGTATTCGAATTCGCCGGAGAGTCGGTGGGACACGGAGAGTCATCATGGTCCCACGGCATGGGACCGTGGCAACGGCCGCGAAACGCAGCCGCTGATGTTAGATCCATTGGCGCAGTGAATTTCAAGGCGTCCTGAACCGCTTGGGCGTCGCTCACGATGACACAACCCGTCGCCTCGCGTGCAATTTCAGAAGCAGTGATCCATTTTGGGCCGAAGGCAGCCGTATCATAGACGTTGTAGAAGTCGCCGCGCTGTTCACGTAAAACCACGAAGTGCTCGGAGCGAAGGTGGATGATAGAGGGCACTGGCAAGTAATTGGCGTCGAGTAAACGCGCCGCGTGAACGCGCAACCCGGCTCGTGTCGCGACCGCAACCAGTTCTGCCGCACTGAAGCCATTCGTCGTGGACGCTGTTTCCACGATGGCTTTCGGCTTGAACTCTCCGAGTTGCGTCAGCCGCCCGAGTTGATCAAGACAGTGCAGCCCACATTTGTAGGCTTCATCCGGGTGCTTTTGGACCCAGGCCCGCATCTCCAATGCCCAACCCCAGTCTCGAAAGGAACTACCTTCGGCCTCGTTGATGCCGGCTTGTGCTTCCAGTTCGTTCAGTTCGGCCAACCGGCCCGTGAGTGCGAGGAGCTTTGCCAAGCCACCGCTTGCTTCTATCCGCAGATGTTGGACAGCCGGAACTTGCGAGTCGCGTATTTGTGTCCATGCCTGAGCAAAGTGATCCATAGCCGCAGAGTAGCTCAACCTTAGCTGACTTTTGCGCGCCAGCCATAAATGCACACTGGGAGTCCAAACTGAAGTGCTGTGATTTGTTACGAACGACTCCAGCTCATTGTCCAATTCGTCCGCCATTTGTCGCCGCTGGAAGGCAGCATCCGGCCCCGGAACAATGCGCGAGGCGGCCACGCGGGTCAGCGTAAAGAGTTGTGTTAGTTCCTGTCCCTCGGCGGCGGCGGTGGGAGAATCACCTACCGGCTCGATGGGTAGCTGGGCGTGCGCGGCAAGTGTTCCGAAAATCAATAGGCCGCTCAATAAACGGGATGATCGAACCGCAATGGCTGTTCTCATAAGATGGGTGCAGTGGAAGTGAACGGAGTGTTGGCAAGCGGTCGCTTCGTGCCGCAAGCAGGAGGGTTGGACAAGCCGGAACGAAATTCGCAGGCTTCGTCAGCCCGCCATGAGTCGAGTGTGACCCTGTGGCGTGGTCAGAGCCTTGGGGGACAAAGCCCCGCCGCGCGTCCATCCGAGAGTTGCACCATTGTTTGGCATAACCAACCCCGCCGGAGAAACACCACGAAAGGAGAGAAGTTCACACAGACGCTTTTCTGAATTCGATTCTCTGCCCGGGATATAAACACACCCTCCCGCTCCTTGTAAACAGAAACTTGTTCACAATTCTGTTGGCAATTGAACTCGGAAACCGATGCGGCAAAAACCGGCGTGCGATTGTCCGCTGGGCGAGCCGCAGCCGCGATGCGAATTGGAGATCCGACGGTGGTAGATTCGCGCTGTTCGTGGTGCCATCGCTTGACCTGATGATAATGGTGCTCGGTCAGGAGTTGATTACAACGCTGGATTTCTTGGGGACGCTCCAACAACCGGACCGTCATGCCGGAGAGGACGGTTTGTTCGTCGGCCGTGGGGTACCGGAAACGCACTTTAGGTCCAGCCAGGCCGGCGAGCATAAAAAAGCGCGTCCGGTTGTACCGCAAAAAATGTCACCTCCCTCACCCGGATACGCTTGCCGCCGAGAATCACTGCGACCAAGCCAGTTGTTCAAACCACATTTCCAAGCTCCCGCGCCAGGTCTTCAATCGTCCAGTTCCGCCGTTGCGCCTGCAACCGGTCCGCCGCGGCACCGTGCTGCCAGACCGCGTAACGCAAGGTCTGGCCCGCGTCCGCCTGCAACGCCGGCTGGGCCAGCAGCGCGGCAAGGAAGCCGGCCAGCAGATCGCCGCTGCCGCCTTGGGCCAGATGGGGATTGCCCGAGGGATTCACAAAAATTTCGCCGGCGCTGCCACCCACGAGCGTTTGCTGGCCCTTGAGCACGACCCAGCAATTGCCAAACTTCTGCGAGAGGTCGCGCAGGGCGGCGGGGCGATTCTCCTGCACGCGCGGCGCGGTGGTCCGCAGCAGGCGCGCCGCTTCGCCCGGATGCGGCGTCAACACCCGGATCACCTTCTTCGGCGCGTGACCCATGGGCAGCCAGTCCAGGGCGCTGGCATCGGCCACCATCGGGATGAGCGCATCGCTCCATAATTTCCGCACCGCCGTGCGCATCTCGGGCGGGACGCCGTCCGCGGCCAATCCCGGTCCGACGAGCACGGCGGAAAAATCCCCCGGCAGGCGCGTTTCCGGTGACCACGGTTGCACCATGGCGGATTGCAATTGGATTGCCACCTGGAAATACGCCGGCTCGTGCGTGAACACCGTGATGAGTCCCGGCTGGGCGCGTTGTGCGCCGCGCGTGGCCAGCACCGCGGCGCCGTGAAAGCCCACGCTGCCCGCGAGAATGGCCAGATGCCCAAAAGTGCCTTTGTGGCCACCGACCGGGCGGGCGGGGGGGAAATCCCGAAAATCCTCGGGCAAGCTCCAGTTCAACTCCGCCTGATCCTCACGCGGCAGCAAACCCACGTCCGACGCCACTTCCAGCCGGCCGACGAATGGGAGCGCGGCCCGTTGCAGGAGTCCACGTTTGGGAGCGCCTACGGTCAGCGTTACGGCGGCTTCCACCACCGCCCCGAACGATTCGCCCGTGTCGGCGTCCAACCCGGACGGCACATCCAGGGCGAGCACGCGCGGATGCGCTCCGTTGAGCCGCGTGATCAGCGCGATCCAATCTTCGTCCAGTGGCCGATTGAGTCCGATGCCGAACAACCCGTCCAGCACCAGGGCCGGTTTCTGGCCGAGCGCAATCTCGAGGGCCGGGAGGCACGCGGCGGGTGATTCGACCGTGATCAATTCCACGCGACGATCGGTAAGAAGCTCGCCGGCCGCGCGGACATCATCGCCATTGTGCCCCTTGCCCGCGAGCAGCAGGATAAAATCTTCGGCCCGGGTCAACTCCAGCGCCCGGCAAGCCGCCCGTTGGCCGACGCGACGGATCACTTCGGCTTCGGTCTGCCCGGTGGCCCAGGTGGCTTTTTCCCACTCGCGCATCTGGCTGGTGCTGAGAACAGGCACTGACATGGCCGCAGGCTGACAAGTCTCCCGGTCGAACAAAAGGAAAAATCAGCCGCCGGCCGCTTCCGTCCCCGCCCGACCTGATTCATCACGCCGCGATGAATTCGCGCCCGTTCTTCCTCCGTCTGCTGGCTCAATCACTTCTTCACCGGCGGGTCCACCTTGTCCATGACCGGCCCGATAATGTCCGCCCACAATTTGTAGCCGGTAGCATTCAGGTGCAGTTGATCGGCCAGGTATAATTCCGGTCGCGGCTGGCCGGCGGCATCGAGCGCCGGCGTGAAGACATCCACATAGATGAGGCGCGGGTCCGTTGCCGCAAATTCCTGGATCAACCGGTTCGCGGTCCGCATCGGCTGCAGATACTTCACGCGTGACGGACTGCATTTGATAGCGATGTAACCGATCCGTGTCTCCGGCCGCGCCGCGTGGATTTTGGCGACGAACGCCTTGAAGTCGGCGAGCACCTGTTCCGGCGATTTGCCGCCCGCAATGTCGTTGTCGCCCGCGTAGAGCAGGATCAATTTCGGTTGGTAGGGGATGGCGATGCGATCCGCGAACGCCACGGAGTCCGACAGATACGAGCCGCCAAAGCCGCGCATGATGAGCCGGTGCTTGGGGAACTGGGCCGGCGCGGTGGTCCACTTGCGGATGCTTGAACTGCCAATCAACAGGATTTCGCCCGGCGCCGGCGGGTTGGTCTGGTCCGCCGCCTCGAAGGCCTCGATGTCTTTTTCATACTGCAAATGGTGCGGCGGATGCCCGTTCGGATTCTGCGCCGCAGCCGGAAGCTGGGGCAGCAGCAACGCAACCAGCAAAGCCAGCTCGAGGGAGATTGTGCGTGTTCGCATGGGCGCAGCTTGGCAATGATGGCCCGCGACGAAAAGCCTTTTTCCTTTTCTCACGCGCGGGTTGAAGTCATGTTCGCACGGTGCAATCGCTGGACTCACGCGCTATTCAAACCGCCGTTCGCGCCGCGCTGGTTGAAGACCTCGGCCGCGGCGATGTGACCTCACTGGCCACCGTGCCGGCGAACACCCGGTTCTCCGTGCTCATGCGCGCGCGCGAGCCGTTGGTGGTTGCGGGACTCGCCCTGGCAGCGGCGGCTTTCCAACAACTCTCCTCCGCCGTTCGCGTCAAACGACTGGCTCGCGACGGCCAGCGCGTGGCCGCCGGGGCCGGCTTGTTGAAAATCTCCGGTCCCGCCCGCGCCATTCTCAGCGCGGAACGCGTGGCATTGAACTTTGTGCAACGACTCTCCGGCGTCGCCACACTCACCGCGCGATACGTCGCGGCCATCCGGGGAACGCGCGCGCAAATCCTCGACACCCGTAAAACCACGCCGGGCTGGCGGCGCTTTGAGAAATACGCCGTGGCCTGCGGCGGCGGACGCAACTATCGCTTTGGGTTGTATGACCAGGTGCTCATCAAGGACAATCATCTCGCGGCGTTGCGCCACGCCCAACCCAACGCCGTGGCCGCCGCCGTCCAGTGCGCGCGCAAACATTCGCCCCGACTCACAATTGAGGTGGAGGCCGACACGCTGGCCCAGGTGAAACAGGCGGTAGAAGCAGGCGCGGACATCATTCTGCTGGATAACATGAGCACGGCGCGCTTGCGCCAGGCCGTGAAATGGATTGGGGGTCGCGCCCAGACTGAAGCCAGCGGCGGCGTGAATTTGAAAACCGTCCGCGCCATCGCCCGGACCGGCGTGGATTTCATCTCCGTCGGCGCGCTGACTCATTCGGCCCGCGCGGTGGACATTGGGTTGGATTTTGAAAGTTGATCGCCGCCGGGCCGAGGGTGATTTAAACCAATGCCGATTGGCCGGCGTCAAACGGCGTGAGGTTACAATTCGAGCGCCCGCCAGAAATACCAGGCGGCCACCGAACGGTATGGCCGCCAGCGTTCGCCGTGCGCGAGTATGTCCTTGGGCAGCGGCAAGGTCTTCCATCCATAAACGCGAGCGAACCCGCTGCGCACGCCGTAATCGGTTGCGGGCAAAACATCCGGCCGTCCGAGCGTGAACATCAGGAGCATTTCCACGGTCCACGGCCCAACACCCCGAATCGTGGTCAGCCGCTCCACAATCTCCGCGTCAGACATCCGGGCGATGGCGCGGCGCGGGGGCACGACGCCCGTGATGGTTTTGGCGGCAATGTCCTTGATGGCGGCCGTTTTTGCGCGCGAGAGTCCGGCGCTGCGCAGGGTTTCGTCGGCGGCGGCCACGATGCGTTCCGGCGCGGGGAATTTCGTTTCCGGAAACAGGGCCAGGAAGCGGCGGAAAATGGTGCCGGCCGCGGTGCCGTTCAGTTGTTGGTAGGTAACGGACTTGACCAGCGCCTGATACGGCGTGACCCCGCGCCGGGGCGCGAGCGGACACGGGCCGACCTGGTTGATCACGCGCGCCAGGGTTTTGTCCACCCGGCGCAAGTGCTGGAGCGCGGGTTCGTTCACGCGAGCGCCGGAGCGTTGCGCCGGCGGGGCGGCGGCAACTGGTTCAGGGTCTTCACCGTTTCGACGCGCAGGATGAGCCACTCGCCGTCCACTTTGCGCAGGGTGAATTTCATTTCCTGCACCACCAAATACTGGTCACCGGGTGCTTCCGCGCGCAGCGTCAGTTCCACGTCCGCGCTCTGGTGGTTGGCCCCCAGCGTGATGACGGGGTCCAGGAGCTCGACCTTGAGCGAACGAAGATTCGGGTTGGAACGCAGCGCCAGCGCGAGCCGCGTGATCTCAGCCCGACTCAGGCTTTCGTGGGAGGAAAGCTCGGGCAAATTGATCCGGAGCGACAGATCGGGCGCGAAATAGCCGGCCAGCGCCTCCGCGCGCGCGGCCCGCGAGATCACCCCTTCCCGTTCCGCGAAGGACACGCCCCGGGCCAAGGCCGCCAGCCGACGTCGAATCGCCTCCTCGGGTCCCGGATGGAAATACAGCCACAGCCAGACGCCCGCGCCGAGGACCGCCGCGAGCACGATGAGGCGAACGGTGATTTTCATAACACAACCTTGCCGATGATCCGCTCGCGCCGCGCGCTGCCTTGATAATGATTGCTGGCAGGCATGGAACGATTGTCGCCTACGAAGTAATACTCATCCTCGCCCAGATGCGAGTGGTCCGGTTTGAAGTCCCAATCGGAATCGGAGCGGACGTAAGGCTCGGGCAACATGCGGCCGTCGATGAACACCTTGCCTTCATGGAACTCGATGGTTTCGCCGGGCAAGCCAACGATCCGTTTCATCAGGATGACGCTGTTCCCCGAGAGCCGGCCGACCCCCGAATAACGGATGGCCACCACATCACCGCGCTGTGGTTCGTGCCGGAGATAGGCGAGGCGATTGACGACGTGAATGGAGTGCTCCCGAAAGTTCGGCAACATGCTGGGACCGTCCACCTGAATGGGGATCAACACGTACGCGCGCAACAGAACCAGGACCACGACGATGATCAACAGCCGCACCGCCGTACGCCGGGGATTGTGACCGATCAGGATCGTTCGCAATCGCGAGGGGCTACCGGGTTGGACGATTTCGTTCGACACGCGCGCCGCGCCGCCGGCCAGAACCGGCCGGGACGCGGCGGAAGTTTCGGCGCTGCCCCCGGTCGGCGCAAGCGCAGATTGGACGCGCGGAAACGCATCTCACTTTATGGCAGCCGGGCATGCCGTTCCTCCACCGCATGCGACGGTGGACGCCCTCATCCAGCGCGGAGGCAATAGCTTTTAATTGTGTTCCAAACCACAGCGCCAGGTTTTTCCACTTTGACGCGGGCAACGGAAAGCGTTACAAGCAGACCAGCGTCTGACCGGGGGAATTCACCGCAACCAGCGGCGGCTTGTCGCGGACGGAAGCCGTGATAACCTTAAAGCGATGAGCGCAACCGACAAACCGTTACGCATGGTCACCTGCGGGTGGTGCGACACCAAGGTCTTCATTCCCGGCGACCTGGCCCCGCTGGCCAGCGTGCCCTGCACCAAGTGCGGCCGGGCGCTCATGATGCCGATGCGGCTGCGGCAGTTCGAACTGCTCAACGTCATCGCCTCGGGCGGCAACGGCACCGTTTACAAGGCGCGGGACACCGTGCTGGATCGGCTCGTGGCGGTGAAGCTGGTCAAGAAGGAGTTGATGAACGATCCGGTGGCGATGGAGGATTTCTATCGCGAAGCCCGCGCCTGCGCCCGGCTCAACCACACGAACATCATCCACATTTACACCTTCGACGAATTTGAAGGCCAGGCCTACCTGGTGATGGAACTCGCGGACCACGGCAGCCTGGACGGCCGCATCGAAAAGCAGACGCGCGTGGCGGAACTCATCGTCCTGGACATCGGTATCGCCATCGCCTCCGCGCTAGATCTGGCGCTCAAACACAATCTGCTGCACCGCGACATCAAACCGGGGAACATTTTGTTCGACACGGACAACGTGCCCAAACTCGTGGATTTCGGGCTGGCTCGCAGCGTCGAGGCCGAGCCGGAATCCGCGTCCGTCACCGAAGGCACGCCCTATTATGTTGCGCCGGAAAAGATCAAACGCGAGAAGGAGACGTTCTTGTCCGACATGTACAGTCTGGGCTGCACGCTGTACCATGCGTTGACCGGGCATGTGCCGTTCGACGCGCCCACCGTGGAGGAGTTGGTGGCGGCTCACGTTCACACGCCGCTCACGCCGCCCAACCTGGTGCTGCCGGAAGTCACCCAGCCGACGAGCGACGCGCTGGTGAAGGTGCTGGCGAAGGACCCCGGAAATCGTTTCCTCAGCTACGACGAATTCAGCATGGCGCTGCACGCGTCGCGCAGCCAGTTGCTCATTCAACAATACAACCAGCCGGATTCGCCCAAGCCCAAGAGCAAGACCAGCTGGTGGCGCCGGTGAGGGGAGTGTCGGGGCAGCAACTCTTCCCGATCGCGGCCTACTCTTTCTCCGCCGCCTCGGCCTTCGCTTTCTTCGCCGACTTTTTGCCCTTGGCCGGTTGGACACCGAAGCTGATGGTCTGCGCGGTCAGCTTGCCGTCGGCGCCTTTGCGATAATTGCCCCCGACCGATTCACCAACCACGCCATCCGCAAAGGTTGCGGGCTTGCCATCCTTGGTGATTTTGGTTTCGGACGTGACATGAAAAACGCGCTTGCCGAGGGACAACGTCATCGCGTTCTTGTCCAGGGCGGTGATCTTGCCGTGGAACGGCGTGGCGCGCGGGTGATGCGCCGACTTCTCCCGTGCGTGGCTCTTGGGGGCGGAGTTGGTTTTGGCGTCTTGTGCGCGAGCGGCGGTCGGAGCCAGCGCGGCCGCCGCGATCAGCAGACCGGCCAGAGTGAGTCGAGGGAGGATGTTTTTCATGTCAGTTTGGAGTTGATGGTTTGGTGACGAACAGTTCCTTCTTAGCAGATTGCCCGGAGTGGGCAAGCGGTTTCGGTCCGGATAGAAACCGATGGGTATGAGTTGATTTGCCACCCTTCACCAACCCGGCCGGCGATGACCCGGATGCGCCGCTTTTCCCATCGGCGTTCGCTGCAAAACAGAGGAGTCGCTGCGGAGGAACCCTCCCGAATCAGTTTTATGAAATTCTGGTGGATACAAAGCTGGCTGAACCTCGGTCGCACGCTAGTCACGGCAAAGGCAGGGCAGCGAAGCGTGCGCCGAGTGCCCTTAGTTTCCATTCCCTACGGCATACGGCAACGAGCATGCTGAAAAATGCGGGGGTGAGTGATTCTTTTGCTCGGGACATCATAGGGCACGAATCCGCAGCGGTCTCCGCCAATTACACCCACATCGACGCTGCAAAAAAACGGGCAGCGCTGGGCAAAATGCCCGACGTCACAAACTAAGCGAGGATTGCCATCGAAACCCCGATGGATCCACCCAGCGACGGGGCAACACCTTGAAGCGGTGCCGTTCGGTGCGTTTGACCATCTCCACTGTGCAACGCCACGTCGCCAAGGCCCAGGCCACCAAGGTGCCGGCGTAGCCGCCGTCGGCCCAGAGGTGTTTGACCCGCCGCCGCGTGCGCCGGCCAAAATGTTTGTCCAACAGTTGCCGGGCGGCGTCGCGGTCCTGAATGTTGGCGGGCAGCACCATCACCAACAACACCAGCCCCAGCGTGTCCACCAGCAGATGGCGTTTGCGGCCGTTGATCTTCTTGCCCGCATCGTAGCCCCGCTCGTCGCTGCATTCGCTGCTCTTGACGCTCTGGCTGTCCACGATTGCCGCGCTCGGCTGGGATTCCCGATTCGCGGCCACACGCACTTGCTGGCGCAGGCGCGTGTGAATGGTTTCCCACAGCCCGTTCTTCTTCCATTGGCGGAAGTAGTGATAGACTGTGCTCCACGGGGCAAAGTCCGTGGGCAGGTTGCGCCACTGGCAGGAGGTGCGCATCAGATAGAACATCGCATTGAGGAGTTCGCGGTAGGTGTGTTCGCGCGGGCGTCCGGTCTTGCCAGGTTTGGGAAAGAACGGTTGGAGCAGTTGCCATTCGGGGTCGGTCAGATCGCTGGTATATCGCATCCCCAGCATATAGGGGATCCCTTTCCAAGGTTCCAGCCTTAATTTTCCTCATGTTTTCAGCCATTTCTTGAGTTTTCAAACAGGGGCTTAGAAAATCTCGCTCGATCCGCCTGCGTGGATGCCGCGGCAAGGTAGTTGCCGTCGTTAGTGGTCAGTGAATCAGCGGAACGAATCCGGGCATCGGCACGACATCGGTCTGCGATGAACTCATCACGAATCAGCGCTGGTCCACCGCGCTGTTCCGATTCAGGCATGGTGGCGACAAAAGGTCAGGATCGTTCCGCCAGTTTCTTCTCCACGCGCACCCGCGCGAGTTTGACGAATAACGGCAGACCACCTTCCATCGGCACCGCCACTTCGCCTGCAATCAGCGGTCGCGCATACTCGATGAATTTCTCGTTGGGCAGGAAGCCATCGTCGCTGAACCAGTCGCGGCCCATGAAGTGTTCGACGTTGGCGATCTCACCCAGCGGATGGAGTCCGGTCGACCAGCGGTAGGGCGAAGACTGCTCCCGAACCAGTTTCACCATGAAGCCGGACTGGCCTGCAACCGCCGCGCGCACTGCCGCCTCGCCACAGGCAGCCGCTTCGGTGGCATCCGTCAGACTCGCGAAATGCGCCGCCGCCCGTTGCGCGTAACCCAGCTTCACGGTGCGGGCTTTGATCCCCAATTTTTCTGTGACGAGTTCAGCCAGGCGCTCGGCCACTCCCGCCAGGACTCCATGGCCGAACGCGTCCGACCGCGTCGTATCCGCGGCGATCTCCGAGCCGGCCTCGTTCCGCAATCCCTCGCCCACAACCACGATGCAGTATTGCTGAGCGCGGATCGTTTCTCCCACCCGGTCCAGGAACGCGGATTCGTTCAACGGGATTTCCGGCGAGAGAATGAGGTGCGGCGCGTCCGCGTCGGAACGCCGGGCCAATACCGCCCCTGCCGCGATCCAACCCGCGTGCCGCCCCATCACCTCGACGAAAAAGCACGCTCCGTCATCCGTCGCCATGGCGCTGACGTCGGCGGCGATTTCCATGACCGTGGCGCTGACGTATTTGATGACCGAGCCGTAGCCGGGGCAGTGGTCGGTGTGCGGCAGATCGTTGTCAATCGTCTTGGGCACGCCGATCACGCGCAATTCGTAACCGCGCGCGACCGCCTGCTCGTGAATCTTATGCGCGGTGTCCTGCGAATCGTTGCCGCCAAGATAGTGGAAGTAGCGGATGTTGTGCGCCGCCAAAACCTCAAACAACCGGTCCATGTCGCGCGACGCCAGCTCGGGCTTGCTCTTGAAATCAATTTTATACCGGCACGTCCCCAGCGCCGCTCCCGGCGTGTATTTCAACCCCTCGATGGTGCGCGCCTTCTCCTCGTTGATATCCACCAACTCCTCGTTCAAGATGCCGAGAATTCCGTTCAGCCCACCGTAAATTTCCTCGATGCACCCGTGCCGTCCGGCCTCCTGGATGACACCCGCCAGGCTGGCGTTGATGACGGCGGTGGGGCCGCCGGATTGCGCGACGAGCAGGTTACCGGTTAGTTCGGGCATAAAAGCGCGGCACAATGCCAACTGCTTCCGGCACTGTCAAAGCGGAATTGCCACGGATTTGCTGCACGCGCAAAAACACTCCCGCATTGAATTGAAGATGCTTCGATGGAACAATGAGCCTGCGGCCGTCGTACACCTGGCATTTCTGTGCCGGTACCGACGCCGACCTATTATGCTCCGTTTCAAACACTGGCTGACCGGTTCAACACTTCTACTTGCCGGGGTCGTCTCCCTGGCCGCGTTCACCGCAAACGATGCCGCCACAATTTTCAACGCCTACAATAACGCCTTTCTGGTCGGTGGGTACTACCCCGGTTGGTGGACCGGGGCGGAAGAGATCGAGATGGCCGAGGACGCTTACGACAACTCGCCAACGCCGGTCCGACAGACCATTGTTGCCAACGCGTGCAATCAGTTCATTTCCCACCAAGGCGCCAGTTGGAGCTATAACGAATACAACGACGATATTTCGTGGGCGGTGATCGCCCTCGCCCGCGGCTATCTGATTACCGGCAACCCCAATTTCCGGGAAGTGGCCAAGGCCAATTGGGACGCCATGTATCGCCGGGCTTGGGACACCAACTTTGCCGGAGGCGGCCTGTGGTGGCGCACGGACAACCAGTATAAGAACGCGGCCGTCAACGGTCCGGCCACCATCGCCGCCTGTCTGCTCCACCAAATTTGCGGCGACGATTCTTATCTGGACAAAGCCCAGGCCATCTATGCGTGGGAGCGGCGGGCGCTGTTTCAAACTAACAGCGGCGCCATTTACGATGGGCTTAATTTGGACAATACCTACAACACCTGGGCCTCCACGTACAATCAGGGCACGTTCATCGGCGCGGCCAATTTCCTCCAACAAGCCACCGGATTGCCAGCTTACTCGCAGGACGCGATCCTGGCGGCGAACTACACGCGTAACAACATCGCCTCCGCCGGCATCCTGCCCGAGTATCCATCCAACTCAGATCTTTCCGGATTTACCGGCATCTTCGCGCGCTGGATGGCGCGGTTTGCCAAAGATCAAAACCTCTGGCCCACCTTTGGTCCGTGGCTGACTCTCAATGCGAATGCCGCCTGGAGCGTGCGCAACTCCAGCAACCTTGCGTGGCAAAAGTGGAAAACCGCCACCCCGGCCACGCCCAATAGCGAGGTCGGCGATTGGGGTTGCTCGGCGTCGGTCGTAATCCTGCAAGTGGCTGACCCAAGCCCGGCGGATGCGCTGCAAATCTCCCCCACGGCCGGGTTCACCGCGGTGGCGCAGCGTTCGCTTCCACCCCAGCCCACGGACACCAGTTTGATGCTCACCAACACCGGCACCGGATTACTCAACTGGTCGCTGGCGAGCACCGCTACGTGGCTCAGTGTTTCCACCACCAGCGGTGCCTTGCCCGCCTCCGGCCAGACCAACGTGACGGTGAGCCTGATCCCATCCGCAATCATTCACCTGCCCAGCGGTCGTTACGCCGCCGGAGTCTGGGTGACCAATCTCACGAGCGGCGCCAGCTTCCGCCGTCGGTTCACGTTGGTCGTCTCCGGTGGGAACATTCCCCTGGCAGCGAGCGGTTACAACGCCCGGATCCTGGCCCCGAACACCGCCTCCGCCGGCGTGCCTCGCGCCACCCCGTTTGACCTCCCGAACAACTACTGCTTTTACCAAGCCGGACTGAACAACAGCTCGCGCGGTCTGCCGCCGGACGGCACTTTTACCAGCCAGTGGGACAAGACGACCGTGTTTCAGTTTCAGCCGTACGGCAGCACCAACGCGTTGGTGCTGGGTGGCACTTACCCCGGTTCCGCCACGTTGACGTTGGCGGCGCCACGCGTTTACAACTCCATCAGCCTCCTGGCCTGTTCCGCCAATGGCGGCGGCAGTGGCACCGGTGTGCTCCATTTCACGGACGGCACCAGCCGGGGATTCAGTTTCATCGCGCAGGATTGGTTCAACACCACGGCCAACGTCGCCATTCAGGCTTATGGGCGGCTGAAGTTGGGTGCCAGTTTCGGCGCGGAAGATAATGGGCCGGTCAATCCCAACTTGTATCAAACCACCCTCAACCTGGCGGCGCTCGGGTTGACCCAGCCCCTCGCGTCCATCACCTTCGTGAAACCGGCCGGTGCCGGCGCGCAGCAGACCACCGGCATTTTCGCCATCAGCGGATCCGCGGCTTATCAGGAGCCGGTAATCACCCAACAGCCCGGGCCAACCAATCTTTACCGGTTCAGCGGCTCGTCCCTCACCTGGACCGTGACTGCGGATGCCGCCTTGCCCGTCATTTATTCCTGGCAAAGGGATGGAACTTCCATTCCCACCGCCACCAGTGCCAGCTTGTCATTGACCAATCTGCAAACGGCTCAGTCCGGCAACTACGCGGTCGTGGTGAGCAACTCCTTTGGCGCCGTCACGAGCAGCATCGTCGCGCTGGCGGTTGTGCCGGCGCCGGCGTATCCGTTCGGTCAAGCCGTGCTGGCGGACGGCGCGCTGGGCTATTGGCAATTGAACGAAACCAGCGGCAACGTGGCGCATGATTATTTGACCGGCAACCACGGCCGCTACACGCCCACCGTGCTGCTCGGTCAGCCGGGTTACAACTGGCTGGACACGCACAAGTCCGCGCGCTTTGGCGCGCTGGCCGCCAGCGGCAGTTGTGTGACCAATATCGCCGTGGATTTTGCCACGTCCGGTAACGCTGCCTTCTCGGTCGAAGCCTGGGTCAACGGCGGGGCGCAAACCACCGACGCCGGGTTGGTCACCAAGGGCTATGGCAGCGGCGGCGAGCAATTCAATCTGGATTGCGGCGGTGGCAATCACGGCTTCCGCTTCTTTGTGCGGGACGCGAGCGGCGGGGCGCGCGTGGCCGGCAGCAGCATCGTGCCCAACAACCAATGGCATCATCTCGTCGGCGTTTGCGACCAGGTCAACGGGCTGGTCCGGCTGTATGTGGATGGCGTCAACGTCGCGCAGACGACCATCACGCCGAATTCCGGCATTCTGAGTTCCGCCGCCCCCGTAAGCATCGGCTCGCGGCAGGCGGGCTTCGGCACCGCCTACAACAATCAGTTCGTGGGCTCCCTGGAAGAGGTGGCGATTTACGGTTACGCCCTGAGTCCGGCGCAGGTTCAGGCGCACTATCAGACGGCTACAAATCGTCCTCCGGGCTTTCCGGAAAATCCATTCACCGTCGCGGACGCCAACGTCGGGCAATCCTATTCGGGCACGCTGGTCACGCACGCGAGTGATCCTAACGGCGACCCCGTTTCGTTTGCCAAAAACAGCGGGCCGACCTGGTTGAACGTGACCGCCAACGGCGGCTTGAGCGGCACTCCGATTGCGGCCGATGCCGGACTCAACACTTTCGTGGTGCGCGCGACCGATGCCAGCGGGTTGTTCAGCGCGGCCACGATGAACCTGGAGGTCCTGGCCGCGCCTGCCATTGCCACGCGCGTCGAATGGCAGGGGAACAGATTGCTGTTGAGTTGGACCGGCGGCCTCCCGCCGTATCAAGTGCAACACGCAACGAATCTGGCAAATCCGGTCTGGCAAAATCTGGGCGCGCCGGTCAACACCAACAACTGGTTGCTGTCGCCCACGAACGTAACCGAATTCTTTCGCGTCTTCGGACAGTGAACGGGTGCGGGAGCGATTCAGCTCCAGTTCAAACTTCGCTCCGCATCCCCGGACCGCGTGACCAGTAACGCCCGCAGCTCCGGCCGCAAAGCGGTCAAACGTGCCAGTCCGGTCGAACCGAGTGTGAGCAGGGCAGTGGACAGCGCATCGGTTTCCGTTGCGGTTGGCAGGACGACGGCGGAAAGCCAGGTGCTCTCGGCCGGCTGCCCGGTGCGGGGGTCAATCACGTGGCCGAAGATTTTCCCTTCCGCTTGAAAAGTGCGCCCCCAAACCGCCGAGACGGACAAGGACTCATCCACGAGCCGCACGGTGGCCAGTTCCGGAAATTGAATCTTGCCGACGGATGCGGGCGGCCGCTCGATGGCCACGGTCCACGCCTCGGCATCGGGCGGGTGACCGATCGCGGCCACGGTGCTGGTGCCGCCGTGCAGCAGGGCGCTGGTCACCCCCGCGTCCCGGAGAAATTCCACGGCGCGCTCAACGGCGTAGCCTTTGCCGATCGCGCCCAGGTCCAGCATCACGCCTTCGCGCGCAAATCGCACGGTGCGCCGGGCCGGATCGAGGTTAACCTGTTCCATTCCCACCCGGGCTTGCGCTTCCACCACCGCTTCCGGCGCGGGCATCTTTCCCTGGTTGTGCATGAAGCCCCAGCAGCGCACCAGTGGCGCGATGGTGATGTCAAATGTCCCGCCGGTTTCGGCGTGCAGGCGGTGGGCGTGCTGCAGCAACGCGAACACTTCGGGCGAAACATAAACCGGCTCCTGGGCGGCCCGGGCATTCAACCGCGCGATCTCGCTGGCCGGCCGATAGAGGCTCAACTTGTTTTCGAGCCGCTCCACTTCGTTGAACGCCTCTTCCCCGGCGGCGCGCAGGGCCGGCGGATGGTCGCCGTGCAACACCAGCTCGAAGCGGGTGGCCATCGCATTCCGGGCCAGGGTGACGGTGGGCATGGCAAATTCGGTTTCGTCCGCGCCCGATCCCGGTCAGCGGACGAGGAGCCGATAGAATCGGTTGGAGCTGGTGTTTAATCCGGTGGAAAAATTGGTCATGCTCCCCGTCCCCGTGTTGGTGGCCGTTGGCGTCCAAACCGAATCGTTCAGGTCGGCCTTGGATTCGATCACATAAGTGGAGCCGAAGACGGTGGCGTACGCGAAACCAAAATTCGTCGTCTCGTTGCCGGCAAGCGTGAGCAGGGGTGAAATCAACACCCGCAAGCGCGCGGGCGCACTGGTGACGCTTCCGGCCGCATTGGTGACGACCACCGTATAGTCGCCCGCGTCAGACGCCTGGGCATTCGTGAAGCTGTAGCTCGCGGATGTGGCGCCCGGAAGGTTGGTGCCGTTCAGCAACCACCGAAAACTCAGCGGCGGACCACCCGTAGCTGTCACACTCAGATTGCTGCTGACGCCCGCCCGCACCGTCAGTTCCGCCGGCGCCTGCGTGATGGTCGGTGCGGCCAGCAAGGTCAACGTGGCCACCGAGCTGGTAATGGCGCCGGAGCTGTCAGTCAGCACCACCTGGTAGCCGCCCAGTTGGTTGGTCTGGAGGTTTGCGATCACGTAAGCCGCGTTGGTGGCCCCGCCGATGTCTCCGGCGCCATTCCGCCACTGGTACTGGATCGGCTCCAGCAGGGACAAGCGATATTCCCACGTGGAACCGGAATAGTCGTTGCCCTCGTTCATGATCACCGTCGTGACCTGGTTGCTACCTGGCCCGTAGTTGACCCCGAAGTCGCCGGAACCGCTGACCGTGCCGGTGTCGTAAATCCGCGCGCCGTCGTAGTTCACCGTCAGGCGATCCGACACGCCGTAAAAGTCAAACTGAATGGCCAGCCGGCCCGCCGGACGACCCGTGAAGATCACGTTCGTCTGGCTGCCCCGCCCCTCAAATCCAAAAGTGACCACCGTCGAATTGGTGGCGTTGACGTTGAAAGTCACGCTGCCGCCCACGACGTTGGTAGCGTTGTCCGGCCCCGAAAGAATCACTGGAGCGGTGAAGCCGGAATTCGCTCCGGCCAGGCCCAACGAAACCCAAAACCAACGCGCGAGGCCAAAGCGCCGGTAGGAAGACTTCAATGGGCAGAGCGTCCAGGACATAAACTCACACTTCTGTCGGGAACGCCGTGGTCGCAGCCCCCTGCGCTACGGCGACTGGTTGTACAATTTTTTCTCCTCGGGCGTGAACGGTGTCACCGAGTTGAAAAGCTCCTCGCGCTGGCGCCGCGCCTCAGCCGCTTCGGCTTTGTCCTGCTCGCGCTGCATCGAGGAGGCCGCCTCGGTGATGCCGGGCATGTGCGACTTCTCGATGCTCACTTGCTGCGCCGCCAGTTCGGGCGTCCGCAGCACGGTGGGCCGCATGAGCACGATGGATTCCTGCCGCTTCTTGCTGTCGGTCGTGCTGCGGAAAAGATAACCCAGCAGCGGAATATCCTTGAGATATGGCACGCCGCCCTTGCTCCGGTTATCCGAGTTGCGGACAATGCCACCGAGGATGACCGACTCGCCGTCCCGCACGGCGATTTCCGCCGACAGCGAACTGCTCTTGGTGTTCGGCACATCGCCCACGCCCTCAATCGGAGTCGAGCCATCCAGCTCGTCAATGGTCTCGTCAATCTTCATCACCACCAACCCGTCCTGGTTGATGAAGGGCGTGACATTCAGGCCGATGCCGACGCGCAACTGTTGGTAGGAGGAACTGGGGCCGCCGCCAAAGCCGCCGCCGTAGTAGGTGCTGGTGACGTAGGGCACGGTACTGCCGATAAACAGGCTCGCCGGGGTGGCGTGCGAGGTCTGGATGCGCGGACGCTGGATGACCTTGACCTTGCCGTCGGACGCCGCCGCCGCGACTGAAACGTAAATGTCGTCGTTGACCTTGCCGAAATACTTGATGCCGCTGCCCAGCAGATCGCCGAACGCGTTGGTGCTGCTGCCTCCGGTAAAGTCGAAAAATTTGTTCGCGTTCATGCCGCCCGCGCCGGTGAAGTGCTTGTTGAAGTCAATGGGCTTCTGCGCGGCCGACACGCCAAAGTTCCAGTCGTTCCCGATGGTCACATCCATGATCAGGGTCTCGATCAAGACCTGGGCGAGCACCACATCCAGTTTGGCGACGATGTCTTTGATCATCTTCATGTCCTCCTTCGTGGCGAAGACCAGCAGGGAATTGGAGCGGATGTCCGCAATGATCTTGGTGTTGCCGAGCAACTGGATTTCTCCGGAAGCCGACGCCTTGTTGATGATGTTGCGCAACCGGTCGCTAAAGCTCGAACCCGAGGAAGGGCGGGGTGTCGTTCCCATGGCCTGCGCGCCGCCGACCATGCCTTGCTGGTTGAACCCGCCCACCCCGGTATTGCCAAATCCACCAACGCCCCCAAGGCCCGAATTGCCAAGCCGGTTGCCCCCCACCGCGCCCGTGCCGCCCGTGGGCCGGCTGCCGATCGTCGCACCGCCGCCTCCGCCGCCTCCCACACTGCTCAACGCTTCGGCAATATCCTCGGCCTTGGCGAATTTGATCGGAATGACTTCCGAAATGATTTCCGACTCCACCGCCACGTCCACCTTCTCGATCATCTCCAACATGCGTTTCACGTTGGCCACGTTGTCGCGCAACACCAGGATGCCGCTGCTGTCAATGGGCATGATCGGCGAGGCCGCCGCGCCGCTGGCAAACGGCGTCAGCACCTGCACCATCTCGCTCGGCTTGGTGTACTTCAACTGGGCAATGTGCGTGATCACCGATCCCAGATCGGCGAGGTTCGTACTGGCGGAGGTGTTCAGCGCGCCAGGGATTTTTCCCACTTCCGCGGTGGTCACCACGGTGACGAACTTTTCCCCCACATCCACCACGGAAACATTGTTGAGATACAACGCCGCTTCAATCGCCTGCACCACCTCGCGCTTGGTCAACGGCGTGACCTGGTTCAAAACGATCTTGGCGTCCGGGAGCTTCTCGGGGCGCAAAAGATTCCGCCCCACGTACTCGGCATAAATCTCGAGCACCTTTTCCAGCGGAGCGGCTGAAAACTGGATGCTGCCGGCGGGAATAATGGCGTTGGGGTTGGCGATGGAATCCGCGTTGGAAACATACGGCCCGGCGCTGACCGCGGCGCCGCCGGGCGAAACGAGAGTGGCTGGGGCCGGAGCGGGACCCGGGGTGGGACTCGGCACGGGCAACGGCTGGGCGGCCGGCACCCCGGGGGCGGAGACGGGGACGGGCAGCGGACCGGCGGGCCGAACCGGACGAGGCTGCACGGCGGGACGATTGATGGCCGTGGGAAGCGTGCGGTTCGACGTTGCCACCGACGGGGCGACCGGCGCGGCCACGGTTGCGTTGGTGCCGCTGGCGGCGGACTCCCGCAAGGCGCGGCGCAGCACCTCGTCGTAGCTCGGCGCGTTGGAACCCGGAGCGGGCGGCGGCGTCTGCGCGAAAGCGGGACGGACGGACAGGGCCAGGAGCAGCAGGAAGAGAATTGTTTTCACGGTCATTTCTTGGTTGGCGTTGCAGGTTTGCCGGCAGGGCGGGCTGCCGGTGCGTGGGGCGGGGCCGTCGGGGGTGGTTGGGCCGACGCGGCCTTGCCGGCCGGCTTGGTATTGGGCGCTGGAGCCGGCGCGGGCGCGGACCGGGTGGCCGGTTTCTTTTGAAAACTGGCGACCAACGTGGCGGTGGCGCTCAAGCCCGTGCGCGAGGCATCCGGTCGGACCGAGAGCGACCGCACCCGGATCAGCGAGTTGCCGGCGCCGAGGTTGTAGAGAAAATCCACGAGTTGCTGTTCGCCGGATTGCATGGTCAGAGCCTGGGAGCGTTCGAGGAAAAACTGATTGGTGTGTTCGGGCTGGCGGTTGTTGACCACTATGGTCACGCCGCTTTGGACCTCCTGCATCCGGATGGCTTCCAACAAATTGATCCCCTGATCCTCCACTGGCACCGCCGCCCCCTCGCCCTCCAGGGAAGCAACATTGGTCCGATAAAACGGCGCCTTGGCGATTTCCTTGCGGTATTTCTCCAAGGTTTGGTTGGCGCGGGCGAACCGGGTCTTGATTTTGCCCAGGTCGCTGAAGTGCGGCAGGACAAACACGAGGTTGATCACCACGAAAACGATCACCGCGACAATGACGATGAACCGGCGTTCAACTGAGCCAAGGCGCGCGAACGCGGCACTGAGTTGGGCCACAGCGCTCTGGCTCATTCGTCCTCCGTTCGTTTAAGTTCGAGCGCGAAGTTCCAGATGAGGCTTCCCCCCGGGCCTACGCGCTGGCTCAATTCCTGGCCTTTGTTGGAATCGAACATGGGCTGACCATTGAGCTGGGCTTTGCGCATGGCGCCGTAAAACTGAATCACATCCTTGACGCCGTCCGCCGGCGCGGAACCGCTCAGCGCCAGCCGGCGACCGTCGGAAAAATTAAACCCGTCGAGTTGCGCGCTCTCGGGCAGCAACTCCGCCGTGGTTTTCCAGCAATCCAGCGCGGCAAACTTGAGTTCCTGCCGGGTCTTGAGCACGTCGTAACGTTCCCGAAGTTGAAGCGAATTGGTGTAGTCCATTCCCAGTCCGGCAACCTGGGCTTCCACACGCCCGACGCGAAACTCCTGCACCGCCACCACGCCAAAATAGATGGCCACGCCAATCAGGTACAGCGCGCCCACGGCCAGCAGCCCGCGAATCCAGAGGCGATCCACGTATTGGTTGCGGTACCGGGCGGTAAATTCCGGCGGAATGAGATTGATATTCGTCTCCACCTGGGCGGCGCGCCTGGCCGTGAGTGACGCCAGTTCGGCGGGCTTCAAGGGATTGACCAGTTGCACCGGCGCATCCAGGCCGCGCCGCAACGGCGATTCCCATTCCGCCACGGCTTCGTTGTCGGCCACAAGCGTCCACTGTGGCAGCGAGGTCAGCCAGCCTTCGAGTTCGCCCGCCCAGGCCATTTGTGAGAGTTGCTCCTTGAGCGCCAGCGCGCGATCACCGCTGGTCGGTAGCGCGAGGGTGTTCAAGTTCTGCAGCTTGCCGTCATACCACCAGGCCACCAGCGCCGTGTGGCGCGATCCGCACAGGCCGGGATACACCCAGGCTCCGTTCCCCGTCACGCTGGCCACCGCCAGCTCGTCCAGCGCGCGCAACTCCAGCCGGTCGGCGAGATAACCCTGGCCTTCGAGCCGGCCCAGGAACTCCTCCACCACTTTGCGTTCGACCAGCACCACGATCAGTGTCTGGAGATCGTTCGTCACTCCGGCCGGCGGCGGCAGCGTCAGGTAGCTCCACACCACCTGGCCCACCGGGATCGGCGAGAGTTTCTCCAGTTGCAACTCCACCATCGCCTGCATCTCCGCCGGGTTGCTCGGGGGAAGATGAATCACGCGCAGAAACACGCTCTCGGCGGGCAGCCACGCGATATTGAGAGCGGGTTGCCAGAGTTGCCCCCAGTTTTTTTGGGCCACGCCGGCGGGCAGGGCTTCACCGTCCGGGGCAAGGTATTCGCGCGTCAGCCCGAATTTGCCATGGGCCTGAAATTGCCAGAGCTGCCGGCCGGCGGCGTCGGTGCTCAAAACATTGCAGGAATGAAGGCGCGCCATATCTCAGTGAGGAAAGAGTGGCCGAACGGATGCCGCTAGTGGGAACGGTGACTCGATTTTCCCACCCGGCTGGCCTCGGTGGTTCGGCGGGCAATTATTCATGGGCGGGAGGTGGGCTCGCGGGACCAGGCTTTACTTCGCTCAACGTGTCGAGATGTTCCTCGATCTGGGTGACACGCAGGATTTCCTCGATGGTGGTCACGCCGTTCTTAACCTTGTTCCAGCCATCATCCCGCAGCGTCCGCATCCCTTCCTCAATGGCGCGCGCCGCAATGGTGGAGGAGGCCGCGCGGCTTAACACCAGCGGACGCAGGGATTCGTTGAGCACTAACAATTCGTAGATGGCCAGCCGGCCTTGATAGCCCAGTTGCCGACATTCCTCGCAACCGGCGCCCCGCATGAACTTGGTGGAGTCCACCTGATCGGCCGGGAAGCCGATGCGTTTGAGATAACTGCGCTCGACTTTTTGCTCGACCTTGCAGAGCGGACAGATCGTGCGGACCAGGCGTTGCGCCATGATGGCTTCCACCGACGACGCCACCAGAAACGGCTCGATGCCCATGTCAATCAACCGCGTGAACGCGCTCGGCGCGTCGTTCGTGTGCAGGGTCGAGAACACCAGATGCCCCGTCAGCGCGGCGCGGATGGCGATCTCCGCGGTCTCCAGATCGCGGATTTCACCGACCATGATCACGTTCGGGTCCTGGCGCAAAATATGGCGCAGCCCCATCGCAAACGTCAGCCCGATCTCGGGCCGGACCGCAATCTGGTTGATGCCCTTCAACTCGTATTCCACCGGTTCTTCAATGGTGATGATGCGCTTATGCACCGAGTTGATCGAGCTCAGCATCGCGTACAGCGAGGTGGACTTGCCCGAACCGGTCGGCCCGGTGACGAGCAGAATGCCGTGCGGCTTAATGATGATTTCGCGAATCGCCGCTTCGTCCTTGGGGGAGAACCCCAGTTTGTCGAGGCTCAGGAAAATCTTCCCGCGCGACAGCAGGCGCAACGAAACGCTCTCGCCATACACCGTCGGCACGGTGGAGACGCGGATGTCAATTTCCTCGCCTTTGATGCGGACATTGATGCGGCCGTCCTGGGGCAGCCGTTTCTCGGAAATGTTCATCCCGCTCATCACCTTGATGCGCGAGATCAAGGCGGCCTGAAAACGCTTCAACTGCGGCGGCATCGGGGTTTGATGCAAAATGCCGTCAATGCGGTAGCGGATGCGCAGTTCGTCCTCCTGCGGTTCGAGATGGATGTCCGTGGCGCGGTCTTTGTATGCCTCCCAGATGACCTGGTTGACGAATTTGATGACGCTGGCCTCCTGCTCGCCTTCGGTGATCTCCTTGTCCATCGTCAACTCGAGATCCAGCGGCGTCTCCTCGTCCATCTCATCCAGCGTGGCCGCGCCGACGCCGTAATACTTCTTGAGCGCCTTCTCGATCTCGACGCGCGGGGCCAGCGCAAATTCCACCGGCCCGCGGGCGTCATAGCGGACCGCGTTGAGCATGGCGGTGTCAAAGGGATTGCTGACCGCCACCTGCACCGCCCCCTCGCGCATGGCGGTGGGGAGCACGTTGTATTGGAAGGCGACCTTGGTGGAAATCTTGCCGCGCGCCTCGGTTTCGACCGACAACTTGGCCAGTTCGAGGAACGGCCAGTTCAGCCCGGCGGCGAGGCGTTGCAGGAAAACATCCTCCGGCATGCCCAGCTCGCGCGCGAGGAAGGTCAGAAAGGAATCCTGCGAACCGTTGTCCACGGCCACCTGCCACGCCCGGCGCACTTCCTCGTACTGATCCGGCATGACGCCGAGCACGGACGCAAAAAGGACTTTTACCGAATCAAATGCCATGTGTCTTGTTAATCGTCAGAAAGACTGAACGCCAGAAGCTAAAAAAAGTTGCGTCCCCGGTCAAAGAATATCACGCCAAGAATCGCATGCAGACAACTGCAGTTGAGCAAGCACAACGCGCCCGGGGCTTTGGCGAACATCAAGGCTGGCAGGCGATGCGGGCATCAGGCGCGAGCAGCGAAGCGCCTGTGCGCACTGGCGCTCATGGCCTTTCGAGGAAAGGCATTGCCGGGCTGGAGGGTGATCGTTATTCTCTCGTCCGGAAAATGATCATCCACAAGCTTCTGCTTCGCTATTTCAAGCATCGCGACGATTCGGATTTTTATCTGATGCAGGCAGAGGATGCGATCCGTTGGCTAGTCAACAGTGGAATCTCATTGACTCCCGAGACGCGTGCGCTTGATTTGGGATGTGGTCACGGAGTCTTTGGGCGAGAGCTGAAGAAGCGAGGCTGCCAGGTGACGTTTGCCGATCAGGCTAACTATCTCTACCCCGAACTAAAGTCTTCGCCGTTCAAGCCGGTGGATATTGACAATGATAACCTTTCCACGCTGGGTGAGTACGACCTGGTCATCTGCTCGAACGTATTTGAACACCTGGCCCGGCCGGATAAGTTTCTCGCTCAATGCACCTCGATGCTGGCCAAAAACGGGCGTTTGTATCTCAGTTGGACGAATTGGTTGTCCCCGTTCGGCGGCCATGATTATGCCTTGTATCACTATTTTGGTCCCCGCTTCGGACGCTGGATGAAATTCAAGCTTACCGGCAAATGGAGCTTCCATGTTCCTTATGCCGGGCTCTACCCAACCTACATAGGCCCGACGATAAGAAAATTGAAACAGTCTCCGACAGTCAAGATTCTCAAGATGGCGTCAAGGTACTACACGGAGTTTTCGTTTGTCGTGCGGATACCCCTGCTCCGGGAATTTCTGGCGTGGAATTGCGCGCTGCTGATCGCGAACCCGCAGAAAGACAAATCTTAAACCCGGACGTCAGGGTTGGACAATACGGTAGTAGCGGTGCGAAAAATTCACCGAGTCTTGATCTTCAAATTCGCAATTCCCGCCGTTATCGGAAACCGCACAGCCCAGGTCCAACCAGTGCTTCAAATCCACTGAAGCTTGGACGCGGTAGCGGTGCGATGGAATGCCCGTAAATCGCAAACGGACGCACTGACCTGGCGAGCAATGCACCGCCACATGTCCGCAGTGTTCATCGGCAGTGCCTGTTGTGGTGGTTCCTGTAATCTGCAAGCCTGAGAGTAACGCGTAGCCATGGCTGCCAGGGCGGACGGTCAGGACCACTGGCACCGAAGCGTTCGTCACCGTCACGTTCGGGAAGCGCACATACTGCACGCCTGCTTGCCAGACCGGGGGACTGATCAACGCGGTATCAAGACAAGTCGCAACTCCGTAGTCTGTATTGCCGGCGGCCAGTTGATAATTCCCGTCATTCGCATAGACATAGAAGTCATACCGCCCCGCTGGCAGGTTCGTCACCGTGAGCCTCGCCTCCCCTTCAAATGGATAAATGTAGCCATTATACATCGGGTCGGTGGAACCATTGCCCCAGGCACCCGGAGCATTCTCCACCGTCAGCCCCACGGCCGTCGGGGTTCCGTCAACCTGCTTGAGACCCGCCAACACGCCAAAAGTTCGCCAACCACCAGCACCATCGTCACGCGTGTAGAAGTTCCAAAAGTCATTGGTCCGTCCCACCGCCGCCGCGCCGGTTTTTGCAGTGGAGTTGCCAGCGCCAAAATCCACATCCACCAGGAAGGACACCGGCGGCGGCGGAGCGGCCACATAAACCAATTGCAGACCGGAAATGATGGCATAGCCGTATAATCCCGGTTGCACCGTCAGAGTCAGGTTTTCTCCAGCCGCAATCTTGACTCCGCTGTAATGCACATACTGCCGACCTTCCTGCCAGACCGGCACGCCGGCCGGACTGGTGTCGTGACAGCTCTTGACGCCATATTCAACCCCACCCACCTGGAGCTGATACTTCCCGTCATAGGCATAGACATACAATTCATAGTCGCCAGCCGTCAAATTGGTCAAGGTAACCGAGGCCTCCCCGCTAAAGGGATAAAGATAGGTGTCATACATCGGGTCTTCCGCACCATTGGCCCAACAGCCCGGAGCATTGTTGACGACCAATCCTGCCATCGTCGCCGTTCCATCAGCCAATTTCAGGTGGGACAGGGAGCCGTTGACCTGCCAGCCCGCGTTACCACTGTCCCGACTGTAGAAGTTCCAAAAATCATCGTCACCCAACCCGACCGCCGCCGGTCCAGTCTTGATCGCGTTGAGCGGTGGCGGGCTCAGATGAGCTCCAAACCGCACGTTCATCAATTCGTTGGTGACCGGGCGCACTACCACCAAGTTTGCGTCCACGCTAATTACCGACCCGGCCGCGTTGGCTACGCGCACTGAGTAAGCTCCAGCCTGCCCCGCCTGCAGGTTGAGAAGTGTAAGTGAGCTGTCCGTTGCCCCGACAACGTCCGTTCCATTAAGCCGCCATTGGTAACTTAGGGGTACTGTTCCTTCCGCAGTCACCGAAAAACTGATACTGGCGCCCGCATACACTGTCTGCCCAACAGGCTGACTGGTGATGACCGGTGGATGGTTCGAGACGACAGATGTGCTGGCGACCATCTGGAGACCGGAGATGATGGCGTAGCCATGGCTGCCGGGGCGGACGGTCAGGACCACTGGCACCGAAGCATTCGTCACCGTCACGTTCGGGAAGCGCACATACTGCACGCCTGCTTGCCAGACCGGGGGACTGATCAACGCGGTATCAAGACAAGTCGCAACTCCGTAGTCTGTATTGCCGGCGGCCAGTTGATAATTCCCGTCATTCGCATAGACATAGAAGTCATACCGCCCCGCTGGCAGGTTCGTCACCGTGAGCCTCGCCTCCCCTTCAAATGGATAAATGTAGCCATTATACATCGGGTCGGTGGAACCATTGCCCCAGGCACCCGGAGCATTCTCCACCGTCAGCCCCACGGCCGTCGGGGTTCCGTCAACCTGCTTGAGACCCGCCAACACGCCAAAAGTTCGCCAACCACCAGCACCATCGTCACGCGTGTAGAAGTTCCAAAAGTCATTGGTCCGTCCCACCGCCGCCGCGCCGGTTTTTGCAGTGGAGTTGCCAGCGCCAAAATCCACATCCACCAGGAAGGACACCGGCGGCGGCGGAGCGGCCACATAAACCAATTGCAGACCGGAAATGATGGCATAGCCGTATAATCCCGGTTGCACCGTCAGAGTCAGGTTTTCTCCAGCCGCAATCTTGACTCCGCTGTAATGCACATACTGCCGACCTTCCTGCCAGACCGGCACGCCGGCCGGACTGGTGTCGTGACAGCTCTTGACGCCATATTCAACCCCACCCACCTGGAGCTGATACTTCCCGTCATAGGCATAGACATACAATTCATAGTCGCCAGCCGTCAAATTGGTCAAGGTAACCGAGGCCTCCCCGCTAAAGGGATAAAGATAGTTCGCGTACATCAGATCCGCAGAGGTAGTCACCCAGGATCCCGGTGCATTCGATACCAATATTCCGGTGAGGGTTGTCGTTCCGTCCGCCAGTTTCAGATTTGACAACGCCCCAACCGTCCGCCAGCCACCAGCACCATCATCACGTGAATAAAAATTCCAGACATCATTCGACGACTGCCCTACTGCCGCAACGCCAACTTTACCACTCCACACCCCATCCTGACCAAAATTCACGTTGAGTAGCGATCCGGCGCGCGGTTGAGCCAGCCCTGCGAAAAATGCGATGATCACCAACAAAACCATCCGACGACACCTACCTGTAGCACCTGTATCGCTACCGATTCGCAAAGTATTATGAGTGGAAAGCGTATTCATCTTGACCTAGACATTTGGAGATTGCTGAGTGCTGCTCCTTATCGCCGAGCCGAGCGAGTTTGTCAAGGAACAAACAGACGCAAATAGCCCAAAAGTGCCCCTTCGAGAAAGCTTCCAATTACGTTGAGGCCATGACGCGCGGCCCACGGCAGCGAAGCGTTGACGGCAACGGCGGCGTGTTCCCGGGCGCACCGGTCACCCATTTCCCGAGCGCGAATGGAAGTGGCGGTCAACCTCAAGGGGGGCGCGGGCTTCAGCCCGCTTCACGGTGCGTCCGCGAAGTGCGTCTGAAACCGCCAATCGCCTTCGTGTTTCCGCCATTGAAGCGGCGTAAACGCCGCGCCCTGACCGCCACTTCCAATCGCACCCCCACCTCCCCCCAACACTTGTGCGGCCTGTTCACCCCGTATAGCTTCACGCCATGCTCAAGCGACGACTTAAATTGCTCGGCAAGCTACTGCTCGTGCTTGTGGTTCTCTTCGTCGTTGTCCTGCTCTTCGAGCGGTTTCGCGGACAGGTGTCCGTGGCGCGCTATAAACGCCAGCTCGCGGCAAACGGCGAGAGCCTCGCGGTTCAGCGGTTGATCGCCCCACCGGTCGCCGACGCTGAAAACGGCGCCGCGGAAATTCTCAGGCTCAAGCCGCTGTTCAAGGAAGGCAAGGTGCTCCCCACGGGTTATCCACCGAAGATGAGGTTGATGACTTCCGGCCGGGCGCTGATCGGCTATCGCGAGGATTCCTGGGTGGAGGAAAAGATCACCAACACCTGGACGGAAGTGGCTTCGGACCTGGCCACCAACCGGCAAGTCCTGAGCGAGCTGTGCGCCGCGCTCACCAAGCCCGGGTTTGATTTCAAATTGGATCATTCGCGCGGATTCGAGATGAAACTGATTCACCTGGCGCCACTCAGATCCTATTCTCAGTGGCTGGGCGTGGCGGTGCAAAATTCGTTACGGTCAGGAGAATACCCAGTGGCGCTTGAGGAATTGCTGGCGGCCCTTCGGATTCCTCAGGCGCTGGAAAATGATCGCCTCGTCATCAGCGAATTGGTTCGCATCGCCATCACGGCGCTCAATCTGGGAACGACCTGGGAAGCGTTGCGAGCGGATGGTTGGACTGAAGACCAGTTGCGGCAGATTCAGGTCGCTTGGGAGAAAAGCACCTTTGCCACTAACATGATTCGCGCCCTGCGAGTGGAGCGTGCGGATGGTGACACCTATTTTGAAAGGTTTCGAAAATCAAATGACGAGACATACGAGGCTCTTTCAAAACTTGGTTTCATTGGGATTTTTTGTGGGTGCGCTTGAACGC
>CAZLOH010000033.1:0-62327 GCA_964561105.1 uncultured Bifidobacterium sp. | reverse complement strand
CGTGCCCGGTGATTCCCGCCTTTTCAAAAATCCCCGTTTTGCGGACAAGCTCTAGGTAATGAAACAAGTGCTGTCGAAAGCATGAACTCAAAAACAAAAACCAGATCCAGGCGCAAGTTGCCGGACAAGAAAGGAAAACATCATGAAAGTTCAAATTAGCAGAGTCACAAGCTCCGCCCTGCTGGCCGTGGCGCTGGCCATCGGCGGGGGAACATCAACCGCGCAAGCTGACGGCGGTGGTCGCGGCCATCACGGGCATCCGGCGATCGCACCGCCGAATTCGCATCCCTACGGCAAGAGCTACGCGGAATGGGCGTCCGCCTGGTGGCAGTGGTCGCTGCCTATTCCCGACGACAAAAATCCCGTATCGGACGAAACCGGCGAGGATGCGGGCGTGAATCAATCCGGTCCAGTGTGGTTTCTGGCCGGGAATTCGGGCGGCGTGTCGGAACGAACCATTACCGTGCCGGCTGGAAAGGCGTTGTTCTTTCCGCTCTTGAACCAAAACTATCTGGGCTTCCCCTGTGATGACCGGAATCTACCCGGCTGCGAGGTTGATCAGGCTTTGGAAGCCGCCAATGACGTGACCACGTTGCTGTCGTTCATCAATCCGAGTATGGATGGCGCCGCTCTGGCCTGCGAAATTGACGGTGTGGCCGTGCGGAACCCGGGCCGCTATCGCGTCGAGTCTTCGGCCATCTATTCGGTGATCCTCCCGGATGACAATCTTTACGCCAGTTGGGGGATTCCCGGTGGTCCCTATCATCCCTGTGTGGATGTGGGCTATTACTTGATGCTGCGTCCGTTGAGCGTCGGTTCGCACACAATCCACTTTACGGCGGCGACTGCCGATAGTTCCTTCGCGGTGGACGTCACCTATCACATCAACGTGAAACCGCGCGGACACGGGCACGGTTGCGACGACTAATCGGGGCAAAGCGATAGGCTCAATCCCCTGTCGGTCTCATTTCCGGCAGGGGAGTTTTCGTTTAGGAGCGGCTGCGCGCGCGACTTCCGGTTGGGTGTATCCTGACACTGCTCCCGGAGCGCCGGTCTCCGACCCGGCAGCCGTGGAAAGATGGCTTGAAGATCGCCGGATCCGAGATCGGCGCTCCACAATGCACGCAAGGTCAGGGTCAAGGTGCGCGGTTTCCGGCTTGGTTTTCACTTCCGACTTTTCATCCCCATTTCTGTGCCTATGCTGTGGGTCACTCTCAGACCATGCCGAGTGTTTACATCAAGACCTACGGTTGCCAGATGAACGAGCGCGACAGCGAGGCCGTCGCCGCGCAGCTCGTAACCAAGGGCTACACGCTGGCGGCGTCGGAGCACGTCGCGGACGTGGTGTTGCTCAACACTTGCAGCGTGCGCGATAATGCCGAGCAGAAGGCCATCAACAAGATGGAAAACATCGCCGGGGATATCCGCAAGAACCGCCCGAACGTCGTGCTCGGTTTTCTGGGTTGCATGGCGCAGAGCCGCGGCAAGGAATTGATTGATCGGTTGCCGGACGTTGACCTCGTCGTGGGTACGCAAAAGTTTCATCGCACGGCGGATTACCTGGATGAGATTCTCCAGGGCAAACGGGACAAGATCGTGGACACGGCGGAAGAGCAGGGGAGCGAAGGAACGATCAAGGAACACCTGCTCAACGGGGCGGCCAAGGCGAAGTCGGTGTCGGCGTTCGTCAGCATCATGCAAGGTTGCAATCAGTATTGCACGTTTTGCATTGTGCCCTACACGCGCGGCGAGGAGCGGAGTCGCACCATTCCCGAAATCGTGGCCGAGTGCCGTCAGTTGGTGGGGCAAGGGGTGAAGGAGATCACTCTGCTGGGCCAGATTGTGACGAGTTATGGCAGGCGAAGTCCCCTCACCCCATCCCTCTCCCCATCCGATGGGGAGAGGGTGGCGCAGCCGGGTGAGGGGTTGGTTTCCACTGGTGGGGCGAGCGTCCTCGCGAGTCGGCTCGTCAGTAGCCTCGCCCCACCCTCGACCAAAAAGTCTGCCTTCGTCCAACTCGTCGAGGCGGTTCACGAAATCGAGGGGCTGGAACGCATCCGGTTCACCTCGCCGCATCCGAAAGGTTACGGCGACGACCTCGTCGAGGCGTACGGACGTTTGCCGAAGCTCGTCGAGAGCGCGCATCTGCCGGTACAAAGTGGCAGTGATCGTGTGCTCAAGTTGATGCACCGTGGCTACACCCGCGCGCGCTTCCTGGAGATCATCCGCAAACTACGCGCGGTCAAACCGGGCATCGGCCTCACCAGCGACATCATCGTGGGTTTTCCGGGCGAGACCGAAGCGGACTTCGAGGAAACGCTCTCTCTGTGCCGTGAAGTCGAGTTCGACAACGCGTTTCTGTTCAAATACTCACCGCGCAAGGACACACCGGCGGCCGCCATGCCGGATCAACTGCCCGAGGCCCTGATCGAAGCACGCCACGCGCGCCTGTTGGAACTGGTGAACGCCATCGGCAAGCGGAAGTACGACGCCTTCGTGGGGCAACAAGTCCCGATCCTGGTAGAAGGCCCGAGCCGAAAGAATGAGGCCCGCATGATGGGCCGCACGCCCTGCAACAAACTCGTATTGTTCGACGGCAGCGAACGGCATCGCGGGCAGCTCATGGAAGTGCGCATCACCCGCACCGGCAGCTTCACGCTTTACGGTGATCCGGCGATCATTGGCCTCCAATCACCCTAGCACGGACCGGGTGCAGCCCTTGAGTTTGTTGGTTGAATTATCGGGTACTTTTCGACGGATTCCTTCTGCTGTGCGGCTTTGAGATTTACATTTGGGCCTGGCCCGGCAAACTTGGCAGCCACGTTTGGAAATCAAACTGTCCATGCTCTCGGTGTTGCTCGGCCTCGGAATGGCCGTGCCGCAAGTTTATGGCCTCGCCAAGCCAGCGGCGTTCGCGGTCGCTGTACGGAAATTTCCACGACATGTGCCCACCGGAATCTTTCTGATGCTCCTGGGCACGGCCTGGTTCGTCTGGAATGTGAACCAGGAGGCGCTGGCGGACTTCGCTTCAATCAAGCCGTACATGATGATGATTTTCGCCGGGATCGGCCTGGGTGCGTGCATTTTTGTCCAGGACTTTCTGGCGGTGCGCGGGTTGGCGGTGGTGTTTCTGCTCCTGGCCAAGTTGATGGTGGACACGGGGCGGGCGCACCTCGGCGAAACTCCCTGGGTGTTGTTGTTTCAGCTTTGGGCTTATGTGCTGGTCGTGGCCGGCATCTGGTTTACGATCTCACCATGGCGGTTGCGGGATTTTCTTAACTGGGCCACGGCGACGGAGCAGCGGATCAAAGTGGGCAGCGGCATTCGTCTCGCGTTTGCGTTGTTGATCGTCGTGCTGGGTTGCACGGCTTTCCGCGCGATGTAACCGCCGAGGTAGCGAGACGGAAGGCGCGCACCCAATCCGCTCCTCGCGTCGGCAGCGACGAACATGAGCAAAGGCAAAATCCTCGTCATTCGCGGTGGTGCGATTGGGGATTTCATCCTCACGCTGCCGGCCCTGACCGCGTTGCGACGGCAGTTTCCCGAAGCGCACCTCGAAGTGCTCGGCTATCCACACATTGCGCAACTGGCCCGGGCCGGTGGGCTGGTGGATCGTGTTCAACCCATCGAAGCCCGGGCGTTGGCGGGATTTTTTGCGCGCGGGGGCGAGCTTTCGGTCAGCCTTGCGGAGTATTTTGCCGGATTCCACCTCATCATTTCCTACCTTTACGATCCGGACCGGATTTTCCAAACCAACGTCGCTGGCTGCACCGGGGCGCAATTCATCGTCGCGCCTCACCGACCGGACGAAACGCGGCGACTGCATGCGACGGAAGTTTATCTGCAGCCACTGGAGCGATTGACCATCTTCAACGCCGATCCGATGCCGCGCCTGCTGCTCGGTTCGCCAGCAACCACCCGCCATCAACTGGCTCTTCACCCTGGCAGTGGCAGCGAGCGGAAGAATTGGCCGGAAGCAAACTGGGTGCAATTGATTGAGCGTTTGCTGAACGACACCGATTTCAACCTGCTCCTGGTTGGCGGGGAAGCGGAGGGCGAGCGTCTGCAGCGACTGGCCGCCGCGCTCCCGCCCACGCGTTGCATCGTGGCGAAGAGCCTGCCATTGGTTGAACTGGCTCAGCGGCTGCAAACTTGCGCCGGCTTTGTCGGTCACGATTCGGGCATCACGCATCTGGCGGCGGCCCTGGGGCTGCCGTGCGTGGTTTTGTGGGCGGACACGGTCGAGGAAATCTGGCGTCCCCAAGGCGCGGGCGTGGTGGTTCTCAAGGAACTTGCCGGTTTGCCGTTGTTGAGCGTGGCGCGGGTCTTCGCCGAATTACAGCAGCACTTGCCGGCTTGACGTATTTGGGTGAACGCTTCGTGAGAGAGTGCCGAAAAGATTTCGGACTCAGAGGCAAACGGCACCAACCAACCTTGGAGCTTTCACTCCGATCAGAGGGGCTATGCCGATTCCACCGCCTCGCGAATCAACTGCTTGAATTCCTGGATCCCCTGGTCAAAGCCGGCGGCGATTGGCAGGACCGGGGTCTTCTTCACCCTGCGCTTGAACTTTTTCAAATTCGCTTCGGCGACCGGTTCGTCCATTTTGTTGCCCACGACGTAGCGTGGTTTCGCCAACAATGCCGGGTCGTAGAGTTCCAGTTCGTTGAGCAACTGCCGGTAGTCATCCCAGGGAGTGCGGTTGTCCGTGCCGGCCATGTCGAGGAGCAGCACCAGAATTTTGCAACGCCGGATGTGCCGCAGGAACTCATGCCCCAGGCCGACATTTTGGTGCGCGCCTTCGATCAAGCCGGGCACGTCGCAAACCGTCAGCCGCTTGAAATCCGCATACTCCACAATGCCGATTTGCGGATGCAAGGTGGTGAACGGATACGGCGCGATCTTCGGCCGCGCGCGCGAAATGGCCGTGAGCAACGTGGACTTGCCCGCGTTCGGATATCCGACCAGGCCGACCTCGGCCATGATGCGCAGTTCGAAAAGATAATCTCCCTCCTCGCCCGGCTCCCCCGGCTGCGCGAAACGGGGTGTCTGCCGCCGGGCGGTGGCGAAATTGCGATTCCCCAGTCCACCGCGTCCGCCTTTGCAGAGAATAAATTGCTGCCCGTGCGTCGTGAGGTCGGCCACGAGTTCGCCTTTGCCGGCGTCGCTGGTCGCCCCTTCTCCGGCGTCCGGCTGGCTCAGGTCAATTTCCAATGCCTGCTCCTTGCCGGCGTGGCGAATGATTGGCCGACTGCCGGTGCCGGTTTTGAATTTCGGATTCTCATCGTCATCCGCGCGTTCTTCCGCGAGGTCCGCCGTAGCCGGCTTCGACGTGACGGGCAAACGCCAGATCAAGGTTCCGCACGGAACCTTGACGATGAGATCCTTGCCGGCATGACCGTCCATGCCTTTGCCCATTCCGGCTTCGCCCTTTTGCGCGATCAGCCGGGAAACATAGAACTGGGCGATGAGGTTGTTGAGATCATGATCCGCCTGCAGGATCACGCTGCCGCCGCGCCCGCCATTGCCGCCGCTGGGGCCGCCTTTCGGCACGTAGGCCTCGCGATGAAACGCGACCGCGCCTTTCCCGCCGTGGCCGGCTTGCGCAAAGATTTTGATTTCGTCTATGAACATTCTGCTTGGGGTTTAATCCTGGTCTCGCGCCTGATCTTAATCCGAACCGGGAGGGCAGGCTTGCGATTAAGCGCATGATTGATGCGCCGAAAACAAAAAAGGCGAGGCGCGTGGCCTCGCCGGAAATGCTCGGTGACGGCTAGTTCTTCGCCGCCGTGGCCACAATGTTCACGCGGCGGCCAGCCAGGTCGAATTTCACATGGCCATCTTTCAGCGCGAACAGGGTCCAATCACGACCGGTGCCGACGTTGCGGCCCGCGACGAATTTCGAACCGCGCTGGCGGACGATGATGCTGCCGGCGGTAACGAGTTCGCCGCCGTATTCTTTCACGCCCAGCCGTTTGCTGACGCTATCGCGTCCGTTCTTGACGCTGCCTTGACCTTTCTTATGTGCCATAAAATTAAGCTTTGATTTCCTTCACCTTCACCACGGTCAATTCCTGACGATGGCCGATGCTCTTGTGATAACCTTTGCGCCGTTTCATCTTGAACGTGAGCTTCTTTTCGCCGCGGATGTGTTCTACCACGTCCGCGACCACCGTGGCGCCGGTGACGGTGGGCGCGCCGACCGCGACCTTGCCATCGGCGTTCACCAGCAACACGCGATCAAACGTGTAGGTCTGGCCAGCCTCGACCGGCAGGCGTTCGATTTCGATCGTGTCGCCGGCGCTGACGCGATATTGTTTGCTTCCAGTTTCTAAAACAGCGTACATAAATTTCTCCCCAAAGGGGCGGAGATAACACCAGAACCGGGCCGGGGTGTCAATGTCGCATTTGGGGAAAATCGCGCGCGATTCTGAGGCCGCCCGTCCGAACCTGCGACGAAGGCACTTGCCTGAATCCGTGGCTCGTCAGCGAGTTGGTCGCCACCACTGTAAGCACCCGCATAAGGAGTCCTGACTCTCGCGGTGTCGAGCATGAATATGTTTTCATTTGCCAGGATTTCCCCCCCCCGATAATCTCAGGCTGGGTTCTGGGCGGAAGTTGACACGCTTCGTCGTTCGAAGCAGTGCTTTCGCGGAACTGATCTATGCGTATTGTTTCTTGTGTTTTCGGGATCCTGACCTTGCTGGTAGCGACGCCAATACCACTCCGAGCGGACCCGATTTTGAATGAGTTCATGGCTTCCAATCTTTCGACGGATCCGGACAACTGTGATTTCGAGGATTATTCGGACTGGATCGAACTCTACAATCCGGCGACGACCAACGTCACGCTGAACAACTACTTCCTGACGGACAAACTGAACGAGCCGTTCAAATGGCTGATTCCCAACGGGGCCGTCATGACGCCGAACAGTTATCTCATGTTGCGCGCCGACGGCCATGACGCCGCGCCGGGTCAGACTTATTTGCGCGGTTATTATCCGTGGGGCAGCACGTTCGTGACGAAGCGGTATCACACCGGTTTCAAGTTGAGCGCGAGCGGGGAGGAACTGGGGCTTTTCCGGACCGAGACGCCGCCGCAGGATGCGACATTGATTCCCACCGGAGACGTGTGGAAATACCGGGCAGCGGGCACGGATCCGGGAACAAATTGGATGGCGTCCGCGTACAACGACAGCGCGTGGCCGCAGGGCCCGGCGCAGTTAGGCTACGGTGATGGCGATGAAGCCACCGTGATCAGCTACGGCCCCAACTCCAGTCAGAAATACCCGACGACGTACTTTCGCCGGCATTTCAATGTCGCGGATCCGGCCGCGCTGGGAAACATCCGGTTTCGCGTGGTGGTGGATGACGGAGCGGTGCTGTATTTGAATGGTGTTGAATTTGCCCGGGTCCGGATGCCGGACGGGCCGGTTACCTACACCGAGTACGCCACCGGCAATCCGCCTTCGGAGAACGCCTGGGAAACGGTTGAACTGCCCGGATCACTCTTCGTCGCGGGCGACAACGTCCTCGCCGCTGAAGTGCATCAGGTCACGGCCAACAGTTCGGATTTGAGTTGGGCGGCGGAGCTGATCGTGGCGCAGATTATCGGCCCGGCGATCCCGGTTGATTCCGTCACGTTTGGCCCGCAAACCACGGACGTCTCCTACGGGCGCAACGCCACGAATGGCTGGTCCTATTTTGGTTCACCCACGCCGGGGGGCCCGAATGTGACAGAGACATTGACGACGATGAAAACCGCTCCCGCCTTGAACGCCTCGCTGGCCAGCGGCTTTTATACCGGTTCGCAATCCGTCGCGTTGAGCAGCGCCAGTCCGGTGGACGCCATTCGCTACACGCTGGACGGCTCCGAGCCGGGGCCGGCCTCGCCCGTCTATGTCGCGCCGTTGAACCTCACCGTCAACACCGTCCTCCGCGCCCGCAGTTTTCTGTCCGGCTGGATTCCCGGCCCCGTGCTGACGCGCACATTTTTTGTGAATGAACCCGCGGACCGGACTTTGCCCGTGATGTCGTTTGTCGCCCAGCCCGCCGAGCTGTTTGGTGGCATCACTGGCATCTATACCAACAATTCACCCTACCCGTACAAGGGACGCGAAATCGTGGCGCGGGTGGAATTTTTTGAAACCAACCGCGCGCCCGCGTTTGCGGTGAGCACGGGCATCCGCGTCGGCGGTGAAAACAACTGGGTGTATGCCGAGAAGCCATTGAACATCCACATGCGCGGCAAGTACGGCGACGACGTCATCAACTATCCGGTGTTCCCGGGCGAGACCGAGGGCACGTTTGGCGATCTCAATGTTCGCAACGGCGGCGACAACTGGGCGAATGCCATGCTGCGCGACGCGATGATGGCGCCCATGTTGCTCGGCCAGACGGATAACGACCCCTATTCTTACCGGCCGTGTGTCGTGTTTATCAACGGCAAGTACTGGGGCATTCACAACATCCGCAAAATGATGGACGCCACCCATTTTTCCAACGTCCATCAATTCGATTCGACCTACTCGCAGACCTACGACCTCGTGCAATACGCCCACGACTCGAACGGCATCACGGTGCTGATGGCCGACACCGGCGATACGAGCTCGTATGAAACCTTCCACGATTTCTACACGACGCACGACCTGAGCCAGCCGACCAATTATGCCACCCTGCTGGCCGAGATGGACGTGGATTCGTTCATTGATTACGTCGTCGTGGAAGATTTTGGGATGAACACCAGTTGGCCATGGAATCGCGAGTTCTGGAGTGGTCGGGCTCCTGGCTCAAAATGGCATTGGACGCTGCCCGATCTGGACCGCTGCTTTCAATCCGGCAATGTCTCCAGTTCCTTGATTGACGATTTCCACAACGGCTATCCGTTGTTCAAGGCGCTCCAAGCGAACACCAATTTTGTCAACCGGCTGCTCCAGCGGTACGCCGCGCACCTGGGCAGCACGTTCTATCCGACCCGCTTCAACGCCATCCTGGACCGGCTCTCCAACGAAGTTACCAACGAGATGCCGCGCCACATTGCGCGCTGGAAGTCCCAGGGCGGCATCCAATCCATGGCGTCGCGCCAGGCGCAGTTGGACGAGATCAAGCAGTTCACGCTGGATCGCCCGCCCTATGCCATCAGCCAGCTTCAAAGTCAGTTGGGCCTGAGTCGCGGCACGGCAAATCTGGCCGTCACCTTGTCGCCCGCTGGCGGTGGCAATGTGCGGGTGGCCGGCGTCCCGATGGCGCCGCAATACACCACCACGATAAACGTCTTCAAAAGCACGCCGGTCGAATTAACGGCCGAACCCGCACCCGGCTATGCGTTCGTCAGTTGGAGCAACGGCGACACCAATCCCACCATTGAACTCACGCTGACCGCGGACCAGGGCATCACCGCCAATTTCCAATCCGGCGCGGAAACCGTGCTTCCCGCCAGTCTTACCGCCAACACCACCCTCACCGCCGCCGGCTCTCCCTACAGCGTGACCAACGACTTGGTCGTGTCACCAAATGTCACCCTTACGGTCGGGCCGGGCGTCAAGTTCCTGATGCCGCCCGGCGCGTGTATTTTTGTGTATGGCTCATTGCAGGTGAACGGCACCACCAACGCCCCCGTGCAAATGCTGGCCCGCAGTGGCGAGCCTTGGGGCAACCTCAACTTCTTCAACGCCACCGGGAGTTCCGCTTTGTCGAACCTCACCGTGCGCGGCGCCTCGCTCAGCCACTTGGATCCGGTGGATTTGAAAGCCGCCATTTCGTCGTTCCATTCGGACCTGACCATGGATCATCTGGATGTGGACGCGAACTTGCCCATTTTCGTGCGAGGCGGGAACACGGTCCTGGTGAACAGCACGGTAAAAATCCGGTTCACCGGCGACGGCATCAACGTCAAGGGCGGCAATGCTGTGGTGGAAAATTGCACCTTCACCGGCGACCCAACGCCGGATACCGATGCCATTGACTACGACAGCGTCACGAATGGCGTCATCCGCGCCAATCACATCCATGGCTTTTACGGCGAAAACGCTGACGCGTTGGACATCGGCGAGAGCGCGCAGAATCTGCTCATCGAGAGCAACCGGGTTTACAACGTGTTCGACAAGGGCGTTTCCGTCGGCCAAGGCTCAACGGCCCTCATCCGACGAAATCTGATCGTGGATTGCGGCATCGGCGTCGGCGTCAAGGATTTTGGCTCGACCGCGCGGTTGGACCAAAACACGTTCGCGCGTTGTGACCGGGGCGTGGCCGTTTATGAAAAGATCGTGGGCAACGGCGGAGGCGTGGCCTATGTCACCAACAGCATTTTTTACCGCTCCAAAACCGCGCCCGTAACCGTGGATTCGCTTTCGGTGCTCACGGTGGACTATTCGCTGGCGGACACCGCGCCTCTGTCCGGGACGGGCAACCTGTTGGCGGACCCGCTCTTTACCGACCCGGGCATTTACGATTTTTCCCTCACGCCCGGTTCGCCGGCAATCAACACTGGCGACCCCGCGCACGCGCTGGATGCCGACGGTTCCCGTGCGGACATGGGGGCGTATTACACCTACAACGCCGCCGACTATCCTTATGTGGTTCCCAATATCGTCGTGGTCAACGAAGTCATGGCCCACTCGCATGAATCCGCGTCGGACTGGATCGAATTGTTCAACAACAGCGCCGAAGATTTGAACATCGGCGGTTGGTATTTGAGCGACGATCCTGATGTGCCGATGAAATATCGCATCGCCGACAACACCATGCTGCCGGGCAATGGTTATCTGGTATTTTACGAGAACCTTAACTTTGGCGCGGGCAGCCCGGACCCCGGCGCGTTGATCCCGTTCGCCTTAAGCGAAAATGGCGACACCGTAAATATCTTCGGCCCGAGCGACGGGTTGCGCCCCGACTACAACGAAAAGGAATCCTTCGGGGCTTCGGCTCGCGGGGTGACTTTTGGTCGTTACTACAAAGCCAGTAGCCACACTTACAATTTCGTGGCGATGGCCGAACCGACCCCCGGTGCAACCAACAGCCTGCCACTCGTAGGCCCGGTGGTCATCAGCGAAATCATGTATCACCCTCCACTGGCGGCGGACTCCGAGTACATCGAGCTGGCCAACATCGCCGGCACAAACGTCACCTTGCTCGATCCCGACACCGACACACCCTGGCAGATCACGCAAGGCTTCACCTACGACTTTCCCACCAACCCGCCGTTGACCATGGCGCCCGGAGAAAAGATCCTCCTGGTCCATGACAGCGCGGTGTTCGCGGAAAACTTCACTCCACCCGCCGGCACGCGTATTTTTCAGTGGACGTCCGGCAGTCTGGACAATGGTGGCGAAACCCTGGAGCTGGCCCGGCCCGGCGACACCAACAATGTTGGTGTCCGTCAATATATCCGGGTGGATCGTGTGGATTACAGTGATACGACCCCATGGCCGACTGGCCCGGACGGCAGCGGCACTGCGCTGGTTCGCATCAACGGAAACGGCTATGGCAATGATTTCAGCAACTGGATGGCCGGGCCGGGCGTTTCCAGCGGAACAAACTTCCAACAATGGGTCGCCGCCCAAAATTTTCCTCCCGGCCAAAACGGGGCCGGAGCTGATCCCGATGGCGATGGTGTTCCCAACGCCTTGGAATACGCCGCCGGCACTGATCCGCTCACCGCTTCCACGATTGCCTGGAATTTGACCAAGGTGGGCGCGGACACGCAGATCTCCTATTCCTTGGGCGCACACCGATCGGACGTCACCTACGCGATTCAAAAAGCCGCTGATGCGAGCATGACGAATTGGACCAGCCTCGGCGCGACCTGGTCGGGCAGCAGTCCGAATTTTGTGCTCAGCGCCTTGGATACGCAGCACAATGCCACCGCCTTTTACCGCCTGACCATCGTGCTGTTGAATCCGTAGAACGGTCCGATTGATCGTCCTGGGTTGCCACATCCGATGGCCACGAAAACGGCGACTTGGCTTACGGCGGGTTCTGGGTTGAGAAGCGCCGGCTGATTCCAATGGTTGACACCATTTCCCAAGTGGGGTAGCAAACCAAGCGCGACACCGCGTCGTTGCTCCGCCATCACATGAAGTTCACACGAAGCAAAATACCCTTCCGACCTCGCTTTCTCCTACTCTCGCTGTGCCTGGTGCTTGGTGGAGTGGCCTCGGCGCAAATCCCGATCTCCGGGCTGACCGGCGAGACCGTTTACGTGGATCGGGTGACGTTCACTATCACCAGTCAAACCGGCTACGACTATGACGCGCGTCTGGATGGGCAGCCCGTGCCCGTGGGGTCGCCGGTGATCGTGGATCGCGTGGACTATCATGAACTCAGCGTGTTTCGAACCAACTCAACCACGCTGGCGGTGACCAATCAACTGACCCAATTCATCGTGCGCTCCTCCGAGCGTGGCGATACCGAAACCGGCCTGCCACCGTGGGTGCCGTATCCGTCCATCCCCTCCGCGTCCGCCGAGTTCGCCGGCGCGACGTTGCGCGTTCTTGCTCCGCAGACGTTCCCGCAAGGCCTGCCCCTCCCGGTGGTGGCGTGGATCGAGGGGCCGGACGGCCACGCGGTGCGCGTGAACGGCACGGTTCGCGCCCCCGGCCAGGTTTCGTTCGATGTGAAGCGCGGGGTAGGCTCGGGCTTTCTGTCTGTCACCAACCCGGCGGGACCTTTGAACTATCAGCCCGGCGTGGGTGGACTTTTCACCAACAAGCTCATCAACCTCGAATCCAACACCGACTGGACGTTCGTCAGCGGGACCTTGAGCGGCAACCTCGACTGGCCGGCCGGATCGCGCATTGCCATCACCAATCATGTAGTGCTGGCCAGCGGTGCGACTTTAACCATCGGCGCGGGCACCGTCGTGCGACTGAGCCCGGGCGTGGACATCACCAACAATGCCGCCATCGTGATCAACGGCACCTGGGATCAGCCCGTGGTCTTCACTCCGCTCGCGCCCAACCAGCCGTGGGGCGGGTTCACCATGCGGACCAGTGAGGGGAGCATCACCGGTAGCAACGTCATTTTCACCGGCAGTGGCGCCGTGCAGAACTGGTTCGGCTCGGGCGGCAATCCTAGCAGCCATCGGCGCGAGCAAAGCCTGTTCTTTTGCGGCGGCAACAATGTCATCGCGCTGACGGATTCAGCCGCCATCTCACTTGCCGGCCAGTTGGGTCACGCGGTCAGCGCGGGTACTATCACCCTGCGCCGCTTTCTCATGCAGAAAGCCACCAGCGGCGGCGAATTCACCGGCGCGAGCTTCCGGGTGAACGACAGCGCGTTCATCGAATGTCCGGACGACTCGGCCAATTTCGTGGATGGCGACAACGACGGGCTTTATCTCTGGAGCGGCACGCACGGGTTCACCAACACCCTGTTCGGTTTTTGCAAGGACGACGGCGTGGATTCCGGCGGCGACGGCAGCGGTCTGATCAACTACCAGGACTGCTGGTTTGAATCCACGTTCCACGAGGGCAATTCCCTCTCCGGCACCGGCAAGATCGTCCAGCATCAGCGCACCGTCTTTCTCAACTGCGGTCAGGCGCTCGAAGTCGGATACAGCGGACCGACGGGCAATCTGCTTGGTTGCCTCGTCACCGGCAACGTGGTCGGTGGACGATTCGGGGACAATTACGACATGACCTACGCCGGCTTCCTGCGCGCCACCAACTCGCTGCTGCTTTACAACTACCGCGATGTCTGGGGCATGACCTGGTCCGACTGGGCCTATCGCACGAACCAGATGGATGTGCGCTCGAACTTCCTGACCGCCGCCGACAGCCATTGGCCGGCGAATGAAATTTGGGATCCGCCGACGGACGCCGCCCGCCTCGCCGGGTTCATTCGCGGCCCAGCTGACAGTCCGGTCGGCCTTGGCTTCGCGCTGCGCACCAACCGTCTGACCCTCGCTGAACTCACAAACTCCCTTCCCGTGCGCTTGAGCCGGTTCAGCACCAATCCGGTTTCGATCAACTACACGGCCGAGTCTTCCGTCGGCACCCTGGCCGCCGGCACGCTGGAGTTTCAACCGGGCGAAACCGTGAAGCCCTTCACGCTCGCCCTGGCGGATCCGGCCAGTTACGAACTTGTCCGCGTTCGTCTGTCCAATCCAGCGCACGCGGAGATCACCGGGCTGGCGGAACTCTTTTTCGTGGGCACGAACGCCGCGCCCGCGCCCACGGTGCTCGTTCCTTTCAATGCCGCCTGGCGTTATCTCGACAACGGCGTGGACCAGGGCACAAGCTGGCTCAACCCGGCGTTTGACGACAGCACCTGGCCGGATGGCACGGCGAAATTTGGGTTCAATACCGGCAACGGCAACGCGGGATTTTCCACGGTGCTCGGCTACGGATCGGATTCAGCGAACAAGTACCGCACTTATTATTTTCGGAAACAGTTCCCGGTGGCCGCCGGGGAGAGTTTCGCCGGCTTGTTCCTCGAAATTTTCCGTGACGATGGCGTGGCCGTGTACCTCAACGGTCAGGAAATTTATCGCAACAATCTTCCGGCGGGTCCGCTCGCCTATGCCGATCTGGCGGCCAACGCCAGCGACAACGGTTCGTCCGTCCAATCCGCCACTGTGCCGCTCACCGGGCTCCTCGCCGGCACCAACGTCCTCGCCGCCGAAGTCCATCAAAGCAGCGTCGGCTCGTCGGACGCGGTGTTTGATCTCCGGCTCACGGCCCAACCCCAGCCGGCCCCGGCGAGTCTGCGCTACACGAAATTCGGAACCGATCTGGTCCTGTACTGGAACGACCCGGCCTACAGCCTCGAAGGGGCGCCGGAACTGACCGGTCCGTGGAGTCCGCTCCCGGCGCTGAATCCTCAATCCGTCGCGACCACGGATGCCCGGCGATTCTTCCGGTTGCGGAAGTGAATTCGGCTCGCGCCACCCGCCGCACCATCAGGCTTTGGGCAGCACAAATGTTTCTCCAATCCGTTTCAACGCCAGCCGCTCGGGTTCGCGTTGCAACGCTGACTGAATTCGTTCGATCGGTTCGTTCATCGGCTCGTCGCTGAGTTTGAAAGTTTGATGATGCACGGGAACGAGGTAATGCGCCCCGGCGGCATTGGCCAGTTCCACCGCCTGCTCCGGCGTGCAATGATGGCGAATCCACGGTTGATACGCGCCGATGGGCATGATGGCGGCAGCAAAGGGTCCACGCGAGCGCACCTCGCTGAACAGCGAAGTGTTGGCGGTGTCGCCGCCGAACAGCAACGACCGGCCTTCACGCCGGAGGAGGTAGCCGTTGTAACCGCGTTCGAGCTTCTCGCCCGGCCAGCGTTGCCCCCAGTGTTTGACTTCGAACGCTTCGATCCGCAAATCGCCGCGGTCAGTCTGGAGCTCAAACTTTTCTCCCCACTTGAGTTCAACGGGCGATTTGCCGTTGCCGTTGGCAATCAAATCGGAGGTGTTCCGGGCCGCGACCATGGGCGTCCGGCCCACAAACGAGCGCAACGACGCCAGGTCCAGATGATCCATGTGCGCGTGCGAAAGCAACACGAGATCAATGGGCGGGAGTTCTTTCCGCCGCAACGCCGGGGCGATGTAGCGTTTGGGCCCGGCCGTACCGAGGCCCAGGTTGACTCCGCAACGATCCCCCAGCGTCGGGTCGGTGAGAATGTGAATACCGTAGAAGTTGATGAGAACGGTGGCGTGACCAATCCAGCAAATGGTGACGGCATTGTCGGACCAACTTGCGGGGTCAGGTTTCACCGGGGCGGGCGGTACACTCCGTCCCGTGTCGGCCACGATGCGACGCAACCAACGTGCGGCCCGGCTTTGGGAGAGGCCCAGCCAGCCGCCGCCCAGGGCGGCAACGGCGGTCGTCCCGATCAAAAACCTGCGCCGGTTGGACTGCACTCGCACAAGTTGGAGGCGCACTCGCGCGTGTCAAGCCGGCTCAGACCAGCTTCCACGGCGGACGAAAATCCCGCCCCAAAAGTTTGCTGGCCTCCGGATCGTCGAGGATGACTTCCTTCTCCGCATCCCACCTGATTTTGCGGCCGGTGACCATGGCGATCTGGCCGAGATGCCCCGGAACGGCCGAGTGATGCGCGGTGGCGACCGGTGTAATGGTGGGTTTGCGGGACTTCACGCAGTCGAGGAAATTGCCCCAGTGATCGCTCGATTCGTAAAGTTTCACTTTGCGTTCGTTCTCCGGCAACCGCCGCGAATCCGACCAGGCCGGGTTGGAAGATTCAAAGGCGTTGCCGCGATCCACCCAGACCCAGCCTTCCGTGCCGATCCATTTCGTCCCGCTCTTGATGTCGGGATAGCCGCCGGCAATGATCATCTCGATGTCCTTGGGATATTGCGCCGTGATGCGATACTTCGTGCAGGTGTTCCACACGGCGTCATGGGGCGGAAAATCGCCGTGGCCCTCAACCGCCATCGGCCCGCTGTTGTCACAGTCCATGCCCCAGTGCGCGATGTCGCAGTGATGCCCGATCCAGTCCATCAACTGCCCGCCGCCCGTGTTGTAATTCCAGCGCCAGTTCTTGTGAATGCGGCCCTCGATGTAGGGCATCATCGTGGACGGACCAATCCAGAAGTTGTAATCCAGCCGGGCCGGTGGCTGCGTCACGGACATCTTGTCCTTGGTGCCGGCAAAATCGGTGTGGCCGGACGGCAGCCCGACTTCCACGCGCGTGATTTTTCCGATCAAGCCATTGCGCACGATCTCGGCGCCGTAATGGAAGTTCTTTTCCGAGCGCTGCCACGAGCCGGTCTGCCAGATGCGATGGTGTTGCTCCACCGCCTTCACCATGGCCTGTTGTTCGGCAACGGTTTTCCCCAACGGCTTTTCGCCGTAGATGTCCTTGCCCTGCCTGGCCGCCTCCACCGCCACCAACTCGTGCCAATGATCCGGGGTCGCAATCATCACCGCGTCAATGTCCGGGCGCGCGAGCAGCTCCCGAAAGTCATGATAACTCTTGCACCCCTCGTCCTTGTAGTGCCCGTTCACCTTTTTCACCGCGTCAGCCAGGTGATCCCGGTCCAGATCGGACACCGCCACCACCTGGCAGTTCTTGTGACCCAGGAACGCGCTCATGTTGCTGCCGCCCTGCCAGCCGCAGCCAATCATGCCCATGACGATGCGATTGGACGGCGCGGGCCGCTGGTCCAACCCGAACACCCGCCCCGGGAGGATCGTGGGCGCTGCCAGGGCCAGGGCGGTGGTGGAGATAAATTGGCGACGGGAAAACCCGGTGGGAGTAGTCTTGCGTTTCATGCGAGGAATGACGCCACAAAGCCGCGCAACATTCGAGCAAAATCTTACCTGACATTGGCGGACAAAATCTCTTCCAACCTCGTCGGATCAGGGAAAGCATGATTTCCTTTGGGCCGTCGTAGATCGCAGCCCAGACGGTGATGGTCGGCCAAATTCATGGCTGCCCGAGCCGGAATCCTGGAGTGGAGCACAAATCCGGCATCCCCCATTTGGAGGATGGCGCACCCGACGGATTTTTGCTCGACTTGAGGCGATACAACCGGCACGTATTTGAACATCAATCTGGTTGCCAATGTCCGAAAAATGAAAATGAACTTGTTTGCCGCGTCCGCCCAACTTGGGATTCGTTTCGTGAAACGACTTCCGGTCGGTTCCCTCCTGCTCCTGCTGCTCCTGACCCCGGCCGCCCGGGGCTTCGTGTACGAAGCGGAGAAGGAATTTTACGCCATCGGCGATTTCAACGGCGACGGCCAGACGGACATCGTCATCGTGGACCGGTACACGGGCCGGTTGCGCATCGGCTACCGGGTGTCGCCGGAGTTTTTCAACTGGGCGAACTGGCGCGCGGGCGGGATCAAGGATGTTTCGGGCGTGGCCGTTGGCAAATTCGCGGATGAGAAACACGACGAACTGGCCCTCGTCTCGGCGGATGCCAACCTGATCACGGTGGTTGGCGCGGCCGATTCCAATGTGCCCTCCGATCCCGTCAAGCTTGTCAGTCGGGACCTCGGCCCGAACACCGTGGCCGCCATTGACGTGGGCGGCGCGGGCAACACACCGCTGGACGATCTCTACATTGCGAGTATCTACAACAACGACCCGGACAACCGCGTCACGCTCTATCGCGGAAACGGCAAGACGTTCACGCCCCTGGTCGAATTGCCAGCGACGGGCGCGGAATCGCACGCCAATCGCATCACCCTCACCGCGGGCGGACCGGCCCTGGTGGCCACCATTTCCAGCGGCGCCGCCACGGAGTTGAAGGTGGAAAACCTCGCCAGTGGCAAACCTGAAACCGTGTTGACCATCGGCGGACTCCCGGCGGGCGTGGATTATCTCGTCGGTAATTTTTCCGGCGGCCCGGCGAAGGATTTTATTTTCTACACCAGCGGCGAGCCGAACCTGCTCGTGAGCACGGTCACCGACGCGGGGGGCGGCCAGTTCAAGGCCTCACCGCTCAAGACGATCACACTGGCCGAGGCGCCGAAAGAACTGGTCGTGCTGGACGGCAGTCCCAAGAGCCGCCTGATCGGTGTTTTCGGCACGAATGAGCCGGCGCAGTTGCTCGACTTTGATGCCGCGCACGCGCCGGTGCTGGTGCAGACCATGGCGGGCGCGACCAACAAATGCCTGAGCGCCGCCGTCGCCCTGCCGGAAGCGATCGTGCTGTTTTCCTCGCTCATGCCCGAACGCCCCGCCTCGCATTACCAGGTGCAACTGCTGAAGGACGGCAAATACGTGGCGAGCGCCTATGGCAGTCTGGCCTCGCTCGCTGACCGCGATGATTCGACCGTGCCGGCCATCTACCAGCGCATCGTCGCCAACCAGGTGGAAAAAACCGAAGCCGACATGAAGATTTACACCAACACCATTCCCGGCACGGATGTGACCTTTGAGATGGTGCCGATTCCCGGCGGCGAGTTCACCATGGGCAGCCCGGACACGGAAAAGGAGCGCAAACCCGACGAAGGCCCGCAGCATCCCGTGAAACTGTCCCCCTTCTGGATGGGTCGTTACGAGGTTACGTGGGATCAATATCTCCTGTTCATGTATCCCGATGATGAAAGGAAATTGCGCGAGACCCATCCGACTGACGAAGCAATCAACAAAATCTCCGACGCCGTCACCCGTCCTTCAAAGCCCTATGTGGACATGAGCTTTGGCATGGGCAAGACCGGTTATCCGGCCATCGCCATGACGCAACACGGAGCGAACAAATTCTGTCACTGGTTGAGCGCCAAGACCGGGCAGTTCTATCGGCTGCCCACGGAAGCCGAATGGGAATACGCCTGTCGCGCCGGCACCACCACCGCGTATTCGTTCGGTGATGACCCCGGCAAGCTGCCGGAATACGCCTGGTTCTTCGACAACAGCAATTCCAAGTACCAAAAGGTCGGCAAGAAGAAGCCAAATCCCTGGGGCCTTTACGACATGCACGGCAACGTGACCGAATGGGTGCTCGATCAATACGATCCGAACTACTACGCGAAACTGGCCGCGGCCGGGCTTGCGGTCAATCCGTGGAACAAAGCCACCCAGCCGTACCCGCACTCGGTGCGGGGCGGATCATGGGACGATGACCCGCCCGCCCTGCGCAGCGCGGCCCGCCGTGGTTCGGACCGCTCATGGAAGATGACCGACCCGCAACTGCCCAAGGGCATCTGGTATCACACGGACGCGCAATTCATCGGCTTCCGCATCGTGCGTCCGCTGGCCATTCCATCGGCGGAAGCGATGACAAAATACTGGATCAGCGGCGTGGAAAAAGATTGAGTTCGTCGCCCGACCCTCCATGCTCTCCGCAATTCCGTAACCAGCGAAAGACACAACCATGCAACCAAGCGAAAACACCACACTGTCGCCGGTTTCCCGCCGGCTGTTCATGAAACGCTACTCGCTCCTCACCGCCTCAGTGGCGGCGGCAGCCAGTTTCCCAGCCATTTTGCACGCGCAAAACAAACAGGAGTTCAACGCCATCATCATTGGCCTGGGCGGCCGGGGTTCCGGCGCGGGCGGAAATTTTCTCGAGGCCGCGAAGTTCGTCGGCGTGGACGCCAAGATTGTCGCCGTGGCGGATATTTTCCCCGACGCCGCCAACAAGGGCCAGCAACTCTTCGGCGTGCCCAGCGACAAATGTTTCAGCGGCTTCAACGCCTACCAGAAGGCGCTGGAAGTGCCCGGCGTGAATTACGTCATCATCGCGACGCCGCCGGGATTTCGCCCGCCCTTCTTCAAAGCCGCCGTGGACGCCAACAAACATGTCTTCTGCGAGAAACCCGTGGCCGTGGATGGTCCCGGCGCGCGCATCATGTATGCCGCCGCCGAGGAATCGAAGAAGAAGGGACTCAAAGTGGCCGCCGGCACGCAACGCCGCCACCGGCCCAGCTACCAGGAAACCATCAAGCGCATCCAGGACGGCCAGATCGGCGACGTCACCGCGTTTCGCGCCTATTGGGTCAACGGCGGCCCTATCTGGCATCGCGGCATGCACGGCGACACGGATTTGGAACGGCAGATCCACAACTGGTATCACTACATCTGGCTGTGCGGCGATCATATCTGCGAGCAACACATCCACGACATTGACGTGTGCAACTGGGTGGCCGACGCGCACCCGGTCAAGGCCTGGGGCATGGGCGCCCGGCAGCAGCTCGGCGACAAGCCCGGCGAAATCTGGGATAATTTCGCCGTGGAATTTGAATACCCCAACGGCAACCGCATCGCCAGCTACTGCGGCCAGATCAAACGCAGTTGGTCCTCCGTGAGCGAAGCGGTGGTCGGCGCCAAGGGTGAAGCCATCATGATTGATGGCCGCAATTCCATCCGCACCCGGGACGGGAAAAACTGGCGCACCCCGCGCGACCTCCCGCGCGACAACGGTTATGTGAACGAGCACGTGGACCTCATCAACGCCATCATTCACGACACGCCGTTGAACGAGGCCAAGCAGGTCACCGACAGCACGCTCACCTGCATCCTCGGTCGCGAGGCGGCCTACAGCGGTTCGCTCGTGGAGTGGGACGACATGTTGAATTCAAACTTCCACTACGGCCCGCCCTTGGTTTACACCAACCCCGCCGAAATGGCTTGGGGACCGTTCCGCACGCTCCAACCGCCGATGCCGGGCAGCCACGACATCTTCGCCAAACCGCCCCACGTGCCGACGGCCTGAGTGACTCGCTTTCAGATAGCGGAGCGCGTTCGTTCGCGCTCCGCTTTTTTATGGCTGATCTTCGGTCAATCCCCTGCAGACCGGGCGCTCGTGTGGAAACCCATTGGACTTGCGCCGCCGCCTCTCTTAAAATCCCGCCATGCGTTTCCCCGCCATCGTTCGCGCCGCGCTTGCAAGCTCGATCCTTCCGCTGGCCGTTTTCCTCACCGGTTGCGCCACCACGCACCGGATCGGATCCATCGCCCCGCGCGCCGGCGACGAAATCGTTGTTTGTGGAATATACGTCCACACCGGCACGCCCGTGGTCCTCTGGACCGATCCCGGCGGCTACGATGCCTACCGCGTCGAACGGCGCTTTGCCCCGCTTGACGTATCCGATTGGGAGACATCGCACGAACAGGTCAAGGCCCTGCAAACCCCGAACCGTTACGGCTTGCGCAAGTCCGGTCTGACCACCAATGAGATCGAGCGCGTGCGCGGCGGCGGGTGGGATTTGCGGACGCTGCAACGCATCGTGGACCAGTTCGTCCTGCACTTCGACGTGTGCGGCACCAGCCGGCAATGCTTCAACATCCTGCAAGATCATCGCGACTTGAGCGTTCACTTCATGCTCGATCTCGACGGGACGATCTATCAAACCCTCGACCTCAAGGAACGCGCCTGGCACGCCACCATCGCCAACACCCGCTCCGTGGGCATCGAAATCGCCAACATGGGCGCGTACGGCGACGACGAAAAAAATCCGTTCGCCGATTGGTATGCGAAAGATGCCAACGGCCGCACGTACATCACCATCCCGGAGAAATTCGGCGATGGCGGCATCCGCACGCCCGACTTCGTCGGCCATCCCGCGCGCAACGAACCCGTGCGCGGCGAAGTCCAGGGTCAGGAGTTGACGCAATACGATTATACCCCCGAGCAGTATCAGGCGCTGATCCACCTCACCGCCGCGCTCTGTAAAATATTTCCCAAGCTCAAGTGCGATTACCCGCGCGACGCCGAGGGAAAGTTGATTACCAAAAAACTTCCCGATGCTGACCTGGCCGCCTACGAAGGCGTCCTCGGCCACTACCATATTCAAACCAACAAGACCGACCCCGGCCCGGCCTTGAACTGGGACTATGTCATCAGCCACGCGCGCCGGCTGGCCGGTCAACCGCCCTCACCCTACGCTACCAGCCTGGGCCACATGCGCCCAAAGTTCTGAGCGTTTCAAATCTTGTTGTAACCGCCGATATGAGGAGGTGGACTTGGACCGGCCGAATAAACCAGTTCGCCCTGTTTCCTTGGCGATCACAACTCTGGATGCCTCCTCCCGTGCGCGCGTTCATCGTCCATCTGGATTAACTTGTGAAAATTCGTTCCGCACCGTATTTCGATCCAACCATGACGAATCACGAGGCGCGCTTCGGCGGCATTCTTCGGCTCTATGGCAAGGACGGTCAGGAACGACTGCGTCAGGCGCACGTCTGTGTGGTGGGCATTGGCGGTGTCGGTTCATGGGCCGTCGAAGCGCTGGCCCGTTCCGGCATCGGCACGCTCACACTTGTGGACCTCGATGACGTCTGCATCAGCAATGTGAACCGCCAGTTGCATGCCGTCACCGGCGAGTTTGGCAAACCCAAGGTCGAGGTCATGGCCGCGCGCGTGCTATTGATCAATCCGGATTGCGTGGTCCACGCCCAGCAAATGCTCTTCACCGCTTCGACTGCGGAAGGCATCCTCGCCACCCAGTACGGCTGCGTGCTCGACGCGATTGACCAGACACCGATGAAGGCGCTGCTGATTGCCTGGTGTCGCTCCCGGAAGTTGTCCATCGTCACCACCGGTGGCGCGGGCGGTCGCCGTGATCCCACCGCCATCCGCGTGGACGACCTGGCGCGCTCAACCCACGATGGGTTGCTGGCCGCCACCCGCAAGCTCCTGCGCGATGAACACGGTTTTCCGCGCGACCCGAAAACGAAGTTCGGCGTGGACTGCGTTTTTTCTCCGGAGCCGCAGGTGTTCCCGACCCGCGACGGAGCCGTGTGTGACCAACCGGAGCCGGACACCAGATTACGCCTGGACTGCCGCAGCGGTTACGGCACGGCGACGTTCGTTACCGGCGCCTTCGGCTTCGCCGCCGCGGCCCAAGCCGTAAAGCGATTGGTCGCGGATGAACCATCACTTTGATGGGCCGCCACCTTGCAACGGTCGCTCATGGTCGCTGGTCGCCGGGGTAATTTCTCGTTTCAAGAATGCATCAACCCTCTCGGAGGTCAGTTGATGCGCATATTCGTCCGGATGTCCGTCGTTTGCGTGATCACCAATTCTGCCGGCGAAAGATTCCTGATGGCCATAGCTTCACCGACGCTTTTCATCTGCGTTGTGAGTGTGAATGGTGACCGTGCGCCAGCACCTTGCGGGCATTTCTCGAAGGCGAAGCGCGGAAACTCGGTGGCGACGTAATCAATGCTCGGCTCGCGGATGGAGCGCGACTGTGTCCGCAGGATCAGTCGCAGCAGGCGAAAGCAGACGTGACGCGAAATAATTTGATGCCCCGGTCCAATTCGACGTGCTGCGGCTGGTGCCGCGCACACAGCCGCGCTCCAACTCCAACGAAGTTGCGTCATTCAGCCCAGCGTTGGAGCGAAACGACTACGCTGGGTGAACGGAGGAAATGAAAACAACTCTGAAGGAGTTGCGGCGACATGGTGGTGAAATGGATGCAACGCCTTCAGCGGTCAAACCATTTTGGGGAACGCAACCCCGGGTAGGCGCGTTGCACCAACCCTGGGCTGATGGATGGAACCGGCTGGAACCCGTAGGGATTCGTAAACCGAAGCGCCGTAGGCGCGGCATATTTGTAGAATCGAAATCAAGAATTTCCAGCTCCGTCAGGAGCGGAATATGCCGCCCCGACGGGGCTTGGGAATTTTTGTGGCGTAGGTTTCTACAAAGATTTCGCTCCTACGAAGCTTGGCCGATTTCCAGTGAGCGTAGGCATTATTGCCGGCTTTCCTTGAACGTGCGCCCGATGGCCATGGCTTCGCCCACGCTTTTCATCTGCGTGGTGAGTGTGAAGGGTGGCCGTCTGCAAAGACCTTGCGGGAATGTTCTCGAAGGCAAAGCGCGGAATCTTGGTGACGACGTAATCAATGGTCGGCTCGAGGCTCGGGGGGGTTTCGCGCGTGATGTCGTTTTTGATTTCGTCGAGCAGGTAGCCGACGGCGAGTTCAAATTAGGTGGCAAAACTGAAGCCGCTTGGATAGCATTTTCCCGTGCGCAAAACTTTACACCTTGTGCTGATAACCTGCTTCAGCCTGATGTGGGCCCGTAATGCGGGCGCGCTAGCACTCAGTGCTCTGCATAGCTTTGATAACACCAATGACGGACGTTACGCAGACAACGAACTGGTCCTCTCCGATCACGTCCTTTATGGCACAACGCAAGTCGGTGGCAGATTTGACCGCGGGACGATTTTTTCCATCAACACAGATGGGAGTGACTTTACCATACTGCACAGTTTTAGTGCTACTGCAGATCCTCCCTATACCAACACCGACGGCGCTTATCCGCAGGCAGGTTTGATTGTGTCAAACAACACGTTATATGGGACCACGTGCCAAGGTGGAACTTCAGTTGTTGGCACAGTATTCAGGATCAACACCGACGGCACCGGTTTCACAAATCTCCACAGCTTTGCATCGCTCCCTTACAATTACCCGACTTCCACCAACGACGAAGGCGCGTACCCGGCGGGTGGATTGGTGCTCGCGGGCGAGACGCTCTATGGCACAACGCCAAGAGGCGGAACTTTGGGCAACGGCACTGTGTTCGCCGTTAACGCGGGTGGCAGCAGCTTCGCCAATCTGCATAATTTCACTCCCAGTGACGGTTTCAATTCACGCGGTGGATTGGTTTTATCCGGCGACACCTTGTATGGCGCCGCGTATGACAGCACGCCCGGCAGTGGAGCCGTGTTCAAACTCAACACCAATGGCACCGGCTTCACGATTTTGCATCGCTTCGCGAACATTCCCAATTATCCGTCTCCTTCCACCAATAGTGACGGGGGTGGGCCGGTCGGGGGGCTGATTCTCTCCAGCAACACGCTTTACGGAACGACGAGTACCGGCGGCAAAGGATACGGTGGCGTGTTCGCGGTCAACACGGATGGCAGTGGCTTCACCAATCTTTATTTTTTCGATGCAGCTGATGGGAACGCACACACGAACAGTGGCGGAGCTTTTCCGCAGGGTAGGCTCGTGCTGATGGGTAACATGCTCATCGGCACCACGAGCGGCAGCGAGAATTTCGGTCCTGGAACAATTTTCGCCATCAACACGGATGGCACGGGATTCACCACCTTGCACACGTTTTATCCGGGCATGCCCGCGCCAATCAATCTAACCATCAACGAAGATGGTTATGTGCCGAGAGCCGGTTTGGTGCGGTCTGGTTTCAACCTGTTTGGAACAACCGAAGGAGGTGGCAGTTTTGGTTATGGCACGGTTTATTGTCTTTCGCTGCTGCCCTATCTGAATCTCACTGCATCAGCAAGCAGCGTCGTGCTCACCTGGCCTGAATACAACGTCGGCTTCACCAACGGGTTTATTTTGGAATCGGCCACCAACCTCAACTCGTCGGCAACGTGGAATCCTGTGTCTCCGGGACCGACAGTCGTGAATGGTCTGAACACCGTGACCAATCCTATTTTGGATGCGCAGAAGTTTTACCGATTGCGACAGTAGTTGGTTCCTCGGTTTCTCACTTCAAAGTAAACCCAAGGTAGGCGCTGATGGCCAATCCGGCACGGACTGCCAACCTTGGGCTGCGGCTTTCAACTCCAACGGAGTTGTGTCATTCAGCCCAGCGTTGGAGCGAAACGACTACGCTGGGTGAACGGAGGAAATGAAAACAACTCTGAAGGAGTTGTGGCGGCGTGGCGGCGAAAATGGATGCAACCCCTTCAGGGTTGAAAACATTTTAGGGAACGTAACCCAGGGTAGGCGTTCCTCACCAGTCCGGCTCGGACCGCCAACCCTGGGCTGATGGATGGAATCCCGTTGGGATTCGAGAAAGGAGCTTAAACATCTGTGTGGTTGAAGGTGAATCAGAAATTTGAGAATCTTTTGTCAACGGTATGACTTACCTATTTGTCGATACCAACGTGCTGTTGCACTATCGAAGGCTAAAGGATATCGACTGGCTCGTTCTCTCGAAATCCATCGAAGTCACGATAGTTTTGTGTCCAGCCGTCATCCGAGAATTGGACCGCCTCAAGGTCAGCCATCCACAGAACAAGTTTCGGAAGCGAGCACAGGAGATCATTTCAAGCCTGCATTCTCGGCTCTTCGGTGCAGGTCCGGACGTGATTCGAGCTGGCGTCCGACTCGAATTCGTTGCGGAAGATCCTCAACTTGATTTTGGCGCACACAAGTTGCGACCAGAACTTGTTGACGACTGGTTGATTGCCAGCTGCCTTGTCTGGAAACAGACCCATCTTAACGACGAAACCAGAATCGTCTCGGCTGACTTGGGCATTTCCATAAAGGCAAAAGCAAATGGCATCCCTACAATCGTGCCGCCGGAAACAGACAGGCTCGCGGAAGAATCGGATGCAGACGAAAAGCGGATCAAACAACTTCAGAAGGAATTGGCTGAGATGCGGAACACGCTTCCGAGTCTGTCGCTTTGTTTTTGGAGTGAGCCGGAGGGGCGGAGATTTATTCGGCGTCGACTCCAACAGCCGGTCGCACGCGATGAAGAAAACTTAGCTCATGAACTGCGGCGAATCCGGTCAAAGCTTCCCTTGCTCCCTGCTCCTAACAAACTTGGAAGGGTGCGGTTGAGCGAAATGGAAAGGATCAAGCAACAACTTGCGGGGGGATTTCCACTTCCGATATCGAAGGACGATGCTGATCGCTACAATTCCAGCTTGGAAACTTTCTACAAAAGCTACGAGGCTTATCTGCGCAAGCTGCACGACTATCAAAACAAGAAACTACTCATAATCGAGTTCGAGATTGCCTTAGACAACGGCGGAAGAGTTCCAGCTGAGGATGTTGACATTCATTTGCACTTTCCCGACGGCTTTCAGCTTTTTGACGGAGAGGAAGACGCGCTGAAAGCACCTGAACCACCAACGCCGCCAAATCAACCAGGAACTTTTGGATTTGGGAACTTCAATCTGTCTGACTTCAGCCGCATCGGTCTCACACACCCAGTCATGCCCCGAGTCGGGCCACCGCCCAACGTTTCTTCGCCGTCCATTAAGCGAACAAACAGCTACGATGTTCGGTCGCACGTAAACAAGGCCAAGCATGGCTACACAATGCGTTTGGCAAAGTTTGCAGCGCTTTTCGACAGCTACGAATCAGCAGGTTCATTCAAAATCGAATATTCCATTTCGGCTGCCAATTTGCCGAAGGCTGCTAATGGCGAACTTTCGGTTGTGACGGAAAAAGACCCGCCGCCGAGTTAATTCGCCCCCGCCAGTTCTTCCTCGAAGTCCACGATTTCCTTTATCTGAACCAAGAACCAGCGGTCGATCTTCGTGAGGTTGAAGATTTCTTCGATGGTGAAGCCGGCGCGCAGGGCGTGGCGGATGAATAAGATGCGTTCGGCGTTGCGCACGCTCATTTCACGCAGTCATTGGCGACGCAGTGAGACTGGCGGTGAGTTGCTCGATTTCCACCTGCAGCCGGCGAATGTCCTCCAACGGGCCCTCGGCGAGTATGGCAAATTTCTTCGGCTGGCCGGGCAAGAGTTCGCGCCGGAGCGCGGACAGTGCCTCATTCATCCGCTCCAATTGTTCGACGGTTTGCGTGAGGATGGCCTCGGTTTTCATAATATCAGTCGCAGGAGTCCTTTCCTCGCTTCGGGGTTCTCCCGAACACGGCTGAAGAACTCGACATAGGTTCTATACAACTGGCTGTCGCGTTCTGCAACGATGATGTCGAAACCAAAACGTCGCTTAAGCATGGTCCGGGACACGAGCGCGTATTCAGACATGGGCAAGTCGCGCTCGAAATCATGTCCGGGTCGCAACACGGCCACGAGGTCAATGTCGTTCGGCGCAGGTTTGGCGGTGATGAAACTGCCGTCAACCAGCAGCGCTTCAAACAGGCCGCTGCGCGTCATCCCTGCAACCAGTTCTTCCAGGCGCGCGAACAACCGTTGCCGAACATCACTACCCTGGAAGCTCCCGAAGCGCGCCCGGACTTCCGCGAGAGGGCAATCATGGACACCCGGTGGCAGAAGACCGTCCACGTTGAGGGCTGGGATTGGCATGGTTCAATTCTTCGCCCTCGCCAGTTCTTCCTCGAAATCCACGATTTCTTTTATCTGAACGAGAAACCATCTGTCGATCTTGGTCAGGCCGAAGATTTCCTCAATCGTGAATCCGGCGCGTAGCGCGTGACGGATGAAGAAGATTCGTTCGGCGTTCGGGACGGAAAGTTTTCGAGAAATCACGTCGTGGGGAAGGATGTCGCGGTCGCCATAGACTTCCGTGCCGATGCGCCAGGGTTTGCCGTCGCCGCCCAGACCGCTGCGACCGATCTCCAGCGAGCGCAGGCATTTTTGCAGGCTTTCCTTGAACGTGCGCCCGATGGCCATGGCTTCGCCAACGCTTTTCATCTGCGTGGTGAGCGTGGGGTCGGCTTGTGGGAATTTTTCGAAAGCAAAGCGCGGAATCTTGGTGACGACGTAATCAATGGTCGGCTCGAAGCTGGCGGGGGTTTCGCGCGTGATGTCGTTTTTGATTTCGTCGAGCAGGTAGCCGACGGCGAGTTTGGCGGCGATTTTCGCGATGGGAAATCCGGTGGCCTTGGACGCGAGCGCGGAGCTGCGGCTGACGCGCGGGTTCATCTCGATGATGACCATGCGGCCCGTTTGCGGGTCGCTGCCAAATTGAATGTTGCTGCCGCCGGTTTCCACTCCCACGGCGCGAATCACGGCGAAGCTCTGGTCGCGCATGATCTGGTATTCCTTGTCGGTGAGGGTCTGGATGGGCGCGACGGTGATGCTGTCGCCGGTGTGCACGCCCATGGGGTCGAAGTTTTCGATGGAGCAGATGATGACGCAGTTGTCCGCGCGGTCGCGCATGACTTCCATCTCGTATTCCTTCCAGCCGAGGAGGGATTCTTCGATGAGGATTTCGTTCACGGGCGAGAGTTCGATGCCGCGCTTGGCGATCTCCTCGAATTCTTCGCGGTTGTAACCGATGCCACCGCCCGTGCCGCCAAGGGTGAACGCGGGCCGGATGATGAGCGGGAAACGCCCGATCCTGTCGGCGATGGCGCGGGCTTCGTCCATGTTGTGGGCGACGCCGGAGATGGGCACGTCGAGGCCGATGCTCAACATGAGTTCCTTGAACGCGAGGCGGTCTTCGCCTTTGTGGATCGCCTCGGGTTTTGCGCCGATCATCTCGACGCCGTATTTTTCCAGCACGCCGGAGCGGTGCAGGGCCATGGCGGTGTTCAAGGCGGTCTGGCCGCCGAGGGTGGGAAGCAGAACCAATTTGGATGGAACTGCCGGCGAAACGCCGGCAGCACGTTGTTGGGCCGCAGTCGTCAGCGTTTTGATCTCGGCGATTTCACGCGCGATGATTTTTTCGACGGCCTCGGGTGTGATGGGTTCGATGTAGGTGCGGTCGGCGAACTCCGGGTCGGTCATGATGGTGGCCGGGTTGGAGTTGACGAGGACGACGCGGTAGCCTTCCTCCTTGAGGGCTTTGCAGGCTTGCGTGCCGGAGTAATCGAACTCGCACGCCTGACCGATGATGATCGGTCCGGCGCCGATGATGAGGACGCTGTGGATGTCGGTTCTTTTTGGCATCGGAAAATCGTGTCCTGCCGGCGCGCAGTTTGGAACCGCTGCGGCTGGTCGTTGACACAGCCGCGCTCCAAGAGTCGCGCGCACCACAAAACGGCCCAGATGAAACACGGATTGGCCAGTGAACGAAAGGAAAAATGCGGCCGCCACTCCGCGCTTGAGGAACATTTCACGGTCGCCTAGATTGCAATCGTTGAGAAAAGACCCGGAGACATTGGCGAGCGAACGACAAGCCCTCCAAAGCAAATTATGAAGACCACAGGAATTTTGCTCATTGGTCTGAGCCTCGGGCTGGCCAGTTTTGGAGAGATTTCAACCCCGGCACAAACGAACAACGCGGCGACTGGCGCGCAGGTCATTTTGAAACGTCCACTCCCAATGACGCCGGCGTTGCGGGAAATCGTGAAGCTCACCCGGGCAGGCGTGGCTGAACCGGTCACGCTCGCGTTCATTCGAACCTCGCCAACGACCTTCTCGTTGGATGCCGAAGACGTGATCCAGCTCCAGCAACAGGGAGTTTCAGCCCGAATCACAACCGCCCTGCTCCAGCACGGCGAGGAGTTGCGGCGAGCCAGTGCGGAATCCGCCAGCCCAACTTCGTCGCCAGTCCTACCGACTGCGCCCGACAGCCAGGCCACGACGACGATTGATTCCATGCCCTCGGCCACTCCGACCGGGAACGCCGCCGCTGCCGCCACCCGGACCAGCACGGTGTCCGTCACCTACTTTGGCGCCCGGTCCTATTCCTGCGCGCCGGGTGCTTACGGTTACGCCACGCGCTACTACCCAGGTTATTACTGGTTCGGATCGGGAGGTTGCGGCTACGGTGCGCCCCGGGTGGCTTGGGGCGTCGGGTTTGGTGGCGTTCACCCGGTCGGATTTTACGGTGGCTTCGGGCTTTGCCGCTGAATCCATTTACTGAATCGCTCGTGAGGGTGTGAGACAAGGCGGCGGTGAAATTTTCCCGTTCTTGACGGGGACGCCGACAATCTTCACAGTTTTATCTGATACCGACCGCTGTTGCGGCCAACTGATTTTATATGAGCAACCTGCACAATCCGTTTGATACCGATGCCCTCCGAAGTTTTGATCTCGGGAACGGGAGGGAAGGCAGCTTTTATTCGCTGCCCGCACTGGAAAAGGCCGGAGTCGGCCCGATCTCCAAACTGCCCGTCTCCATCCGCCTCGTGCTGGAGTCCGTCCTGCGCAACTGCGACGGCAAGCGCGTGAGTGAAGCCGCAGTCCGCGCCCTCGCCAATTGGAAACCCACCGAGCCGCGCACCGAGGAAATCCCTTTCGTCGTCGCGCGCATCGTGTTGCAGGATTTCACGGGGGTGCCGCTGTTGGTGGACCTTGCCGCGATGCGCAGCGCGGTTGCCAAGCTGGGCAAGAATCCCAAGCTCATCGAACCGCTCGTGCCCGTGGACCTGGTGGTGGATCACTCGGTGCAGGTGGATTTCGCCGGCAGCGCCGATGCCATGACGCGCAATCTGGACCTGGAGTTCACCCGGAATCGCGAGCGTTACCAATTTCTCAAGTGGGGCATGCAGGCGTTCGACACGTTCAAGGTCGTCCCGCCCGGCATCGGCATCGTGCATCAGGTGAACCTCGAGTACCTCGCCAAGGGTGTGCTGTGCCAGCGTGCTGCCGAGTTGCAGTCGGCAGGGGCAGGCACGTCTGCCGACTACAAGGCGGCAGGGGCAAGCATGTCTGCCGACTACAAGTCGGCAGCACTTTACTATCCCGACACGCTGGTCGGCACGGACTCGCACACGACGATGATCAATGGTCTGGGCATTGTCGGCTGGGGCGTTGGCGGCATCGAAGCCGAGGCGGGTATGTTGGGGCAACCAGTTTATTTCCTCACGCCGGATGTCGTTGGAGTTCATCTGACCGGCGCGCTCAGGGAGGGGGTCACTGCCACCGATCTGGCACTGACTGTCACGCAATTGCTGCGCAAGACCAAGGTCGTTGGCAAGTTCGTCGAGTTCTTCGGTCCCGGCGCGGCGGCGTTGCCCGTGGTGGATCGCGCCACCATCGGAAACATGGCGCCCGAATATGGCGCGACGATGGGTTTCTTCCCGATGGACGAGGAATGTACGAACTACCTCCGGGCCACGGGTCGCAGCAACGGCGATTGCAAGCTTTACGAAAATTACTATCACGCCCAGGGGCTGTGGGGCATGCCGCAGCCTGGTGAAATCGAGTATTCGCAACTCGTCGAACTCGATCTCGCCAGTGTGAAGCCCAGTGTGGCCGGGCCGAAGCGCCCGCAGGACCGCATCGAATTGCCCAACCTGCGCCGCGCTTTCTTCGAGGTCTTCCAACGTCCGGTCGCCGAAAGCGGCTTTGGCAAGCCGCGCGCCGAATTGGGCAAAGTCATCGCCGTCTCCTCCGATGGCGATTACCATCCGGGCGGCGGCACGGATGCGCCGGTGTCATTGGAAAAGGCGAAGTCGGACGGGACGAATCCAACCACCGAGCGCGAGATGGTTTTGAATCGTCCGTCGCCCGATCCGATTATCGCGCACGCCCCGGCCATCAAAGGGAAGATTCGCAATGGCTCGGTGCTCATCGCCGCCATCACGAGTTGCACCAACACCTCGAACCCGAGCGTGATGCTGGCCGCCGGTTTGCTCGCCAAAAAGGCCGTCGAGCGCGGACTCAAGGTGGCCCCGACGGTCAAGGCGTCGTTGGCTCCCGGCTCCCGGGTCGTCAGCGATTATCTCAAGAAGACGAACCTGCAAAAGTATCTCAACAAGCTGCGGTTTAATCTGGTCGGCTACGGTTGCACCACCTGCATCGGCAATTCCGGTCCGCTCCACCCGGCCATCGAAGATGCGGTGGTGAAGAACGATCTCGTGGCCGCGAGCGTGTTGTCGGGCAATCGCAACTTCGAGGCGCGCGTCCACCAGAACATCAAGGCGAACTTTCTCATGTCGCCGCCGCTGGTCGTGGCGTTCGCGCTTGCGGGCCGCGTGGACATTGATCTGAGCTGCGAGCCGCTCGGCAACGACCCGGACGGCAACCCGGTTTATCTTGCCGACATCTGGCCCACGCTTCAGGAAGTGCGCGATGCCATGGAGTCCGCGCTGAAGCCCGAGGTCTTTCGCAAACTCTACAAGGATTTTGCCGCGCAGAATCCCAAGTGGAACGAGATCCCCGCGAGCACCGGCAACGTGTATGAGTGGGATCGCCAATCCACGTACATCCAGGAGCCGCCCTTCTTCGAGAACTTCGCGCTCACGCCCGGCAACATCCGGCCCATCACCGGCGCGCGGGCGCTCGGCATTTTCGGCGATAGCGTCACGACCGATCACATTTCACCCGCCGGCGCGATCAAGAAGAGTTCGCCCGCTGGCAAATTCCTGCTGGAGCACGGTGTCGGCGCCACGGATTTCAACAGTTACGGCTCGCGCCGTGGCAACGACCGCATCATGACCCGCGGCACCTTCGCCAATGTCCGCATCAAGAACTTGATGCTCGGCGGCAAAGAAGGGGGCAACACCCTCGGACCGGATGGCCAGGAAACTTCCATCTACGACGCGTCCATCGCGTATCAGGCGAAGGGCACGCCGCTCATCGTGATTGCCGGCCAAGAATACGGGACGGGTTCATCGCGCGACTGGGCCGCCAAAGGCACGAATCTGCTCGGCGTGAAAGCTGTTGTCGCCCAGAGCTTCGAGCGCATCCATCGCAGCAACCTCGTCGGCATGGGCGTGCTGCCGTTGCAATTCAAGGACGGCACGACTGCGCAAACCCTCAAGCTCGACGGCTCGGAAATCTACGACGTCATCGGGCTGGACGACCACATAAAGCCGCAACAGGACCTCACGCTCAAGATCACGCGCAAGGATGGCAGCGTGGAAAGCGTCAGCGTCCGTTGCCGCATTGATACGCCCATCGAAATTGACTACTACCAGCACGGCGGGATTCTGCCGTATGTGCTGCGTCAGTTGATCGCGAAGGCGTAGTTTTGGAGCGCCGGTCTCCCGACCCGACGTGAAGCGAGTCCGAACAACACGCCGGGTCAGGAGACCGGCGTTCCTGAAGTGCGTTGCGGCGTTTTCCCGCTCAGCAACGAGTTTGTTCGGATGGTTTACTTGCTGAACTGTTTGAGGGTGTTCAAGCCCTTCTGCACCGTGCCGGCGGCATCTTTCCAGCCGGCGGGGAGATATTTGTCGAACGTGGCGCCGAGGAGTTCCTTCTGCGATGCGGTGAGCGTGGATTGATTGTAGAGCTTTTGCAGCGGCGTCAGCGCTTCCGTGTAGTTGCCTTTCCAGACCGAGGTCGCCAATTGGGAGACATCGGTATTCATGCCTTCGATGGAAGAGAAGTTGCGTTGGGTGACGAGGGCCGCGCCGGCATTGTAAACGTCCTTCACCATGGTCGTCTGCTCCGGCGTCAGGTTGGCCGAGGTGAGCTTGCTCAATTCGGTGATGGCAACAATGTCCTTGTTGCCAAGCAGGGCTTGCACGGCGGTGTTCAACCCTTCCTTGACGGTGGCGTTGTCGGTGAGTGATTGCGCCAGCTTGCTCACCCGGTCTCCGAGGTCGGCGCTGACGTTCTTGACGAGCGAGTCCGTACTGCCGCCTTTGGTGGATTCGACCAGTTGCTGGCTCAGGTTGGCGAAGGCCTCCTGGGCCTGTTGCTTCACCGCAGTGGTGGTATCAGTCGCAACTTTGGTTGCCGCCGCTTCCGCCTGCTGGGCGGCGGTTGCCGGCTGACCGGCGGAGTCTTGCGCCGATGGCTTGGGGTTCGGCGCGGCCTCCTCGGAGGGCTTTTGGCCGCAACCGGCGAGAAGCATGGTTGTGACCGCGAGAGTTGGAAAAATGTGTTTCGTTTTCACAATGGAGAGAGTGAGGGCTGTGAACCGGAATTGCAAGCCGCGACAAGGGGTTGAACTCAGGACAAGCCGCGCTGCCACTTCTTCCGTCTGTGCTCGATGGTGATCGCTCTTGTTGAACTGCGAGCCTCCGGCTTCAATACCGGCCTATGTTTCGCGTCATCTTCCATCTCGACATGGATGCGTTCTACGCATCGGTGGAACAACGCGACCATCCGGCGTTGAAGGGCCGGCCCGTCATCGTCGGCTCGCCGCCCACGCAGCGCGGGGTGGTGTGCGCGGCGAGTTATGAGGCGCGCAAGTTCGGCGTCAAGTCGGCCATGCCGAGCAGCACCGCCGGACGACTTTGTCCCAAGGGCGTTTTCCTGCGGCCGCGCATGGAGGTGTATCGCGCTGAGTCGCACGAAATTATGGCTATAGTGGAGGAACTGGCGGGCGAGTTGATTCAACAGGTTTCTGTGGATGAGGCGTACGTGGACGTTTCCGCTCCGCATCAGGCGGCGACTGCCGACGCAAGTCTGGAGCGTGCCCAGCCGCTGGCATATCAGCTCAAAGCCGTCATCCGCGAGCGCCGACAACTGACCGCCACCATCGGCATTGCCCCGAACAAACTGCTCGCCAAGCTGGCCAGCGATTTTCAGAAACCCGATGGACTCACGCTCATCCGCGACTCGGAGAAGGTGGCGTTTCTGAAACCCTTGCCGGTGCGTTCGCTGCATGGCGTTGGCAAGGTGACGGAAGAAAATCTGCAGCGCGCGGGGATTGAAACGGTGGGCGATTTGCAGACGCACCCGGGCGACCTGCGCGCCCTGGTCGGCTCGTGGGGGACGGAATTGCGGCGTTTTGCGTTTGGGGAGGACGACCGGCCGTTGGAACTGGGTGACGAAGTCAAAAGCATCAGCAGCGAGAACACGTTCCTGAAGGACACGGATGACCGGCCCACGTTGCGGGCGTGCTTGAAGGAGCAGTCGGAGGAGTTGGCGCAGAGCCTGACCAGACGACGGCTGGCGGCGTTTACGGTTCAAGTGAAAATCCGGTATGGCGATTTCACGAGCCTGACCCGGCAGATTTCCCTGGAAGAACCGCTGACGGAAGCGAAGGAAATTTACCGGCTGGGTTGCTGGTTGCTCGGGCGGGAACGGTTGGTGAATCGGCCGCTGCGATTGATCGGCTTGGGGGTGAGCGGATTGGTGGAGGCGCGGGCGAGCCAGCTTCGCTTGCCGTTCGGCAGTTGAAAGCTCGCCAAGCCGGCGGCGAGGCTTCACCTTGTCGTGGTGCGTCGTGATAATTTCGAGATTGCCGCGGAGGTGATTCGCGCGGCCGGCCGCGAAAAACCGGCGGATGCCGCGCTGCGCGAGGTGTTGAAGCGGCAACGCGACCTCGCGCCGTTCGACGCGACCGAGATCAGTCGGATCGTCTTCCGCCATTATCGGTGGCTGGGTTGGCTGCGGGACGAGCGGAATCTGGAGGCCAAGTTTCGGGTTGCGCGTCAGTGGGAGGGCCAGTTTCAAGCAAAACCAAGATCCATCTCGTTGGCCGAGCTTCGGGCCAAAGCCGTGCCCGCGTGGCTGCTCGACGAGATGAAGGTCGGCGAAGCCTGGCTGCGGTGTTTGCAGGGCGAGCCAAAATTGTGGCTGCGAGCGAAACGAGGGCAGGGCAGCGCGCTGGCGGAGAAACTGCGGCTCACGAGGACGCCCGCCCCACCGGTTTTGCCGGACGCATTGGCCTACGACGGGGAGGCGGACTTGTTCAAGACCCCGGAGTTTCACGCGGGCGAATTTGAGATTCAAGACATCGCCTCGCAATTGGTGGGATTGCTTTGCGATCCGCAACCAGGTGAAACGTGGTGGGATGCCTGCGCGGGAGAAGGAGGCAAGACGATGCACCTCTCCGATTTGATGGGGAACAAGGGGTTGATCTGGGTCAGCGACCGCGCGGAATGGCGACTGAAGAATCTCAAGCGTCGGGCGGCCCGGGCGAAGGTTTTCAATTACCGGGCGGTGCTTTGGGACGGTGGGACGAAGCTGCCGACGAGGACGAAGTTCGACGGCGTGCTGGTGGATGCGCCGTGCAGCGGCGTGGGCACCTGGCAGCGGAATCCACACGCGCGCTGGACGACGGACGCGAAGGATGTGGCGGAGTTGGCCGAGGTGCAGCAGCGATTGCTGGCGAATGTCGCTGGTTCAGTGAAACCGGGCGGTAAATTGATTTACTCGGTTTGCACGTTGACGAGTAAGGAGACGGCGGAGGTGGTGGAGAATTTTAACCGCAAGCATACGGAGTTTGAGCCGATGGCATTGTCGCTGCCAGCCGGAGAGGATAAAGAGAGCCTCCTTACTTCGGCCGCGACGATGACGATTTGGCCACAGGAGTGGGGTGGGAACGGGATGTTCATCGCGGGATGGCGACGACGGAAGTGAGGTCACCAGCGCAGGCCTGGCGGAATGAGCCTGGGCGAGACATTTTTGCCAGGACCGCGCGAATAAAATGATTTTCGGCCGGGGGCCTTGTCGTTATGCTCACGGCATGGTTCACGTAGGCATCGGGTACGACGTTCATCAATTGGTCGCGGGACGCAAGCTCGTCCTCGGCGGCGTGGAAATTCCCCATACGAAGGGGCTGGATGGCCACTCGGATGCGGACGTGTTGCTGCACGCGATTTGCGACGCCGTGCTGGGCGCGATTGGAGAGGTGGACATCGGACATTTTTTCCCCAACACCGATCCGCGTTGGAAAGGCGCACCCAGCCGGGTGTTTTTGGAGGAGGCGGCGCGACAGGTTTCCGGTCGGAACGGGACGATGGTGAACGTGGATTGCACGGTGATCGCGCAGGCGCCAAAAATATTCCCGCACATCTCGCAGATGAAAACGATCATCTCCGCGTCCCTCGGGCTGCGACTGGTCAAGATTGGGATCAAGGCCACGACGAATGAATTCATGGGCTTTATCGGCCGTGAGGAAGGCATCGCGGCGATGGCCGTCGCGAGCGTGGATTTACCGGTTTAAGCACGATGCCCAAGGCCGAGATCAGTTGGACACGCCGGACCGAGGAGGGGGAGAAACTCCAGGTCTATGCCCAGCGCGTAGGCGGCGAATGGAATTTTTTCCAACGCGAGAAGCGCTTCGATCAGTGGCAACCTGTGCCGGACCCGCCGCTGGAGGACTGGCTGGAGTTGCTCGACGCGATTCAGCGGCTGGTGACACGGCGGCGCTTGCAGCCGGTGCATGAGGAGCATGTGCGACGTCGGATTCGGGAACGCTACCCGGAGGCGGAGGTTTGAAGCTGAGGTTGCCGTCGGGACTGGGTTCCGCTTGCTGGGAGGATTGCTTTCCTCATCACTGCGAAAGAGCAAGGCCGGGGTTCGTTGAGCAACCGAAAACCGCCGTTGGATCACCACAACCGGGAAAGGGTTCGACAAGCATATCCGGGCGATTTAGCCTCCGGCGCCATGAAACTGCTATTCCTGAATGGGCCGAATTTGAATCTGCTCGGTCAGCGTGAGCCGCAAATCTATGGTCGGACCACGCTCGCCGAGATCGAGGCGCTGGTCCGCAAACAGGCGCAGAAGTCAGGCGCGGAGGTGGAGTTTCGCCAAAGCAACAGCGAGGGCGAGTTGGTTGGCTGGATTCAGGAGGCGCGGTCGGTTGATGCCATCGTATTGAACGCGGCCGCCTATACCCACACGAGTGTCGCCTTGCGGGACGCCATCGCGTCCGCAGGCATTCCAACCATCGAAATCCATCTCTCCAACACGCATGCCCGCGAATCTTTTCGTCAGAAGTCACTAATTGCTCCGGTTTGTTGCGGACAGATTGCGGGATTCGGAGCGGCTTCGTATGTTTTGGCGGTTGATGCCGCCGTTACCGTTGTCGAACGAGCGAAAAACGATCAAAACAGCGGTCGAGCGAATGGATGAACCAAGGCTTTTTGGAACGGAATGGCCTGTGATTGAATCTTGACGTGTGAATTGAGTTTGACTATTCTGCGCACGAAGTAGTGATGACGTAAGCAGAGTCGAGGTTCGACTGCTGCTTTTTTCATTAACAGCCTGTGCGGGTCAAACTCGAGCTGACGAACAACTTTAACGATTACAAATTGTGGATCTCAAAGATATCAAGGCGATCCTTGACCTGATGAAAAAGAACTCCGTGTCGGAGTTCGAGTTGGAAAAACAAGATTTCAAGATTCGACTCAAGCGCGGGATGAGCGAGGGATCCTTTTTGGTCGCTCCAGGGAGTGAAGTCCAGTCGGCGATGACTTATTCCGCTGCTCCCTTGCCGTTACCAGCGCCTGCAGTTGCGCCTGTCGGCGCAGTGGCTCCCGCGTCAGTCGAACCGGAGATCAAGTCGCCCATGATTGGAACTTTCTATCGCTCGCCCTCGCCGGAATCCGGGGCGTACGTTGAAGTTGGCTCGGAGGTCAATGCCGACACGGTCGTTTGCATCATCGAAGCCATGAAGGTGATGAACGAGATCAAGGCTGAAGTAAAAGGTGTGATTACCCAGGTTTTGGTGGAAAACGCCAAGCCGGTCGAATTCGGCCAGCCGCTCTTCAAGATCCGGCCTGCTTAATGTTAGCGACGGAAATCTGAACCAAACCGACTGCGCTTCGCCAACCGCTCATGTTTGAAAAAGTCTTGGTAGCCAATCGCGGTGAGATTGCCGTTCGCGTCATCCGTGCGTGCAAGGAGTTGAACATCCGCACCGTGGCGGTTTATTCGGAGGCGGACGCCAATTCGATGCACGTGCAGCTCGCCGATGAAGCCATCTGTATTGGTAAACCGGCGGCCAATGAAAGTTATCTCCGGATTGACCGTATTGTGAGCGCGGCCGAGATCGCGGATGTGGACGCCATTCATCCCGGCTACGGTTTCCTCTCCGAGAATGCCCACTTCGCGGATGTCTGTGAGAGCTGCAACATCCGGTTCATCGGACCCAGTTCACGGGCGATGAACGCGCTGGAAGACAAGGCCATCAGTCGTGAACTGGCAAAGAAGGCGGGCGTGCCGACGCCACCGGGGTCGGATGGAATTGTTGAGAACGAACAAGCGGCTTTGGCCGTGGCCAAACGCATCGGTTACCCGGTGATGATCAAGGCTGTGGCCGGTGGCGGCGGACGGGGAATGCGCGCGGCGCATAATGATGTTTCATTGGTCAAAGGCTATCACACGGCGCGAACCGAGGCGGAAAAGTCGTTTGGCAACGGTGGGGTTTACATTGAGAAGTTTATCGAGAATCCCCATCACATCGAATTTCAGATTTTTGGTGACGGTCGAGGCAACATCATTCATTTAGGCGAACGCGATTGCTCGGTACAGCGACGCAATCAGAAGGTCGTTGAAGAAACGCCTTCGCCCCTGATCGAGAACAAATTTCCCAAGCTCCGCAAGGAAATGGGCAAGGCCGCCACGCGCATCGCGCAACTGGCGCACTACACGAACGCCGGCACGGTGGAGTTCATTGTGGATGACAAGGGGAATTTCTATTTCCTCGAGGTCAACAAGCGCATCCAGGTCGAGCATCCCATCACCGAGCAGGTCACCGGGATTGATCTGGTCCGCCTGCAACTGTTGGTGGCCTCGGGCGAACAGTTGAAAATCTCGCCGAGTGACGTGCAATTCAAGGGGCACGCCATCGAATGTCGCATCAATGCCGAAGACCCATTCGATGATTTCCGGCCCAGTCCCGGCCGCATTGAGATGTATTACCAACCCGGCGGGCGCGGCGTGCGAGTGGACACGCATGCTTACGCCGGTTACGTGATCCCGCCGAACTACGATTCCATGATTGGCAAGCTCATCACTTACGGCAAGGACCGCCGCGAAGCCATGGACAAAATGAGCCGTGCCTTGGGCGAGTACCTGATTACCGGCGTGAAGACGACCATCTCCTTCCAGCAAGCCATCCTGCAAGACCCGAACTTCCGACGAGGTGTTTACTCCACCAACTTCGTGGAACAACTCCTGAGTGGGGCGCGGCGCGAACTCATTTAGGAAAACCTGTTTGGGCTGCGTTCCCTCGGTCGGGCGACCACAGACTCACGTCGGGTGGGAATGTGCGACTGGTTGCTTCGCAGCGTCGGGATTGGCTGCTCCGCTTCTGAGCCGCAAGATTGGTTACGGATTGCGGCGGCGGAAAAGCACGGCAAATCCCCCGAGGGCCAACAGCGCGGCGGTCGTCGGCTCGGGCACTTCCATGTAACTGACCGCGTTCAAAAACATCTGCGACCCATCGCTGGTGAGATCGAAAATTCCCGCCGTTTGCGAGCTGACGCCGGCCGCTTCACGGCTGCCGCTCAGAAAGACGAGCCGATGGCCACCCAGCACGTCGGCCGAGCCATCACCCATGGTGGCCCCGGCCGCCCATTCACCGATGACCATTCCGTTAAAGGCTGGATCGCCCGAGGTGCCAACGGTGGCCAAGGTCGTTCCGCCACCGGCCAGCGGATCCGTGTTCACCGAGATGCCTCGTTGCGCCGCGCTATTAACGGGACTGAGGGCAATGTCCGCATAAGAATTGACCATGACGCCATTTGAATCGAGGGAGATGCCGGAGAAGATGGGATGAGCCGGGTTGAGAACCGACAGGGAAATCGTGCCCGCCGTATCCGGGATGGTGGTGCCGGTCGTAAAGCCCAATCGCGAATTCCGCAGGATGTAGCCGGACATGGAAATCAGTGGCTTGGTGATCGTGCTGTTCCAAAACAGGGTCTCATTGGCTTGCTGATAGTTCGAACTGTCAACGCCCCGACCGAGAATGATCAGGTCGAAGGAATTCATGTAATCGGCATCTGCTGCGGTTGGGTCATTCTTCGTGACAAACCGCGTCACCGTGTGTCCATTGGCTTCGAGCAACGAGGTGTAACCAATGTCGGGTGCCTGCGTGAAGCCGGCGCTAGCGGCACCGGCGGAGGGCGCGTCATCGCCGGACGAGAACGAAACCCAAAGGATGCTGTCCGCCTGGAGGTGGAATGAGGCCACGGCCGCACCGAGAAGCACCAATACGAATTTTTTCATGGGAATCCTGATTTGACGGTTATGCAGTTTTACGACTTTGAATCCGGTTGCCTTACTTCTGGAACGCTCGCACTCTAGCAAGACCTCCTTCGCTCTGTCAAGGTGGAAGTCCACCGCGATGTGAAAAAATCATCGCGCCTCCGATTCAAACCGCCGTTGCGGTCGCGCTCGGGTAAATTACTGAAGCCGCGACAGCCTGAGTCGAACTTGCTGCGGACTTGCAATGAGCAAGCGCACAAGCGCAGATGAAGCTGGCAACGACGCAGCCCAGATAGGACAGGCCAATGAACGGATCTCTGGGTGATTGCCTGGTCGCGGCGCAGTGGTTGGCGCTTGACGGGGGGAGCGGCGGCGAGCAATTCTGATTGTCATGATTAGGGTCGCTACAAGTAATCGGCGTAGGTTCCTTTGGATGGCCGGGTTCGCCGCGTTCTATGGAATGCTTGCCTTTCACGGCGTATCCACTAACCCTCGCTTCGAGACGATTCACACGCTGGACGTCATCCGGTTGATGACTGCCGGAGCGGGCTTCGCCGTCGCCCTCATGGGGCTGCTTCTGTTCTTCGTCCGCAGCCCCCGTTCAGACGACAACCGGGCCGGAGCAAAAAGCGGCGAGGAGCCAAATTGAAGGAATCCAGGGTCGAATTTTTCGCGCGCGTCGTGAATTCAGCGTCATCCGCGCGGCGGCGCAGTTGTCTGCCGGCAGGCCGGCGGGGAAATCCCTGCGGGCTCGCTGCCCCGCCCGTGAATAACTTCGGATAACCTATATCAGGTCGTAGGCAATGATATGAATCCAGACCATTCCATTGTAGAAGCGAGAGCGAAGATCACATGGGGGGAGTCGGCCGAATCGGTTCGCTCGTTCCTAACTGCGAATGGTATGTCAGCCACCGGGGCGGACGCCGCAATCCAAGAATTGGTTGCGGAACGAAACAAGGACATTAAAAGCATCGGTGTCAAGAGAACGATTATCGGCGGAGCGCTTGTAGTCGGAACAGCAATTTTCTTCTACTGGAGTTACCACAATGCTCATATTGACAAGATGAGCTATCGCGACGCTCGTGGCTTTGCTACTGTGGCGATTTTGATTGCGGTCACAGGATTCTATGGTTTTGGGAAGCTTGTGGATGGCATCAAAGACCTGATCCGCCCGGAATCGGACGAGGAATCCCTGTCCGATATTTCATAATGAAGCACGCGCCTAATCGCCAAAGGATTGGAAAGGGTATCAGGCGCGGAGAGGATAGCGCTTGCGGTGAGAGTTTTTTCACGCTGCTTGCCCGTCGTAGCGCGCGAAGGGAGGAACATCTTTTCCATCCGCTTGCCAGAAGCAAGTAGCCGCGTGGCGACTTGAACCCGCCCGGTTCGTATCCGGGATTTTGCTCGATGGCCGCAACGCCAACTGATTTCCCCCACGCGTTGGGCGGCCGCCACGGGTCAATTCACGGATTGATAGCGACAGAGCTTCCGGTTCAGGCGCTGCCGCTCAGTTCGCGCTCGGTCTTCAAGCGCAGTTGACCGCAGGCGGCGTCTATGTCGTGGCCTTTCTCGCGGCGGAGGGTGGTGACAATTCGTTGCGCCCGCAACGCGGATGCGAATTGTTCGCACATGTCCTCCGTGGGTCGCGACCACGGCAAACCCTCGACGGCGTTGTAGGGAATCAGGTTGACCTTGGCGTTGAGTCGCCGGGCCAGAGCGCCGAGCGGCCGGGTTTGATCCAGTCCATCGTTCACGCCCGCAATCAAAATGTATTCAAACGTGATGATGCGTCCGCGCCGGGATTGGTAGTAATCCAGCGCGGCGGTGAGTTCCGCGAGGGGAAATTTGCGGTTCACCGGCATTATCCGGTCCCGCACTTCATCCGTGGCGGCGTGCAGCGAGACCGCGAGGGAAAATTGTTCCGGCTCGTCGGCCAGCTTGCGAATCTGCGGCGCGAGGCCGCTGGTGGACACGGTGATTTTGCGCGCGCCGATGCGTCCGCCCCAACCGGCGTTGAGCAGGCGCAGCGCCCGGAGCAGGTGATCGTAATTGGCGAGCGGCTCGCCCATGCCCATGATCACGACGTTGTCCACGAGGCGCGGTCCGGGAAAACCATTGCCGGGATTTCGAGGCGCGAAGGGGGAAGAGGGAAGCTGGCCCGTTGACGTCGCGGCGTTCGCCAGCGTGGAGGCTTCGGTTGCCAATCGGGAATTTCCCGTCGCGCTCCACCGTTCCACGCTCATCACCTGTTCGACGATTTCGTGCGGCAGCAGGTTGCGCTTCCAGCCATCGAGTCCGCTCGCGCAGAATTTGCAACCGTAGGCGCAGCCGACCTGGGTGGAAACGCAGAGTGTGTGGCGGTCACTCGGTTCGCCGTAGAGCGAGGGGTTGGCGGGAATCAGGACGCTCTCGATGAGCGAATGATCCGCCAGCCGCCAGAGAAATTTCTGCGTGGTGTCGCGCGCGCCCTGTTTGCGGACCAGTTCCAGCGTGCCGAGCGAGTATTCGTGCCGCAGTTTTTCGCGGAGTAATTTGGGTAGATTGGTCATGGCCTCCCAATCCGTGACGCGCTGGACGTAGAGCCAGTCCATCAATTGCTTGACGCGATAGACGGGCTGCTGCCATGCCGCAAACTGGGTTTCCAGTTCCGCGCGGGTCAGGGATTTGATGTCAGTCAGGGCGGCCATCTTAATCAGAATCTTTCGCTTAATCTCAATCTGCTCCGGCGGATTGAGATCAAGCTTACGATTCAGTTTAAGAGCGGAGGGCTACTTCGTCAGGTAATACTTCTCGGTGTATTCCCGCACCATGCGGCTGGTGCTGTATTGTTTCACCAGCGTGGCCATGGCGCGCCGGATTTTCTTCAGCCACGCCCGGGGAATGCCGTTCGCATCGCGATCGAAAAAGGTGGGAATGACTTGTTCGGTCAAGGCGCGATACAGATTGGCGCTATCCACGCGATCCTGTTCTTCCACGTTGGCGGAATTGGAGTCGTCGCCGATGGCGAAGCCATTCGTGCCGTCGTAGCCTTCCCGCCACCAGCCGTCGAGGATGCTCAGGTTCAAACAGCCGTGGCAGCCGGCCTTCATGCCGCTGGTGCCGGAGGCTTCGAGCGGGCGGCGCGGGTTGTTCAACCACACGTCACAACCCGACACCATCTGCCGGGCCACGTGGACATCGTAGTTCTCGATGAACACGAGTTTGCCCTTGAGGTCGCTGTATTTGCTGAGGTGAATGATCTGTTGGATGAATTTTTTGCCCTCGTCATCGCGCGGATGGGCTTTGCCGGCGAAGATGAACTGGATCGGGCGGCGCTCATCGCGCGTGAGCCGGACGATGTTTTCGAATTGCTGAAAGATGAGCGGGGCGCGCTTGTAGGTGGCGAAGCGGCGGGCGAACCCGATGGTGAGCGCGTCGGGATTCAACAATTGATCGTAGGCGATGAAATCCTCGTGCGTGACGCGCTGTTGTTGGAGCAACAGGCGGCGGCGGCAGAACTCCAGGAGTTCGCGCCTGAGTTTGTAACGCAACGCCCAGAGTTCCTCGTCACTGACAAAGTCGGGGTCGAGCAATTTTTTCCAGAACTCGGCGGAGTTGATCTCGTTGGCCCAGTCGTGGCCGTTGGTTTTCCAGAAGCGGGTGGTGTCGCCACCGGTCCCGCCGGGTTGCGCACCCGAGGTGAGGCGTTTGCGCCAGAAGCGGCGCACCGTGCCCTTCATCCAACCGGCCACGTGGATGCCGTTGGTGATATGGCCGATGGGAACTTTTTCAACCGGTATGCCCGGGAACATGCCCTGCCACATCTCCCGGCTGACCTGGCCGTGCAGTTCGCTGACGCCGTTGGCGGCGCGGGAAGCCTTGAGCGCCAGGACGGTCATGCAGAACGGTTCGTGCGGATCGGCGGGCCGCACGCGCCCCAGACCCATGAGCTGGTCATGAGAAATTTTCAGGTCGGCGGTGAACTTGTGGGCAGCGTAGGCCATGAGTTCGCTGGTGAAACGATCATGCCCGGCCTCCACGGGCGTGTGCGTGGTGAAGAGACATTCCTGCTTGGTGGCGGCCAGCGCCTGATCGAGCGTGGCCCCCTTGTCCATCTTTTCCCGCATGAGTTCGAGCGTGAGAAAGGCGGCGTGACCTTCATTCATGTGGAAGGTGGAGGGTTGAATGCCCAGTTGCCGCAGCAAACGCACGCCGCCGACGCCGAGGATGATTTCCTGCATGACCCGCGTGGTTTGATCGCCGCCGTACACGCGCCGGGTCAGGTCCCGGAAATGTTGTTCGTTGGCGGGATGATTCGCATCCAGCAGATAAACGTGGATGCGGCCGACATTGATGCGCCAGACCAGCAGGCGGACGTCGGACATCGCGATGCGGACGGTGACTTCCACCGGTTTGCCCTGGGCATCCAGCACGGGTTCGAGCGGGAGGTTGTTGGGGTCGAGCCGGGAATAGTATTCCGTCTGCCAGTTGTTGCTGTCGAAGGCCTGCTGGAAATAGCCCTCACGATAGAACAGACTGATGCCGCAGAAGCCCAGGCCCAGGTCGCTCGCGGATTTGGCGTGGTCGCCGGCCAGAATCCCAAGTCCACCCGCCGCGATGGGCAGGGTTTCGTGAAAGCCGAACTCGGCGGAAAAGTAGGCCACCGGATTGTTGAGCAGGGCGGGCGCGTTCTTGGCGCCCCAGGTTTTGCTCTCGGCCAGATAGTCGGCGAAATCCTTCAGCACCTGGCGGACGGTCTGGGCGAAATCCGACGCCTGCAAGCGCGCGCGCAATTCGGTATCCGACACCTCGTGCAGGACGGCGACGGCGTTGTGATACAGATTCCGCCAACTGCGCGGGGAAAGTTCCTCGAAGAGTTCCTGGGCTTCCTGATCCCAGGTCCACCAGAGATTACGCGTGAGTTTGTTCAGTCCGTCAATGAGTTGGTCCAATTCTGCCGCCGACAATGGTTTGGTTGCCATAAATAAAACGATCGTGAATTCCCCATGAATCCGGTCATAACTTAAGGGCCGGTTGCGGGTCGCGTAAACGAAAATCCTTGGTTGCATCAGTGGCGGCCGCCGTTAGCCTTGCGCGGAAATCGTCGTGAGAAAATACTGGCACGCCATCAACATCGGCTTTCAGAACAATCTGACCTACCGGTTCAATTTTCTGGCGCGCACGCTCTTCGGGTTCATTCCGCTGCTGGCCGTGCTGTTTCTCTGGCGCAAAATCTACGCGGGCCAGCCGGAAGGCACGGCCATCTCCACCTTCACGCTGGCGCAGATGACGTCCTACTACTTGATCGTGACGATTGCTGACGCCTGCACGGCGGTGAGCGAAGACGACTGGCAGATCGCAGCCGACATCAAGGACGGCAACATCAGCCAGTTCCTGCTCAAGCCGGTGAATTATCTCTGGTTCCGGTTCTGCCTTTATGTGTCCGGGCGGCTCACCTATCTCGCGGTGGCCTTGGTGCCGATCGCCCTGCTGATCTTTTTCTTCCGGGAGTATTTCGCGCTGCCGGGAAGCTGGCTGACGTTTGGGTTGTTCGCTTTGTCCCTGACGATGACCGCGCTGCTGCAATTTTTTCTCTCCTACACCATGGCCATGCTGGCGTTCTGGGTGTTGGAGGTGTCCACGTTCATCTTCATCCTGTATGCGTTTGAATACATTGCCAGCGGCCACATGTTCCCGCTGGATGTCCTGCCGCCGACGGTGAAGGAGCTGTTGTTTCTGACGCCGTTTCCGTATCAGCTTTACCTGCCGGTCGGTATTTACATGGGCAAAATTCAAGGGGCGGCGCTTGCGCATGGGCTGATCATGCAAGCGGGCTGGGTGGTGTTGGCGTATTTGCTGGCGCGCTTCGCCTGGCATCGCGGCATACGGAAATACGCGGCCGTGGGAGGATGAAGGTATGCGCCTTGAATCCCCAGTCTCGACTTCCGCGCGCCCGGAGCCGCCGATGCGCGACACTCCCCGCGGGGGCGTGGTTGGGCGTTATCTCTCCATCTACGTCGCGCTGTGGAAAAATTCCGTGACGCGCGAGACGATGTTCAAGGGGAATTTTCTCCTGTGGATCGTGGTGGAGCTTTGCTGGTTTGCCTTGCAACTGGCCTTCATCGGCGTGCTTTACTTGCACACCGATGCCATTGGCTCCTGGACGCAATGGCAGGTCGTGTTGCTGGTCGGCGCGAGTCATTTCATCCAGCAGACTTATCAGGCATTCTTCCTGGTCAACTGCCTCAACCTCTCCGAGCTTGTCCGCAGCGGCAAACTGGATTTCCTCCTCCTGCTGCCAGTGAACACGCGCTTCGTCATTTCGCTCCGGCAGGTGGACTTGGGCGGATTCGTCAACGCCGGCTCGGCCGTCGCCGTGATGATTTATGCCGCGCACAAGATACCCATCACTCCCGGCGTCTGGCAGATTCTCGGATTCGTCGCCTTTTGCGGTGTGGGAATTTTGATTCACTACTGTCTGATGTTCATGCTCGCCACGGTGAGTTTCTGGACCGTCCGCGCGCAGGGGATTGTATTTGGCTATTTCAACCTGTTCAACATTGCGCGGATGCCGGATGAAGTATTCAGCGGCGTCTTCCGCGCGGTGTTCACCTTCGTGCTCCCCGTGCTCCTGGTATCGAATGTCCCGGTGCGTCTGCTCGCCGGCACGCTGGCGTCGCCCGGCTGGCTGCTGGTGCTCCTGGGCCTGGCCGTGGTGTGCGCGGCGGTGTCGGAATATGTCTGGCGGATGTCGCTCCGACGTTACGCCAGCGCCAGTTCCTGACTCGTCGCGGCGCGCATCTTCCTTATCGCCGAGCGAATCGGCACCCGTTAATCTGCGCACCTATGGCGATTGCCGATCTTAGGGAAGAATACCGTCTCGGCGGACTGGCTCGCGCCGAACTGTCGGCCGATCCGCTGTCGCAGTTTGAAAAGTGGTTTGCTGACGCGGCGCACACGCGTTCCGGCGGCCGTTGGCGGCAGATTGGAATTGCGCTCTACAAACTGGGCCACGCGATTCTAGGCCGCGCGCCCGCCGACGTGAACGCCATGACGCTGGCCACGGTCAGCGCGGAAGGCATTCCCTCCAGCCGGACCGTGCTTCTCAAAGGCGTGGATGCGCGCGGTTTTATTTTTTTCACCAACTACGACAGTCGCAAAGGCCGGGAACTCTCGGCCAACCCCAACGCCGCCCTGACTTTTTTCTGGCCGGAACTGGAACGCCAGGTCTGCGTGGCTGGCGCGGTCTCAAAATTGCCGGCAGCGGAGTCCGAGGCTTACTTTCACAGCCGGCCCCGGGGCAGCCAGCTCGGCACGTGGGCCTCGAATCAAAGTTCCGTGGTGGAAAACCGCGCGCAACTCGACAAGCAATGGCAGGCGGTCGCCGCCCGGTTTCCGCAAGCCGTGCCCCTGCCGCCGAACTGGGGCGGATTTGTTTTATGTCCCACGCGTATTGAGTTTTGGCAGGGCCGGCCCAGCCGGCTGCACGACCGTTTTTCCTACACCCGGCAGCCGGACAGTAAGTGGCGGCTGGATCGCCTCTCACCCTGACTTTGCGGCAGGTGAATACCTGGTGAGCAAGCGGTGAACAAACGAGCAAAATTTTTTCTTGCATCGCTCGCGGATCGTCCGATGGTGATTTCAGCGCCCGACTCCGGCTTCGCACTGGCTGTTCGCGGTTCGCCTGCGCTTCGGTCGCCGCAAAACTATGAATGCCGCCATCGAAGAGCAAAACGCCACCAGCCCGCTGGACCTCTGCACGGTCGTGGTGGTTTATGACAACCTCACCGCCCGCTCCCGCGCCATGAAGGCCGGCGATTATCTGGTCAAACAATTTTGGGAAAACGTCGAATTGAAATTCCACTGGTGGCGTACGGATTTTTTGCGCGAGGCCAGTCTGGCCCAGGTGGCCGCCCGGAACGCGATCGCGGCGGATTTCTTGATCGTGTGCGTGGGTGACGACGAAACCGCGTCAGCCCTGCTCGAAGCGTGGTTTGAAACCTGGATTACCCAGCGTACCGGTCGCGAAGGCGCGTTGCTGGATCTCTCCTTCGCCGGCGCGCACGGTGGCTTTTTGCGCGAGTTGTGTGCGCGGGGACGATTCGACTACCTGGCTCCCGCACCGGACAGAACTCCTTCACTGAAGACCACGAAAGCGCCGGACCTGAGCCTCCCGGCCGCATCCGCAGGACGACTCCGTCACGCCCGACCACCATCCCGGTTCGGATTGAACGAATAGCCCGTCTCCGTTCACTTGCCGGCCGGCTCTTCGCTCGAATCGGCGGCATCCTCTGCGGACTCGCTGATAACCCGGGCGATGGCTTGGAGTTTGTCGCCTGCGTCCAGATTCACGAGCTTTACCCCCATCGTATTGCGGCCGGCCTCGCGGATGTCCTTTACGAAGGTGCGAACCATTTGACCGCCAACGGTGATCAACATGATTTCATCCGTGTCGCGCACCGTCAAGGCACCCACCACACCTCCGGTCTTGTCGCCCGTTTTCATCGTGATGATGCCTTTGCCCCCGCGGGATTGAACCCGGTATTCGTCGAACGCCGTGCGTTTGCCAATCCCATTTTCGCCCGCCACCAACAAGGCCGCGTCCGGGACCACAATCGCGGCCGCCACCAGTGCATCCCCGCTTTCCAGTTTGATGCCCCGGACGCCGCCGGCTGCCCGGCCCATCGAGCGAACGTCGGTCTCGTGAAAGCGAATGCTCATGCCGTCCTTGGTGATGAGCACCACGTCGTCGCCCGGATCGCTTTCGCCGCTGCTGCCGCGCGTGAGTTTAACATCAATGAGCGTGTCGCCCGGCTCGATCCCGATGGCAATGATGCCGCCTTTGCGCACGTTCGCAAAATCGCTTAGCGAAGTCTTCTTGACCGTTCCTTGCTGTGTGGCAAAGAACAGCTCACCCGATTGTTTCCACGTCACGTCCACCTTGTTCTCATCGGTCCTGGCCAGGATGCGGATGAGCGCGGCAACTTTTTCCTCCGCCTTCAATTCCAACAGATTCGCGATGCTTCGGCCCTTGGCGGCGCGGCCCATGTCGGGAATCTCATGCACCCGCTCGACGTACACGCGACCGGTGTTGGTGAAGAACATCAGATAATCGTGCGTGCTGGCGGTGAAGAGATGTTCCACGAAATCCTTGTCCTCGGCGGTCTCGCCTTCGCGCGTGGTCATGCCGATGACGCCCTTGCCACCGCGACGCTGCGCGCGGTACTGGCTGATGTTCGTGCGCTTGATGAGCCCGGCGTGCGTGAGCGTGATGATGACGCCTTCGTTGGCAATGAGGTCTTCGATGGCGATCTCACCCTCGTCCGGCACGATCTCGGTCTTGCGTGGCGTGGCGTGCTTCTCCTTGATTGCGGCCAGCTCGGCCTTGATGATTCCCATCACGCGTGATTCCTTCGCGAGGATGTCGAGCAGATCCTTGATGACCTCAAGCAGCGCCTTGTATTCCTTGTCCACCTTGTCAATTTCGAGACCGGTCAACTGGTACAAGCGCAAATCCAGGATCGCGTCCACCTGCCTTTCCGTCAGCGCGTAACGGCCGGCCTGCAACCGGCTCTCCTGCCGGATGAGCACGCCCCACTTCTCCACCTGGGCGCGCGCCCATTCGAACGCGAGCAATTTCACGCGGGCTTCATCCCGCGTCTTCGAGCCGCGAATGATCGCGATGAACTCATCGAGATTCGACAGCGCAATGATGTAGCCTTCGAGCAACTCGGCTCGTTCCTCGGCCTTCTTCAACTCGTAACGCGTGCGGCGCAGGATGACTTCGCGCCGATGCTCGATGTAACACTGGATGATTTCCTTGAGATTGAGCGTCTTGGGGCGGCCATGATCAATGGCGAGCGAATTGACGCTGAAGGAGACTTCGAGCTGCGTGTGCTTGAACAGATTAGCGATGACGACCTTGGGCACGGCTTCGCGCTTGAGTTCGATCACCAGCCGGCAATGTTCGTCCGACTCGTTGCGCATCGCGGAAATTTCCGTGATGACCTTTTCGTTGACGAGGTTGGCGATCTGTTCTTCGAGCGCCGCCCGGTTGACGTTGAACGGAATCTCCGTGATGACGAGCTGTTCGCGGTTGCCCTTCATCTCCTCCGATCCGATGCGCCCGCGCAATTTCACGCTGCCCTTGCCCGTTGCGAAATAATTCTTGATGCCCTCGACGCCGCATAGGATGCCGCCGGTGGGGAAGTCCGGGCCTTTGATGAATTTCATCAACTCCGGGATGGTGATCTCCGGCCGGTCAATCTGGGCGCAGATGCCGTCAATCACTTCGCCGAGATTGTGCGGGGCCATGTTGGTGGCCATGCCGACGGCAATGCCCGTGCCGCCATTGACGAGCAGGTTCGGGAAGGCGGCGGGAAGGACGGAAGGCTCGGTAAGGCGTTCGTCGTAATTGGACACGAAATCCACCGTGTCCTTGTCCATGTCTGACATCAGCGCAGCGCCAAGATGAGTGAGCCGCGCCTCGGTATAACGCATGGCCGCCGGCGGATCGTTTTCGACCGAACCGAAATTACCCTTTCCATCAACCAGCTTTTCGCGCATCGCCCACGGTTGCGCCATGTGAACGAGCGTCGGATAGATCACCGCTTCACCGTGCGGGTGATAATCGCCGGAAGTCTGACCACAGATCTTCGCGCACTTCATGTGCTTGCGCCCGGGGTAGAGCGACAGCTCATTCATCGCGTACAGGATGCGCCGCTGTGAGGGCTTGAGGCCGTCCCGCACGTCTGGCAACGCGCGCGAGATGATCACGGACATCGAGTAGTCGAGGAACGAGTTTTTGATCTCGTCGGCGACGTTGATCTTCTGGATCTTTTCGCCCTGCGAGTAAAGCCCGCCGGGTTGCGCTGGCGGTGATTGTTCCGGCGGTTGATTGGATTCGTTTTCGTCTGGCATGATTCAATTTTTAACCGACCGTTATCTCGTCCGGATTCACCGGCACCAAGTCAATGGCAAATTGCCGGCACGCCGCGCGCATCCGCGCATCGGTGGTCGAGAGCGTCCGATTGCGATGCAGGTCGCAAGTTGCCACGTGCAAGGCGTCCAGCGTTCGGAGCGGAATCTTGGGATGACACGCGATCAAAATGGCGTTTGCCCGGTCCAGCACTTGCCGGTTCAGTGGATACAACTTGATCAGTTCGTCATCCATCATCTCCACGAACCGCGCTTCTGCGGCGCGACGCTCAACTTGCGTGATGTGGCCGCCCCGCTCTTTGCCCAGCAACGCCGAACAGACTTCGCTCACGGCGAGTTCCGAGGTTTCAAATCTTTGTCCGGACAGCGCCCGGTCAAACCAGACGCTGTCCGGCTCGCGCGTGAGCAACTTGATGATGATTGCCGTGTCGAGATACATGCTCGCTTACCAACCACGACCGTCGCGGTCGGCGCGCACGATTTCCTCGGCACTCGGCCCGCCGTGAATGGGCTGCTTCATCAGGTAATCACCCATGCCTTGGAAAACTTTCCGTGGCTGGGCGGAATCCGCCTTGACCAACCTGGCTTTTGGCGCGCCGTCACTGGTGATGGTCAGCTCGTGCCCTGCGGCAACCCACTCCAACAGCGCCGAGAGATGCGCCTTTGCATCCCGCACCGTGACGATGCGCCCCCATTCCGCCACCGCCGCATCGCGCAGCACGGCTGGCTCGGCTCGCTTGCTTGTTTTGTAGGTTATCGGCTTCTTCTCTTTCATACGCGCCTAACGTAGTCTCATGTGACTACATTAGTCAACTATTTTCTTCGCTCGCGCTCAAACGTCCAGATTCCGCACGTTCAGCGCGTTGTCCTCGATGAATTGTCGTCGCGGCTCGACTTCGTCTCCCATGAGGCGTACGAACATTTCCTCGGCCTCGACGGCGTCGCTGAGTTCGATGCGGAGCAATTTGCGCCGGACGGGATTCATCGTGGTTTCAAAAAGTTCCTTCGCGTCCATTTCGCCCAATCCCTTGAAACGATACATCTGGATGCCTTTCTTGCCGACAGACTTCACGCCGGAGAGAATTTCGGGAATCGAAAACAGAGGCGTCACTGTCGCCCGCTCGCCTTCGCCCTCGGTCAGTTCGAACAACGGTTTGTCCTGCGCCGTATAGTGCGCCACGGCCAATCCCTTCTTCGAGAGCTTGCCGAGCAAATCTGCGGTAGCCTTGCTTTCGAGGTGGAGGTCGGAAATCTTCGCGCGCCGCGTCGGGCCGTCCTTCTTGCGCTCAAACTCCGCGGTGTCGCCGCCGAACAGGTCGTTGTTGGCGGCTTTGAACGCCTCCAGTTCCTCATTCCGGAGGAAGTAGTGAACGGTTTCGTCGTTGCCGTCGCGCACCTTGATCATGAATTGCGGCAGCAGCCCGTCCGGAGCGCGCTGCTCGACATATTCCGCAAAATCGCCGCCCAGCCGCTTGATGTAGGTGGCGTGTTTGTCGAGCGATTCGAGCAGTGCCAGAATCTCTTCGAGTTGCTTGGGCGCAAACTCGCGGCCGTCGGCGAGATTTTTCAACTTCACTTCCTCAACGCCATTCTGCAGCAGGATGCGATTGAGCTGCACGTCGTCGTCAATGTAATCCGTCTTCTTCTTGCGCGTGATCGAGTAGAGCGGTGGCTGCGCGATATACACGAACCCCTGCTTCACGAGTTGCGGCATCTGGCGATAAAAGAATGTCAGCAGCAACGTGCGAATGTGCGAGCCGTCCACGTCGGCATCGGTCATGATGATGATCTTGTGGTAGCGCAACTTCTCGAGATTGAACGCGCCCTCGCCTTCACCATCGCCGATGCCCGTGCCAATGGCCGTGATCATCGTCCGGATTTCGTTGTTCTGAAGCACCTTGTCGAGCCGGGCCTTCTCCACGTTGATGAGCTTGCCGCGGATCGGGAGAATCGCCTGAAACTTCCGGTCGCGGCCCTGCTTGGCCGAGCCACCGGCGGAATCACCCTCGACGATGTAAAGCTCCGTGTTCTCCGGATCGCGATCGGAACAATCCGCCAGTTTGCCCGGCAAACCGCCGCCGGTCAGCGCGGACTTGCGCACCGCTTCCCGCGCCTTGCGGGCGGCCTCGCGGGCGCGCGCGGCGTTCAGTCCTTTGTCCACGATGCGCTTGGCGATGGGTGGATTCGCATCGAAATAGGCCATCAGACCTTCGTAAGTCACCGATCCCGTGATGCGTTCCACCTCCGGCGACAGCAGTTTTACCTTCGTCTGCGATTCAAACTTCGGATCGCTGTGCTTTACGGAAATCACCGCCGTCAAACCTTCGCGCACGTCGTCGCCGGTGATTTGCGGGTCCTTGTCCTTCAGCAACTCATTCGACTTCGCGTATTGGTTGATCGCCCGCGTCAGAGCGCTGCGGAAGCCGGACAGGTGCGTGCCGCCGTCCGGATTGTGGATCGTATTCGTGTAGCACAACACCTGGTCGTTGTAGCTGTCGTTGTACTGCAACACGACCTCCACATGAACCTCGATGTCTTTGTCGTCCAGCTTCTCCGTGGTTTCTTTGCGGAATGAAATCGGTTTGGGATGCAGCGGTTCCTTGCTCTTGTTGAGCTGCTTGACGAATTCCTCGACGCCATTCTTGTAGTAAAACCGTTCCGGTTCGGTCGTCGCCTGGCGTTCGTCATTGAAAATGATCTCCAAACCGGAATTCAAAAAGGCCAGTTCCCGCAGACGTTGCGCAATGATGTTCGCCTTGAACTCCACCGTCTCCCGGAAGATTTCCGCGTCCGGCATGAAGGTGATCAATGTCCCCGTCCCCCGGGCCTTGCCGATGACTTCGAGCTTTTTCGTGGTTTTGCCGCGCTCGAATTCCATGTGATGCACCTCGCCATTGCGCGAGACTTCCACTTCGAACCACTCGCTCACTGCGTTCACGCACTTGGCGCCGACACCATGCGTGCCGCCGGAAAATTTGTAGCCCCCCTGACCGTATTTGCCGCCCGAGTGCAACGTCGTCAGCACCATTTCCACGCCGGGGATTTTGTATTGCGGATGAATGGCGACCGGGATGCCGCGGCCGTTGTCCCGGATCGAAATCGAACCATCCACATGAATCGTGACTTCGATCCGGTTGCAATGGCCCGCCAGATGTTCGTCCACGGAGTTGTCCAACACCTCGCTCACGCAATGATGCAACGCGCGTTCATCCGTGCCGCCGATGTACATGCCCGGCTTCTTGCGCACGGCTTCCAGCCCTTCGAGCTTTCCTAGTTGCTCGACGCCGTAAGCCGCGACGACGGGCTTGGGCGCGACTTCAATTTCCTCGGCCACGCTGGTTGAATCAGAACTGTTCGCCATAAAAAATCGGTTTTCTTCAAGGGCATTTTGCCCGCTAGTGAATAGCCGGAAGATTGTAGAAAACCGGCGGCAAACTCACAATGCTTATTTCAGGTTTTTCGACCCGGAATACACCATTAGTTGGGTCGGGTTTGGCCTGCCAGCCGGATATGTTGTGGCGCGGCGGTGTCGAACCCGAGCCGGTTTGCGCCCTTGATTCGACCGGGTTACGACTTGATGTCGCGCATGTGAAATGCCGTCGCGCCGATCACAAAAACCGTCGCGCAAGCGGCGAGCAGGAGCGTCTCCGATTCGAAGATTCGCGCCCAGGGAATCGGGTCTTGAAACACCAGCAACCAGCAGCGGAAATGATGCGTGATGAACCAGTCGTCGAAGCGATTGAAGAACGGAATTCCCTCCATGACCAGGTTCACAAACAAATAGGACAGCGCGAGAATCGTCGCCGCCGCCGGCTTCATGTTGAAGCACGAAAACATGAACGCGATGGAAAGAATCGCTCCCGCGTTGACCGCGAGAAACAGGTGCGCAAAGGCGAAACGCAGGAAGCCCTCGTGCGCGGACAACACGCTGAAGGCCTGTCCCGGAACGAACACGAACAATCCCTTCCAGGGGAAAAATGCCCGCGCGAAAATCAACGCCGTGGCTCCCAGCGCCAGCACCAGCACCATCGCGAAGACGAATCCCGCCAGCCACTTCACCCCCAACAGACGCACCCGCGAGATCGGGCGCGACAAAATCATTCGCAGCGTTCCATCCTCCGCCTCCTTCGCCACCAGATCGCCGCCGACCAGGGCCACATACAGCGGCAGGAGCAGGATGATTTGCGGCATCAACATCACCACGGACACGGTCAGTGCGGAGATGAATTCCGTGGCCAGATAGCCATTGCCCGAGAGCATCTGTGCCATGTCGCTCTGCCAGCGCGTGAACTTGAACGCCAGCAACATCGCCGTCTGTGCCAGGATGAACGCCCCAAAGCCGATGTAGGTCCGCTTCTTGCCGAAGAGCTTCCAGAGTTCGTTTTTTAATTGCGCGAGTAGCATGATCAGTTGTGGCGCGGCTGTGTCGGCGGATTCTTTACCAGCGTCAGATAAAAATCTTCCAGAGTCTGCTCCTGTTGCCAGATGCCCTCGACGGCGCAGCCTGCCGTCACCAGCGCTTGCGTCACATCGGTCGTCGTTCGTCCCTCCGCCAGGGCGATGAATCGTCCGTCCATCGAACCCGTGATGATTCCGCGCTCCATCAACAGCGTCGTCGCCGCGGCAAAGTCTGGTGTCCTGAGCACCACGCGCCCGCGCACCGCCTTTACGTCGGCCACCAAACCTTCAAAAACTTTGCGTCCTTGATTCAACACCGCGATTCGCGTGCAAAGCTGCTCCACTTCGCTCAACAAATGCGACGACAGCAGGATGGTCAGGCCCAATTCCCGATGCAGCCGCACGATGGTCTGGCGCATTTCAGCGATGCCCTCCGGGTCCAGCCCGCTGCCCGGTTCATCCAGAATCAACAATTCCGGTTGCGGCAACAGCGCCTGCGCCAGTGCCAGTCGCGCCCGCATCCCGTGCGAATACGTTCGCACCTTGCCGTGCTCGCGTCCTGTCAGCCCCACCCAGTCCACCACTTCCCGAATCCGATCCTTCGACGTCGGCACGGTGTAATGGCTGAGGATTTCCAGATTGCGCCAGCCGCTCAAGTAATCGTAAAACGCCGGCGCTTCAAAAATAGCCCCCACCTGGCTCAAGGCCCGGGCCCGGTGCGTGGTCACATCATGTCCGCAAATCTTGACCTCGCCGCTCGTGGGCCAGACCTGGCCCAGCATCATGCCGATGGTGGTGCTCTTGCCCGCGCCATTGTGCCCGAGCAGACCGAAGATTTCCCCGCGCGGCACGGCCAGGGTCAGGTCAATTACCGCGGCGCGTTCGCCAAAGTTTTTCTGCAGCTTGCGGAGTTCGATCATGGCTTTTTTTCAATCGTCCCCTCGATGGCCAGTAGATTTTTTATGTGTCCATCCGCGTAAAGATAGTTCACCGCCTTGGCCGATCCGCGCGCCGAATGAAACTTTTCCTTGTCGAAGAAGACCGGTATCGCATGTGGATCAAAGCGCATGCCCAGCGCCGTGAGATTGTCCGCGCGCTGACCGTTCAGCAGATTGTTCCAGGCGTAGCTGGAGCCGGTCTGTTCAAAAATCTCCTGCCGATCCGACGGACAGCGCAGCACATTCGTATTCCCCAGATCACTCCGCAACACGACTTCGACACTCGGAAACGCGTTCGTCGGTGGCTGATTCGTGTCCGTCACCACCAATTTGTCGCGCATGATGGGCAGCCGCTGATTGTTCGCGTCCACGTAAAGCTGCAAGGCCACTCCGATCTGATGCAAATTACTCAGGCACGCCGCGCCCCGGGCATTCTCCTTCGCGCGGCCAAACGTCGGCATCAGCAACGCCGCGAGAATCCCGATGATCGCAATCACCACCAGCAGTTCAATCAGCGTGAAAGCCGCCCGGACTCGGAACCTGGAACTTGGAACCTGGAACTGACGTTTCATCTTCCCCGGAACGCCCGGCCCGACTCCATCGAGCGCTGCAACTCCTCCAGCAACGGCGCCAGTTCCGCCTTCGACTGCGCCGAACTTTCTCCGTAAAACGCTTTCAACCCGATCGTCCGCACCTTGGCCTCCAACTCCGGGCTGATCGGCGGCCCGTTCGTTCCGCCCGGTGGCGGCGCCTCGCCTGTTGCCATCCGCTCGCGCTCCTCCCGCAAGCGCTTGATCGCGCCATCCACCGTCCGCTTGCGCTTCTCCTCGGGCAACTGCTCGAACGCCGTGATCATCTGCTTGAAACCCGTCGGCATCGTCGCTTCGATGAACTGCCCCTTTTCCTCCTCGGTCATCTCCGCGAACCAACGATAAGCCGTTCGCTCCAGACGCAGGCGCTGACGTTCCTCATAGGACAGCGCGTTGAGTTTGTCCGCCAGTTCCCGCAACGCCTTCGCGCGGTCGGCCGCCGACAATTTGCTCAACTCCACCGATTCGATGTAGGCGCGGAACTTCTCCGCCGTGACCTTGCGATTGGCGAAATACCAGTGGCCCGCTCAGGCCAGAATCCAGATTCCGACCAGCGCCGTCGCCGCCCACCCCATGGAACGTGTTCTTGGGTTCACCATGATCAAAGTTTAATGCGGATGATCCGCCGGACCGCCTTGGTATCGTTCATTCCGCGTCATTTTCTGTTCGTTCACCTGTTTACTGGCCGTGCCAACCCGTCTCTCGCGGGCATTCATCTTCACATTTTCAGACAGCAGACCCGTGCGAAATGTTTCAACCCTCACAAATCCGGGCTGATTCTCAACTTAAACCGCGCTCAAGTCACGCGCCTTTCAAAACCCACTTGCTAACGTGCGAACCGAATCTAATCTACCCACCATGTTTTTTTCGGATAACCCAGACCCGACGCGGAATCAGACTCCCGACGCCCTTGCGCACCCGGACCGATTTGTCCGCCGCCACATCGGCCCCAATGCCGCGGAAACCGCCGCGATGCTCGAGATCGTCGGGCTCGATTCGGTAACGGCGCTGGCGGACGCCGCCGTGCCCCAAGACATCCGGCTCGCCCAACCACTCAAGCTTCCCGAAGCGAAGAGCGAGTTCGAGGCGTTGCGCGAGTTGAAATCCATCGCGTCGCAGAACCAGGTCTTCCGCTCATTCATCGGACAGGGCTACTACGACTGCATCACGCCGCCGGTCATCCAGCGGAACGTGCTCGAGAATCCCGGCTGGTACACCCAATACACCCCTTACCAGGCCGAGATCTCCCAGGGCCGCCTCGAAGCGCTGTTGAATTTTCAAACGATGGTCGCCGACCTCACCGCGCTCGACATCGCCAACGCCTCCATGCTCGACGAAGCCACGGCTGCCGCCGAAGCCATGACCATGTCTTCGCGCCTCCACTCTGGGAGCGCCGGCGTCCCGCCGGCGAATATCTTTTTCGTTTCCGAAACCTGCCATCCACAGACGATCGAAGTGGTCGTTGCCCGGGCGAAGGCGCTGGGCATTGAAGCGGTCGTCGGCAACGCGGACTCATTTGAGTTCAGCGACAAAGTTTTCGGTGCACTCGTGCAATATCCCGACACGTTCGGCGCGATACACGATTACGCCTCGCTCGTCGAGAAGGCGCACGCGGCAGGTGCGCTCGTTACGGTGGCGACGGATTTGCTCGCGCTCACGCTCATCAAACCGCCGGGCGAGTTCGGCGCGGACATCGCGGTGGGCAGCGCGCAACGCTTCGGCGTGCCGCTCGGTTACGGCGGACCGCACGCCGCTTTCTTCGCCACAAAGGACGAGTTCAAGCGCCAGATGCCCGGCCGCATTGTGGGCGTTTCCAAGGATGCGCGTGGCAAGCCGGCGTTGCGACTCGCGCTCGGCACGCGCGAGCAACACATCCGCCGCGAGAAAGCCACCAGCAACATCTGCACAGCACAGGCGCTCCTCGCCAACATGGCGTCGCTCTATGCCTGCTATCACGGCGCGGACGGATTGAAAGCCATCGCCGAGCGTGTTCATACCCTAACCCGCATCCTGGCAATGGGACTCGAGAAACTCGGCTTCACCGTGGGACGGGCGTCGCGCCTGTCTCCAACTTCAAAAGAAGAATCAGAACAACCGAGACCGGCGCGACACTTGCCCTACTTCGACACTATCACGGTCGTTTTCAACGACAAGAAGTCCGCTGACATTCTGAGGATCGCCGAAGCGCACCGCATCAACCTCCGCACGATTGACGACAAGACCATCGGCATCTCGCTCGACGAAACCACTAGCGCCACCGATGTCGCCGAACTCTGGCAAGTCTTCAACGGCGACAAGCCTGCGGATTTCCTGGTGGACGAAATCGCCTCCGCAATTGTGAGTCCTCTCATTAGCACCGGGCTTCAGCCCGGTGTCCATTCGCACGACGAGAGCCGAGCCGTTTCAACGGCTTCCCTGACGGCGCGAAAAACCGTTGAAACGGTTTCAACCGCCACCGCTCCCAACACCGGGCTAAAGCCCGGTGCTAATGAGAGCCGCCCGATGGCCAATTCGTCATTCGTCATTCGTCATTCGTCATTTTTGCAGCACCCCGTCTTCAACCGCTACCACTCCGAGACCGAGATGCTGCGTTACATCAAGCGGCTCGAATCGCGCGACCTCTCGCTCACGGCCTCGATGATTCCGCTCGGCTCGTGCACCATGAAACTCAACGCCGCCGCCGAGATGTTCCCCGTCTCGTGGCCCGAGTTTGCGAAGATTCATCCGTTCGCGCCCATCAAACAGACGCGCGGTTACCAGAAACTTTTTGAACAACTCGAAACCTGGCTCGCGGAAATCACCGGGTTCGCGGGAATTTCCTTGCAGCCCAACGCCGGTTCGCAGGGCGAATACGCCGGGTTGCTCGTCATCCGTGCCTATCACGAATCGCGCAATGAGTCCCATCGGACGGTTTGTTTAATCCCATCATCGGCTCACGGAACGAATCCCGCAAGCGCAGTGATGGCCGGAATGCGCGTCGTCTCCGTCCTATGCGATCAAGGCGGCAACATTGACCTGGCAGACCTCCGCGCGAAAGCCATCACCCACAAAGACACCTTGGCGTGCCTCATGATCACCTATCCGAGCACGCACGGCGTGTTCGAGGAAACCATCCGCGAGATCTGCGAAATCATCCACGCGAACGGCGGCCAGGTTTACATGGACGGCGCGAACATGAACGCGCAAGTCGGCCTTACCTCGCCCGGCTTCATCGGCGCGGACGTCTGCCATCTGAACCTGCACAAAACCTTTTGCATCCCGCACGGCGGCGGTGGACCGGGCGTCGGGCCGATCGGCGTGGCGAAACATCTCGTCGAGTTTTTGCCCGGGCACTCGGTCATCAATCTCAAATCTCAAATCTCCAATTTGAAATCACCAATTGGCGTCGTCAGCGCCGCGCCGTGGGGCAGCGCGAGCATTCTCACCATCTCCTGGATGTATATCGCCATGATGGGCGCGGACGGCCTCACCGAAGCCACCCGGTTCGCGATACTGAATGCCAACTACGTCAGCAAGCGATTGGAAAACTATTTCCCCACGCTCTACCGTAGCCACGGCTTGGTTGCCCATGAATGTATCCTTGACCTGCGCGCGTTCAAGGCCACCACTGCCGAGGACGTCGCCAAGCGCCTGATGGATTACGGCTTTCACGCGCCGACGCTCTCGTGGCCCGTCGCCGGCACGCTCATGGTCGAACCCAC
>CAZLOH010000032.1:0-64009 GCA_964561105.1 uncultured Bifidobacterium sp. | reverse complement strand
GACAACCCGATACTACCACCACTTCAGGTCGTCCGCTTTTCAAATGACCAGCTACCGGGGAAAGGAAAGTTTTGCAACCACCTCGATCCACATCATTCTGACCCCAGCTACCGGGGAAAGGAAAGTTTTGCAACCACCTCGATCCACATCATTCTGACCCCATGATTCTGATGATGGAGTCGTTCCGGCTCGCGAGGACGCTCGCCCCACCGGAAAAAGAGTTTCAAGTTTCAATTTCGAAGTTTCAAGTTGTCGGTTGCGGACGATGGACAGTGATGAGCGATGCAATGGAGCCAAACAGCGCACCGCTGGACGCGGTGCGGGTTTTCGCAGCGCGAAAACCGCTACCACCTCGGCTCATCGAGCCACGAGAAAAACTTCACGACGCATACGCATCAGGCGTGGCGACCACTTTGCGGCTCGACAGCTTTGGGAGGTCGGAGTATGTAGATCTTCATGGTGTCTGTGCTTCGATTCATGACTGCTGGCGACGTGAGTCCCACAACCTTCGGCTCGGCCTCACGCTTGGCGGGAAGCAACCCACGCTTACTCCGGAGAACAAACACAGTTGCTGGCTCAATGACGAGCCATACTGTCTAGGCCACTCGACACCATGAAAAAGTGCATTGCATCAGTCATCTTCTTAATGGTTGGACTGGCGGTGGGGTTTTACGCTGGGAATCGGAGTTACCACAAGCACGTAGCGGATGAGGCCGTCCAGCAGTTGGTAGAGAGCGGGGAGAGTTCGGATGCACTCATGGCAGCCACGAGCGCGCGGGCTATCAGCCTGATTGATTCCGACCAAGACCAACAGGCAGTCGAGATGTTGTCGTATCCCATTGGGCGCTACTACTACCTTTACGCATCGAGCGAGTTCACAAATGCGCAGCGGCTGAAGTTGCGAGCCGTGATTGATGCATTGGCCAGTTCGAATCAGGTCGTTGCCGCTCACATCGCAAAGAAGCTAAGCGATAAGAGAGGAGGCACACAGTGACGATGTGGTCTCCAGATAAGCTGACGGTGCGGGTCTTTGAGCGAAGACGAATTTGAAGTCGAGGGCGGCGGCGGTATTGTGGAGGCGCGCGAGTTTCTTGCGCTGCATCATTTCTTCCTCCCGCATGAACACTTCCGGGTTGAACGCCGGCCCACATTTTGAGCAGGTGAAAGAAGATTCGCACCGGTTGGCTCTGGTGGTAATGGTTCGTTCGGCGACTTCGTTGTTCGCGGTGAACTGACGCCGATTCGGCCCTTGGCTAACGCCGTTCGGTTGGCCGGACAGCGGGAGGGAATCCGATGATGACCACGGTGTTGGGAACGATTTCCGGCGCACGCACAAAAATGATCGGGGCTGTAAGCTCCACCGGGTAGGGTTCGCGAACGGGATAGAGAACGGGTGTCTTTGGGGATGGAACGATACCTGGGGCGGCGGCAGACGGACTGCTGAGTTCGGCTGGAGCCGCCGTGGTTGTGGCTGTTTCGATCGGAGCAAGTCCGGGAGAACTCGCTGCATCCGTCGTTTCATCCGGCTGGGGCTCCGTGGACCCCGGGGGTGCGGCGGTTGAGATTACGCCGGCTTCATCCGCAGCCAGCGCCGCCGGAGCGCGCACGGCCAGTAGCTGGTCGTGTTGAATCATCGCGGTGGTGATCGAGGCGGAAACTCCCAAGGCGGCAAGGCGGTTGATTTGTTCGGGGTTGAGACCGAACACTCCCGAGGTGGCAATGAAATTCAACAGGACGTTCGTTTCGATTCCGGCCGCAGCGAGTTTCACAATCTCAGCGCTCGCGCGTGATAACGGTGCGGACACAAGGACCGAAGCGGGCGCGGCGGCGGCGGCGGGCGGAAGCAAAGCATCATTCTGAGCCTGTGCGTCGGACGACAAGGTCAGGGCCAGAATCAGACCGGAAGCCCAAATGAGAAATACTGGCGTTTTCATCGAGAATGGCTGTTTCGGTTTCAGGCCACCACGCGGTCACTGAGGGTGATTTCGAAATTCCACTTTCCCGGTAGCCGCTGGCGTGAGGAGGTGGAAACTCTCGGCGGCGTGAAACCTCCCGCCTCGCCATCTCGGCGACTACGGATTTTTGAAACCACTTCCATCAAACCGACTCGATAGCGCGGCCCGATATTCAAGTGTCGTCATCGTTTGGGCAGGACAGGACATTCGGACTTACGCACCGCTCCGGTTAGGAGTCTTGAAGTTTGAGCTCGGGTGGCGACTATCCGGCGGAACCGGGCGGTGAGCGCGGAGGTTATTTGAGGTCGCGGAAAAAACTTCGCGCCGTCTCGCACGTGGCCCGGCTGAGTTCGTCGAGGGAACAACCTTTGACTTGGGCGACCGTCTCGGCGATTTCCTTCACGTACGTCGGCTCGCAGCGTTGGCCGCGATACGGAACCGGCGCGAGGTAGGGGCTGTCCGTCTCCAACATAAACCGGCCCAAAGGCGCGGCGGCCGCGGCGGCGCGCACGTTCTGGCCATTCTTGAAAGTGACGATGCCGGTGAAGCTGACCAGGTGGCCGAGCGCCAGCACCTGTTCGAGGACCGTAGAGTCACCGGCGAAACAATGAAACACCCCGCGCACCCGCCCGGTGAAGGGGCGCAACTGCTCCAAGGTGTCAGCGAAACAATCGCCGCGCTGATGAATCACACAGTTCAGCCCGGTTTCCGCCGCCACTTCCAGGTGTTGTTGAAAAATTAGCCGCTGCCTTTCCTTGTATGGCTGATCGTCTTCCGCGGTTTTGTTCGCTCGGGAGCTGGGCAAGCGGTAATAATCCAGGCCGGTTTCGCCGAGCGCGACGACTTTGGAGTGTAGCGCCAGGGAACGCAAGGCGGGCCGAATATCGTCCGGCGCTTCATGGGCGTGGGATGGATGCCAACCCGCGACGGCGTAAATGCACTCGTGCTGTTCGGCCAGTTGGACCGCCCGGGCGCTGCTGTCCAGGTCCGTGCCGATGGAAATCAACCGGGTAATACCGGCCGACTGTGCGCGTTCGATCACCTGGGCGAGGTCGGCGGCAAAATCCGGAAAATCCAGATGCGCATGGGTGTCGAAAAATTCCGCCATCAGCCGTATGCGGTCAGCCGGCTACACGTTGCCGTAGAACTCTTCGATCGTGCGTCGGAAGTTGTTGTCGGCCGGTTTGACGATGCCCAGTTCCCGGGTGGCGCTTTCCGGCGCGTCGCTGGCATGGGCGGCGTTGACCATGATGCTCGAACCAAATTCGCGTCGGATCGAGCCGGGCGGCGCTTTGGAGGGATCCGTCGGCCCGAGCACATCGCGAATCTTGCTGACGGCTCCTACGCCTTCATAGACGAGCGCGATGCACTTCTCAGAGCCGGGCTGATTTTGCTCGGCCGGCGGACATTCCGATGGCGAGCGGCCGGCCATGAAGCGAACGATGTTGTCGAACTGGTTGTCTCCAAAAAGCGGCCCCAGCAGTTCGCCGAGTTTTTGTTCGGTGGCGGCGGGCACGGCAAATCCCAGTTCTTTTTCCAAGGCAACCCGGGCTTTGGCGGCGACGACATCCTTGAGTTTGGAGCGCAACACCTCGCGCACCGGGCCGTAAAACTCCGACGCCTCGGCCACGCTCATGCGATGGACTTTGATGGCGACGATGTAGAGTCCCGTGCGGGAAAAGAAGTCAATCACGTTACCCGGGCGGCCGGTGGCGAACCGGAAATTGTCCGGTTTGATCAAGACGAGGGTGCGTTCCGGCGTTTCACCCGGCTGATAAGGAATGATGTTTTCCAGCAGCCCGCCATCGGAATCGGAATAGCGCGCCCAGAGTTTGAGCTTGGTGTTCACCTCTTCCGGCGTCGGCGCCGCCAGCACAGCCGGCTCGAAGTAGCGCACGCCGCCGTTCTCATCCAGCACCATATCGCCGTACGTATCGCGAATGGACTCGCCCACCCGGCGGTCAGGGCCGAGATGGCCGACAACGGAGCGCACCTTGCGCACGGCATCCTCGCCGCGGAAGAGCAACACCATCACCCGGCGGCGGCGTTTGGTTTGGGGGTCCGGCGCCAGATTTTTTCCAATGTATTCGCGGATCAGTTCCTGAATCCTGCGTTCCTGGGAATCACTGCTGGAAACGATGGCCTCCGAGTATTTTTGCACCAGTTCCGCCCCGGGCGCGAACATCCGGGCGGCCACGAGGTCCAACCCGGTACGGGAGATCAGCCGGCTGAGAATGCCGCCCGTGCGGGATTTGTGCAACGAATACGGCGTGATGATGACGTAGGCAAGTTGTTGCGACATATAACCGGGCTTAGCTGGCAGCGGCGGGCGGAGAATTGGGGGGAGGAACGGGCGTGGCCGGCGTTACGGCCTTGCCGCCCAGGATTTTGAACATCACCGTGCCGCAGGTGGGGCATTTCCCCTTGATGGCCTTGCGGCCATTCTTCATGACCTCTTCGACCCCATCGGCGATTTCCTTCTTAGCCTTACATTTAACGCAATAACCTTCTGCCATAAGCGGTGTTGTTTCACCCGTCACGCACCATGCGCCGGATAGTCACGCTCGGCAGTGTGGGGCGGGCGGCGGGCGGCGTCAATGCGGAAAGGCTGAGGATCCGAGCGAGGCCAGGGTCGCCAAATCACCGCAAATCGGGCCTGAAAACCGCAAAGGCGCGACCCTTTTGTGGTCGCGCCTTTGGATCGAGATCGCCTTTTGGGCGGTGCGCTATTTGACGGGCACGGTCGCGATGGTTTGCAGGATGCGACCGGCGATTTTGTAGGGGTCGCCCTGCGAATTCGGCCGCCGGTCTTCGAGGTAGCCCTTGTAGCCGTTGTTGACGAAGCTGTGCGGCACGCGCACGGAGGCGCCGCGATTGGCCACGCCGTAGTTGAACTTGTCAATGGACTGCGTTTCATGCAGGCCGGTCAGGCGCAGGTGATTGTCCGGGCCATAAACCGCGATGTGTTCGTTCTTGAACTTGTCGAACGCGGCCATGAGTTTCTCGAAGTATTCCTTGCCGCCCACTTCGCGCATGTGCGTGGTGGAGAAATTCGAGTGCATCCCGGAACCATTCCAATCCACATCCTTGCCCAGCGGTTTGCAATGCCAGACCACGTCCACCTGATATTTTTCGCAGAGCCGGGTGAGCAAGTAACGGGCAACCCACATCTGGTCGGCGGCGTTCCGCGAACCTTTGCCGAAAATCTGGAATTCCCACTGGCCCTTGGCGACTTCAGCGTTGATGCCCTCGTGGTTGATACCGGCATCCAGGCAAAGATCCAGATGCGCGTCCACGATTTCGCGGGCAAGGTTGCCGACATTCTTGTAGCCGACACCGGTGTAGTATTCACCCTGCGGCGCCGGGAAACCGCCTCCGGCCGGAAAGCCCAAGGGCACGCCGTTCTGGTAGAGGAAATATTCCTGCTCGAAACCGAACCACGCCCCCGGATCGTCGGGGATGTTGGCGCGGGAATTACTCGGGTGCGGCGTCTGGCAGTCGGGCATCATGACTTCGCACATGACGAGCGCGCCATTCTTCCGGGTGGAATCGCGATACACCGCCACCGGTTTGAGCATGCAGTCCGAGCTTCGGCCTTCGGCCTGGCGCGTGGAGCTGCCGTCAAACCCCCACATCGGGAGTTCTTCCAGTTTGGGAAAGCTGGCAAATTCTTTGATCTGCGTCTTGCCGCGGAGGTTGGGCACAGGCTCGTAGCCGTCGAGCCAGATGTATTCGAGTTTGTATTTCGTCATGGATGCGATTGCTCTACAGGTTGATTGCTTGGTACTTTGGTTTTCCACCCCATGGTGGCGCGAAACCCTAAGCAACTGGCCTGCCGTTCACGAGAATCTTTTTTAGGAAAGGGCGTGAAAGCAATTTTGCGCCGTCAGTACGGGCTGAATCTCCGCCGCCGATTTTTGTCGCCGACCGAATGTGAAGCGAAACGCGCTGTCGTTTTTTGTCCGCCGTGATTTGTTTTGTTCAGCCCCGAGGTTTCACATTGAACGACGAACGGTCTTTCCAAGCCGGCGCGGATTCGCGATAGTTGGTTGCCAACGCGCAAACCTCGCGCAGCCGCCGGTCTCAGATCCATGCTGAAAGTCAAAGACACATTGCGAGCGACGGTGAACCTGACCTTCGATGGCCGGGTGATCAAAGCCTATCACGGCACGGATGCGCCCACGCGGTTCGCCAATGAAGTCCGCGTCCTCAAACACCTGGAGGCGCGCGGGTGCGGATTCGTGCCGCGATTGCTCGAAGCGGACCCCGCGCGGCTCCGCATCATCACCACCAATTGCGGCAGCCGGGTCGAGCACCTGGACGAGCAACGACTGCGGGATCTGTTTGCCGAACTCGCCCCTTTCGGCGTCCGGCACGACGATCCCGACATGCGAAACGTGACCTACCGGCAGTCGGACGGGCGTTTTTGCATCATTGATTTTGAACTGGCCACCCTGCTGCCCGGTTTTGAGTAGCGCCCACCATGGATCACCCACGCAATGACTCGGGCGTGAAACGCCTGCAATGGTTCGGCTGGACCGATCGCGGCAAGGTGCGCCCGAACAACGAGGATTCCTTTCTGGGTCTTCAGTTCGATGCGCGCGAAACGCATCACCTGGGGCGACACGGCGAAGCCTCGCTGAGCAATACCGATTTCGCCTTTGCCGTCAGCGACGGCATGGGCGGGGCGATGGCCGGTGAGTTTGCCAGCCGGATCGCCGTGGAAAAAATCACGACGCTCCTGCCGCGTTCCTTCCAGCAATCGGCCGCCGGCCTGGCAGCGGGCTTTGCCGATGTGCTGACGGAACTGTTTGGCGAGACGCATCGGGCGCTGGCTTACGTGGGGAGTTGTTACGAGGAATGTCACGGCATGGAGGCCACGCTCAGTCTCTGTTGGTTCACGCCGGGCTGGATGTATTTCGGGCACGTGGGCGACAGCCGGATTTACTACCTGTCCGCCCGTGATGGAGGCATCAAACAACTCAGTCACGACGACACGCACGTGGGGTGGTTGTTTCGCAACGGAAAACTCAACGAACGCGAGGCGCGGACTCATCCACGCCGCAACGTGCTGCAAAAGGCCCTGGGCGGTGGCAATCAGTTTGTGGACCCGCAAGTGGGCGCGGTGGGCTACGAACCGGGCGACCGCTTCCTGCTTTGCACGGATGGTTTGGTGGAGGGACTTTACAATCATCACCTGGTTGAACTGCTGCTTTCCCCGGAAGCTAACGGGAACGGAGTGAATCCGGCGCAACGCCTCGTGGAAGCCGCGTTGGAGCGGGACGGCCGGGACAACACCACGGCACTGGTCATCCAGACGGTTTGAGCTTGCTCAGCAATCCGCCGAAAAATTCGCGCCGGCGGCGGATTTCTCCACCGCCGGCGCGACCCAAACCCACTGTGTTGTGACCGGGTCCACCGGTATCAACGCGCGGTGTGATAACCTTCTTCGCCGTGTTCGGCCAGATCCAGCCCGGCCATCTCCACTTCTTCAGTGGGCCGCAAGCCGACCACTGCCCGCACGAGAAACGCGATGAGGAGCGTGCCAACGACGGACAGCACAATGGTGAGCACCATCGCCTTGAGTTGCGAGCCGACCAGACCTTGCTTCACGTTGCCGACTGCGGAGTTCATTTTTTCATCGGCCAAAATGCCGGTGAGCAATGCGCCCAGCGTGCCACCCACGCCATGCACGCCGAACGTATCCAGCGCGTCATCGTAGCCGAGCCAGCCTTTGAGTTTCCAGCACGCGAGAAACGGGACGACGCCGGCCACCACCCCGATGATCATGGCTCCGGAGGTGTTCACAAACCCGCAGGCGGGCGTGATGACGACCAGGCCGGCCACGATCCCGGAACAGAAACCAAGGATGCTCGGCTTGCCCTTCACCAGCCACTCAGTCATTCCCCAGACGAAACCCGCCGTGGCCGCCGCGAGCGTGGTGGTGGTGAATGCATTGGCGGCGATGTCGTTGGCCGCCAGGGCGCTGCCGGCGTTGAAGCCGTACCAGCCCACCCACAACATGCCGGTGCCGACCATACAAAGCACCATGCTGTGCGGCGGCATGGGTTCGCGCGGAAACCCGAGTCGTTTGCCCAGGATCAAACACAGAATCAGCGCCGACCAACCCGACGACATGTGAACGACCGTGCCGCCCGCAAAGTCCAGCGCCTTGATTGAGGCGTTGGCGTTGAGCGCGCCACTCATCAGGCCGTCCACCGCCCAAACCATGTGCGCCAGCGGGAAGTACACGACGAACATCCAAAGCCCCACAAACAACAGCACGGCGGAAAATCGCATCCGCTCCGCAATGGCGCCAACAATCAAGGCCGGCGTGATGATGGCAAAGGTGAGCTGGAAAATCGCCCACACGTTGTTCGAGATCCAGTAACTGCCCTGACCGACACCGGCCCCCGTCACGCCCTTGAAGAACGCGAATTCCTTCAGGTTGCCAATGATCGAGGATGGAGACGAGCCGGCGCCGAAGGTGAGGCTGTAACCGCAAATCCACCACAGGATGGTGACCAGGCCTGCGATGCCCAGGCATTGCGCCATCACGGACAGGACGTTCTTGGTGCGCACCAGACCGCCATAAAACAACGCCAGACCGGGCAAGGTCATGAACAACACCAGCGCGGTGGAGGTCATCTGCCAGGCATTGTGACCGGGACCGGGACCGGGAATCTTGGTCTCCGAATTGGTGGTGGCGTTGCGCGCCGTGTTGTTGACGTAGGCCTCCAGATCGTCCAACCGTTCCTGCACCGTGCGCTCGCCGGCGGGTGCGGTTTGGGCGGTCAATGTGAATGTGCCGGCAACCGTGGCTGCCAGCAGGGTCAGTATGAGAAGTAATTTTTTCATGCGGTGTGCGGACGGTATGTGGTTGGGTGAGATTCGCGACTACACGGCTTGGTCGCCTTGTTCTTCGGTGCGGATGCGCACCGCCTGTTCCACGGGCGAGACAAACACCTTGCCATCGCCGATCTTTCCGGTGCGAGCCGCCTTGACGATGGCGGTCACGGCGGCTGCCACCTGTTTGTCGGACAGCACGAGCTCGAGTTTGATCTTGGGCAGGAAATCCACGGTGTATTCGCTGCCGCGATAGATTTCCGTGTGGCCCTTTTGGCGACCGAACCCTTTGACTTCGGTCACGGTCATGCCCTCGATGCCGATTTCGCCGAGCGCGTCCTTAACTTCCTCCAGTTTGAAAGGCTTGATGATGGCCTCAATTTTCTTCATTTAGCAGTTTGTTGTTGGCGCGCGCCGAACGTGTTGGTCTCAGCGCGCAGTTGGTTCATTGGCCAGGGCTGTCAAGCCTCCGGGTCTGGCTGCGGCGTTCTTAGCACCGGCAATGCCACGGCGGAGAGTTCTCCTCAGCCCTGCCCGAAAGCGCCCGATTTCATTGAGGAAAATAAATGTGCGGCCGTTGGGCACGCCACGCGGCGTCTGCCGCGATTTGTTCAGCGCGCGTAAAACGCTTCATGCTCCAGAGGCTCAAGTCGCTGGTGCCGGTGAACCGCATTGCGCCCCCAACCGCCGCCGGGCCGCCACCACGCTGCGCTTGATCTCTGATGCAAAATCTCAAATCGCAGAAGCAGCGAAGCCTGTCGCACCGCCCTCGCGCTCCCTCCTGCCGCTGCGGGGTGCGGCCCGTCCAGCCTGCCAACCTGCACTGCACCCCGTCCGAATCGCTCATTGCTTTTGAAGTTTTTTCGGACGGGCAGCACAATCGGGCGGAAAGGGGCAACGGAATGGTCGGCAGGGGAATTGCGAAATGAATCCCGCGCCTTCATTCCTTTGCCGTCCATTCCTGTGCCTTCAGCGCCGGGGGATTTCGGATCGCGGCTTCGCCGCACGATGACCTATCCCGCTCATAGCCCGGCCGCGCGCCACGCTGCGCTTGATCTCAGATGCAAAATTGCCAATCGTAAAAGCGCGAAGCCTGTCGCACAGCCCCGGGCGCATCGTACTTCGCGACGGAAATTGAGTGACGGAATTTGAGTTGGTTTTGTCCGCCGGCAGTTGAACACTGACGCCGGCTTTGCGCATGAAGCGGTTGCTGCCATTTATTTTTCTGCTGCTGACAGCGTCGGCGTTTGCTTACGCGCCGGAACCAAAGCTCGTTTTCTGCACCGACACGCTCACCGCCGCCGACACGGTGAACAATCAGCCCCGTGAAGACGCCACTGGCGCGGCGTTCTACTGCACAGATGGCAATGGCAACGTCTCGTCACTCATTGACGCGAGCGAGAACAGCAAGGCCAAGTATCGCTACGACAGCTTCAGCAATCTCATCTCCAAGACTGGCCCGCTCGCAGACGCGAATCTGACCCGCTTCAGCGGCAAAGAATATCATCCGCGCTCGGGGCTTTACTACTACGGCTTCCGCTATTACCAGCCCAACCTGCAACGCTGGTTGAATGAGGACCCGATTGGCCTCGCGGGTGGACTGAACCTGTATGGATTCGTAGGCAATAATCCGGTGGATGGAGTGGATCCGTATGGTCTCTGGCTCGGCGAGTGGCTGGGAGGCCAGTTGCAACAGGCTGGCAAGGGTCTGTACGACCTGATGATGGGGGAAGATCGCGGCGGCCACTATGACCAGAATACCAAAGGGGCGCTGGATGCGCAGATGGGTAACGTGGACATTGATCGGAACGACAACGTGTTGCGCGACGTGTTGGGTGGTTTGGGTCAGGAAATGGGCCAGGGCGCCGGAGATTTGGCCGAGGCGGAAGCCGGGGCGAAGCTGCTTGGGCTGGGTGGCCGGGTGGTGTGCAAAGTCGCGAGCAAACTCACAAAACCGGCCGCAGGGGTGATTGGAGCTTTGTCTGAGGCGGGTGCAGCCGCCGAATCGTCTGCCAGCAAGGCAGCCTCCAGCGGCGAGAGCGTGGTTGCCAACATGGCGGACCAAGCTTCGAATTGTGCGAAAGCCGCAAAGACTGCAGGAAGGCCAACGACGACCGTTTTGTCTGACGTAACCGTCGTATCCCACGGCAAAGTCGTCGGGCGAGGCGACGTTTACCTGCGACCGACTATCGAAGGAATCGAGTCCGGCAGCATTGCACCTCGAAACATCTTCCGAAATGACCAGAGCCTTCTCCCATCAAAACCGCCGGGCTACTACCAAGAGTTTGTTCACCCGACACCGGGAGTGAGCGGCGCTGGATCGCAACGAATCGTTCGCGGTGCTGGCGGCGAACTCTATTACACGCCTGACCACTACGGCTCGTTCGTCCCACTGAACTGAGGAATGGGCTTCGCCATGAGTGCATTCATCTTCACCAACCAGGACAAAGTAAGCGCCGTTCATCGGGGAGAAGTCCCTGCTGGCATCACGAGCAAAGCCGTGTTGATGGAGACGCTCTTTGAGGCGCTGAAGTTCCCTGACTATTTTGGCAGCAACTGGGATGCGTTATGGGAATGCATCTGCGACTTCTCTTGGTTACCCGATGGCGACGTGGTTCTCAGTCACCAAGATTTGCCGTTATCGGAGGACCGGGCCTCGCTTTCAACCTACCTTTCAATCCTCAAGGATGCCGTCGAGAAGTGGAGTGCGACTGGAAAACGCAAGTTGCTCGTCATGTTCCCGGCGGACACGGAGAGTATCGTGACGAGCGTGTTAGCCGAAGCCGAATCCCGAAACTGAACACCGGTGTCCCGCACAAATGGTGTAAAGAATCTGGCTCGCCTCAGGCCGGCTCGATAGCAGATCGGCCACCCGCGCCTGCCGCACAGCCCTGGACGCTGCGTCTTCGCTGCGGAGTGCGGAACGTCCAGAGCCAGAGCGTGCGCCCCATCACCCTCTCGCACCCTGTGTCCCGGCTGCCCCTCCGCTACGTCGGTCGGCCAGGACTGCTGGCGACACGGCTCCAGCATACCGAGCGTCCAAATCGTCTCAGTCAACAGCGGCAATCAGACGTGCCAGCCCTTCCGATAGTCGCGCTTCACCCAGGCGTTCAACTCGGGCAGGTTGGTGACTTTCATTCCGGGACCGTCCCACATGACGATTTTTCCCGGACCGGCGTGCATGGCCAGGTTGGCCAGAATGGAGAATTCCGTCAGTTGGGTGCCGTAATCGAAGCTGGCCGAAGTCTCGGTCTGGCCATTGCGCACGGCGGACAGAAAGTCCTCGAAGATCCCCTTGGGTCGGGGCAAGGTCATGGGCGGCGCGGGCGTGGCTTTCATTTTCTCGTAGGGCACAATGTGCATCCGGTCACCGTAGGTGCCGGTGAAGATGGTGCCTTTGTCACCAATATAAATGGTGCCGCTGTCGCCGCTGTCGAGTTCTTCGTCGGGATACTGCTTGACCAGTTCAACCAGTTGCGGCGGCAAATTCCGATTCGCGCCCTTGGCCGTGCGCAGCAACCCATCCGCGTCGCCCTTGGCATTTTGGTTCAAGCCTTCGTACCAGTAGGCCTTCAGGGCGGGCAGGTCGCCACGCGCGGGGATGTCCCAACGGACGCGACTGCCGGTGGGGTAACGTTCGTCGCTGCCTCCGCGCATCTGCTCGACTTCGATGCTGGTGGGGTGGCCCACCTTCAAAGCCCAATAAACTCCATCCAGCACATGACAACCCATGTTGCCGATGGAGCCGTTGCCGAAGTCGTACCAGCCGTGCCACTCGTGCGGATGAAGGTCGTCGTGATAATCACGGTACGGCGCCGGCCCAATCCAGGAGTCCCAGTGCAGTCCGGCAGGAACAGGCTTATACGGCGGGCGCGGGCCGACACCGCCATTGGCGCGATTGGTCCAGCTATGCGTCTCTTTCACCTGGCCAATGACACCGGCCCAGATGTATTCGCAAAGTTTGCGGTAGCCTTCCTCGCAGTGACCCTGGTTGCCCATCTGTGTGGCGACCTTGGTCCTGGCAGCCAGGGCGCGCATGGTGCGGGCTTCGGCGATGTCGTGGCAGACCGGTTTCTCGCAATAGACATTGATGCCGAGTTGCATCGCGATCAGCGCGGGCAGGGCGTGATGATGGTTGGGCGTGGCAATGAATACCGCATCTATGTCCTTGCCGTGTTTGTCGAACAACACCCGATAATCGGTAAAGGTCTCCACTTTGTCGGCGTCGTGACCTTTGCCTTTCAAGGTTTTCTTTACGGTGGCATGGCGCTTCTCGTCCGGGTCCACGATGGCGACGAGGTTCTCGTTCAACGTCGCGTTCAAATGGCTCATTCCACGACCGCCACAACCGATCTGGACGCAGCGCACTTTTTCGCCGGCATTGGCGGCAGTCAGGATGTTGAAGGGGGCGGTGGAAAGGACGCCGGCGGTCAGGGCAGAACTTTTGAGGAAGGTGCGGCGATTCAGCTTGGTGTTCATTGGCATTTATTTTTCAGTTTGACGCGGTGAATTCTCGTCACGGTAAGGGACAATCCGCCGCTTGCACAGTAGAAATTCAGACGAATTTCCCTGGTGGGTTTATTCGGGCGAAATGGGCGCCGCCTCAACTCGCGCGAGCGAAACTCCACATTCCAATCCTCTGACCTCGGAAACCCGCACGTCCACCTCCGATCTCGGACCGCGCGCCAGCAAGCCGGGTTTACTCGTCGAATCGGTCAGGACCAAAGCATTAGAAATCGGTAATGAAAAAAATCTTGAAAACTATTTACAGCCGGATGAGTCGGTGTTAAAAAGCTCCTGTCGCCCAGATTAAGCCAAAACGCGTTCACCTCCCGTGCGCGGTTTGCTGGTCGGTGGCGATATTACCTCGGTCAACCAAAGCTGCATCAACAATAGCACGTCAATGATCACTCCCAAGCATCCGCTCCGCCTCGCGTTGGTCCTGCTGGCAACTGCGCTCTCGGCCCGCGCCGGCACCTTCACCAGCGACTTCAACACCGGCAATCTTCCGTCCGGCTCGCACACCAACGCCAACACCAGCGGCGGCGCCTATCTGGAACTGACCGGGGGCGTGGGCGATTCGGGATGCCTGAAGCTCACCAAGAGCATCAATAGTCAAAACGGTTCGTTCATTCTCGACGACTTGGACGCCGGGCAGCCGATTTATGGGTTCGATGCCACGTTCAAACTTCGCATCGGTGGCGGGACAACGCCTCCGGCTGATGGCTTCAGCTTGGTGGTGGATCCAAACCTTACCGACACCAGCCTGTTCGGCGAAACCGGTACTGGCACGGGTCTGGCCTTTGGCTGGGACATCTACAACAATCCCGACACGCCGCCTTCCCCGCAAATTGAGGTGAGGGTCAACGGCGCGCAGGTGGCCTACAAGGGCTACACGGTCGCCGGGATCAGCACCACCGGCGACGTGACGACTTGGTGGACCGATGTGCATATTCACCTGAATCCAGATGGCTCGTTGAACCTGGATTACCAGGGCGTGAACGTGTTCACGAACCTCTTCCTCCCCAACTACCAGGCGATTGTGGACGCGGGACTGCCGGTGCGTTTTGGCATCGGCGCGCGCACGGGCGGACTCAATGCGAACCAGTGGGTGGACAATCTCCAGATTACGACCTTCACCACACCCATGGTCGGCATCAGCCAGCAACCATTCTCGCAAACCATCCAGCAAGGGGATGACGCGGCCTTCGATGTGCGGGTCGCCAACACCAACGGAGTCACCTATCAGTGGTGGAGTAACAATGTGGCCATCGCCGGCGCCGTTTCCCAAACCTTGATCCTCACCAACGTGCAGCCAGCTTTTGCCGGCAGCCAATACAAAGTCATCGCCACGGGGCCGAACAACATCGTGACCAGCAGTGTGGTGACGCTCACGGTCACGAATCTCACCCTCCCCGCCCCGCAATTGTCCTTCAACTTTAATGAAGGCACCGGCGTGCCGCCGGACGGGTGCATAGTCACCAACTCCGCATTTGTGGATTCGGTCGGAGGCGTTGGCAATTCCGGCGTCGTCAAACTGGTTGCCAATCCCGGTGAATCCGGCGCGTTGATCGTCACCAACTCGGCGGAAGCCGGCCAGCCCGTCTATGGTTTCACGGCCCGATTCAAGGTTCTTGTGGGCGGCGGCACCGTCCCGCCGGCGGATGGGTTCGCCTTCGCCTTTGGCAACGATATTCCGGATGCGCCCACCGGCGAATTTGAAAGTGGCGCGGGTCTGGGCAACGGATTGCGCGTGACGTTCGATATTTACGACAACAGCGGGATCTTCGGGTATCCCGACGGCGAGGGCAACCAACCCGCCCCCTCCATTGACGTGCGTTACGGCAACCAGGTTTTGGGTTCGATCCAATTGCCCATTTCATTCATGGAAACCGGCGTCAACGACGACCTCACCCCGCGTTACCAGGATACGATCATCCAGTTGAACAGCGATGGCACGATCAACGTAGTCTATCACGGCGCGCTCGTGTTCGATCACCTGCCCGTGCCGGGATTCTCATCCGTCACCGGCGGTCGCTTCGCCATCGCCGCCCGCACCGGCGGTCTGAGCGACAACATCTGGGTTGACGATTTCCAACTCACGAGCGACACCACCCCGGGGGGCATCCGCATCACGGGCCAACCGGTGAGCCAAACCATACTAGTCAATCACTCCGTGACCAACCGGGTTGAGGTCAACGATCCGACGGGTGTCAGCTTCCAGTGGTTTAAGAACAATCAGCCAATCAGCGGCGCCAATGCCAGCACGTATGTTTCGACCGCCGCCGTTTCCGACTCTGGTGTCCCGTTCCACGCCGAGGCCACCAAATCCAGTGTGACGGTCACCAGTGATGTGGTGACCTTGACAGTCGTGGATTTGTCTCCGCCCGCCAGTCCCAATCTATCGTTTGATTTCAATGACGGCTTGGTTCCCACCGGTACGGCTGTTTATAGCGGTGCCGGGGGTGGTTACATCACCGCCGACGGTGGAGTGGGTAATTCCGGCACGCTTCATTTGACCGACGCGGTCAACGGCCAGTCGGGTGCTTTTGTCGTGCCACCACTCTTTGGCGGCGCCCAAGCCAGTGCCATCTCGGTCGCCTTCGACGTGCGACTGGGCGGCGGCTCGGGTACGCCGGCGGACGGTTTCAGCTTCAACTGGGCTCCCGGCCTGCCCGATGGCACCATCGCCAACGCGGAACAAGGCACGTTCAATACAACCGGCCTGGCGATTGCGTTCAAGATCTACGCGGGAAATGGGAGTCCCTACATCGGCGTCCTCTGGAAAGGCGCCACCGTGGCCACCACCCTGCTTCCGTACTCACAACTCGATACCGGCGTGGACTATCGCAAAGTTCTGCTACGGGTTGACCCGGACGGGAAACTTTACCTGTCGTATGGCGAACGCATCCTCTACGCCGGCCTTCAATTGCCCAACTACACGTTCCTCGCGAACGCCAAATTCGGCATTTATGGCCGAACGGGTGGCGAGAATGACAACCAGTGGTTTGATAATGTTCAGATTCAAGCGACGCAAAGCAGCGGCCCGTTGAGCGTCGCCACACAGCCGGTGGGAGCAACGGTCATCGCGGGCGGCACCGTCCAGTTCAGTGTCGGTCTCAGCGATCCGAACGGCGCGTCTTACCAATGGCAAAAGCAGCCGGCTGGCGGAAGTTTTGCCAATATACCGGGCGCGACCGCCGCTTCTTACACCACACCGGCCACGACTTTGGCTGATAATGGCGCGCTGTTTCGCGTAAACGCCACCGGCCCGAGTGGCAGCGCCACCAGCAGCAACGCCCTGCTGACCGTCGTGGAACCAATCATCGTCACCAGCCCGATTGTGAGTTACAACTTCGACGACTGTGTGCTGCCAGCCGATACCATCCTGACCGGCACGGCCCAGATCGTCTGCGCGGGCGGCAGTAATAATTCCGGCATTCTGGATTTGACGGACAATATAAACAGCCAGCAAGGCTCCTTCCTGATGCCCGATTTCAACAACAACCAGCCGGTCCGGGCGCTCACGGCCGCCATCGCCCTCCGCATAGCGGATGGCACCGGCACGCCGGCGGATGGCTTCAGCTTCTGCTGGGGATCGTCCAACAGCATCCCGGACACATCGAACTTCGGCGAAGGCGGAGCCGGCGATGGCCTGGTTGTCAGCCTGATTACTTACGCCGGTCGTCCTGACGGCCCTTCCTTCAATGTTTGGTATCAAGCCAACCATCTGGTGAACAAAATCGTGCCTTATTCCGATCTCTTCACTGGCGACCTCAGCGCCGATCCGTTTGAGCAATACGCCAATCTGCTCATCCGGGTAAATGAGAACGGGACGCTCGACCTGCAGTACAAGGGCCAGGCCATCCTCAGCGGTCTGCCCCTGCCGGGCTACGCCGCCCTGGCGGGCGGCCGGTTCGCTCTCGGGGCCAGAACCGGTGGCGAAAACGAAACGCATTGGGTGGATAGTCTTCAGATTGCCACCACCACCGGACTGGTGCCTCCAACCTTGGGCTTCTCCCACACGGGCAACAATCTCACCCTCACCTGGAGCGCGGGCTTCAAACTCCAATCCACCGGCAGCTTGGCGGCGCCCGTCACCTGGACCGATGTGCCCGGAGCTGCGTCGCCTTACATCACGCCGACCACGGGAGCTGGTCAATTCTACCGACTCGCGCCCACGCCGTGAACCACGCCGGCGCGTGATGAACGCGGAGAGATTCGGGAGCATCAACTCACGGGGCCGCTTGGCCCCGTGAGCTTGGGCGGCCGCGCCCCTGACCGCCACTTCCAACCGCACCCGCCTGCGGACTTTCGGTTGCCGCGCCGCTGCGACTCGAGTAAGGTGGCAGATGTCAGCACTAATCATTGGACTTATTGTCATCGTGCCTATCTACCTCGAGTCGTCGCAAAGGAGTATTCTCCCTCTTGTCGTTCCCGCATCTCGGTCCTGATCTCAACATGAAAAAATTGCCTTACCTTTTCACCTTCGCTGTTCTGCTGGCCGTCTCGGGAACGAGCGCGTCCGCCGCCGATGTCGTCATCTCGGAATTCATGGCCCTCAACAATACCACGTTGACCGACGAGGATGGGACGTATTCGGATTGGATCGAGCTTTACAACACCAGCGGCAGCACCGTCAATTTGGGCGGGTGGTATCTGACCGGCACGGCCGCCAATCTGACCAAATGGCAGTTTCCCGCGACCAACCTGCCACCGCATCAGTTCCTCGTTGTGTTCGCCTCGAACAAGGATCGGCGCGTGCCCGGCGCTCCCTTGCACACGAATTTCAAGCTGAGCGGCTCGGGCGAATACCTGGCGCTCGTCCGGCCGGACGGCGTGACCAAGGCCACCGAGTTCGCGCCGGCGTATCCACCGCAACACGCGGATGTCGCCTACGGTTACGCCATGACCGGTCCAGCCCTCACCATGTTGACCCCCAATGCGCCGGCCCGGGCCTTGGTGCCCACGTCGGATATTGGCAACGCCTGGCAATTGACCGGGTTCAATGATACCGCCTGGGCCAGCGGCACCATCGGGGCGGGCTTTGATACCACTGGCGGTTATGCTTCGGCCATTGGGTTGAACCTGCAAGCCGCCATGCTCAATGCCAACGCCTCGGCGTACGTCCGCGTGCCGTTCACCGCAAGTGATCCCACCGCGCTCAATTCCCTGACGCTGAGTATGCGCTACGACGACGGGTTCATCGCTTACTTGAACGGCGCGGAAGTGCTGCGCCGCAACGCGCCGGCGGTCCCCGCTTGGAATTCCGCCGCCACCGCTGCCCACGGTGCTCCGCCTGTGGGCTCGCTGTCCGAAGATTTCGCCGGCTCGCCGGCCAATTACACGCTCACCCAATATGGGGCCAGCCCCGGCCCGGCGGTGCAACCGGCCGAGTCCGGCTCCACGGGTGATTTTCTCCGGTTGCTCACGGATGGCGCGAACAATTGCGCCAACGGCCTCGTCTTTCGCCAGACGGCGCCGGGCCTGTTCCAGACCATCGTGGCCGATTTCGATTTTCGGATCACCAGTTCGATCAGCTATCCCGCCGACGGATTTTCCTTCCTGCTGATCCCCACTTCACTTTACGGCACCACCGGTCCCGGGGTGAATGTCGCCTCGCAGCCCGCGGAAGAACCCAACTATCCCGGGGTCTTCGGCATCGGCTTCGATGTTTATCCGCACGATCAAGTCAACGACGTCTCCGCCCATTGGAACGGTTCGGAGCTGGTCAACGTCACCGTGCCCACTTCCACGCTCGACCTGGCCGCCGGAGTTTTTCACCACGCCCACGTCAAGCTGGAGCATGTTTCCGGCGGCGCGCGCGTCACCGTCACGCTGACGCCGGACATCAATGGCACGCCCGGCCCGACCTACACGCCCATCACCAACTTCTTCATCAGTGGATTGGACCCGTACGATTGCCGGGTGCAGTTTGCGGGGCGGACCGGCGGGCTCAATCTGAGCCTGGACCTGGACAACTGCGCCGTTCAGTTCCTGCCGCCGTCCGGTCCGATTGCCTTCGAGGATTTCGACATCAGCGGCGCGCTCGATCAACTCGTGCCCGGCGCAAACCTGCTGGCGATTCACGGACTGAATGTAGCGCCCGATAATTCCAATTTCCTGATTCAACCCCAACTGGTCGGACATGAATTGGCCATCACCGAACCGGCGACTTTCCTTTACCCGCCCACTCCCGGCTCGTGGAACGACAGCGTCGGCTCCGCAAACCTGCCGCCGCCCGTGACGTTTTCGCCGCCGGCGGGTGTTTATGCCAGCAACACCCTCGCCGTTACGCTGACCACTTCGTCGTCCTCCGCGACGATTCGGTACACGCTGGACGGATCGGTCCCCGATTCGAATTCGCCCATCTACACCAACACCCTCGTGCTGCCCGCCAACACCGTCGTGCGCGCGCGCGCCGAACTCGACGCGATTCCCGGCCCGGTCACGGCGGCGAATTATGTTTTGCTGGATTCCACGGTTACGAGTTTCAGCAGCAACCTGCCACTCATCGTCGTTGACACCCTCGGGCAAAGCATCCTGGATGGCACGAAAATCCCCTCCTACGCCATTTTCATTGACACCAACACGCCCTCCGGCCGGACGATGCTGACCAGTTCCAACAATTACTTCGGCCAGATGGGCATCGAACTGCACGGCTCCAGTTCGCAGGGATTCCCCAAGAAAAGTTTCGCCATCGAGCTGGATAACGAGAACGGCCAGTCTGTGGATGCCGCCTTGCTCGGCCAGCCAAAGGGCAGCGACTGGCTGCTCTACCCCTCTTACGACGACAAGACTTTCATGAACAACGTGCTGACGCACGCGCTCTTCGGCGCGCTCGGCCACTATGCCGTGCGTTGCAAGTACACGGAACTTTTCGTGCGCTCCACGCCCGGCAAACTGACCGCCGCCGATTATCGCGGCATTTACGTGTTGATGGAACGAATCCGGGTGGACAAGAACCGGCTCGACCTGGCGACGTTGGACGCGACGGACAACACCCCGCCCGACGTCACCGGCGGCTACCTGTTCGCCAAGGACAAAATCAGCCCGGGCGACCTCACCTTCACCACCAGCAGCGGCGAGCAACTCGTCGTGCGTTATCCAAAGTCGGACAAGATCACGCCGCCACAACTCGACTATCTCACCGGGTACGTGAACGCCTTCGAGGCGGCGCTATACGGACCCAACTGGCGCGACCCGGTCAGCGGCTACCAGAATTTTATTGATGTGGATTCGTTTGTGGATTTTCACTGGATCGTCGAGTACGCCAAGAACATTGACGGGGTGCGGATCAGCAACTACATGCACAAGGACCGGAATGGCAAGCTGACCGCCGGCCCCATCTGGGACTGGGATTTGAGTTGGGGCAACGCGGATTATCTCGAAGGCGGTAAGACCAACGGCTGGTATTACCCGCAAATGAGCGACGGCGACGACATCTGGCTGCGCCGGTTGCGGACCGACCCGGATTTTTATCAGAAGATCACCGATCGTTGGGGCGCGTTACGGCTGACCCTCTTCAACCCGACGAACATTCTGGCGCAAGCCGACCAGATCGCCAACCTGCTCTGGGAAGCGCAGGCGCGCGACTTCGCCACCTGGCCCCGGCTGGGCACCTACGTCTGGCCCAACCCCAACGGCGCCGCCGGCGGGTGGGACGTGGACTACGTAAGCCCCACGACCTATGATGGGATCATCACGCAATTCAAAAAGTTTGTGCGCGGCCGCTATCAGTGGATTGATCAACAGTTCGTTCCCGCGCCCACTTTGCAAACCAACGGGGCTACGCTCACCCTGGCCGCTCCGCTGGGCTCAATTTATTACACGCTGGACGCCTCCGATCCTCGAGCCAGTGGCGGTGGGATCAGCCCTTCCGCCCGGCTCTACTCCGGCGCGGTCACCCTCACCAACAACGCCGGCATCTTCGCCCGCACGCTCTACACCAATGCCTGGAGCGCGCCCACCCGCGCCGTGTACGTGGCCAAGCTGCCCGCGTTGCGCATCACCGAGATCAATTATCATCCCGCCAACCCGCCCACCAACAGCCCGTATGACGACGAGGATTTTGAATTCATCGAACTGCAAAATACCGGCAGCAACGTGATCAATCTGGCGGGCGTCGAACTCGGCGGCGGCATCCATTTTACCTTTGCGCCCAACGAACTCGTTTCAGTCGGAAGCGTCACCTCGAATAGTTTTGACGGCGGTGGCACGCCCCTGACCGCTTCCACCCTCGGCCAGCCACCCGGAGGGGCGCTGGTCAGTGGCGGTCCCGATGGAGCGTTTCTGCGCCTGCTCGATAGCGGCACAGGCCCGGCTCGCAACCGCGCCACCTTCGACCGTACCGCCGCGGGCAGCTATGACCGGCTGATCGCTGACTTTGATTTTCGCGCGACCAACTCGGGGCCCGTCACCGCCAATGGCCCGTCCACGCAACAGGATTTCGATGCCACCGGCACGGCCTACACCTTGAGCCAAAACGGAGACACCGCCCCCGTGGTCCAGCCCGCGGATGCCGGCTCGACGGGCAGCTATCTCCGTCTGGTGCCCGCCGCCGGGAGCGAAGGCGGCGCGATCGCTTTCGACCGCACCGCCACCGGGTCGTATAATTCCATCGTCGCCACCTTCGACTTCCGCATCACCCCGCCCTCGGAAGCAAATCAAGCCGACGGCCTGAGCTTTGCGCTGCTCAACACGGCCGCTTATGGCACCAGCGGCGCCGGGCCCGTTTTTGGAGAGAATCCGAACCTCAACAATTCACTCGGGATCAGCATTGATGACTACAACAACGGCCCGACTCCGGCGGAGCCCAACAACAATCATATTTCGCTGCACTGGAACGGCGCCCAGGTTGGGAACGCCTTCATCCCGTCGTTCGACATGTCCAATGGCAAGTTCCATCGCGCGCAGATCCTCGTCCGGTTCGCGGATAACAACGCCTACCTCACCGTTCGCCTGACTCCCGACATCAATGGCACTCCGGGCCCGACCGAAACGGTGGTGGCCAACGCGCTGATCTTCGGCGTCGCCCCTTACGAAAGCCGGGTGGCGCTTAGCGCCCGCACCGGTGGGGCCTGGGCCGCGCATGATGTGGACAACATCAACGTCGCGTTTTCAGCCAACGCCACTGCCGCCGCCGGATTATCGTTGTTGGTTCTGCCCGCCGCCGGATTCGGCACGACGGGAGCAGGCACGACGCTCGCCACGTTCACCGACTGGCCGCTGGTGGCAAACGCACTGGCGCTCGATTTGGCCTTCAATCGCTTTAACGTGATCAACGATGTCTCCCTGTCCTGGAACGCCGCGTTCGCCGCCAACGTCACCCTGCCCTCCGCTGCGCTCGATCTCGATGCCGGAGTTTTCCATCACGCCCGGCTGCAACTCGATGCCGCCGACAGCGGCGTGTCGGCCTCGCTCACGCTCACCCCCAACAGCCTTGGCGCACCCGGCACGCCGGTCAATGTGCTCTCGAACTACTTCATCCCCGGCGCTGCGCTTGGGAACAGCCGCCTCGAATTCGCCGGCCGTAACGGCGGACTGGCGGCCCGGGTGGACCTCGAAAATGTGGTGGCCAGCTACCAGGCGTTGTCGCCCCTCCTGCTGAATCCCGGAGAAAGCATCGTGGTGGTGCATAATCTCGCCGCCTTTACCTCGCGTTACGGCAGTCTCATTCGCGTGGCCGGCGAATTCTCCGGCGCGCTCAACAATGCGGGTGATCACCTCACGCTGCTCGGGCCCGTCGGCGAACCCATCCTCGATTTCAATTACGATCCCGCCTGGTATCCGCTGACGGACGGCGCGGGCTATTCCCTCGTGGTGGTTGATCCCGCCGCGCCGACCAGCAATTGGGGCCTGGCCCAAAACTGGCGCGCTTCCAGCCAGCCCGGCGGTTCGCCCGGCTCCACTGACCAGACCCAACCAGTTACCCTCGCGATCACGGCCGCGCCCGGCGGGAATTCCATTTCGCTTTCCTGGCCCGCGAGCGCCGTCGGATTCAATCTGTATTCCGCCAACGCGCTTGCCGCGCCCATCCAGTGGTCGCCGGTCCCGAACCCACCCGCCCTCGTCAATGACCAGTGGGTGGTGACCTTGGGGCCGCTGACCAATCAAGCCGTCTTCTACCGGTTGCAGTGACGGCGGATCAATGCGCGCCCGTTTGGTTGGATTGCCCGGAAGGGATCGTGCCCGGGCCGAGCGCAGCATTGACTTTGCACGCCGTCAGGCTTTGAATGAGGTCAGCCCTGTGAATGTCCAACCGCCACCGGCATGAAGCTTTACCTCCGTCTCCAGTTGTTGCTCGCCTGCACCTTGCCCGTGATGGCCGCCAGCCTGCCCCGGGCCGACCGCAAATTCATCGAACAACATTGCGTGGAATGTCACGATACGGACACGGACAAGGCCGGATTGGACCTCACCACCTTCAAGTTCGAGCCAACGGTGGCCACCAACTTTTCCCGCTGGGTGCTCATCCATGACCGCGTTGCCAAAGGGGAAATGCCGCCCAAGAAGAAGCCACGCCCGGAAGCGGCGGAGGTGAAGACATTCACGAACGCATTGGGCGCGGCGCTCGTGTCCGTGGAGCATGCCCGGCTGGCCAAGGAAGGCCGCGCAACACGACGCCGGCTGAATCGTTACGAATACGAGAACGCCCTGCGCGATCTATTGCACGCGCCGTGGTTGCAGGTGCGCAATTCGTTGCCGGAAGACGGCGAGGCCGACCGGTTCAACAAGTCCGGCGATGCCCTCGACGTTTCGCATGTGCAACTAGCCCGGTATCTCGGCGCGGCGGATTACGCGCTCCATCAGGTCGTGGCGAAACAGAGCGAGCGCCCGGTGCCGACCGTGAAGCGCTATTACGCGCGCGACCAGGGCAGTTTCACCGGTCCGATGAAGTTCGACGAATTCAATAGCGCGCCCGAACGTGCCACGTTCCCGGTGCTTGGCTTCGCGGGCCAACCGGATGTGCGCCGGGGCACGGCGCCCCTCACCGTCGGCGGCACGAACGCGGAGTTGCGCGAGCTGGAAGGCGTGGGCGTGGTGGCCAGCGCCTACGAACCGATCGAACCGGAGTTCGACCAGTTTCGCGCCCCGGTCGCCGGCCACTACAAACTCCGCCTCAACGCCTACTCGGTCTGGGTGGGTCCGGGCAAGGGCAAGGACTGGTTCATCCCGAACCTGGACGACATCTCGCGCGGCCATCGCGATGAACCCGTGACCATCACGGCGGAAACGCCGCCCCGCCAGTTGCGCAAGCTCGGCGACTTCGATGCCGCCCCCGATCCGGCCGTGCATGAACTGGATGTCTGGCTGCTGGCCGGCGAAATCATCCGCCCGGATGCCGGTCGCTTGTTCCGCTCCCGACCCGGCGCGCGTCGCTGGCAAAATCCGCTCGCGCAAAAAGACGGCCAGCCGGGCGTGGTGTTTCGCTGGCTCGAAGTCGAAGGTCCCATTTACGACCAATGGCCGCCCGCCGGTCACCAGCTTCTCTTCGGCAACCTCCCGATGACGAATCACGCCGTCTCGGTAAACGACCCGGAGGCCAAATCGTCGAAGCGCAAGCGTCGCCGGTTTCAATCCCAGCCCGGCGTGGACATCCTTTCGCAAAATCCAACGGCCGACGCGGAACGGTTGCTTCAGAACTTCATTCAACACGCCTATCGCCAGCCAACCGACCCGGCCGAAGTGAAACGATTCCTGCCGGTCGTCAACGCCGCGCTCGATAACGGAAATAGTTTTACCGAGGCGATGATTGCCGCCTACACCGCCGTGCTCTGTTCGCCCGAGTTCCTGTATCTGGATGAAAAGCCCGGGCGACTCGATGACTACGCCCTGGCCACGCGCCTCGCCTTCTTCCTCTGGAACTCCCCGCCCGACGACGAACTCCGTCGCTGCGCGCAAAAACATGAGTTACACCAGCCGGCTGTGCTGCACGCCCAGACCGAGCGGCTTCTGAACGATCCGAAGTCGGAACGGTTCGTGAATGCCTTCCTCGACTACTGGCTCGACCTGCGGAAAATCACTGCCACCGCGCCCGACGCCAACCTGTATTCGGATTACTACCTCGATGACCTGCTCGAAGAATCCGCGCTGGCAGAGACACGGCTGTACTTCGCCGAACTGGTGCGGGACGATCTGCCTGCCCGCGACGTCGTGGCCTCCGATTTCACCATGCTCAATGAGCGCCTCGCCCAACACTACGGTTTGCCGCCGGTTCAGGGCGTTGCATTGCGTCGGACAGCGCTGCCCAAGGACAGCGTACGCGGCGGGCTGATGACCCAGGCCGCCGTGCTCAAGGTCACCGCGAACGGCACCACCACCTCGCCCGTGCTGCGCGGCGTCTGGATCATGGAACGCATCCTGGGTGAGAAAACTCCGCCGCCGCCGGCCAACGTGCGCGCCCTCGAACCAGACATCCGCGGCGCGGTCACGATTCGCCAGCAGCTCGACAAGCACCGCCACGAGCCTGCCTGCGCCGTGTGCCATGTCAAAATTGACCCGGCCGGTTTCGCCTTGGAAAACTTCGACGTCATGGGCGGCTGGCGCGAGCGCTATCGTTCGGAAGCGGGCGGTGAACTGGCGCAAGGCATTGCCAAGAGCGGACAACGATTTGAATTCCACTACGCGCTGCCCGTGGATGCGAGCGGCGAGCTGCCGGACGGCCGGACGTTCCATGACGTTCGGGAATTGAAGGCGCTCCTGCTCACCGACGAACGCCAGCTCGCCCGCAACCTCGCCCGGCAACTGACCATTTACGCCACCGGCGCGCCGATCCGCTTCTCCGATCGTGCAGCCATCGAACGGATTTTGGACCGCGCCCGTGCCAGCCAGTACGGCGTCCGCACGCTGATTCACGAGATCGTTCAAAGTGAATTGTTCTTGCAGAAATGACTTGGAAAGAGTGATAAAGTAACCCGTCCGCCACGCTATGAAAACTCTGAACACGCCCTTCATTGCCACCCGCCCGGCACTGTCCCGCCGCAAGTTCCTGCGCGGGGCGGGCATTCTGCTTTCGCTGCCGTTGCTGGATGCCATGAGTCCAGTCTTTGCGTCTGCCGCTGCGCAGCTCGCGGCCGGCCGCACCCCCGGCGGCAAGCCGCGCCGCATGTTTGGCATTTGCAACAATCTGGGTTTGTTGCCGGACCAATTCTTCCCACAGGACGCCGGGCGAAATTACACGCTGTCGCCCTACCTCGAAGTGCTCCAGGCGCATCAAGCGGACTTCACCGTTCTCAGTGGCGTGTCGCATCCGGATGTGGATGGCGGACATCCGGCGGACAATTGTTTTCTCACGGCCGCGCCCCACCCGGGCAGCGCGGGTTTTCACAACACCATTTCCCTCGATCAATACATCGGCGAGCGCATCGGCCATCTCACACGGTTCCCGTCGCTCACGCTGGGCGTGAACGTGCAACAAGGCGTGCGCAGTCTGTCCTGGACCGGTTCGGGCGTGCTGATTCCGTGTGAAGAAAAAGCGGCGGACGTTTACGCCCGGATGTTTTTGCAGGGCACCCCGGCGGAAACCGCCGCCCAGGAACGGAAACTGGAAATGGGCCAGAGCATCCTCGACGCCGTGGCGGGACAGGCGAAGTCGTTGCAGCGCAACCTGGGCGCACGCGACCGCGACCGGCTGGATCAATACTTCACCAGCGTCCGGGATCTGGAGCAACGGATGCAGATGTCCCGCGAATGGGAAAGCAAACCCAAGCCCAAGGTCAGCGCGCCCATGCCGCTCGACCTGACCGACCCGAAGGCTTACATGGACAAAGTCAAGCTGATGTACGACATGGCGCGCCTCGCCTTCGAGACGGATTCCACCCGCTCCATTTCCCTGCTGCTGGACAGCGTGAATTCTCCCGCCATCGAGTTCGGTGATGTGAAAACCAGCGACGGCTACCACAATCTTTCGCACCACGGCAAGTCGAAGGAAAAACTCGCGCAGTTGACCGCCATTGACGAATGGCACATGAAGCTGCTGGCGGATCTGTTGGCCCAGCTCAAGGCGGTGTCAGAGGAAGGCGAGCCGTTGCTTGATCGCACCATGATTCTTTACGGCTCCAACCTGGGCAACGCGAACACGCACGTCACCACGAACATGCCGACCATCTTCGCGGGCGGCGGTTTCCAACACGGCCAGCATCTCGCATTCGATCGGCAGCACAATTACCCCCTGCCCAACCTCTTCGTCTCGATGCTGCAACGGATGGGCCTGGAAACCGACCGGTTCGCTTCCGCCACCGGCACCATGCGTGGACTGGAAATGACGTAAGGCCGAATTGGAAAAATGAGGCCGCACGTCGCGCGCGCACCAGTTGAAACAACGACTTCCCGCGCGGCTGGTGAATCAGAAGGAAATGGTTTCCCGTTTTCGACCCGCCAGTTTCCAACATTCCTGGTAGCCAACGCTCCGGGCGAGCTGGATGGCTTCGGCAAAGTTCATTCCCACCTCCGCCGGTTTGTGCGCATCCGAGCCAAACGTGATCGGCACGCCCTTTTGCCACGCCAACTCAAGAATGCCGCAGCTGGGATAAATCTCCTGACAATCCTTGCGCAGGCCGGCGGTGTTTAATTCAATCGCGCAATTGTGCGCCTTGGCGGCGGTGAGGAAGCGTTCGTAGAGCGGTGTGCAATCACGGCTGGGACGATGCCCGAACTTTTTCGGCAGATCGGCGTGACCTATAATTTCAAACAAGCCGGACTCGGCCGCCCGGGTCAGCCGCTCGAAATAAACCGACCAGACCTCGAACGTGTCCTGATTTTTCCACTGCGACACCTTGTTCGGATTATCAATGTCCCAGGAGTCCGAGATATAATGCACCGATCCGATGAAATAATCCCACGGATGCCGCGCCGCCAGGTCGCGAATCCAATCTTCGTGGCCGGGCAGATAATCCACTTCCAGCGCGAGCCGGATGGTGAGTTGGGGAAATTCGCGTTGGGCGTGGCGGACCTTTGCCACGTATTCGTCAAGCTGGTGGTTGAACATGCGCCATTCGTCGAAGTCATCCCGCGTCATCGGCGAGTGATCCGAGAAGCCGATTTCGGTGAAACCCAGCTCCAGCGCGCGGCGCGCGTACTCCACCGGTTCGCCGCTGGCGTGGCGGCAAAGCGGCGTGTGCATGTGATAATCCGGCGGCAACTTCACGAAGCGTAGTGTCGAAAGCCGGGCGCCCGGTGTCGAATCAAAACATCGCCCCCGGGATGGAAAATGCGCGTTACTCCACCGCCAGCGCCACCACGGATTTTGCCGGAAGCCGCACCGTGAAGCCGCCCGAACTGACCTTGAAGTCGGAGAAGACGACCGGCTGGATCAGGTCGGGCTTGGCAAAGGTGTTGTGCGCCCGGATGCTTTCCGCCGTCAGCACGCGCCCGGTGATCCGCGTAACCTTCGCGCCCCGCAAGTCGGTGACCAGCTCCACCGCCGAGTTGGGATTCAAATTGCACAACGTGACCGTAATCTTGCCGTCCTTCCCCCTGGACGCCGAGGCGCTCACCGTCGGCAGCCGTTGGTCACCGAATTTGTAATCCGCGCAATCCTCCAGTTCACTCGGCAGCAACGTCGCGTCCTGATGCGTCCGGAACAGCTCGAACACGTAATACGTCGGCGTCAGGAGCATTTTCTCCTGGTCGGTGAGGATGATGGCCTGCAACACGTTCACCAACTGGGCGATGTTGGCCATCTTCACCCGGTCGGCGTGATTGTTGAAAATGTTGAGCGTGATCCCGGCCACCAGCGCGTCGCGCATCGTGCTTTGCTGGTAGAGGAAACCCGGATTCGTTCCCGGCTCGACATCGTACCACGCGCCCCATTCGTCCACGATCAAGCCCACCCGCTTTTGCGGATCGTGCTTATCCATGATCGCGGAGTGTTTGGCGACCAGCGTTTCCATGCGCGACGCATTGCGCAGGGTGGAAAACCATTGATCCTCCTGGTAGTCCGTCGCCGAACCCTTGCGACCACTCCAACTGCCGGTGGGCAGGCTGTAGTGATGCAACGACAGTCCGTTCATCTGCCGGGCCGCATTGGCCATGAGCACTTCCGTCCACTGATAATCGTCGTCGCTCGCTCCACAAGCCACCCGGTAAATCCGGTTACCCGAATAATTCTTGATGAACGTGTTGTATCGCCGGAAGACGTCGGCGTAGTACTCGGGCCGCATGTTGCCGCCGCAACCCCAGCTCTCATTACCCACCGCGAAGTAACGCAGCTTCCACGGCTTGTCACGGCCATTCTGCCGACGGAGATTGGCCATGGGCGAGTCCGCGTCGCTGGTCATATATTCCACCCACTCCATCATTTCCTGCACCGTGCCGCTGCCCACGTTGCCGCAGATGACGGGTTCGATGCCCGCCTGCTCGCACAAATCCATGAACTCGTGCGTGCCAAAATGATTGTTCTCCACCACGCCGCCCCAGTGGGTGTTGATGATGGACGGACGTTTCGCGCGCGGCCCGATGCCGTCCTTCCAATGATATTCGTCCGCAAAACAACCGCCCGGCCAGCGCAGGGCGGGCACTTTGATTCGTTTGAGCGCCGCCACCACGTCATTGCGGATGCCACGCGTGTTGGGAATGGGACTGTCCTCCCCCACCCAGATGCCTTCGTAGATGCACCGCCCGAGGTGTTCGGAAAACTGGCCGTAAATGTTCTTGTTGATCGTCACCTCGCCCCGGTCGGCATGGATGACAAGTTTGTTCTCCGCTGCGCTGGCCTGGAGGACCACCGCCAGACTCAACAGCATCACAAACATTGATGGAGTTGCCTTCATGGTTTCGCGCCCGTCTTTGAGTTCGCGCAAAGCTTGGGGTCAATTGCTTCGCTGATGCAATGCCGATTTACGGTCCGTCCAGCACCGCTTGCCTCTTTCGCACGCGCGAAGTATTGCGTGACCACGCCGGGTCGTTCGTGCTTCAATCTCGGCGGTGAAAATCATTACCGACCCCAGTTGCACCGACTACCACAGCCAGGGTCATCCCGAGCGACCCACGCGGATTTCGCTGACCTTGGAAAAATTGCGCGAGCAGTCGGACTTGTGCATCAAGTACGCAACCCCTTCACCCGCGACCGACGAAAACATCCTTCGCGCCCATACCCCCGAACACATTGCCCGACTGCGCATCCCCGAAGATTTCGACCCCGATACCGCCTACTTTCCAAACATCGAAGCCCTGGCGCGGAACGCGGCGGGTGCCGCGCTGCTGGCGCTGGATGACGCCCGCCGGGGGGAAGCCGTTTTCAGTCTCATGCGCCCGCCGGGCCACCATGCCACGCGCAATCAGGTCATGGGCTTTTGCTACCTAAACAACGTCGCCATCGCGGCGCTGGCAGCCCGGGCCGGCGGCGTTCGGCGCGTGGCCGTGTTCGACTTCGACGTGCATCACGGCAACGGCACCGAGGATATTTTGCTGAACCAGCCCGGCATGGCGTTCTTCTCAATTCACGAATTTCCCTGCTACCCCGGCACCGGCGCGACCAATGTGGGCGAGAATTGTTTCAACTATCCCGTCGCCCCGCGCAGCCCGCGGGCGTCGTACCGGAAAATCCTCGCCCACGCGTTGGCGGATCTGCAGCGGTTCCAACCGGACCTCATCGGCGTGTCCGCCGGATTCGATGCGTATGCCCACGACCCGCTGGCACAGGGTTCGTTGGAGGCCGAGGATTTCCACTGGCTCGGCTCGGAACTGGGCAAGCTCGGGTTGCCGATGTTCAGCCTGCTCGAAGGGGGCTACAGCGACGACCTGCCCGAGTTGATCTTCGCCTATTTGCAAGGAGTCACCGGAGCGTAGGACAGAGTGAACCCGGCTTGAGAATTGGATGTCTTCCGTTTCGCCATCCGCCGTGTCGCCTCCCGTTCGTGCTCATATTTCGTAATCCCGGCTCGGCTTGGCTCGGCCAAAGGAGATGCGATCCCACACCCGCTCGTGCCCGTAGTACAACACCACCTTGGTGAACAGTTCGACAAAACCAATGGACATGGCCAGCTTGATTTTTCCGGTCACCAGGTAGGAAACTAGAATCGTGTCCACGGTGCCGGTGACGCGCCAGGACAAAGCCTTCACGACACTGCGATAATGTTTGTCTCTCATGGTAGCAAGCTCATTGGCCGAGTGTCCGCTAGGCTAAAGCAAATCACTACCATGTCAATGTATGTTCATTTTCGCGTCCCTCATGGTTGAAATGAGACTGGAGAGAAATACTTGACCAGTTAAATAGTGATTAGCATACTGCGTCGGTGAAGCTTTCTGTTCGAGGCGAATACGCATTGCGCGCCCTGCTCGTGCTGGCTCGTGATTATGTCGAAGACGATTCGGTCGTTTCCATTCAAGCCATCTCGCGCCTGCAAAACATTCCCAAACGTTTCCTCGAACAAATCCTCAACGACCTCAAATCCGCCGGCATGGTCGCCAGCAAACGCGGCGTGACGGGTGGCTATCGCCTGTGCAAGCCGCCCCGGCAAATCACGCTGGCCGACATCATCCGCCATATCGAGGGACCGCTCGCGCCGGTGAGTTGTGTGAGCGAGACTTGCTATGAAAAGTGTTCCTGCCCGGACGAACCTCGCTGTGCGATCCGGAATGTCATGAAAGAGGTCCGCCGGGCTATCGTCACTCTCCTGGAGAACACCACGCTTGCCGACCTGGCCGAACGCGCCCGCAAGCTCGAGCAAGAACCCATGACCGCCCTCGACTTTTATATCTGACCCTCGCCCTCAGCATACTGCCACCGGCTATGAGCTGAGGCTGATGTTCGTGGTTGGCAAAAAGCTGGAGGCAAAAAAATGCGCTGCGCTGTCGTTCATCTTCTTGCCTCCATTTTTTGCCGTTTCCCGCTCGTTCCGATCTTGCCCAGTACATGGTTTCCTGGCGATTTCGGTGAGGCATTCACGCTCTGGTGAAACCGAGCGATCCACCAGTTCGCAAAGTTCGGAATCGAATCATTTCTCCGCCGGATCGAACGGAAAGATGCGCTTCCAATCGTTCTTCATGCTGATGACGGTCCAGCCGCTTTGGTTCGCCTCGGCCATCAGCGAGTCGCTGAAGGTGCCGATGAGTGACTTCGCGCCGTAATCGAATTCACGTCTGGCGTCGTCGTGATGCACGAGCATCATCAGGCGCGCGCCGGGGCCGGCGGCGGTCCATTCCAGCATCTGGCGGTCGCCGTCGGAATTGCCGAACGCGGCGATGGGCCTCCGGCCGATGTGTGAGTTGATGCCGGCCGGCTTGCCAGGACCGTCGTCAATAAAGTTGATTTCGGGCAGGCGCACGAGCACGGGTTTGCCATCGCGCAGTTCAAACTTCGTTTTGATGCTGCTGCCCACAACCTGCTCGGGCGGGATGCCATAAATTTTTTCCGTCCACGGGCGCATGAACTCGATGCCGCCGCCGGAGACGATGAAAGTCTTGAATCCGTTTGCGCGGAGATACGCGAGCAGTTCGAGCATAGGTTGATAGACCATTTCGGTGAGCGGCTTGCCGGTCTTGGGATGTTTGGCCGTGGCGATCCAGTCGGTGACGATCTTCTCGAATTCGGCGGTGGTCATGTCGGCGTGAGTCGCCATGAGGATTTCGCCGATGGCTTTGTTGCCTCCGGCCAAAGCTGCTTTCGCATCGCCCTTGAGCAGTGAGGCGAAAGGCTCGGTAGATTTCCACTCGGGATGCTGCGGGGCCAAGGCTTTCACGCGGTCGAGCGCAAAGAGGAACTGGAAGTAGAACGGCTGCTCGCACCAGAGCGTGCCGTCGTTGTCGAACGTGGCGATGCGCTCGGATACGGGCACGAAGTCCGGCGAGTCAGCCTGGGTCACCCTCTCGACGAAGGCGATGATCGCCCGCTTCGCTGCCGTGTCATTCCAGGAGGGTAACGGGTCGGCGGCATGGGCAAGGCCAACGATACCGGCCAGCGCGAAGGTGAGAACCGCAGGGAGGAGGCAAGAGCGGATGGATTTCATGAACTGGCTTTCCATTCTATTTTTGGTTTGTGGCGTCCAGAAACAGCACCCGGCCGGTATCAAGCTGGTAGAGGCAGCCGACGATTCGGATTTTTCCTTCACGTTCGAGATCGCGCAGGGTCGGACTGAGTTCTCGAATGCGTTCCACGGTCAGCCGCACATTGGCTTCCGCCACCGCTTCGACAAAGGCAGCGTTCTTCGAGCTGCGATCGCCCGTCGTGTTTGGCACCGCGGCGACGGCCGGTTGGATTTTCACCAACAGTCCGGTGAGGTTGCCAAGTTGAACGCCATCAATCGCGCCCTTGATCGCACCGCAACTGGTGTGGCCCATCACGGCCACCAATTTTGCGCCCGACACCTGGCAGGCGAATTCAAGGCTGCCCACGAGGTCGGCATCGGCAACGTTCCCGGCGACGCGCGCGTCAAACAAGTCACCTAGTCCCGCGTCGAAAATGAATTCAGCCGGCGCCCGCGAATCAATGCAACCCAGAATCGCGGCGAGCGGATATTGGCCGGTGGCGGTGGCGCGCTGGTCGTGCAGCATGTCGCGCGGTTCAGCCTGTCCGGTGGCGAATCGTTCATTGCCGCGTTCGAGCCATTCAAGGACCCGGGCAGGCGTGGCCTCAGCCTGCCGCCGCTTGAGAGCGGCAAGGTCAGGTCGTTCCGGTCTGGCGGTGGAACAGCCGGCCAGCGCCAGCAGCAGCGGGGCAAGTGTCGCCAAGGTTAGCGTTACTGGTTTCATAGCCGGTTTCGGCTGAACGGGCGATTGCTCGTGAATTTGCAGGCTGATCCGGGCTGGACGGACCGCGAATCAGCCCGCGTAGTTCACGAACGAAGCTTAACCATCGCGGAATGGCTCACCGGGTTAATGTAATTGTTTGAGTTTAATGGCCGCCGTGCCGTAAGGACCGAGGTGATACACCGCCGCCCCCGCCGGTGAAAACGTGAAGTTGGCGAAGGGTTCGGCCAGCATTTTGTCCAGATATTCCCGGGAGGCGATGCCGGTGGTGACGTGTGGTTCATAGTGCTCGCCGGAATGATCGGGAACAAACACCTCCACGTATTTGATCAGCAACGGGCTGACCCCGGGATCGTCGGGCCTGACAAATGCCGCTGGCGTGCCGGTTGCGACGGTGAACGGGGCGACGGCGTCAATTACGTCCTGTTCCACCTTCAGCAATTCAGGTGTCGGCTTGATGACAATGCCCGAAAGGCCGATCTCTTTGTCCGGGATGTAGTAATACTTGAACGCTTCCAATTTCAAACGAGTGACATCGTTCCGGGCGATGGCTTTGGACGCGGCGGCATACACCCGATTCAGATCCGCCGTGCGGACGAATCGCTGGACCAGCGTGACGTGCGGGCGATGCGAGGCATCCAGCGCGAAGCCTTCCGGAAACACACCGCGCAGGCGGGCATTCACGGCGGTGGCGTGCTGGACCATGGTGGCGTCCGGTTCGAGACAGATGTCAATGGCCGTGACGTCCGAGCTGGATTTGTGCATTGAACTGCAGGCGCAGCCCGTCAACACCACTGCAGCGGCGAGGGGAGCGTAGGCAACAAAAAAGCGTGATGCTTTCATATTTCTTTGATTTGGTCTGGCGAATGAGTGCTGCCCGAGAATTCGCGGGCCGCCTCCGCTGAAGCAACCCGCGTGATTCTCGAACGGTTTTGAGCGGTACTAGTTGCCGGTGGGCAACGTGATTTTAACACCTTCCTTTTTGAGTTCCTCTCGCAGCCACGAAAATTTCTGGTAAGCGGAAATGGTGATCGGCCCGGTGTAGCCTTCGCTTTGCAGCTTGCGCGGCGGATACTCGATAAAAGTCTTCATCACGCGCGTCAACTCCGCTTGCATCACCGGCGCAATCCAGGTGTGCTCGGTAAAGTTGTTCATGAAGATGTCGTAGCGCTCCTGCGGGTCCTGCCACAGATCATAGATTTGTGGCACAATGGCGACGTATTTCTCCGCACCTTTCCAGCCAAGGTTGCTGTCCACCGAAAGGCCGCCCGTTTGGGCACCGTTGTCACCGCGCAGATTGAACACGAACTTGAACTGATGCCAACGCACCGCGCCGGGGAGCAGTTCGTTTTCCGTGAAGTAACACCAGGTCTCGCGCGGATCCGGGCCGGTGCCGAACAGCACGGGCGAGATGTCGTAACTGTCGAAAATGGTCGGTTGGCCGTCGAGGTCTTTCGACGGAAGTTTGGCGCCCGCGAGGGCGGCAAAGGTGGCCATGAAGTCCAAGCCGCCGACGATGTCGTGATTTCTCACATCGGCGGCGATTTTGCCCGGCCAGATGGCGATGGCTGGCACGCGGTTGCCGCCTTCGCGGTCGGTGCCTTTGGTGCCGCGGAAAGGCGTGTAACCCGCATCCGGATAAACGTCCTGCCACGCGCCGTTGTCCGTGGTGTAGAACACCAGGGTGTTTTGGTCGAGGCCCAGCTCCTTGAGTTTGTCCATGATGTGACCGATGCGGGTGTCGAGTTCCACAATCGAGTCGGCGTATTTGCTCTTGGCCATGGATTTATGCTCGAACTCCGGCGCCGGGAGGTTCGGCTGATGAACCTTCATGAAGTTGATGTTGATGAAGAACGGCTGGTCGGGGTGTTTGGCGGCGTCCTCCAGAAATTTCAGGCCGGACGCTTCCACGTATTTGTCCAGAAACGGAATCCCGACGACGCCATCGGGATAGGTTACGCCATGCAGTGTAACGGGCTTGCCCGGCTGATCAACGTACTGGCCGTTGACTTTGAAATCTTCGTGCGCCGTCTCGCCGGCGTTGCCGGACAATGAGCCGCGGGTCACTTTGTTATACATCGTGCGCAACTCCTCGGGCATGTCCGGGAACCACGTCGGGTCGCCGTACGTGTAGGCGTTGCAGTGATAGAGGAGCGCATGTTCCATCACATCGTAGCCGTGAGCGTTGGGCAGCGCGTAGTCAGACTCGCCCAGATGCCACTTCCCCGTGAAGTAGGTTTTGTAACCGGCGGTCTTGAGCACCGAACCGAGCGTCCATTCCCCCTTGGGCAATCCACCGCCCTGACCTTGGAAAGCCACGGTCGTCATGCCGCTGCGATTGGGGAAGCGCCCCGTCTGCATGGCCGCGCGACCCGGCGTGCAACTGGGTTGCGCGTAAAAGGAAAAGAAGGTCATCCCTTCTTTGGCCATCTTGTCAATGCTCGGCGTGGGCATGCCGCGGCCGACGCCACCGCCGTAAGGCCCAAGATCGCCGTAGCCGGTGTCATCGGATACGATGAGCAGAATGTTGGGTTTCTTGTCCGCCGCCTGTGATGATACAACTCCGAGTAACGCAACCGTGCAAGCCAGCGCGGTGACTCCAAGTCGTCGCGACCAGCCGGGATTTTGTATGGAATGTTTCATAAGTTAATTGTTTGGTTTGTTAACCACGCCGGAGGGTATTTGCATGTCGGCGGATAAGTCACGCGCAAACTTTCCATTTGCGCTCCTTGTGCTGGCATCGAACGCGAGGAAACTGCTCTCAACGCGACGCGAAGTAACCGAGACGAATGTTTTTGCCCGTTCACTCCGCAGTCTCCGGTTCGGGTTGATGCTCTCGATTGGCAAAAAGATGGAGGCAAGAACCCGGGCTGATCTGTCGTTCATTTTCTTGCCTCCATTAATTTGCCGCTCCCGCTCGTTCCCGCGCGCCCTGATTCTTGAAACTGTCACCACCTCACCCTCGCCGTCTTTCCAGCACCAAGTCCGCGCGGACTCGTCTCAGGCGTCAGAATCGGCGTGCGATCCATCCCTGAATTTGCTATTTCTCCGGCATGATCGCCGACCGCCGCATCGTCAACCTCGCCCTGATCGGTTTCATGGGCACGGGCAAATCATCCGTGGGTCGCTGCGTCGCCGAGCAATTGCACTTTGAATTCCTCGATACCGATGAGTCAATCGAGGCCCGCACCGGCAAGTCCATCACCGAACTGTTCGCTCAGAACGGCGAACCGGCGTTCCGCGAATTGGAACAACAACTCGTTTCGCAACTCGCCCTGCGCCACGGCATCGTCATCTCCACCGGTGGCGGTCTGCCCGTGAACCCGGCCAACTTGAGCAGCCTGAAGCAGCACGCCCTCGTCGTCTGCCTCTGGGCTTCGCCCGAAAAAATCTTTCACCGCGTGCGCGAACAGTCCCACCGTCCCCTGCTCCAGCACCCGCAACCGTTGGAGAAGATCCGAACCCTGCTCGCCGCGCGCGAGGAATCCTACAAACAGGCCGACGTGCTGGTGAATAGCGAATTCCGGTCGGTCCGCGAAGTCGCCCAACAGGTGATTCACCATTTCCGTGCGGTGGTCGCTCCGCCCGGATGAAAGCCGCCATCCGGCAACGTGCCCGCGAGCTGGGCTTCGATGACTGTGGTTTTACCACCGCCACGCCACCGGCCAGCGCGGGCCATTTTCAGGCCTGGCTCAACCAACGCCGGCACGGAGAAATGGCCTGGCTGGAACGCAATGCGGACAAACGGTGTGAGCCGCAGCTCGTTTTGGCCGGGGCAAAATCCGTTGTCTGCCTGGCGGTGAGCTACGGCCATGACGCCGGACGCGAGCCGCAGAACCCGGCTCCGACCCCGCACTCCCCCGCTCACACCGGCCTCGTCGCCCGCTACGCCCAGTTCCAGGACTATCATGATCTGCTGGCCGAACGCCTGAAATCACTCACCGCCTTCGTCAACGACTGTGGCGGCCCCGAATCGCGCTCGCTCTGGTATGTGGACACCGGCCCGATCCTGGAACGCGACCTCGCCCAACGGGCCGGCATCGGCTTCGTGGGCAAACACACCAACGTCATCAGCCGCCGGCTCGGCAACTGGATTTTTCTCGCGGAGATTCTCACTACGCTCGAACTCGAACCCGACGCGCCGGAGCAGAACCGTTGCGGCACCTGCACCCGTTGCCTCACCGCCTGCCCCACCCAGGCCATCACCGCCCCATTCCAACTAGACGCCCGCCGCTGCATTTCCAATCTCACCATTGAGCTCAAGGGCGCCATTCCGGTGGAACTCCGCCCGCTCATTGGCAATCGCATTTACGGTTGCGATGACTGCCTCGCGGTCTGTCCGTGGAACCGGTTTGCCCGTGCGGGAAGTCTGATGCAAACGCACGCCCGCACCGATCTCCAAACTCCGGATTTGATCGAGCTGCTGCGACTGGACGCCGCCGGGTTCAAGGCCAGGTTTGCCGGCACACCGATCCTACGGACCAAACGCCGGGGATTACTGCGCAATGTTTGTGTCGCGCTGGGTAATGTCGGCGATGAAACCGCCCTGCCCGCTCTGGAACAGGCCAGCCGTGATGCCGAACCACTCATCGCCGAACATGCCCGATGGGCGATCGAGCAAATCGAGTCGCGCCGGTAGCGGAGTGGAAGACGGGGATTGGCTCGGTCGAACCCGATGCGCAAGCGGCGGGATTACTGCGCGAACTTCTTCAGCTCTTCCACGCTGTAAGGCTGCGTGCGCCCGCCGATGTCGGCCCGCACCTTCTTCACCTGCTCGGGCGTGACCACGGAAGCCTTGTTACCCCAGGAATTACGGATGTAGCTGACGACATCGGCGAGTTGTTCATCCGAATAGGCGGCGCCCATGGCGGCCATGTTCAGATTCCATTCCTGACCTTTCACACTGATGGGACCGGACAGACCCACGAGCGGAATATGGATCATTTGGTCGCCGCCGGGCGCCAACACCCACTCCGAGCCTGCGAGCGGCGGCGCCTGCCCGGGTTTGCCCAGGCCATCGGTGCTGTGGCAGAGCGCACAATTGCTGTCGAACAACACCCGACCGCGCGAGCGCCACTCCTCGCCCGATTTCGGCGGCTGGAAGCGTTCGAGGTCGGGGAGCGAAACAAACGGTTCATAGACCTTGGGTTGAAACCAGCCGCCACGCGCATCGAAATACCAGGCGCCGAGAAACAGCAGCACCAGCATCCCCGCCATCAGCCACATCGGCACGGTCAGCGTCGTGGTGGTCGGCTCGGCCTCCGTTTCCGGATGAAGATGTTTTACTTCGGCGCTCATTTTGCGATCGCCATCACCACTTGGTTGGTTGCCGCCGGCGCGCTGGTGGACGGAGCGGGCGACTCCGGCGCCGTGAACGGGCCTTCAAACAACGGCGCGTCAACCTTCAGGCTGGCGAGATAAGCCGCCAACGCCAGCGCGTCATCCGTCGGAACAATCTCGTATCCGGCCGGCGGAGCAAACGCGCCGGAAAGTTGCAGCGCTCCCGTGGTGCCCTGATTGCCAATCTTGCGTTGGTGGAACAAAAATCGGTAGGGCGGCATCGTTGAATTTGGCACTTCCGCCGCGGGCGCGTAAAGATGGCGCAGGTGCCAGTTCACATCCGGCTTGCTCGCACCCACATTCGCCAGATCGGGCCCGAAACGGCGCAGTCCAACCTGGACCGGCGCATCCTCGGCGTAATCCTGCGCCACCGAACGTCGCTGGCCCCAGCCACGCGCGATGTCCGGTCCGACCGCGCTCACCTGCACCGCCGCCTTGGCACCTACGGCCGCAATCGCCTTCACGATGGGGGCGGCCGCCGCAACGTCGGCGGTGTTAGTGATCACGACGGGCAGTTTGGCCAGCGTTGCTTTGCTGGCCAATGCGGGATTCAAGGTTGCGAGTTCGGCCAGGGTGGCGGAGGCATTGGTGCCCGCCTCGACCAGGAGCACTTCGCACAGCACCCCGGTCTGACGGACCTGTTGACTGTGGCAAGCCACGCAACCCAGCGACCGGTACACCTGCGCGCCCTGTTGCGCCCGACCGGAACGCGCGACGGGATAACTGGCTTCGGCGGGAACAGTTTTCTCCGGGCCGGTACGGCCGATCTGCAATTGCGGCGCGAGCACGAAACCGCCCCACGACGCCGCGAGCGCGAGGAACGCCACGAGAAAAACCGTCGCGCCCGATTTCATGCTTTCACCCCTTCCGGCGCCAGGGCGGTCACTTCGGCATAAACCGATTTGCAGACCACTCGATAGTAATGAACCAAAACCAAGGTCACGTTGAACAGGAAGAGAAAGTTGCCGGCGAGCAGGCAAGTCTCACCAATCGTGCTCAAACGGAAATACATCAGGGCCGCTTTCGTGGTTTCGAGAAACGGCACGGAGACATTGGCCAGCGCAAAACCCTGCCGCAATCCGCCCACCACCAATGGCAGCGCGAACACCACCGTGCCGATGACGCCCAGCCAGAAGTTGACCCGGATGCGAGCCTGGCTGATTTCGATGCCGGCCACCCGCGGCAGAATGTAATAGGCCGCCCCGAGCATGGTCATCAGGAAAAAGCCTTGCAGCCGCAGCACGTTTTCGCCGCGCCCGAACCAGGTAAAATCCGTGACGCGCGCCACCGCCGGACAAGCGCCCAGGGCAAACAACACCGTCGCCAGCACCAGCGACCAGACACCGAATTCGGTAAAGCACAGCGGGCCGCCTCCGCAGGACACATTTGCGCCGCGGCAGGTCTGCACCATGATCACCACGACTCCGGCGGCCGGCACCAGCAACAGCAAACTGGCGCCGCTGCTCAACACCGGCATCCAGGCCGGCAACGGCGCGCTGGCGGGAACGCCCGTCCAGGTGCCGAACAGCAGCAGCGTGAAAAATACGAAGAGCGCCAGGTAGCGACTTTGCAGCGGACGATTCGTCAGCTTGGGGAGAAAATAGAACGTCGAGGCCAGACCCGCCGACGTCAGCCAGACATGGAGCAAGTTGCCGGAAAACCACCAGGCGATGGAGGCTTGCACCATCCCGCGCACCGGGAAGTAGTGCAAGAGCAGCAAGGCCGTCGAGAAAATCCACGGAAACCAAAACAGCGTCGCCAGGATAAACCATTGCGAAGGGTACAAAGTTTGTTCCCGCCGTTGCGCGTAGGTCGCCAACGTCCAAATCGCCAGGAGCAGGTAACCCAGAAACAAAATCACCGCGGCATAATACGGCAGCTCGAACCACTCATAACCCGTCCCCTGCCCCACAAGGATGGCGACCAGGCCCACCAGCACGCCGAGATGCCAGAGTTTGGCGCCCAGGACGAGCAGCCACGGCCGGGCCACTTCAACCCGTCCCAACCGGGCGAACAACCACAACCCCACGCCCAGTCCCGATGGAATGCCAAAGCCGTAAACCAACAAGGTCTGCCCGGCGGGAAAGGCGCGACCGTAACTGAGCAACGCGCAATTCGCAAACATCGCGGGGCTGTGAAAGGACAGCGAAGCGATCAGGCCAAACACGGAACTCAGCGCCAGCCAGACTGCCGCTCCGCCAAACAACGCGAACAACGGCAGACGACAGGAAGCGTCAATCCGCGAAGGGTTCGGGGTGGCGGTCATGGGGACAGACGGAAGCACTTACTCGAACGCGCTGGGCTTCTCCGGCGCTTTCGGAGGCAGCGCCGTGGCTTTTTCCACGCGGGCAATCAGGTCGGCGCGCGCCTGCGCCGGATTCTGCCACTCGCGTTCGGCCAGTTTCATCGCCTCCACAATGGGCAGCCGCACGACGCCCTTGGCTTGATCCACCCAGCCGACATTGTTCAGGGCGTCAGCCTCGGCGGCGTGCAATTCCACCAGGGCCTTGGCGCGTTCGGCCGCGCGACCGGCATTCAACGGTGGCGGCGTGGTGTACTGGCGCGTCTTCCAGACCAGCGCGGCGAAAATCAAACACACAATGACCGCCGCCACGATGGTGGAGCATCGCCGGCAACACGTTGTCTCGTCCTGCTCGGTGCAATTCATCAATGGCCTCCTTTCGACGGGGACGGCGCGCCGCTCAGTTGACCGGCCGACCCCCGGTTTCCGCCGGAAATCTGCGGCACTGGCACATGATACAAGCCCATCGCCTCAATCAAGCGCGGATCCTTTTTCGGGAAGGGCGACACCGCGGCAAATTGTTTCAAAAACACCTTGGTCAGCACGCCGCCCATGAACGCGATCATGCCCAGCGGCAACCACACCCAAAGGATCGGAAAGTTGTCCGGGAACAACGGTGGGAGAATGTTGAACGCCAGATCGGTGAAACGCATCAGCCAGGTCCAGACGGCCAGCGGGACCATCAGGGAAAAAATGCTCTTCACGTCAATCCGCAGCAACGCCAGGAAGGGAACGAAAAAGTGGCCGAAGATGATGACCATGCTCACCCACCACCACGTGCCCTTTTCCCGCAGGACGTACCAGAAGGTTTCCTCCGGCATGTTGGCGTTCCAAATAATGAAGTATTGCGCAAAGGTCACGTAGGCGTAAAACACCGTGAAGGCGAACAGCAACGAGCCGAGAAAATAATACTGATGCTCATGCAGCACCTTGGTGAGAACGCGCTGGCGGTCCAGCAACATGGTGATGACATACACCGTGCCCAACGCGAGCCAGACGCTCCCGGCGAAATACCAGACGCCATACATGGTGGAGAACCATTGGTATTGCAGCGCCTTCATCCACATGATGGCCGCGTAGGTCACCGTGAAGGCGTAGAGAAAGATGCCGACGGAGGAGAGAAACCGCATCTTCCGGGTACACTCCGCCGCGCCGGTTTCATCCTGCTTGACCGACCAGTACCGGAGCCGGCTCGACAACCACCACCAGATCCCAAAGCACGCCACGGCCCCGAGATAGAATCCCGGCGTCGTGAACATCGGCAGCTTGGCCTTCAATGCGTGGTCGGTCGCCGGATTGGCCGACATCCACTTGTAAATTTTCGGCGCGAGCAGGAGGATCGGCACGAAGAGCACGGCCAGGGCCGGAAACAACAACGCCGCCAGATGCTCGCAAATGCGCCGGGTAGCCACCGACCAGCCGGCGTCAAAGAGATGATGCGCCAGCACCAGGAACAGCGCCCCGAGCGCCAGGCCCAGAAACAACATGAAAGCCACCAGCCAGAAATAGGCGAAATTGACCAGGCCATCGTGACGCCAGCTCAAAAAGAAACCGAGCACCGTAATCACGCCGCCGACCGCCACGCAGCGGCCGGGCAGACCGCGCCACTTCGTCAGGTCCAGTGGCGCCGCTTGCGGATCTTCGTTGGAAAAATCGTCTGGTTGACTCATACGCTTACTTGAGTTGGGCTCGCAGGGCCGGTGACAGGTCATCCACCTTCCCCAGTTGGCTCAGTTGCAACGCCCGCAGATAAGCAATGACGGCCCAACGATCTTCGACCGGAATCTGGGGCGCATAGCCCTGCATGTTGCCTTTGCCGTGGCTGACCGTATTGAAAATCTCCCCATCCGCCAGCTCCACAATGCGCTTGTCGTGCAGGTTCGCCACCACCGCCATGGCTCCGATTTTTTTGGTGATGCCATTGCCATCGGCGGTCTGACCGTGACAGGGCGAGCAATAGATATTGAAGCGCTCCCGCCCGCGGGCCAGCAACGCCGCGGAGACGGGCACGGGAGAAAGTTCGACGAAATTGGTTTTGCCCGGAACGCGGCCTGTGTTGTAGGGATCGTCGGCAAACTGATAAACCTCCCGCCCCGCCACCGATGCCGGCACGCTCTGGTCAATGGTCCCCGCCGGCGGCAAGTGCGAACTCAGGCCGTCCGGAAAAAAGCCGTTGGGAGTCTGGGGACGCAACTTGAGCTGGCGCTTCATGTCCGGGAAAATCTGCAACGGACGATGGCGCGTCAGGTCACCCCGCCGCCCGGCGATCAACATCACCGCCAACACCAGAACGCCAAAGATGAGGAAAAAATAGCGCATTAGTCCTCCACCATTTCGATGCGCTGACTGCCGGCGGCCTCGAGCAGTTGGCGGGTTTCGGTCTCGGAATACTTCGGGTCCGCCGTCTCGATGACCACGAAAAACTTGTCATGCGTCACCTGGTTGAAGCGCCGGTGTTTGAGCAGCGGATGATGCAGGCGCGGCAGCCGGTTCAAAAACATCATGCCGAGGATGGCGCCGAACGACCCAAAGAGAATCGTCAATTCGTACGATGGCGGAAAGGCCGCGTAGGGGCTGAACATCGGTTTGCCGCCGACGATGATGCGGTAGTCCACGGCGTTCATCCACCAGATCATCAACATGCCGGTGGTGTAACCCGTGACCCCGCCGATGAAGGCAAACCAGCCGACCTTCGAGTTCTTGATCCCCATGGCCTTGTCCATCCCATGGACCGGGAACGGCATAAAGACATCCCACTTGCGGAAGCCGGCGTCGCGGACTTTTTCCGCCGCGTGCAGCACATCGGTGGTGTTGGTGAATTCGGCCAGCAAGCCGTAGGGTTTGGCGGACGCGCTCATCAGTGTTTACCTCCGTTCGGTTTGGCCAGCGGATGATGCGGGTCGGCCTGGGGCGTGACCCCCTTCACTTCCGAAATGGCAATCATCGGCAAAAAGCGGATGAACAACAGGAACATGGTGAAGAACAATCCGAACGTGCCGAGGAACGTGCCGATGTCCACCCAGGTTGGTTTGAAATAGCCCCAGCTCGAAGGCAGGAAGTCGCGATACAGCGAGCCGACGACGATCACGAAACGCTCAAACCACATCCCGATGTTGGCCAGGATGGAGATGATGAACACGATGGTCAGGTTGGTCCGGCATTTCTTGATCCAGAACAATTGCGGAATGGCCGCATTGAACCCGAGCATCGCCCAGCCGCCATACCAGTAGGGGCCGAATAGGCGCGAGAGGAAGGTGAACCGTTCGTAGGGATTGCCGCTGTACCACGCGATGAAGTATTCCATGAGGTAGGCGTAGCCGACGATGGACCCGGTGGCCAGGGTCACCTTGCACATGAGATCCACGTGCCGCATCGTGATGATGTCTTCGAGATGACACATTTTGCGCAACGGCACGAGCAGCGTGAGCACCATGCCAAAGCCGGAGTACACCGCGCCCGCCACGAAGTACGGCGGGAAAATGGTGGTGTGCCACCCGGGCAACTGCGACACCGAGAAGTCCAGCGAGACGATGGAGTGAACGGACAGCACCAGAGGCGTCGCCAGACCCGCCAGGATCAAGTAAGCCTTTTCGTAGTTGCTCCAGTGGCGGTTCGATCCCGTCCAACCCAGCGCGAGGAAGCCGTAAATGTATTGCTTCAATTTGGTCTTCGCCCGGTCCCGCATCGTCGCCAGATCGGGCACCAGGCCGACAAACCAGAACAACACGGACACGGTGAAATACGTCGAGACAGCGAACACGTCCCACATCAGCGGCGAACGGAATTGCGGCCAGATGCCCTCGTAAACGGGGATCGGGAACAACCACCAGTCAAACCACACGCGCCCGACGTGCATGGCCGGATAAATGCCCGCGCACATCACGGCGAAAATCGTCATGGCTTCCGCCGCACGATTCACTCCCGTGCGCCAGCGCTGGCGCAGCAGAAACAGAATCGCCGAGATCAACGTCCCGGCATGGCCGATACCGATCCACCAGACGAAGTTGACGATGTCCCAACCCCACATGGCCGGGTGCATGTTTCCCCAAACCCCGACGCCGGTGGAAAACTGGTAGGTCAACAGCGCTCCCAGGACGCACAACCAGAAAAAGCTGACAGCGAAGGAAACCTTCCACCACAAGGGCGCTTTGCCTTCGGTGATGGCGGAGACGCGGTCGGAGATCCAGCCGAAACTGCGGTTGTGATCCACCAACGGCTGGCGCTCCAGCTCCTTCGGGACGACCGGCAATTGCACCTGCGCCGCTGGCATCTGAAAAGTGGCTTCCGACATCAGTGTGCTCCTTTCTCACCGGCAACCGGCGTCGCCGTCGTCCCGTGCTCGTGGGCTTCGGGCGCCGCGTGTTCAAATGGATCCCCATTCTGCGAACTGAATTCCTCGAACGTCAGCGGGGCGTCCGTGTAATCGGGCATGGCCCGATTCGGATTGCGCACGCGCGCCAGATACGTCGTGCGCGGCCGGGTCTTGAGGGAATCGAGCACCGAATAATTGCGCTCCTGCGCCTTGAGTTTGGAAACCCGGCTGTTCGGATCCGCGATGTTACCGAACACGAGCGCGTCCGCCGGACACGCCTGCTGGCAGGCGGTCTTGATCACCCCGTCCGGCACCACCACGTCCCCGGACTCGCCGGCCTTGACCTTCTGCGCGATCTTCGCGTGTTCGATGCGCTGGAGACAGAAGGTGCATTTCTCCATGACGCCGCGCATTCGCACCGTCACGTCCGGATTTTTGATCATCCGGATGAGTTCCACTTCCTCCTCCGGCCGCATCGTCGCGTACTGGTTCTTCCACCAGCGCGCCAGATCCCATTCGCCTTCCGTGCTGTGCAGCGCGGTCGGCGGATAGAACGGCCCCTTGAGGGCGGTGAGCGGTCGCTTGTTGTAATCGAGATAATTGAAGCGCCGCACCTTGTACGGGCAGTTATTGGAACAATACCGCGTGCCGACGCACCGGTTATACACCATCACGTTCAGTCCTTCCTGGTCGTGAACGGTGGCGTTGACCGGGCAGACGTTCTCGCAGGGCGCCGCTTCGCAATGCTGGCAGAACATCGGCTGGTTCACCGCCTGCACGTCGTCAATCCAACTGTCGAATTGCTCCTTCTCATCCCGGCGCATCAACTCGGACATGCTGTGTTCCGACGGCTGGGAGGCAAAATAACGGTCAATCCGGATCCAGGCCATCTCGCGACCGCGATTGACCAGGTCCTTGCCCACGATCGGAATGTTGTTCTCGCTCTGACACGCCATCACGCACGCCGCGCAACCGACGCACGAGTTCAAATCCACCGACATGCCCCACTGATGCAACGCCGTCTTCATCGCCGGCACCAGCGGATTCGGATACAGCGGATGTTCATCCGGCGCTTCGGGCGCGTTCATCTTTTCCGCGAAATCAGGATGCTCGCGGAACTGCTCCAGGTTGGCTTCGCGCACAATCGCGCGGCCTTCCATGGACCAATGCGTCTGCGTGCAGGAGATCGGATACGTCCCGCCGGTCTTGCGCACGGTCGCACCCGTCACGATGGACTTGGTCTGCGAATTGAACAGCGGATACGCGTCAAAGCCCGTGCCGACGCCGACGCGTCCGACTTTCACGCGCCCGTAACCCAGCGCCAGACCAAGCGAATAATCCGCCATGCCCGGTTGAGTCCAAATCCAGCCGGTGATCTTGTTGCTGCCGACGCTGACCTCGACCACATCGTTGTTTTCAACCCCCAACGCCCGGGCCGTCACCCGGCTCACCAACACGGCATTGTCCCACGTAATTTTCGTCAACGGATCGGGCAGTTCCTGCAACCAGCCGTTGTTGTTGTAACGGCCATCATCCACCTTCGCGTCGCGATAGAGCACCACTTCGAGATTGTCCTTGCCCACCGCAGCGGCGGCCGCGCCGCCGGTCGCTCCGGAAACAACGGAGGCATTCAGCTTCGCACTGACTTTCTTCGCCGCAGTACCGAGGGCGAAGCCATCGTGCAGAAACTGATTCCATGCCGCGTCGGAATCATGGCCGGTGATAGCGGCGAATGTTTCGCGAACAATTTTGTTTGGCTCCGGCGCGACCGCTCCGCCGATCCGGGCCAGAAATTCCAGGTCCGTCAGTCCACCGAACAACGGCGCAATGAGCGGTTGCACCGGCACGAGCGTGCCATCGCTGGTTCGAGCATCGCCCCAGGATTCGAGATAGTGCGCGGCCGGATAATGCCAGTCGCAGGCCGCCCCGGTTTCGTCCTCAAAGTAGCCGAGCCGGACCACCTTCCTGGCTTTGCGTTGCGTCGCGGCCCAATTCAAATCCTTCGGCGCGTTGTACACCGGGTTCGCGTCAATGATAACGAGCGTCTCCACCGCACCCGCGTTCAGCAGCGCGGCGAGTTCCGGCAGTTCGGCCGAGATGGGCGCGGCCGTCTCGAGGAGTTCGATTGTGTGCCCGATATTTCCCAACGCCTCGTTGATGGCGTAGGCCAGCAGATGCACCGCCAGCGGCTGCCGGATACCCGCCACCACCAGCGACTTGCCCCGATTGGCCTGCAAATCCTTGGCGCACTCGGAAATCCATTTGGCGTGTTCCGACAGGCCGGCGACCGCCCGGCCGTTGACTGCGTCCAGAATCCCGCGCGCGGCCAGCAACACCCGGCTCGCCGGCAAACGCAGCCGATGATCCGCGTTCACGCCCGTGAGCGTGAACAACGATTCGATGGCGTAGAGCCGGTTCAGCTTGTCTTCGGGTTTCTCAATCTTCCGGCCTTTCGTGAACCGGCGGATGTTGTTGTGCGCGTCCTCCTCCCCCGCGATGAAGTCGCAATCCAGCGTCAGGATGGTGGTCGCTTCATCGTATCGAAACACCGGCTGCACTGATTTCCCGAACGCCTGGGTGGCCGCGCGCCGGTGAATGTCCGAATCAATCGCGTCGTAGAGAAACCATTTGGACTTCGGAAGTTTTTTAGTCAGTTCCTCGTGCATCCGATGACGCGACGGGGAATGTTTGTGCTCGCCGAGGAAGGCCAGGCCTTCGCCCTGGTTGGCCGCGAATTTTTTCGCCAGGCCACTCAAGGCATCCAAGGCCGCCAGCCGCTCGACGGTTTGCAGCTTGCCCGAACCATCAACCTGGGCGAAACGCGCCGCGCGGTCGGGGTCATACAGATTCAGAACCGAGGCCTGCGCGAAGCGATCCGTGCTGCCATTCCCGCCGGGGAAAAGCGGATTGCCCTCCACCTTGATGGGCCGGCCCTCATACGATTTGGCGATGAGCGGAATGGCCCCGCCACGGGTGGGCATCGCGGTGGCGTAGTAATTGTACGTGCCGTAGATGAAATGTTCCGGCGCCTTGCCGAACGGCATCAGGCTGGCTTCAGGTCGTCGGCAACCCGTCGCGCCCAGGCCCAGGCCCGCAAGCGCGAAGGACGCGGACATGATTTTGACGAAGTGCCGTCGCGAAACCGGGTCGGCGAACTCGGTCGCATTCTCGGGAAATTCGCGCTCCAGGAATTGCTTGAACTCCGGCGTCTCCGCCAGTTGATCCAGCCCGCGCCAGTAATGGCGTCCCGTGGCCGGCTTGGGCGCTGCGGAAGGAATGGTATTCATCGGTGACAAGTCGAGCAGTTCTGGAGCGACTCCACCCGGAAATCATGGACGAATTTCGTCCCGAATGCTGCCTGCGCTTCGGCGTTCTTGATCGGATCGGCGTTCCACTTCCAGTTCAAATCCGTGATCTTGCTCGCGGGCCGCACCTTGGCCGCCGGGTCCCGATGACACTCCAGACAAAAGGACATGCTCAACGGTTTCGCGTGGTACACCACGTCCATCTCGTTGATCTGCCCGTGACATTCCACGCAACTGATGCCGCGCCGGACGTGAACGGAGTGATTGAAATAGACGAAGTCCGCGATGCGATGAATCTGCACCCAGGGAATCGGCTTCCCCGTGGCGGCGCTTTCGCGGACGAGCGCCAGCCGGGGGTCGTCCTTGAGCACCTGATTGTGGCAGTTCATGCAGGTGGACGAAGCCGGGATGTTGGAGAACCAGGATTGCTCGACCGCGCTGTGGCAATAGCGGCAGTCAATGCCCAACTGCCCGTTGTGGGTGGCGTGCGAAAAAGCCACCGGTTGAATGGGTTGATAACCCACCAGAAAATATTTGGGCGTGAAGTAGTACCAAACCCCCGCCGTCACCGCGGTCCCCACCAGGCCGCCGCAGATGATGATCATCAACGGCAACCGATTGGTCCATTTCGGAAAAATTGCTGACATTTCAGGTATCTACCGAGTCTGACAAAAAAAATCCCCCGATGACGAAGTCCACATTCGGTGAATCGCACCAGCGCCGGGATTGTTGAAATTAACGGGCGGGCGTCAATCTTTTTTTGGCGCGACCACCCCGTCGGCCCGGATCACCCGCACCGTTTTGCATCCGGGGGCGCAATTCTTAGCCAGACTGAATCGCACCGCAAGATTCTTTGTGAAAAATTTCACTTTTTTTGCGGCGCTTAATGGATGAATAAGTCGCGCGCGGATTTCCATTATGTCGCCGCCGGACTTTTTGACACGGCCACCGGCGGCAGCGTCCCGTGCTCGCGGCTTATGATGCCAGAAGCCGACCGACCTCATCCGGTCGCACCGACTGTTCTTCGCGGGTGTTCAGATTCCTGGCCCTGAGATTACCCGCGCTTTCCACGCGGACCGTGAACCTCGCCCGCAATTCCTGCGCGCGTTTGAATTGTTTGTCCGGTTTCGTGGGCGTGAACGGGTATTCCACGGCATGTCCGCCGGACCGCAAGTCCTGGACGAGCCGGAGGGACTGCGGGCGCAACGACTCATCCTCGATCAGCACGAACACATCCACTCCCGCGCCAAATTCCGGCAGCAAACCGCGAGCCTTGAGCAATTCAAGCAAGACGACGTCGCCCATGCCGAAGCCGAGCGCCGGCAGATTTACTTTGCCGCCGCTGATGAGTTTCACGAGATTGTCATAACGTCCACCACCGGCAATGGCGCGGAATTCTCCCTTGCGGTCGAAGGCCTCGAAGACCGGCCCGGTATAGTAGGCCAGGCCGCGAATGACCTTGTAATCTACTTTGACAAAATCTCCGAGCCCGCGAGCAGCGAGATTGCCGGTGATGGACGCCAGCTCCGCCGTGGGCGTTCCGGAATTGATGAAGCCGTTCACGCCGTCGAGGGAGAAGCCGAGGGCCGCGAGTTTTTTCTGGGACTCGTCCGGGGCAGTGCGCTCCAGTTTATCTATGATCTGGAAGAAGTCGTACTCCTGACCGGCCTGGCCGCCGCGTTGGGTGAAGAAATCGTTCCACGCATTGCGACTGCTGAGCCGGATGACAAAATCTCCGGCCGTCAGCCCGAACGAGCGCAGCGTGTCAACCAGCAGCGCGATCAACTCGGCATCCGCTGCGGGGTCGGTTTCGCCAAAGATGTCCGCGTTGAATTGGAAGTGCTCGCGCAACCGACCTTTCTGCTGCCGTTCATAACGAAATAATTGGGGCACGGCGAACCACTTGATGGGTTTCTTGTAGTTGCGCTCGTGCGCCGCGACCATCCGCGCCAGGGTGGGAGTCATTTCCGGCCGCAAGGCAAGCGCGCGATCGCCTTTGTCCTTGAAGTTGTATAGTTGCTCGACGATTTCCGCGCCACTTTTGGTCGTGAACAATTCCAGCGGTTCGAGCGGCGGCCCGTCGTATTCGCGGAAGCCGTAACAGCGGGCCGTTTCGCGCCATTGACCAAAAATGAACTGGCGCGCATCGGCACTCCACACATCCTGGTGCGGGAGCGGTTCGGGATAGAAGTCGCGGAAACCGGGCAAACGTTCCATAAAGCGCCGCGAGCTTAACGATGGGGACGCGCCGGCGAAATGAAAAAGGGCGCGGGTTGTGAAGCCAGCGCCCCGGAGAATGTCGTGGCGTCAGGCCGCGGCTTGCGGTGGCAATTTGAGGACGGCCGCCGCCATTTCTTTGCCAGCCTTGAACTTCACCACGGAGCGGGCGGGAATCGGCACATCGGTTTCTGGCGCATTGGGATTGCGGCCCACCCGCGCCTTCCGGGTTTTGACTTCGAAGACGCCGAAGTTTCGCAACTCCACCTTGTCCCCCCTGGCCAGGCTCTCGCCGATGTAATCCAGGGTTTTCTGCACTATCTCGAGCACCTGTTGTTGGGTAAGCCCGGTTTCCTCGCTGATGCGAGTGACCAAATCGCGCTTTGTTAGAGTCATAGGCTTGATGCGTTTGAAAGTTTCCCGGCTGCGGAAACCTTATAGTCGGGATTAAGACGGCGGTCAAGCCGGAATCCACGGAAATTGTTAGCCCCGTGAGGCTTTCAAATCCTCGTGCTTCCGAGCCAGCCCGGCTGAAACCCGTCGCGAGCAGTTTGAATTCAACTGCGAACTACGAAGGCGCGACCAGACAGTCAACCGGCGTCACCCGACTACGGCTTCGTCGGCGTCGGGCTGTTCGTTCCCAGTTGCGCCACGAGGAAACGCTCAATTGCCTTGGCGGCGATCGCGTTGGCGAACTCGTTCGGGTGCGCATCGTAGCGGTTCACGGTCAATTTCTCCCGGAAAAGATTTGTAAACGAGTTGAGCAGGTCCAGATGCGGAACACCCAATTGGCCCCACAAATGGTCCAGTTGTTCATGCGCGTGCAGGTATTCGTAATGCCCGTCCAAGGATTGGAGAAACGGAAATGTCACCACCATGAATCGTCCGCCGCTCGCCTGCACCATATCCCGGAGAGACCGCAACCGCTGCTTCTGCTGTTCCCACTTTTCTCCGGTGTAACCCTGCCGCACGAAGCTGTAATAATCCTTCACATACGGGTTGTGGGCCGCCTGATAGCGATGATACAGAATGTCGTAGAAGTAACTGTGCCGTCGCAACCAGCCGGCATGCGCCACGTCCTCATTGATGCGCGTGATCGCCGCGGTCCATTCCGGGAAAAGATCGGCCACGTCATTCAAGCAATACACCAGCACCACCACGTCGAATTGATACCCCTCACGAAAATACTTCTGCACCTCCGCCAGTTCGCCGCCCGTGTCCTGACCCAGTTTCGCGAGCACATGGATTTCCCATTCGGGATGGCCCGCGCGGATGAGATTGGGAAACCGGTCCTCCACGCTTTTGATGCCGTGTCCGGCGGTGAACGAGTCCCCCAAAAAACTGATGCGTCGTTTGCCGGGCGCGCGGAGGGTTGAATACTGGATGTTGTCCCGAAAGCCGGCGGCGTTCACCATGTAGTATCGCCGCCCCCACTGTTGCGACACTTTGGTATAGGCCAGCGAGTCCGTCGTGTCGTAAATGAACCGGTAATACAACTCGCCTCCCAGGAAACCCAGGACCACCAGCACCACGACGGAAAGGAGGTTCAGCCACAATACCTGCGCCCGGCTGAATTTTGTTCCGAAGGTGCGAACGACGCGGAAAAGGACGAACAAGAGCAGTAGTTCACCCGCAATGGGCGGAGCCAATAAAAACAGGAAGAATGTGAAATTGTCGTCCATGTCGCCTCCGCCAGCCCAATCGGCTGGCACACCGCTCTGCGACGCCAGGACCTGCGCTTGAACTGAACTAGCGCAAATGACGCCGCTTCACCTTCAACAGCGCCGCGGAACACGCAAGGGTGGCCTTGACGCGGGCGACCTCTTCGTCGTCCAGCTTCTCCGCCAGCCGGGCTTCCGCGCGCCGGCGGGCTTCCTCGGCCTTCACCTCATCAATGTCAGCGTCCTTGACGGCCATGTCGGTGAGAATCGAGACGCGTTCGCCGGTCACTTCCGCAAACCCATCACCCACGGCGAGGAAAAAATCCTGCCCGCCCTTGCGCACGGCCACTTCTCCGGCCGCCAACTGCGTCATCAGCGGGATGTGCATCGGGAAGATACCCAGTTCTCCCTCCACACCCGGCAACGTGACCATGTCCACGTCTTCGGAATAAACTTTTGCTTCCGGCGTGACAATTTCCAATTTCAGCGTGGCCATGTGTTTCCGTTTTTATTCTTAATCTTAATCTTCATCTCACTCAATCGGTGGGATCAGGCTTAAGCGTAAGATTATGATTAAGCGATGTCGTCAGGCTTCCTTAATCTCGTCAATCCCGCCCTTCATGTAGAAGTTCATTTCGTTCACCTCGTCGTGCTTGCCGTCGAGGATCTCTTTGAAACCGCGCACCGTTTCCGCCACGGGCACCTGCTTGCCTTCAATGCCGGTGAACACCTGGGCGACCGTGAACGGCTGGCTCAGGAAGCGTTGAATCTTGCGCGCGCGCAACACCGTGAGCTTGTCCTCGGGCGAAAGCTCATCCATGCCGAGAATCGCGATGATGTCCTGCAAATCCTTGTAGCGTTGCAAAATCTTCTGCACACCGCGCGCGACGTCGTAATGCTCCTGACCCACGACGTCGGCGGAAAGCGCGCGGGAACTCGAGGCCAGCGGATCCACGGCGGGATAAATGCCAAGTTCCGCGATGGAGCGTTCAAGCACAATCGTCGCATCCAGATGCGCGAATGTTGTCGCCGGCGCCGGGTCCGTCAAGTCGTCAGCCGGCACATACACCGCCTGGAACGAGGTGATTGAACCTTTCTTGGTCGAGGTGATGCGTTCCTGGAGGTCGCCCATTTCCGCCGCCAGCGTCGGCTGATAACCCACCGCCGACGGCGTGCGGCCCAGCAACGCGGACACTTCCGAACCCGCCTGCGAGAATCGGAAAATGTTGTCCACGAACAGCAGCACGTCCTGATTCTTCTCGTCACGGAAATACTCGGTTACGGCGAGCGCGGAAAGCGCCACGCGGAGACGCGCGCCGGGCGGCTCGTTCATCTGGCCGTACACCAGTCCGATCCGCGAGCCGGGTTCGATGATTGGCAGCCCGTTCTCACCCAACGCCGGATGGCCTTTGGCATCCTTCTTCACCTTGATGACCCCGGCTTCGATCATTTCGTTGTAGAGATCGTTGCCCTCGCGGGTGCGTTCACCGACGCCGGCGAACATCGAGACGCCGCCGTGCAGCTTCGCGATGTTGTTGATCAGTTCCATGATGACGACGGTCTTGCCGACGCCGGCGCCGCCAAACGCGCCCACCTTGCCGCCCTTCAAGAAGGGGCAGATGAGGTCAATGACCTTGATGCCGGTCGTGAGAATCTGCGGTGATGTGGATTGATCCACCAGCGGCGGCGCGGCGCGATGAATCGGCAGAAACTTGTCCGCTTTCACCGGGCCTTGTTCATCCACGGCGTTGCCCGTCACGTCAAACACGCGGCCCATCACGCCTTCGCCCGCCGGCATCGAGATCGGCGCCCCGAGGTCAGTGATCTCCATGCCGCGCTTGAGGCCTTCGGTGGCGCTCATGGCCACGGCCCGCACCCAGTTGTCCCCCAGGTGCTGCTGCACTTCAAGCGTCAGTTTGGTTTTGCCGGCCGCGCCGGGCGAGGTGAACTCGACGGTGAGCGCGTTGTAAATGGCCGGCAGCTTGTCCGCAAACTCGATGTCCACGACCGGGCCGATGATTTGAACGATTTTGCCTTTATTCATGGTCTCAAAATTCTGGTCTTAAATTTTCAATCCGGGATCGCGCGCGCCTAGCCCAACGCCATCTGGGCGGTGGTGATTTCCAACAGTTCCTTGGTGATGTTTGCCTGTCGCAGCTTGTTGTATTCGAGCGTCAGGTCCTTGATGAGTTGCTTGGCGTTGTCGGTCGCGTTCTTCATCGCCACCATGCGGGCGCTGTGCTCGGAGGCTTTGGCCTCGAGAAGCGCCTGATAGACGATGAAGTTGACAAAGTGCGGCAGAATGGCGCCCAGCACATGCTTGGCGTCCGGTTCAAACACATGCTCCAGGTGCTGGCCTTCGGCGCCGGCAACCGGCTCATTTTGCCCGGGCGCGGACGGTTGTTCCGTCGAACCAGCCGGCGCGTTCAGCAACACTTGCAGTTCGCCGATGGGCAGCAACCGGCGCACTTCCACTTTTTGGGAGAGCGTATTGACGAAGCGCGTGTAGATGAGGTCCACGCAGTCCACTTCACCCTTGAGAAACATTGCCTGCAGCGTCTTGGAAATGGCCCGGGCCTCGGAGAACAACGGCGCATCCTTGTACGTGAATTCCGCCGCGAGCCTCCGTTTGGTGCGCGTGACAAACTGCGAACCTTTCCGGCCGGCCGTGACGAAGATGGTGGAATCCTTGTCCCACTTCATCACTTCACGCCCCAGATTGGAGTTGAGCGCGCCGCACAGGCCCTTGTCCGTGGTCACGGCCAGCACGCCGCGGGCGCGAATCTCCCGCTTCGCCATCAGCGGGTGGACAAAATCCTGGTTATCCCGGCTGGCGCTGACGATCACTTGGTTCATCAGCACCGCGTACGGCCGGCCGGCGAGCGCCGCCAACTGGGCCTTGCGCATCTTCGACGACGCCACCATCTGCATGGCCTTCGTGATCTGCGCCGTGTTCTTGACCGACTTGATGCGTCGGCGGATGTCGCGTGTGCTCGGCATTGATTAAATCGCTTTGGCTTTGCTGGTTCGCACCCGATAAGGCGGCGCGCTTTCGCGCATGAAACCAATCTGCTTTCGGTTCTCTGGCAGCGGTGGCTCGATCAGTCGCCGGATCGCTTCAAACAAATCCTGTATCGCCTCATCGTGTCCGGCGACGCGGCCCTCCGACTCCGCAAGCCGGCCCGCCAGCTCCTTGTGGGCGACGAGTTGTTCGCGCATGGAGACAAACACCTGAACCACCCGAACGCTGGCTTCGATGGCAGTTTCGCTTTTCAGCACGTTCGACAACTGCAACGCGCCATGCCCGGTAAATACCCAGGGCAATTTGCGGCGACCACCGCGCCCTTTCTTTGATATCGCAAAATGCGATATCAAACACGCAAACTCTTCGCCCGTCAGTTGAAACGCGAACGCAGCTGGAAACCTGTCCCGATTGCGGCGAAACTGCTCATTCAACCGCATCGTGCTGACGCCATAGATCTTCGCCAGATCCGAATCCAGCATGACGCGCTGACCGCGAACGAGGACAATCAGATCCTCGCTCCGGCGCAGCGGCGTGCATGCTGTCTCGTTGGCCATGAACATGTGCGGGCGTGGGTTGCCTTAACGATAGGTCTGCTTGAACTCGGTTACGGCCGCCTTCAACTCACCCGCCAGGCCTTCACTGATGGCCTTCTCGGCGCGGATCTTCGTGAGCAAGCCGGCCTTCCGCGTGTTCAGGAAATCCACCAGCTTGCCCTGGCAATCCTTCACCTTCTCAACGGCCACGTCGTCGAAGAAGTTATTCTGCACCGCCCAGAGGACCGCGATCTGCACCTCCACGGGAATGGGATCGAATTGCGGTTGCTTGAAAATCTCCACCACGCGCTTGCCGCGTTCGAGAATGCCCTGCGTCTTCGCATCGAGGTCCGAACCGAATTGCGCGAAGGCCGCGAGTTCCCGGAATTGCGCCAGGTCGCCCTTGATCCGACCGGCCACCTGCTTCATCGCCTTGATCTGCGCCGCCGAACCGACGCGACTCACCGAGAGACCGACGGACACGGCCGGGCGCACACCTTGATAGAACAAATCCGTTTCCAGATAAATCTGGCCGTCGGTGATTGAAATCACGTTCGTGGGAATATACGCCGATACGTCGCCCGCCTGCGTCTCGATGATCGGCAGGGCGGTGAGCGAACCATTGCCGTACTTCTCCCCCACGCGCGCGGAACGTTCGAGCAGACGGCTGTGCAGATAAAACACGTCGCCCGGATACGCCTCGCGACCCGACGGACGCTTCAGGACGAGCGAAACCTGGCGATAGGCCGTCGCTTGTTTGGAAAGATCATCGTAAATAATCAGCGCATCCATGCCGTTGTCCATGAACCATTCACCCATGGAAGCGCCGGCGAACGGTGCGAGATACTGGTTGGCAGCCGAGTCGGAAGCGGCCGCCACCACCACGATGGTGTCGGCCAGCGCCCCGGCCTTTTCCAGTTCCGCAATGACCCGGGCCACGTTCGACTGTTTCTGGCCGATGGCCACGTAAATGTTATAGACTGGCCGGAACGCCTTGTCGCCCGACTCGCGCCCGACTTTGTTCATGCGCGCCTGATTGATCATCGTGTCCACGCCAATCGTGGTCTTGCCCGTCGAACGGTCGCCGATGATCAACTCGCGCTGGCCGCGGCCAATCGGAATCATAGCGTCAATCGCCATGATGCCGGTCTGCACCGGCTGGCTGACGGATTTGCGCTTGATGATGCCGGGCGCAATTTTTTCCACCGGATAAAATGCCGTCTCCTTTATCGGCCCCTTGCCATCCACCGGACGCCCGAGACAATCCACGACCCGCCCCAGCAAGCCCGTGCCCACGGGCACGGAGAGCAACTTGCCGGTGGTCTTGACCTCCGAGCCTTCATGCACGCTGAGGTAATCGCCGAGGATGATCGCGCCGACTTCAGTCTCTTCGAGGTTGAGCGCGAGGCCGATGACGCCTCCGCCAAAGTCCAGCATCTCATTGGCCATCGCGTCGGTCAGCCCTTCGATCTTCGCGACGCCGTCGGAACATTCCCGGACGACGCCGACGTTCTGCCGGTTGACCTGCGTCTTTACGCCCGCGATCTGCGCTTCAATTTCCTGCAATAGATTGCTCATAAATGTTCAATTCAAATGCTCTCGGCCAGCGCGTCCAATCGCGCCTTCACACTGCCGTCAAAAACATCGCTGCCCACCTTCACCCGCAACCCACCGATCAAGTCCTGGTTGACCGCGAAGGTGACGTTCAGATTCTGACCATACCGCCAGGCCAGTTCGGCCTTGACTGAGGTCGCCAGTTCTTCCGTCAGCGGGGCCGCGCTTTCCACCCGCGCCGACCGTCGCTCGAGGTCCAGCTTCACGAGCCGTTGGAAATGTTCCAGCAGCCCCACGTATCCACGCGGCTTCTGCGCGATGACCGCGCTCACGGCCTGGCGCACGCGGTTCTCCTCCAGCGCGCCGTTGACCTTGCAAGTGTTGAACAACGCCTTGCCGTCGCGCCGCGCCTGTTTGCTGATCTTCATTAGTTGCTCGCCAACTGCTTGGTCGTATCCTCCGCCAGCCGGTTCTGCTGTTCGGCGGTCAGTATGCCGCCGGTGACTTTCGCGCTCGTGGCCACCACCAGCCGGCCGACTTCCTTGCGCAACTCGGCCTTCATTCGCATAAGTTCCGCCTCGCTCGCCTGCCGGGCCTTGGTCACGATGTCATTCGCCGTGGCGATGGCCTTCTGCGACTCGACTTCCAACACCTTGGCCGCCGAAACCCGGGCCTCCTCGATCAACTTGTTCCCCTGGGCATTGGCGGAATTCAAAACCTCCTGGGCCTTCGCCTGGGCGTTGGCCAGTTCCTGTTTGATCTTCTCGGCGTTGGCCAGGCTTTCGGCGATCTTTCCCCGCCGTTCCTCCAGCACCTTCAGAATCGGCTGGTAGGCGAACTTGTACAGCAACCCGGCCACGATGCAAAAGCTGATGACCTGCGCCACAAAGTGCGGCCAGTCCACCCCAAAACGCTGCGCCGTGTCCTTCCCGGTCTCGATCAGGTCGGAGCCGATGTTGGCAAACAAAATGAGCTGATTCATAAAATCGAATGGCGGTTCAGACCAAGTGCGGGGCCATCCGGCCCCGCACCCAGGTCACTAGCCCTTCACGAGGAAGAGCGCGTAGAACACAATGGCTTCCGCGAACGCGATGGCCAAGATGGATTGCACCAGAATCTTGGTGGAAGCGCCGGGGTTGCGACCGACGGCGTCCGACGCCTTCATACCGATCAAACCGACGCCGAGCGCACCCCCCAGGGCCGCCAGACCGACGTGCAGGTTGCCACTTACTTCCGCTAACATGGGCATTAACATAGTTGTCTATCCTTTCGTTTGTTCTCAACGACTCCCGCGACTGAACACGGACAAGCCGCTGAAATTCTTAAAGTCAATGGTGGGCCTTTTCGTGTCCTTCCTCGTGCAGACAGATCAGCATCGTGAACACGGCGGTCAACAGGGTGAACACCAGCGCCTGCACCACGCCGACCAGCAATTCCATGAAATAAAACGGCACCGGCAGCAGCCACTTGAGTGACGGCACCAGATTGGCCATGGCCTCCAGCATGTTCTCCCCCGCGTACACGTTTCCATACAACCGGAAACCCAGCGAAATCGGCCGGAACGAAATCGAGAACACTTCGAGAATGCCCACGAGGAAAAAGATGATGACCAACAGCACCCGCAATACTCCCGTGGACTCACCCTTGGCGCCGAACAAGTGGGCCAGAAACCCACCCGCGCCATTGGCCTGAAGCGCCCAGATGAACCAGAGCACCATGAAAACCATCGCCATGGCAAACGTCATGTTCAAGTCGGCATTGCCGCCGCGCAACAGCGGGATCGTCACCTGAAACTCATGTTCCCCGGCCGCACCCCAGCCGATCGTGCCGACGCCCGGAATCAAGCCGAACCAGTTCGTGAACAGGATGAAGATGAAGATGGTGGCAAAAAACCAGAACGTCTTCTTGACCAGTTCCGGGCCGATGATGCCTTCCAGAAATTCGTAAAGGCTTTCAACCAACCACTCCCAGAAATTCTGCACGCCCGACGGCACCGCTTGGATCTTGCGGGTGGCAATCCGCGCAAAGATGATCAGGCCGGCCGCCACAATCCAGGTCACCAGCATGGAATTGGTGATCAAACCATTCTTCTGGAACAACGCCTGGGCTTGTTGGGACACGCCGTGTTCCGCATGGGCTGCGTGTTCACCGCCCGCCGCACCCCCCTCCACCGATATGGCCACCGGCGCTGCCGGCTCCACATCCGCGGCAGTCAACAACATCGGCCACGCCATGAACCAGGCGTACACCAGTATGAATTTAAGCAATCGCATCGAGTTTCTGAAAAACGCATCGTCGCCACACCCTGCGCGATCACGCGCATCCGGCCACGAAAGGACGCGCAGGTTGCCTCGCGGTGAAAAAAATCACAAGGTCTTTTTGTGAGATAATTCGGCGATTCTTCCGGTTTAACTTCGCGTTATGAAATGCTTTAGCCAGCCACCGAATTCCACCCGCTTGCCGCAGGCAAAATGGTTGGATAAACCCAGCCAGCATTGCCAATCGCAGCTCGTATCCGAACTGGACTGGCAGTGGAGTTTGGAACCTGAAGCTTACGCTCCCCTGCCCTGTCCGGACGCTTGACGCTCGTGACGCCGGGTTGGAAACCCGGCCTTCAGGACTGGACGAACAAAGCTTGTGGACCGCGTGCCCCGCGCGGCGAGGTGACATCATTCCAAGTTGCGTGAGAAATATGCCGGCTATCCGCCCGTGGAATTTGACCCGGTTTGGCCTCGGGCTGCCCGTGGTCGTGGCCCAGGGCTTCGAACCGTCCAATCAGCACCGCCACGGCGACCCCGGCCAGCAAGGCGACGGAAAGTTTGAGCCGGTCGTGCGAATGGAACTGGAGTTCCGGCAGAAGGTCGCTGCAGGCAATGCACAAAAAGCTCCCGGCGCAGAACGCCAGCGCGCAGCCCACAAACACCGCGTTGGATTCGGCAAAATGATTTGCGCCCAGATAAAAAAGCGCCACCCCCACCGGCGTGGCCAGCGCGAACAACCCGTTCATCAGATGCCGCGCTGCGGACGACGACCCGCCCGAGGCCATCAACGTGGAGACGGCCATCGCATCGAATGGCTTGTGCAGTATCACCGCCAGCGCCACGCCCAATCCCACCAACCCCGAATGACCCCGCGAGCCGGCCGCCACTGCTGCCGCCAGCGCGAGACCGTCGAGCAACGAATGGAGCGTCAACCCCAGCGCCGTGCCCACCCACGAGAGTTGCTTGGCCGATTTGTCAGCCAGCGTATGCGCATGGTGCGCGTGCCCGTCCGCGCCTTCATGCTCGTGCGGGCAACAATCCTCCGGGTCGCCCTCCGGCAGATCGTGATGATGAAAATGGAAGAAGCGTTGCACAAAAAACATCGCCAGAAATCCCGACAACACCCAGGTCATCGTGCGTTCGAGCGAGTGTAGTTGTTCCGCCGCGTCGGGCAGAAAATGCAGCAACGCGATGCCGAGCATCAACCCGGACACCAGACTGATGGCCAGTTGCAATCGCGTGTGAGTCAGGTGAACCACGATGGGCAGCCAGCCGCCCGCCAGCGAGGCCAGCAACACGAAGCCGCAATAGATCGCCAGCAACCAAACAGTAGAAGTCATGGCCAAGGCATCATTGCCGGGCCGGCGGATTTCGTCCAGCCGGAATCGAGCCGGACGATCGTGCCGGGCGCATCTCATTTTCTTGCAGGGGCACGAAGGGAGTCAGAGATTTCTCCCTCTCCCCTGCGGAAGGGGAAAGGGTGAGCGGAAACCGTCCTCCACAGCACTGCCTGGTTCAGGTGAAGCTCCAGCTTCTTGCGCCGCGACCGATATGCGCCACTGTTCCGAGCCACCGGGCAAGGCTCGGAAGCATGCAGGCGTGCGGGACGGCTTTTGTTTTGGGCGGGCGCGGAGATTTCTGCGGAAAATGCTTGGTCGTGCGACGCGAATCCGAAAGAGTTGGCACGCATAACTGGCGTGGTCGCCACTCTGATCAACTGTGAACTGGACGTGCTGAGTTGGAACAGACTCGCCAAACCGCGTCCTTGTTTGACCAGGAAAACCCTCGGAGGCAGGCATGGGGCTGGGATGTTTTGTTGGAGTAGTTCGCGCTTTCCTCGCTAAGAGGGTTCAGCGGGCGAGGCCGTTTCACGAAGTGAATAGTACAACCCGGGAACTGAATCTACGGCGGCTGGTGAGCCTCACCTGCGCCAGTGCAAATTTCATGGCACGCTCAGTGCATTGGTTGGCTTGTACGAGTTCAAGTCCTGGACATCTCGGAAAATCGGCTCCCGCCGATCGCCCCGGTTCATTACGTGATAGATCGCTCCGGGATACTCCACTCTCAGCTTGCGCGCCATGCACAGCAGATTGCGCCACCCAAACCAATATGTCAATATCAAGAACTGACCCGTTTTAGAACTGACCCGTTTTCGCTCGCTCCACTCGGGTAATCAATGCCCCACAGCCGCCCCGCCGCGTCAAACAGATTGGTCGTCCCGCCGGTGATGTCCGTAAACCTCGTCACCGCGTCATTGTTGTTATACTCAAACCGGTTGGTCTCGCCGATGGTGAAGTCCATAAGGCGTCCGTCACGGACCCGGAATCCCCGCAGGTCGTTAATTCAAGGCTCAAGGAGCTTGACCAAGTCTTGCGCTCGTGCTTTTTTCGCCCAATCCAATGGGCTCATTCCGTCTTTGTCTCTTATTGTGAAGTCGGCACCGGCGGTGAGCAGCCGCTTTATGATCTCGATGGCATCCTGCGGCTTGTTCTCAACTACATGTTCTCTTTTCTCTTCGCACGTTGTTTTTGTTACACATGCAATTCCCCCAATCACCGCGTGATGCAAGGCTGTTTGGCCGCGATCGTCCTGCGTATTGAACTCAGCCCCCGCTTTTATTAGGAATTCAACGTGAGCAAGGTTCTTATCCAGAGCCGCCCACATTATCGGAGTAACATTGAATGGCTCGGTTCTATGGTTAACGTCAGCCCCCTTCTCCAACAGGTAACGGGCGATTTCAAGGTGACCGGAAACAAGTGCCATCGTAAAAGGAATGTGTTTCATCGGACCTCGGAGAGTTAGGCTTGCACCGCTGCTGACCAACATATCTACCAGTCCCATTCGACCAACCTCGGCCGCAACCATCAACGGCGTTGCCCCATCGCTCATCTTGACGTTGATCTTAGCTCCATGTTTCAGCAGCAGTTTGGCGACTTCTTCGTGTCCGTTTTGGACGGCGAGGTGCAGAGCTGAGTATCCTCCGTTTTCTCCAGGATTCGGAATCGTTCGCGCATTCGGATCAGCGCCATGCTTAAGGAGCCAGGCAACTACTTCCAATTGCCCCGCTTCGGAGGCTTCATGAAGGGCCGTCACTTTTCCCTTTCCACATGCGCCAACCGCGACTCCTTCTGCGATGAATGCTTGGACTTCCTTCAAAAGGCCATGCTTCGCGGCAGTCCATATATCCAGAGGCGATTCAGAAAATGGCATATAAGACTCCTAATTGTTTATTGTACAGACACTACAAAAACGACTACACCACGCCTGGCGGCTTCAGAAGTGATTGCAATCCGAATAGCCGCTTCCTGGTATGCCTTCGGCTTCAGAAGCGTACCAAACACGGCAACACGTGAACGGGTCAGTTCTTGATATTGACATATTTTGCGTGAACGGGTCAGTTCTTGATATTGACATATTTGGCATATTATTTCGCCTGCCGCTTCCGGCGCTGATACAGCAGATGGTGGACATGGCCCGGCGTGCCCATGTGCAGCCGTTGGGCAATCCACT
>CAZLOH010000031.1:0-64552 GCA_964561105.1 uncultured Bifidobacterium sp. | reverse complement strand
CGCTGGCACAATTCCCGGGCCAGTCGTTTGCGACTCCACTGCCGATGCCCCGCAATCCAGCCAGCCAGCCAGGCCAGCTCCGACGCCGAAATCCGGCGCCCTTGTAACTCCATTTCCGTGTCCACAACCCGACTCTGCCACGGGAAGAACACGGTAGTCCAGCAAAATCACCAACAACTTCGAGATGCACCGATGTCCAAAAAGTTTTCAAAAGTTTTATTGCGCCGGAACCTCAATCGGGTAAAAAATGACTAAATTTTATCGAGCCGGTTGGCTCGGTTGAGAGCGGAAGTGATGAACATCAGAAAAAACGAACCTGAATCCAGCGCAACGGTGCGCCTCGGGCCGCCGGTAAGGCAGGGGCTTTACGATCCGCAGTTTGAGCACGACGCGTGCGGCGTTGGGTTCGTTGTGAACCTGAAGGGGCGCAAATCCCACTCCATCGTCTCGGATGCGCTGCAGATTTTGGTCAACCTGGATCATCGCGGCGCGTGCGGGTGCGAGCCGAACACGGGTGACGGGGCGGGCATTCTCATGCAGATGCCGCACGAGTTTCTGGTTCAGAAGACCTCGGAGCTTGGGTTCCAACTTCCGGCATCCGGCCAGTACGGTTTGGGCATGCTGTTCCTGCCGCCGGATGCGACCGAGCGCCGGGCGGTGCAACAGGCGCTGGAGAAAATCGTCGTGGCGGAAGGCCAGTCGCTGCTCGGGTGGCGCGAGATTCCCACGGACAATTCGTCGCTCGGGCAAACCGCGCAACGCTCCGAGCCGTTCATGATGCAGGTGTTCGTGGGGCGCGATCCCGCGCTCCGGGACGATCTCGCTTTTGAGCGCAAGCTGTATGTCATCCGCAAGGTGGCGGAGCAGCAGATACGCTACGGCTCGTCCGTTCCGGGCGGCCAGTGGTTTTACGTCTCGAGTTTATCCGCGCGCACGGCGGTTTACAAAGGCATGTTGATGCCCGAACAGGTCGCGAAATACTTCCCGGACTTGCGCGACCCGGCCATGACCACGGCGCTGGCGCTCGTTCACTCGCGTTTTTCCACCAACACCTTTCCGAGCTGGGACCGTTCGCACCCGTACCGCTACATCGCGCATAACGGGGAGATCAACACCTTGCGGGGAAATGTGAACTGGATGCACGCGGCCCAGGCGAAGTTCCGCGCGGAACTGTTCGGAGACGACATCAAGAAGGTCATCCCGGTGGTCAACGCCGACGGCAGCGATTCCGCGATGTTCGATAATTGCGTGGAACTGCTCGTCATGGCGGGTCGCGAACTGCCGCACGTGATGATGATGATGATCCCCGAGCCATGGGAAAATCACGACAGCATGGACGCCGAGCGGCGCGCGTTTTACGAATACCATTCCTGCCTCATGGAGCCTTGGGACGGTCCGGCGTCGGTCGCGTTCACCGATGGCATCCGCATCGGCGCGTGTCTGGACCGGAATGGGCTGCGTCCCTCGCGCTATTACGTTACGAAGGACGATCTGGTGATCATGGCGTCCGAAGCGGGCGTTTTGCCGATCGCTCCGGAGCGTGTGGCGCACAAGGGCCGCTTGCAACCGGGCCGCATGTTTCTGGTGGACACGATTGAGGGCCGGATTGTCGCCGATGAAGAACTCAAGCGGAAATACGCAAGCGCGCAGCCCTACCGGCAATGGCTTGATGAGCATCATGTCCTGCTGGAGAATCTGCCCGAGCCGGCGATCAGGACGGAGCCGGAGCACCGCACGGTGTTGCAGCGGCAGCAGTGCTTTGGCTACACGTTCGAGGATTTGCGCCTCATCGTCGGTCCGATGGCCCGGGACGGCGTGCAGCCGATTGGTTCCATGGGCACGGACACGCCGCTGGCGGTGTTGTCCAACCAGCCGCAACTACTTTACAACTACTTCAAGCAGCTCTTCGCGCAGGTCACCAACCCGCCGATTGATCCGATCCGCGAGGAGATCGTCACCTCCACCTCGACCATGTTGGGCGCGCGCGGCGGGTTGTTGACGCCCAAGCCGCAAAGTTGCGCGCTGCTCAAACTGCCGCACCCGCTGCTCACCAATGCGGAATTGGAGAAGCTCCGGCATGTGAATCAGCCCCACTTCCGGGCCGTAACGCTGCCGATTCTGTTCAAAGCGCGCGGTGGGGAAGCACGCCTGGAGGTGGCGCTGGAAAAACTTTTTGCGGATGCGGGCCGGGCGATTAACGGCGGCGCGACGGTGGTGATTTTGTCGGATCGGGGCGTCTCCGCCACCGACGCTCCCATCCCGGCGTTGCTGGCCGTGGCCGGATTGCATCATTATCTGATCCGGAGCGGCCTGCGGGGTAGAGCCGGCATTGTCCTCGAATCCGGCGAGCCGCGCGAGGTGCATCATTTTGCGCTGCTCATCAGCTACGGTTGCGGCGCCATCAATCCTTATCTGGCCTACGATACGATTGACGATCTGATCCGTTCGGGATTGCTCGTCAACACCGACCACAAGTCGGCGGTGAAGAAATACATCAAGGCGACGATCAAGGGCGTCGTGAAGACGATGGCCAAGATGGGCATCTCCACCATTCAAAGCTATCGCGGCGCGCAGGTCTTTGAAGCCATTGGCCTGAATCGCGAGGTGGTGGACCGGTACTTTACCTGGACCGCCTCGCGCATCCAGGGCGTCGGGTTGGACGTGATCTTGGCCGAAGCGCTCCAACGCCATGCGCAGGCTTTTCCCGACCGGCAGCGCAGCGGCGAACTGGACACGGGCGGCCAGTATCAATGGCGCGACACCGGTGAATTTCACCTGTTCAACCCGCAGACGATCCACAAACTGCAACTGGCCTGCCGGATCAACAGCGAGAAGGTTTATCGCGAGTACGCCGACCTGATCAACCAGCAGGCGGCGAATCTTTGCACGCTGCGGGGTCTGCTGGATTTCAAATTCGCGGAGCAGCCGCTGCCGCTCGAGGAGGTTGAATCGGTGGACAGCATCGTGCGGCGGTTCAAGACCGGCGCGATGAGCTACGGCTCGATCAGCAAAGAGGCGCACGAAGCGCTGGCCATCGCGATGAACCGCATCGGCGGCCGGAGCAACACGGGCGAGGGCGGGGAAGACCCCGCGCGTTACCAGCTCGAACCCAACGGCGACTCAAAAAATTCCGCCATCAAACAAGTCGCCAGCGGCCGGTTCGGGGTGACGAGCAATTATCTCGTCAACGCGAAGGAGCTTCAGATCAAAATGGCGCAAGGGGCCAAGCCGGGCGAGGGCGGCGAGTTGCCGGGCAAGAAGGTGTATCCCGAGATTGCCAAGACGCGGGGCACGACGGCGGGCGTGGGGCTGATTTCGCCTCCGCCGCATCACGACATTTACTCCATCGAAGACCTCGCCGAGTTGATCCATGACCTGAAGAACGCAAACCGGTTTGCGCGCATCAGCGTGAAGCTGGTTTCCGAGGTCGGCGTGGGAACGATTGCGGCCGGCGTCTCAAAGGCGCACGCGGACGTGGTGCTCATCAGCGGACACGACGGCGGCACCGGTGCGTCGCCGCTGTCCTCGATCAAGCACGCGGGCGGTCCGTGGGAACTCGGCCTGGCCGAGACGCACCAGACGCTCGTGCTGAACAATCTGCGCAGCCGCATCTATGTGGAGACCGATGGCCAGTTGAAGACGGGACGCGATGTCGCCATCGCCGCCTTGCTCGGCGCGGAGGAATTTGGTTTTGCCACCGCGCCGCTCGTGGTGCTGGGTTGCATCATGATGCGCGTGTGCCATCTGAACACCTGTCCGGTCGGCGTCGCCACCCAAGACCCGCGCCTCCGCGAGCGGTTCACCGGCAACCCGGATCACGTGGTCAACTTCATGCGCTTCATTGCCACGGAATTGCGCGAAATCATGGCCAAGCTCGGGTTTCGCACGATCAACGAAATGGTCGGGCGCACGGACAGGTTGGTGCCGTGGAAAGCCATCGCGCACTGGAAGGCCAGCGGGATTGACCTCACGCCGATCTTGCATCAGCCCGAAGCGGGGCCGGAAGTGGGACGCTACCGGCAGCAGGATCAGGATCATGGCTTGGAGAAATCGCTCGACCTGACCAGGGTGCTGGAGCTTTGCCGGCCGGCCATTGAGCGCGGCGAAAAGGTGACGGCCACGCTGCCGATCACCAACGTCAACCGGGTGGTGGGCACGATCACCGGTAGCGAAATCACCAAGCGGCACGGGCCGAACGGATTGCCCGAGGACACCGTGCAACTCAAGTTCAACGGAAGCGCCGGCCAGAGTTTTGGCGCGTTTGTGCCGCGCGGCATGACGCTCGAACTCGAGGGCGACGCCAACGATTATTTCGGCAAGGGGCTGAGCGGCGGGAAGCTGATTGTCTATCCGCCCCCGGCGGCGACGTTCAAGGCCGAGGAAAACATGATCGTCGGCAACGTGGCGTTTTACGGCGCGACCAGTGGCGAGGCATTCATTCGCGGCATGGCGGGCGAGCGGTTTTGCGTCCGCAACTCCGGCGTGAACACGGTCGTGGAGGCCGTTGGCGATCACGGCTGCGAATACATGACGGGTGGGCGCGTGGTGATTCTCGGGCCGACCGGGCGCAACTTCGCCGCCGGCATGAGTGGCGGCATCGCCTATGTGCTCGACGAGGCCGGCACATTCGCCCGACGATGCAACATGGAGATGGTCGGGCTGGGGCCGTTGACGGATGCCGACGAGATTGAGGAAGTCTGGAAGCTGATTCAACGGCATCAGACCTACACGCACAGCGAACGGGCGGCCCAGGTCCTCGCGGATTGGAAAGGATTTATTCCGAAGTTTGTGAAAGTGTTGCCGAAGGATTACGCGCGGGTGCTGGAGGAGTTGAAGAAGGCGGAAGGGCAGGGGCTGGCGGGCGACGAAGCCATCATGGCGGCCTTCGAGGCAAACATTCGCGACGTGGCGCGCGTCGGCGGTGGTTGAGTGAATTGGAGCGCAGAACCGATTTTTAGAAGATGGGCAAACCAACTGGATTTTTAGAGTATCAACGCGAGTTGCCGGCGGATCGCCCGCCGGACCAGCGAATCGCGGACTGGAAGGAATTTCATCACCATCTGCCCGAGGCGGAGCTGAAACGGCAGGGCGCCCGGTGCATGGACTGTGGCATTCCGTTCTGTCACACCGGCAAACTGCTCAACGGCATGGCCAGCGGCTGTCCCGTGCACAATCTCATTCCCGAGTGGAACGATCTCGTCTATCGCGGGCTGTGGAAGGAGGCGTTGGAGCGGCTGCACAAGACCAACAACTTTCCCGATTTCACCGGCCGCGTCTGTCCCGCGCCGTGCGAAGGCTCGTGCGTGCTCGGCATCAACAACCCGCCGGTCACCATCAAAAACCTGGAAGTCAGCATCATTGATCACGGCTGGGAAAACGGCTGGGTGGTGGCGCAACCGCCGGCCAAACGCACGGGCAAACAGGTGGCCGTGGTTGGCTCGGGCCCGGCGGGATTGAGCGCGGCGGCGCAGTTGAACAAGGCCGGCCACCGGGTCGTTGTGTTTGAACGGGCGGATCGTCCGGGCGGCCTGCTCATGTATGGCATCCCCAACATGAAGCTCGACAAAAACGGGGTCGTGTTGCGGCGCATCAAGCTCCTCGAAGCGGAAGGCATCGAGTTCATCTGCAACACCGAGGTGGGCGTGAATTTTTCCGCCGACGAATTGGTCCAGGGATTTGATGCCGTCGTACTCTGCACCGGGGCGACCAAACCGCGCGATCTGCCCATTGAAGGCCGCCAGTTGTCGGGCGTCCATTTCGCGATGGAATTCCTCACGGCCAACACCAAGGCGCTGTTGGACGGCCATCGGAACGGCAATTTCATTGACGCAGCCGGCAAGGATGTCGTCGTGATCGGCGGCGGCGACACCGGCACCGACTGTGTGGGGACTTCCATGCGACACGGTTGCAAGTCGCTCGTGCAGCTCGAGATCCTGGCCCAGCCGCCGCTCGATCGCGCCAGCAACAATCCTTGGCCGGAGTGGCCCAAGGTTTACAAGCTCGACTACGGTCAGGAGGAGGCGGCGGCAAAATTTGGGGCCGACCCGCGCGCGTACGTCAAGACCGCGACCAAGTTCGAGTCGGATGACCAAGGTCACGTCAAAGCGGTTCATGTCGTGGATGTGGTATGGAAAGCGAACGACAAGGGGCAGTTTGGTCCGCAACCGGTTCCCGGTACGGAGCAGGTCCTGCCGGCGCAGCTCGTGTTGCTGGCCATGGGTTTCCTCGGACCGGAGCAACCGTTGCTTGAAAAGTTGGGCATCGAACGCGACCCGCGCTCCAATGCGAAAGCCGAGTTCGAGAAATACACCACCAACCGCAAGGGCGTGTTCGCCTGCGGTGATTGTCGCCGCGGCCAGAGCCTGGTGGTGTGGGCCTTCAACGAAGGTCGTGGGGCCGCGCGGGAGTGCGATCGTTACTTGATGGGGGCGACGGATTTGCCGTGAGGTCTGGGACGGCGCCGGTGTTCCGGTTGTCCTCTTTCCGCTCGCCTGGGCAGGTCATTCGTCCTCGAACCGGGGCGGCGCGTGAAATGGGTGCGAAAACGATGCGAACGAATCTCCCGCTCTGCCTGCTGAGCACCCTGCTGCTTTGCTCCCTTAATGCCCAGAGCGCGCCTTCGGCGCCGCCGACCCCGCGGATGACGTTTCTCGACAATGGCGAGGTGCGCATCGGCATGGACCTCGCCCTGGGCGGTGCCGTGACGTTTCTCGCGAGCAAGGAGCATCCCGGAAACATCATTAACAGCGCGGACCTTGGCCGGCAGATTCAGATGTCGCATTACTCCGGCCCCTGGCCTTTTGTGGTGGGGGACAAACGACCGAATCCGGCCTGGGCGGGTTTGGGCTGGAATCCCATTCAAACCGGCGATTGCTACGGAAATCCTTCCCGGGTCACCGAGCACCGGAATGACGGGCGGGAGCTTTACCTCCGGTGCGCTCCCATGCAGTGGCCGCTGAACGATGTTCCCGGCGACTGCACCTTTGAAACCTGGACGAGCTTGGAAGGTCCGGTCATTCACATGCGCTTTCGCTGCACCAATCACCGGGCGGACAAATCGGCCTACCGTCCGTGCTCCCAGGAATTGCCGGCGGTCTATACGATCTCGACCCTTTCGCGATTGATGTCCTACACCGGCGACCGTCCTTTTACCGGGGGCGAACTCAGCCAGATCCGGAACGATTGGCGGAAGCCCTGGCCGTGGACGCGCTTCGTGGGCACGGAACGATGGGCCGCGCTCGTGGATGATCACGATTGGGGTCTGGGTGTTTTCAAGGACGACGGCGCGGAGTTTCATGGTGGAGTTTATGGCGACGACCGTTCGGTTGATCCCAAACACGGTTCGACCGCCTACCTGGCGCCGATTCACCAGGAGAATTTTGACTACAACATCGTTTACGAACATCGAACGGATTTCATGATCGGCACGCTCGCCGCCATCCGGAAGCGATTCAATGCGCTGGCCACGAAGACGCCGCCGGCCTGGCATTTCAGCCAGGACCGGCAACACTGGACACAGCGTCAGGCCACGGACCAGGGATTTCCGATGAAGGGGGAATGGCGGGTCCGGTTCGGGACGGAACGGCCTCGCCTGCAAAGTCCGGTGCAATGCTGGCGCGCTGAAAGCGCCGGCGACCTGAACGTCAATCTGGCTTGCACGGGCAAGGGCACGGCGGTGCGGGTTTTCTGGCTGCGTCAGGACGACGACAAATGGGACCGGGCAAAAAGTCTGACGTTGTCGCTGAATCCCGATGGCAAGTTTCACTCCTATCATCTCGATCTGGCTGCGTCGCCGGAATACCGCGGCTTGATAATCGGCCTGGCCATCGAACCGGCGGGGGACACCTTTGCCGGCGATGAAATCGCAATTAAGTCCATCGTGCTCACTGAAGCCAGGAATTGAACCCGCTTCCTTCGCCGTTGGCTCAATCACAAGACTCCGGCTACTTCCGACCGATGCGGTGTCCTTTGGCGGCACGATGCAGCCAAGGATTTGCCGTTGTTGCTCCGCCCAGCCCACGAACTGGCGCTGGTGCGCCAGCGTGGGCCAGGAGCGCGGCGGGTGCGACCGTCCTATTGCAATTGCAGGCGATAGAACCGGTTGCCGGGTTGCGGCGTCACGATCACCTGATTGAGGCCGCTCACGACATCCAACGTCGCCGGCACGTTGGCCCAACCCGGCCCGTTAATGACCGTATTTTCCTGCAACACAAAGTTGCCCACGGCGATTGGCCACGTGAACACAAAGGTGTTCGCACCGGTCGCTGCAATCTGTACGGCCGGCAGACTGGCAAACTTGAAGTCGGTTATCTGCTGGTTTGCGGCGAGACCGCCGGAGCCGGCGGTGAAACCGACGTAAGCGTGCTCAGACCCGACGATTGCCGGGATGTCCACCACGGTGCTCGTGGCAAAGGTGCTGGTGGTCACTGTATCGGTCAGGTTCAAGGACAGCGTGGTGCCATCGAAGTCAACCGTGACCGCAATCGGATCCCCGCTGGAAATATCCACCGGAGCGGCGCTCAGGTAGGGTGGGTGCAGAACGCCGTTCGATTCAAAGGAGTATCCGACCGTGGTGCCGTGATAAACATTCAAGATCAGCGCGACGCTCGGAGTGACCGTCGGGCGATAACCCAGATCGCCACCGTGGCCGCCCAACGCGGTAGGGCCATCGGGTGAATTTTGCAGCACGAACGTGGTGCCATCCGCGTTGTTGCCGTTCGCCCCCACCACTTGATAAGTGAACGAGGCGTGGAATGCGCCGATATAAAACCGATCATTCAGGAACGAACTCATGGCCGAGATTGCCGATCGAACCGGCTTCAAACACGTTGAATATCTCAGCGCCGCCTTCAGGAAGAAGGTCGGACTACCGCCCAGCCGGTATCGCGAGCAGAGCCGTGGCCGGCACAAGTAAACTTCGCGCCGAAATTGTTGCGCTGAAAGTTGCAACCGATCGCTGCCTTCTCCCCGACGGTATTGTCACCATCGCGAGACATCACGGCACGACGACGAGTGGTCCAGCCTCATCGCACAACTCCGTGGCCGGCTGCTTGGCAGGTCGAGTGGATCCAGTCGTCCCGCCTGAGCGCCAGCTACGCCAGCAAAGGCTTTACGACTTCGCCATGCACGTCGGTCAGGCGGAAGTCGCGACCTTGAAAGCGGTAGGTCAGCTTGGTGTGATCCAGTCCGAACAGATACAGAATCGTGGCGTGCAGGTCATGCACATGCACCTTGTCTTCGCTGGCATAAAAACCGAAGTCGTCCGTCCTGCCATAGACGATGCCGGGTTTGATGCCGCCGCCCGCGAGCCAGACGGTATAACCGTGCGGATGATGATCGCGCCCCAGTTGGTCGGGTTGCAGTTTACCCTGCATCATGGGCGTGCGACCAAATTCGCCGCCCCAGACCACCAGGGTTTCTTCCAGCAACCCGCGCTGCTTCAGGTCCTTGATCAGCGCGACGGTGGGTTGATCGGTTTCGCGGCAGCGCTTTTTCAGGTCATAGACCAGGTTGCCATCCGGACCGCCGTGGTGATCCCAGCCGCGATGATACAACTGCACAAACCGCACGCCGCGTTCGACCAGTCGCCGGGCGAGCAGGCAGTTGTTCGCGAACGAGGCGCGGCCGGGCGTGGTGCCGTAGGCTTCATGCATGCTCGCCGGCTCGTGCGCAATGTCCATCACTTCGGGGACACTGCTTTGCATCCGGTACGCCAGTTCGTAGGCGGAAATGCGCGTGGCGATTTCCGGGTCGCGCAGCACGTCGTAGCGCATTTGATTCAGGTCGCGCACGGCATCGAGCGAGGCGCGGCGGCGATTCGCATCCATGCCGGCAGGATTGGAAACGAACAAGACCGGGTCGCCCTGCGAGCGCAGGGTCACGCCCTGATGCACGGTTGGCAGGAAGCCGCTGCCCCAGGAATGGTTGGTGAGCGGCTGACCCGTTCCGGTGGACATGACCACAAACGCCGGCAGGTCTTTGTTCTCACTTCCCAGTCCGTAGCTGAACCACGCGCCCATGCTCGGTCGCCCGGAAAGCTGCGCGCCCGTGTTCATGAAAATCGTGGCGGGATCGTGGTTGAACGCCTCGGAATAAAAGCCCTGCACAAAGGCGACGTCGTCCACGATGGTCGCGAGTTGCGGCAACAACTCGGAGAGCCACACGCCCGACTTGCCGTATTGTTTGAACCGATAATTGGTGCCGAGCAAGGCGGCTTCCTTGCCGATCTGCGCCAGCCGGATATTCTTCAAGATTTCATCGGGCATTTTCTGGCCGTTGCGCTTGATGAGTTCCGGTTTGTAATCGAACAGGTCCAGATGCGACGGCCCGCCGGATTGGAAGAGGTAGATGATGTTTTTGGCTTTCGGCGCGAAATGCGGCAGGGGCAGGGCCGTCCCGCTGGGGTCCGGGGTCGGGGCGGCGAACAGTTTTTCGTTCAGCAACGAACTCAAAGCCAGCGCGCCCATGCCCGTGCCGCACTGTTGCAGAAATCGGCGTCGGGTGACGTATTTCAAGTTTTCCAGATTCGATGGAAACATATTCATCCTTTCGTGAGCGTCTCATCCAGATTGAGCAGGACGTTGGCGACCACCGTCCAGGCCGCCAGTTTGCGTACGTCCAGACCGGCCGGCCGTGCGGCGACGCCGTGGTTGACCATCGCTTCCGCCGCCTTGGGGTCGTGGGCAAAGCTTTGCAACTGTTCTTCGTAAAGGCTGATCAGGCGCTGGCGCTCCCGTGGCGTGGGCGATCGGGCGAGACAGAGGCGAAAGGCATAGTCAACCTGCTGTCCCGGCTCTGACCCGCCTTCGAGCAACAGCCGTTGTGCCAGCACCCGCGCGGCTTCCAGCAACGTCGGCTCGTTCAGGGCGGCCAGCGCCTGCAACGGCGTGTTGGAGCGCGGCCGGCGGGCCGTGCAGACATCACGACTCGGCGCGTCGAAGGTGGCAAACGTGGGGTAGGTGCAGACCCGGCGCCAGAACGTGTACACTCCGCGGCGATAAAGTTCCGGGCCGGCACTCGTGGGCCATTCGTCCATGCCGATCTCTGGACGCAGGAAGCCCAGTTCCTTCCAGAGGTTGGGCACTTGTTCGGGATAAACACTCGGTCCGCCCATCTCCGGATTCAGCAGGCCGCTGACGGCCAGCGCCTGATCCCGGATCAACTCGGCGTCCAGGCGGATGCGCGGGCCGCGCGCGAGCAACCGGTTGTAGGGATCCCGCTCCAGCCGTTCGGCATCCGCCGCAGTGTTCTGGCGATAGGTCGCCGACATCACAATCAGTTTCATGATGTGTTTCTGATCCCAGGCCGGCGACCCCGGCGGATTGGGCGACATGAACTCGCAAGCGAGCCAATCCAACAAATGCGGGTGCGAAGGCGCTTCGCCTTGTTTGCCAAAATCCTCGCTCGTCTTGACGAGGCCGATGCCGAAACAATGCTCCCACAGCCGGTTCACCGCCACCCGGGCCGTGAGTGGGTTGTTCGTGCTGACCAGCCACCGGGCCAGGGTGAGGCGGTTGGGCGGCTGCTCCTTCGGCAGCGACGGGAGAAATGCCGGGACGCCCGGCGTGACCTCATTACCCTTTTCCAGAAAATTGCCGCGCACCTGAACGAAAGTGGTTCGGGGCGACTCCCGCTCCGCCATCACCAGTGTGGAATAATGAGCGTTGGCCAGTTCGGTTTCGCGTTCGTTGACCCGAAACAGTTCGCGCTCAATCCGGCGGATGGCCGGCGAAACCGTCCGGTAATGTGCCGCCAGCGCCCGCTGCTGTTCCGGCGTGCGTTCGGCCGCCGGGATGGCGAGCCAGCCCGCCACTTCGGGCGGCAGCGGCCACTGCCGCTCGGGATCGGTCGCGCTCGTGACGGAAAGACGCAATCGCCCAATGAGGTGATTGTTGCCATGGTAGGAATCGAAGCGGAAGCTGAGTCTTGCGCCCGCGTCAAAATTCACCGGCGACTTCAACTCGGCGATGAGAAAATGTCGCTGACCAAACTTGGGGCCAATCGCCCAGCCGGTTTTCGGATTGCGATCCACGGCGTGCTCGGCGCGATAGTAATCCTGTTCCCAGTCGGCCGTCGCCTGGCGAAACAGGATGGTTTCGGGAGCCACAGCGTCCCGCCCTTTGGGTGCCGCCGTCAGCCCCAGTTCATCCAGGATGAAATTGCCGGTCTGCTTCCACCGGCCCGGACCGTTCTTAGGCAGACTGGGATCGGGCAATACTTCCAGCAAGATCGCGGAAATGTTTTTCAAATCGGTTTCGGCTTCGATCTGGTAGGTGTCGTAGGTGGGGTTGATGCCGGTGGCCAGGATGGATTGGTCGGGCAGATTCGTGAACGTCGCGCCTCCGGTGGAGACGGCCTTGGTCAGGTTCAAGGTCACCCAGACGTTTGACTGACCCGCCGGTGCCCTCTCCCAAGCCGCCTGCTCGGCGGGCAAGTTCCGCTCCGCGGCCGCGAGTTCCTGGCCCAATTGGGCGAGGCGCGCGTGAAGATAATCCACCCGGGGTTGCAACGACGGGGCGGGCACCGCCACGCTCGGTTCGGTGCCGTTGCCGTGATCCGTCGTGTTGTTGAAGATCGCAAAGAACCGGTAGTATTCCTCCTGCGTAATCGGATCGTATTTGTGCGTGTGACATTCGGCGCACATCATGGTCAGTCCGAGCCAGGTGGTCGCGGTGGTGGCCACCCGATCCTTGACCGCCTTGACGCGATACTCCTCGTCGTCGCCCCCGCCTTCATCATTCGACTTGGTGTTACGGTTGAAACCGGTGGCGATTCTTTGTTCCAAGGTGGCGTTGGGCAACAGGTCGCCGGCCAGTTGCTCGATGGTGAACTCGTCGAAGGGCATGTTTGCATTGAGCGCGTTGATCACCCAGTCCCGGTACGGCCACATCGAGCGCGTCAAGTCCACTTGATAACCGTTGGAGTCCGCATAGCGCGCCAGGTCCAGCCAGCCGCGCGCCATGTTTTCCCCGTAGTGCTCCGAAGCGAGCAGACAATCCACCAAATGCTCGTAAGCCTGGGGCGATGAATCAGCCTGGAACGCCGCCACCTCTGTCAGCGTCGGCGGCAGGCCGGTCAGATCCAGGCTCAACCGACGGATCAACGTGGCGCGATCGGCTTCGGGCGAGGGGGACATTTTCTCCGCCTCCAACCGGGCGAGAATGAAGTTGTCAATTTCGTTGTGCGGCCAGCGTTGATCCTGCACGGCTGGCGGGACCGGTCGGATCGGCGCGCTAAATGCCCAATGTTTTTTCGCTTCCGGCCAGCTCGCCCCTTGATCAATCCACGCGCGCAACTTTTGGATCTGCTCGGCCGTCAACCGCTCGCCCTTGGGCGGCATTTGCTCGTCCGCATCCGTGCCGGTGACGCGCTCGATGAGCTGGCTGCCGGCGCTGTTTCCAACCACCCAGAGCGGCTGCTTCGATTTACCGCCGCGCGCGGCGTCCGGTTTCACGTCCAGTCGCAGACCGCTCTTTTGTTTGTCCGGCCCGTGACATTCATAGCAGCGCTTGATGAAGATCGGTTGAATGTCCTGCGCAAAATCAACATTGGGCGGGTCGGCGACGATTCCCCGCTGACCGATCAAGCAACTCACCAGGGCCAGCGCTCCGATGAGCCGGCTTCGGCGGTGGATCCGGGGCAGAAACGATTTCAGCATTTTGGGCAGGCGACGCCGGTATTGATTTGCCGGTAAACTAGCGAGTTAACCAATTTGCGGCAATTCAAATTGGCTCCGTGAACCGCGGCGCCATGCCGGACAGGTGTCAACGCAACGTGACTTTTTTTCCCGAAACTGGAAGATCAACCTGGTCGCGTTGTTCATGCTGCAAGACCGGCGGCGTGTTTGACGATGTCCTGTCCCAGAAAACTACGGCGACCCTGACTACGCTACCGCCGGCTCCGTCCGCCGGTGGAGTTCTCGCCCTGCGAGAACTTCCATTCCGCACGCGGGAGCTTTTCAGAATCGTACGCCGAATTTGGCCGGGAATTCGTCTGGACAATTGGTGTCGGTCGGATAAAAAGTTATACTTGTGAAGTCCATTATTGCCCGCATTCGCTCCTCGGGCAGAAGTTGGTTTTGGTCGGCGCTCCTGGCGCCGGCGCTGGCGGCGACAGCTTCGGAGCCGGTGACAGCAGGGAAACTCCAGTTCAATCGGGATATCCGACCCATTCTTTCCGAGAGTTGTTTCGCGTGCCACGGGCCGGACAAGGCCCAGCGCAAGGCGAAGCTCCGGCTCGATGATCGCGAAGTGGCCTTGGAGCGGAAGGCCTTCGTGCCCGGCAAACCGGAGTCCAGCGAACTGGTCTCGCGCCTCTTTACGACGAATGCTGACGACCGGATGCCGCCGCCGGATTCGCACAAATACATTTCGGCGGCGCAACGGGAGATTTTGAAGCGCTGGATTGCCGAGGGCGCGGAATACCAGCCGCACTGGGCTTACATTCCACCCGTGCGGGTCGCGCCGCCGAAGGTCAGGCGATCGAAGTCCAAACTCACGAACCCGATTGATGCGTTCATCCTGGCGGAACTGGAAAAGCGGAACATCCGACCCTCGCCCGAGGCCGACCGGCGCACGTTGCTCCGCCGTTTGAGTCTGGACCTCATCGGGCTGCCGCCCACGCCGGCGGAGGTCAATGCGTTTCTCCAGGATAAAAGCCCGCGCGCCTACGAGAAGCAGGTGGATCGTTTGCTGGCGTCGCCGCATTTTGGCGAGCGCATGGCGGTGCCGTGGCTGGATGCGGTGCGCTTCGCGGACACGGTCGGGTATCACGGCGACCAGAACCAGCGGATTTTCCCGTATCGCGATTATGTGATCAGCGCGTTCAATGAAAACAAACCGTTCGATCAGTTCACCATCGAACAGGTGGCTGGCGACCTGTTGCCGCACGCCACGACGGAGCAGAAGGTGGCCAGCGGTTTCAACCGGCTCAACATGATGACCCGCGAAGGCGGCGCACAACCGGGGGAATATCTGGCCAAGTACGCCGCCGACCGCGTGCGGACGGTCTCGGGCGCGTGGCTGGGTTCGACGATGGGCTGCTGCGAATGTCACGATCACAAGTTTGATCCTTTCTCCACCAAGGATTTTTACTCGATGGAAGCGTTCTTTGCGGACCTCAAGCAATGGGGCGTCTATTCGGATTACGACTACACGCCGAACCCCGATTTGAAGGGCTGGAGCAACGACCATCCGTTTCCGCCGGAAATCCAGGTGGACAGCCCGTATCTCGAGCAACGCATCAAAAAGTTGGACGGCCAAATCGCCGTCGTCGTCGCGGGCGCGCAGTCGAAGTTGACGGCCGATCCGCCGGCAGGCGCGAGATTCGAGCAGTGGCAGGCGGACAGCCGGGAGTTTCTCGGTCGCTGGACGAACGGTTGGTTTGCGCCCGTGCCCGAGGTGGGTTTTGCGAAGGCCGCCACCAATGCCCCGGCCGCCACCAACTTCACGGTGCAGGCGGATGCGACCGTGGTTTTCGATGGGCAGCAGGCTGGCACGAGGCTGACCCTGCCATTGCCGACGATGAACCTTGCGGCGCTCCGGTTGGAAATCACTCCACCCGAAACTGGCGACACGAAGGCGGGCAAAAAGAAAAAGCGCGGCGACTCGACGATCACGCTTCGCGCGCAACTAAAGCGGGCGACCGGTGGCAAGGCCGTCAAGCTGAAGTTCTCGGCTGCCGACGCGGATCAAAAGCAGGAGCGTTATTCCAACGGCGCGGCCATCATTGGCGTCAAGGAGGCCTGGAAGATTTCGCCCGATCATGACTTGCAGACCGGGTTTTGGCTGCTCGATCCGCCGGTTGAAGTTGCCGCCGGTGATTTGCTGACGGTGACGCTGGGCGATGCGCAACTGGCGTCGGCGCGCCTGGCGGTTTCGCCGTTCGCGGCGGAGGATCCATTACAGGCAGGCGGGTGCGGGCCGTTGCACCGCGCATTGACCGAGTCCGCCTCCGAGCGATCAACGGCGGAGCGTGAACTCGTCAACGAGACCTGCTTGTTGAGCACGGCTTGGGATGGCGAAGCATTTGCAAAGACGCAAAAGTTGCTGGCGCAGGTCCGGGAATGTCGCCATGGGCGCGCGTTCACGATGGTTGCGGAAGCGCGGGAGCCGCGGTTGACCCGGGTGTTGCGCCGGGGCAACTGGCAGGATACGGGCGGCGAAATTGTTTTGCCCGCGACACCGCATTTTCTGCCGAAGCTGCCCACCCACGGCACCAACCGTCTCACCCGGCTCGACCTCGCGCGCTGGCTGGTGTCACCGGAGAATCCGCTGACGGCCCGGGCGGTGATGAACCGGTTCTGGAAGGAGTTTTTCGGACGCGGACTTTCTCCGGTGGTGGGCGATCTGGGCGCGCAGGGCGAGCCGCCCTCGCATCCCGAGTTGCTGGACTGGCTGGCCTGTGAGTTCATGCAACCAGCTTACGATCTCCCGGCTCACAACTGGGACGTGAAACACATGGTCAAGCTCATGGTGATGTCGGCGACATACCGGCAGAGCGCCAACGAGCGGCCCGAGTTGAAGGAGATTGACCCCAACAACGCGTTGCTGGCGACCCAGAACCCGCGCCGGCTCGAAGCGGAATTTGTGCGCGACAACGCCCTGGCCATTTCCGGCCTGCTGAATGAAGACATCGGTGGTCCGAGTGTGCATCCGTATCAACCGGCGGGCTATTACGCCAACATCCAGTTTCCGGACCGGGACTACTACCCGGACAAGGATGATCGGCAGTATCGGCGGGGTGTTTACATGCACTGGCAACGCACGTTCCTCCATCCCATGCTGGCGAACTTCGATGCGCCGGGGCGCGAAGAATGTACCGTGAGCCGTGTGGTCTCGAACACGCCGCAACAGGCGCTGACGTTGCTGAATGATCCGACGTTTGTCGAATGTTCACGCGTATTCGCCGAGCATGCGCTGGCGGTGCCCGCCCGGTCGGACGACGACCGGATCAATCTGGCGTTTCAACGTGCCCTCGCGCGACCCGCCAAGCCGGCGGAGGAGAAATCGCTCGAGAAGTTTCTGGCGCAGCAACGCGAGTACTACGGAGCAAACCCGAAAGATGCCAAAGCGCTTGTGCGGATCGGCAACGCGTCGGAGCCGGCCGGCGCAAACGAATCGGAGCTGGCGGCGTGGACCCAGGTGTGCCGGGTGATTTTGAATCTGCACGAAACCATCACGAGGTATTGATTTATGAATCCAAATTTCAATCCGAACGAATTTCAACGTGGTCTAAACCGCCGCACCTTCCTCGGTCGGGCCGCGTACGGCCTGGGCGGCTTGGCCCTGGCGTCGCTGCTCAATCCCCAATTGCTCGCGAGCCCGGCGCCTGCGGGCAAGTGGCGGGGCGTCGTCAATCCGTCCCATTTTCCGATCAAGGCCAAGCGCGTCATTCACCTGTGCATGGCGGGTGGGCCGTCGCACCTGGAGACCTTCGATTACAAACCCAAGTTGAAGGAACTGGACGGCCAGCCGTTTCCGGAGTCGTTCACCAAGGGCCAGCAACTGGCGCAGTTGCAGAACACGGTGCTCAAGGCGCGCGGTCCGTTCTGTGAGTTCAAGAAATGGGGAAAGTCCGGCCAGGAGATTTCGACCTTGTTTCCCAACATCGGTGGCATCGCGGATGACCTTTGCATCGTGCGCTCGTTGCACACGGAACAGATCAATCACGATCCGGCCCACGCGTTCATGAACAGCGGTTCGAGTCTCAAGGGCCGGCCCAGCATGGGTTCGTGGCTGCTTTACGGGCTGGGCGCGGAGGCGGAGAATTTGCCGGGCTTTGTGGTGCTGAATTCGGCGGGTCGCACCGGATTGCAGCCCGTTTCCGCGCGGCAATGGTCCAGCGGTTTTCTGCCGAGCAAGTTTCAGGGGATCGAATTTCAATCCAAGGGCGACCCGGTGCATTACGTAGGCAACCCGGAGGGCGTCTGCCAAAGCACGCAACGACAGGTGATCGAGGAAATCAAGCGGCTCAACGGGATTCTGTCCGAGGATCATCTCGACCCGGAAATCCAGACGCGCATCAGCCAGTACGAACTGGCGTTCCAGATGCAAACCTCCGTGCCGGAGCTGACCGATTTCAAGAGTGAACCCCCGGCGATGCTGGAGTTGTACGGCGTGAAGAAGCCGGGCGACGGCAGTTTCGCGTCCAATTGTTTGCTCGCGCGGCGGCTGGCGGAGCGCGGGGTGCGGTTCATCCAGCTTTACCATCGCGCGTGGGACCACCATGGCGAAATCGAGAAGGGCATGAAGTGGGCCGCGGAAGACGTGGACCAGGCGAGCGCGGCGTTGGTGCTGGATTTGAAACAGCGCGGGATGCTCGACGAGACGCTCGTTCTCTGGGGCGGCGAATTTGGCCGCACGCCCATGGGCCAGGGGTCGGGACGCGATCACCACATCCAGGCGTTCTCAGTCTGGCTGGCGGGCGGCGGGATCAAGCCGGGCGTGACGTGGGGCAGCACCGATGAACTCGGCTATCGCTTCCTGGACGACGGCCAGCAGATGCACGTCCATGATTTGCACGCGACGATGCTGCGCCTCTGCGGCATAGATCACGAACGGCTCACGTATCGCTATCAGGGGCGCGATTTCCGGCTGACGGATGTCTCCGGAGTGGTGGCGGAGGAGATTTTGACGTAGCTGGCGACCGGCGTAACCTCAATCACTCTCGCGGCGATCAGCTTCTCATTTAGTCGAGTGGGATTTTTTCACGGAACGATTGTCGAATTCGTCCAGTTCATCGCGATCGCAATCTACGCGAACCTGGCTCGCGTGGATTTCGATTCTTCCATGTGCGTTGGCGAGCTACAGCACCGACTGGGGATTGCCATGATCGTCCAGTTGGTAGGGCGGAGTCGCGCCGTCCTGGGTGACGACAAACTCGGCGAGGCGGCAGGCGCGACGAAGAATTTCAGACGGTGATTCCTTCCCCTTCAGGAGTCCTGACAACAGCGCCGCCAGGAAGGAATCGCCGGCTCCCACGCTGTCTTGAACCAGTGCGGGCCGGGCTGGTTCCCAATACCAATGGTCGTCGAGCAACAAGCCCGCTCCACGGTCACCGGCGGTCAGGCAGGCCTGGCTCACGCCGACGCGCTCGGCCAGTCGGCGCACCGCTCCCTCCAGGTCGGCGAAAACGATCCGTTCCTCCAGCAACTGGGCCAGTTCGTGATCGTTCAGTTTGATGAGGTCGGCTTGCTTGGCCAGCACCCAGACCCGGTCCACCGCGTCGTAGGGTGGACGCAGATTTACATCGAAAACCTTGAGCGCTTTGGAACAACCATCGAGCAACCCCGCAAGTTGCCGGCGGTTCTGCTCCGAGCGCTGGGCGAGTGAGCCAAACACCACTGCGGCGCTTCGCGCTGCACGTTCCAGCACCGGCGCCGGGATGGTGATCGCGTCCCAGGCGGCGTCGGCCACAATTTCAAATTCATGACGGCCGTTTTTGATGGTGACGCGGGCGATCCCCGTAGGCTTGGTGGGATGAATGCTCACGCCGGCGACGTCCACGTTCCACGCCGTGAGCCGGCGTAACAGTTCGTCGCCGAGTTGATCGCGCCCCACGGCAGTGACGGGCAGCGGTTGCGCGCCAAGTTGCTGGAGGTGATAGGCCACGTTCATCGGCGCGCCGCCGGGAAACAGACCGCGGGGGAGGGAATCCCAGAGAATTTCGCCGAAACAAATCACGGTCTGGCGCGGATCATCAGTCATTGGCCAGACTCTCCGGACTCAGCTGCAGTTCGTGGCAGGCGTGGATGTAGGAGGAGGCGGACCAGGCCTGAAACGCCTTGCCCATCGGCCGGCCGGTGCGGCTGTGAATCCATTCGTTGAATTCCCATTCGTGATTTTTTCCGAGCCGGTTGACCTGCGCGAGTTTGAGCAGTTCGCGGCAGGCCACCTCGCGCAGGCCGAGGCGGTGAATGAATCGCACCCACATGCCGCCGATGAACGGCCAGAGGCCGCCGTTGTGATAATGGCCCGGCAGATTCAGGAGATTGACCGTGTAGTAAGCGCGCCAATCGGGGTCGCCCGCCTGCACGGGGGGATAGAGATTCGCGACCGGGAACGGTTCATTGACGCCCACGCCCCACATGAACCGAAACGCCGTGCGGGCGCGGTCCACATCCAGCACATTGCCGAGGAAGGCCTGGAGGTTGCCGAGCACATCGCAGCGCCAGTTAAACGAGAAGGGCGTGATCTCCGCGAGCAGGTAGCTGGCATCGCCCACGGCGAATTGCTGGTCGGAGAAACGGATTTGGGCGGACGGGTCGCGCGGTTGGGTCGAGGGCCAGAAACTCTGCAGGATGCGGCTGCGGATGGTTTGAGCGCGTCGCAGCCAGGCGGCGGCTTCGTCAAACTTTTTTTGAAACTCCAGCAAGCGGCCGTAGGCGACGGCGGCGCGATACCAGAGCACTTCGTCGTACAGGATATGATAGCTGCGTCCGAAGAGATCGGTCCAATCACCGGCTTCCGGGATTTCGAGCAGCCCATCGTTGTTGCAGTCGAGCCCAGCGAGCCAGGTCATCATCCGTTCCAAGGGCCTGGCGTACCGGGCGAGCAACGTCCAATCCTCGTGTTGGCGCACGTATTGATAGAACGCCAGCACGGTCCAGAAGCCTCCATCAATGGCGCAGATGCCACCGACGCCGCTGTAATCGGCTTCGCCCGAATCGAGCCGCACGTTGGCGGGAACCAGCCCATGCGGCGCGAGATGGTCCAGGAGCGTACACAAGGTGGCCCGTTGCGCCGCGTGGATGTCCCGGTCGGGCAGGTCAATCGTGTCGGTGACGGTGATCGCGCCGTCACGAGCCCACACGGCCCGGTAATTGGCGTCGGTGCCGTTGACTTCGTTGTCGGCGAGGGAGCAGGCGGAAAAGCCTTGCGGAGTGATGTTCTTGCGCAGGGCGATCAGGGCGTGCCGGTAGCCTTCGGCAATCAGCGCGCGTTCGTCCGGATTCAACGAACTGAGCGCCTCTTCGTTGAAGATCCGGCTCAGCGTGGGATGGAGTTCTTCGATCGGCACCGGGGAAGTGTCCAAAGCCGGGGTTGCGCCGATGACGCCGAAATGCGCCAGTCCCTGCAACACCCCGTCGGCAAACGCGCGGGTGGCGCTGTAGGTGGGCAATTTTACCACGGCTTCATGAAGTTCCGGCTGGGCGTTCTCCACCACGATGCCGCGCGCGCCGGGCAGGAGAAACATGCTGCTGTCGTTGGCGGTGTCGCCCGCCACCAGCACCTGCGTCAATGGCAGGTTGAGGCGCTGGCACAATTGGCGCAGCGCGTGGGCTTTGCTGGTGTCGGCGGGCAGGACGTCCAGATCGCGCGCGCTGGAATAAATCACCGAGACTTTGAGGCCGGCCTCCCGCAATTGTTCGCGAATCGCCGCAATGGCTTCCGGCGTGGCCTGGTGCAGGTACCAGCTCGATTTGTAAGGATGAAGAAACTCCGGGGGTTGGCGCACGACGCCCGGCTGCGCACCGAGGATTTTCTCGATCTTGGCCAGATCCCAACCCGCCGCGAATTGTTCATTGAAGTCCGCGTCCATGGCGTGGCGCCGGCCGTCGTAGAGTTGGGTGCCGACGCCGCCGATGACGTAATCGGGCGCGGGCAACGCCCCGGTTTCCAACAGGTGGAGCACATCGTCCACCAGCCGGCCGGTGTTGTAGCACAGAACCGGCCGCTGGGCGCGGGGCAGGGCTTCCCAGACTTCCTTGAAACGACGCGTGGACTCGGGATTGCCGAGCAGCGTGCCATCCAGGTCCGAGCAGAAGAGTTTAATCGGCGTCATTCCAGGGTTCATCCCATTCGTTGTCGTGCAGGGCAAAGTTGTCGGAAGCGCGGCGTTCGACCAGCGCAATCAACTGTTGGGCCACGCCCGTCCAGGTGAACAGGCTGCGGGCCTTGTGCGCGCCCATGCGCGAAAGGCGCGCGCGCAGTCGCGGGTGTTTGAGGACTTTGTGAATCATGACGCCGAGGTCCTCGCGGTCGAGCGGGTCGCCATACAACGCGTGCCGCCCGAAGGTCAGCGCGCGAAAGAGTCCGCCATGAATCGTCACCACCGTGGGTGTGCCGCAGGCCATCGCTTCGATGGCGGTCATGCCGAAGGGTTCGTAACGGCTGGACAACACGAACACATCGGCGGCGCGGTAATAATCCGCGAGCTGCTCGTCCGGGATGAAGCTGTCGAAATGGACCCGTGCGGTCAGATCGAGCTGGGCGGCGAGGTGCTTGAGCTCGGCGAGGAGGGTTTCCTCCGCCGGACTGAGACTCGCGCCGCCGATGGCGAGGTGGAGGGAGGCGGTTGGGTGGCGCTGGGCCGCCAGGTGGAATCCCTGGATGAGCAGGTCGTAGCCCTTGTTGCGGGCCAGGCGGCCGAGGGCCATCACCACGGGCGCGCTGAAGCCCAGCTTCTGGCGCAAGGCGCGGGCGGTGGATTCGCCGACCGGAAAGAACCGATTGTCATCGTAACCGGGCGGAATCATGCGGCATTTCTCGGCCGGCACTTCGTAATCTTGCAAGAGCAGTTCGAGCTGGGGCGACGTGGTGGCGAGCACGATATGCGTGGATTCGTAGAGCAGCCGCTCGTAATGGATGCGCTTGGAGAAATTGAATTTCTTCTCGAACCGGGCGGCATCCTCCGGGTAATCCTGCTCCATCTGGCGTTTTTTCCAGATGCCCAGGGAATGAGGTGTGTGAATGTGCGGCACGGCGAGGACTTCGCTCAGGTGTTGTCCGGCCAGCCCGGCATCCCAGTAGTGGCTGTTGAGGAACTGGTATTTCAGCCGGTGCTGATTGATGAAGCGCAGCGCATTTTCGCCCCACTGCGGCAGTTTTTCGTAAAGATACTCCTTGGGCAGGAAGTTGCTCCCGCCGCAGCGCGCGCGGATGATCCGCACCTGTTCGGCCACCGGTTCAATCTCCGGTTGGTCCTCGAACTGGCGTGTCCAGATGTCCACCTCGTAGCCGAGTTGGGCGAGTTTCTTGGAAAGTTCCAGCACATACACGACCTGGCCGCCGGTATCCGCCGCGCCCAGGGGCGGATTGGCGGCCACATAGCCGTGCGTTGAAACCATCGCGATGCGTGGCAGGGTGGATCTCGCGTTAATCAATTCTGCGGCCATAGTGAGCCAATCCGTGGGAACAAAAATTCAAACGAGGCTGGAAATCTGTCCGCCGAACAATTCCGAGACTAGCGGATTGGCGGATGCAACGCAAAATCAAATCCCAGTTCCACCCGCCGGCGTGGCGCGATCGCTCGAAGGGTTGTACTGGGCGCTCGCGCGTTCATTTGGCAGCGCGGCCGAGCCGCGACGAACCTGGTTGAAACCTGTGTGGCAAACGGTGGACGTACTCCCGCCGGACGAAATCGCGACTCTCCGCCAACGGGACGGTGCAAGCCAAACGGATTACGGCTGCGCTTCGAGGCGGAAGAAGTTGGGCGCGCCGTTGGTGGCGGGCAAGGTCAGGTTCAACGAGTAACCCGTGGCGCGCAACCAATCGGTGAACGGCGTCCAGTTCACGGTGTCCGTGCTGCCCAGGACGCGATAGCCATGGCCGGGCGCGGCGGGCGAGTCGAGTTGGATTTGGTTGCCGGGAAGTATCGTCGCAGTGAGGTGGAAGGACGACGTCGAATTGGTCGGGTCGGTGCCGGCGACAAATTCCGCCCAGTCACCCAGGCCGTCCCCGTCGGTGTCGGTGAGTTGCGTGCGCAACGGATCAATGCCGCCGAATTTTTCGGTTTCGTAGGCATCCGGGATGCCGTTGGAGTTTGCGTCGGCAAAGGTGTAATTGCCCGTGAAAGTGATCGCGCCGCCGGCGGTAAGCGTATTGGTTTGATTCGGGGGCGTGATGTAGTACGGCGCGTCGCCGTATTGAATCACGTATGGACCGGGCGCGGCGTTGGCGATGGTCAGCCCCCGGCCCGCACCGGTGCGGCCGCTGGGACCAGACAGCGCGAAGACGGCTTGCGCGAGGTTGTTCGTGATCTGGATCGTGCCGGGCAAAATGGTGCTCGTGGTGATGGAAACGTCGTCCACGAGCCAGCCCTGGCGCGGCGGGGCATCGAACGAAAAAAGGAAGTGATACCAGACGATGTAAACGACGTTGCCCAGGTACGGCGTGAGGTCAACGCTGAATTCCTCCCAGCCACCCGAGGCGTCTTCGGGCATTTGATAGAGCACCTCGGGAGCGGCGGCGACGTTGGTGATGATCTCGATGGCCGCGATTTGATAATCGTTGTCGCCCAGGGCCGTGAAATCGTAGTTCTGCCAGAAATGCAACGTGGCGTGGTTGCCGCCGGTGAGGAAGATTCCGGGACTGATCAAATACGATTCAAACTGGCTGACCGCGCCGCCGGACAAATTACTGCTCCAGACATTCGTTCCAGAATGGGCGGTCTCGCCGCCGCCCGGCGTGCCGCGCGTCCAACCGGTTTCGGATTCGTCCGAAGTGATGACGGACCAGTTGACGTTGTTGGTTTCAAGGTCGTCAAACCAGGGTGGCGTGAGCGGGAGCAGCGTAGTGAAGGAGTAATAGTTGCCTTGGTTGTCGTCCGTGGTGGCATTGCCGGCGCGGTCGCGGCTGGTGACGCGCAGGTAGTAAGTGGTGTTGGGCTTCAAGCCGCTGAGGAAGATTTGGTGCGCGGTGGTCAGCAGCGGATCGTAGGCGGTGAAGTTGTACGGCAAATTGTTCGGCGCCTCGCCGTACTGCACGAGCGAGTCCGAGTCCTTGGACGTGTCCCAACTGACGGTGGCTTCCAGGTAGCCCGGCTCCAGGATCACATTCGTGATGACCGGCGCATTGGTTTCAATGGTGGCGGAGGCCGAGTTCGTTGTGTTGGCCGGCGCGTCAAAGTAATCCACCTGCACCGTATCGTTGGCATTGACGAACAGGACGCCGGGTGTGCCGGTGTTGGTGGGCGCAAACAGCACACTGCCGCGAAACAGGCCGGCGCGGGTGGTTTCGAGCAGCGTCAGGTCGAGTTGCTCCGCGTGTTGCGGGCTGTGGACGGTGACCGTCACCGCGCCCTGACCCCGGAGTTTGGTATCTTCCACTTCCACGATCGCGCGGCCGGGCACGGAATAAACATCACTGTCGAGCGTGATGGTGCTGGCGTTGGGCGACGGTGCGAGGAAGTTGAGAATGTTCTGTAACAACCCGGCGCGGTTGTTGCCCATGCCGGTGCCGAGCGGGACGGTGTCCAGCGGGAACGACAGGAACACCACGCGGCCCGGGAGATCCACGCCGGCTTTGGGCGAACGGACGCCAACGATTTCACCGTCGGACAGCATCACGGGCGCGGCGTTGGTCGTGGGCGTAATCCAGTCGGAAGGGTCCGTCACGCCGACGAGTTCGAGGAACGACATCAAGTCGCTGTAATTCTCCTGGTAATCCAAGGTCGTGTTGATGCCCGCGCCAACCGGGTCGTTTCCAAAACCGACGATGTCGTTCACCGGTTGATCCTCGACGTTGGATTGCACCTGCAACACGTCGCGGGCGAAAGTAGTTGCGCCCGCTTCACCCAGCCGGGTGAGACCGTCCATCGAAGTCAGGAGGAGCGAGCCGCCGCCCGCGACGTAGCTGGCCACGCGCTGGACCAGCGCCGGATCGGGCGCGGTGATTTCATCCATGCGCCAGATCAGGGTGCGATACGCCTGGAGTTGGGTGAGGGTGGGCAGGGTGCCCGTGGTGGCGTCAAAGCTGTCGAAGGAGGCGCCCACGGCGTTCAGCGCGGCGATGTAGCCGGAGAGCGGCGGAACTTCGATGAACCCATTCTCCGCGTACGAATCGAGCAGCAGGATCGCGGGCGGTTGGGTGTTGGTGACGCTGAAAAAGCTGCCGGCGTTGTTGTTCGTGGCGCGATTGCCGGCTTCATCCTGCGCGACGACGAAGTAATTCACCACCTGATTGTCCGCGAGGTTCGCCAGGCCAAACTCGTGTTCGACTTCGAGCGTGCGATTGGTCAAGCCAAGGTTTGGCTCGGGTGTGCCGTAATAGACTTCCCCGCGCGCGGCTTCGTCCGTGTCCCAGAGGATGGCGACCTGGCCGAATTGGTTCGTGGCGCGCAATCCGGAAATCACCGGCGGCAGCAGATCGGCGCGGGCGGTGAAAGTGCGATTGGTTGCTGCCGACGCGTCGGCATAAATCGCTTCGAGGGAGTCGTTGTGCGCGACTTGAAGGATGCCATCGGCCACGGCCGGGCCGGTGGCGGTCATCACTACATTGGTGAACAACCCGCTGCCGCCGTTCGCTTGCAGGTTGATGACTTCCCCCAACGGCTCGGAATCGCTCCGCAACTGGAGGCTGACCGCTGGCTGACCGGCGAGGTCGTAATCCACCAGCACGAGTTTGATCTGGTCCGGTGCGCGATAGACCGCGCGATCGAATGTGACGATGCCCGTGCCCGGCGCGGCGAAGGATCCCGAAGCCACCAGCGCGAAATCCTGATCCACGGCTGCAGTGTCAATGCGTGCGTCTTCCACCACTCGCGTCCCGCGCACACGAATGAGGTATTCGCCCGGCACCGGTGCGAGCAGATGAACTGCCTCGACGTTGTTGACCGTGTCGGGCGTCGCTGCTTCGGAGACGGATTCCCCATCCTGAAATTGATTGCCTCGATAAAGCTGGCCGGTGGGCGAAATGACCTCCAGGTCGAGATCGTTGACCAGCGCGACGGCGGCGGCGGGCAGGCCGGGAACATCGGTGTAGGCCAGGGTGATCTTGAGCGGTTCATCGGAGCTGCCGACGAGCACGCGCTTTTCGAACACCCCGCCGTTGGTGAGCAGCGTAGTTTGGTCGGTGAAATCGTAATTGCGCGACGAACCGATGAGCGCCGGAAGGTTCACCCGACCCCAGCCTTCGTCGTTATTCGGCACGGCGTCGGTGGTGACACCGTCGTCCATGTCGGTCGCGGAATTGATCAAGGCCGCTTTGACCAGGGCCGGGGAAGGCGTTTCTCCGATGTGGCTTGCACGCCAGTACTGGACGAACACCGCCGCGGCGCCGGAGACGTGTGGGCCGGCCTGACTTGTGCCGCCCTCATACATGTAATGGTCCGAGATCGGCCACCAGGCAAAATCATCGTTGGCATAAACCGAACGCAACGACGCAATCCAGCTCCCCGGCGCGACCAGATCGGGTTTGATCCGTCCATCCGCGCACGGACCGCGACTGGAGAAATCCGCCATGGCGTCGCGTCCATCGGCATAGATCGCAAACTCATCAATGGGCAGATTGAAGCGATCGTTTTGCGAGGCGCCGGTGGCGATCACATTCTTGGCCACGGCGGGACTGCCGACGGTTTGATAACTCGGCCCGGCGTTGCCGGCGGAAAATTCCAGAATGTAGGGCTGGTCTCCAAGCGTGAGCGCGTCGGCGTCGCGCACGAGCGCGTCGAATTCCATGGCGCTGATGTCGTATTGGCCCTGCGTGTCATCGCCCCAACTGTTCGAGCCAATATCCGCGCCCGCGCGTTTGGCGTCGCGCGTCAACGTCTCATAACTCGGGGGCGCTGCATAGCCCCCGGCGCCGTCAAAAATGCGTTGCGCAATCAAACTCGCTCCCGGCGCCACCCCCAGGCCGTAGAGGTAATTGTTTTCGTCTGTTTCGCCCACCGTCCCATTGCCCGCGATGATCCCGGCGCAATGCGTGCCGTGACCGTGTTCATCCTGCGCGCCGTCCAACTGACCGGGCGTTCCGTAGTAGAACAATGCCTTCACACGGCCCTGAATGTCCGGGTGCATCGAGTTCGTATCCCCGCTGTCCAGGCCGCTGTCCGCCACGGCTACGGTGACGCCCGCGCCGTTGTAGCCGAGTGATTGCATCAGGGTTTGGTGGACCGGCCCGTCACCCGCGACGATGCGCGAGGACACTTCGTCGTACAATTTCATCCGAGGCGCGGACTCGATCCACAGCACGGCATCAGAGGCGGCGAGGGAGTTCAGTTGCGCCGGCGAAATCGAGCCGCGCAGAATTCGACCGGAGTGCAATTTGGTTTCCTGCGTCAGCCGCACGAACCGACCTTTGGTCTGCTGCGCGGCGGCTTCGTTCGCATCGGGCGAAAGCACCACGGCGATTTCCAGATTCGTCGCGGGTGTGGCGGGAGTTTGGGCGGCGAGAATTTCGCGCAACTTCCGGGGTAATTTTTGTTCGGCCCGGTAGGCACCAACAAACTGCACAAAGCCCAACCGCCGCACGTCGCTCAACCGGACGTTGTCCAGCTTCGCCACAAACGCGTCATCCGGCACGTAACGCAGCAGTTCCACCCCGTGGGTGCGAAGCTCGGCGCGCCAGCCCGGACGGAGCTGCTCGCGAAATTGAATGACGAACAACCCGGTGACCGGGGTGTCGGGAGCGGAGGCTACCGTCGCGGCCGCGGCGGGCACGACGATGGGGTTGCGCAAGTGGATGGTCCGTTGGGCCGCACCATTCGCAGTCGCGACAAAACCCAGGCAGATCAAGCTGATCCTGCACGCACGGCGCACGCTTACCAGGAACTTCACGCCGCCAAAGTAGTGTGAGCGACGGGTAAATTCAAGCTGCCGCTAAGTCGGGCGTGACCAGTCCGCTAAACCGTTCAAGCTTTTACCGCGATGGTCTGCCGACCGGTTAAAAAGTGCAGCCAGCAGTGCGCCACCGGGCGTTGGTAAATCCGGGCCAGGGCCAGCGCGTAGAGTCGCAGTTGCGGTTCGTATTGTTGAACCTTGGCCGACAAAGCTTCTGGGCCGACCAGGTCGGTTTTGAAATCCACCAGCCAGATTTCATCCGGCAACAGCGCCACCAGGTCCGCGATGCCTTGCATGAGGATGAAGTCATCCTCGGGGTCGGGAATCGTCGCGGCGGCGTGTTCCGGCGGAAGCAGAGCTTCGACTTCGGCGATCCGGAATCGGGCCGTGAAGGGCATCTCGCGATTGACGGCTGGCTCGGGCAGCGAGCGGATTCGGTCGCCGAGTTCTGATTGCCAGAAACTCGCCAATGCCGCGAAGTCGAGCGCGGCGGCTTGTTCCGGGGATAAAATCCCGTCGCGTTCGAGGCGCGCGGCCTCGTTGCGCAAATCCAGTTCCGTGGCCGTGCGCGCGAGGGTGACGAATTGAAGAAAGGTGTGATGCGCGATGCCGATGGCGGCGGCATTGAGTTGTCCGTCACCCGTCCGCGCCGAGGCGAAACTCGGGAACGGTTGAAACATCCGGCGCGCTTCGTCATCGGCTTCGTCCGCCACACGCCGACGCAATGCCGTGACGGTGGTCTTGGCCGGTTCGTTCACCGCAATTGCGTGAGGGTAGGGGCTTGCGAGCAGTTGTCGAATCTGAGCCCACTGCTCCGGTGTGGGAGCGACAGGCAAAATTGCTTCCGCCGACGGAGTGGCCGGGTCGGGCGTAAACTCGGCGTCATTGGCCGGCCAGAACTTCCAACGCAACAGGGCGTTCTTTCCCTCGTCCTCACTCGCCCAGTCTTCGGGTGCGGTTTCGTTGACGAACCAGAGCCGCAGCCACTCCAGATAATTCCCCGCCTTGAAACGGGCATGATCGGTGATGGCCGCCGGCGACTGCCAGCGCGCCGCCTCAGCTTTCCGGGGGGCCGTGCCCACGAGGAGCAGGCGGTCGCGCGCGCGCGTCAGCGCGACGTAGAGCAGGCGCAATTCCTCCCCGAGCAGCGCGCGCCGTTCGCGTTGCGCGGCCGACCAGTGGGCGAGGCTGGGATATTTGCTCCGCGTGCCGGGTGGAAAGATTTTCGGACACAACCCCGATTGCTCCTCGAGCAAAATGTCACCACTGAGCGCACGGAAATTGAAACGCGTGCCCAGCCCCGCCACCACGACGACGGGGAATTCCAGTCCCTTGCTCGCGTGGATGGTCAGCAGGCGCACGGCGTTTTCGGGCGTGGCATCGGCAGGTGGATGTTCCACCTCCAAGGTTTCCTGTTCGTTGATGAATTGCAGAAAGCGATACAGACCTTCGCGCCGGAACGGGTCAAAACGTCGCGCCAGCTCGAGCAGCCGGCGCACATTGGCCACGCGTTGCGCGCCACGTTCGCCCGCGAGCAACAGGGCTTCGTAATGCGTTTCGTTCAACGCGGTTTCCAGGCAGTGTGTGAGTGAAGTATGCCGGATCAACTCGCGCCAGCGGCGAAATTGCCCGATGAAATCCGCCAGCTTCGATTTCAGTCCGGTCGGAATGGCGGCGCTTGAATTGACGGCCCGGTTCAGGACCAGCCAGAGCAAACCGCGTCGTTCGACGGCGCGGAGTTGGGCCAGTTCATTGGCGGACAATCCGACCAGGGGCGAACGCAGCACGGCCAGCAGCGGCAAGTCTTGCAGAGGATTGTCCAGCAACCGCAGCAGGTTGAGCACGTCGCGAATTTCGAGTGCGGCGAGAAACCCGGCGCGGCCGACCAGCAGCGGCACGCCAAGCTGATGAAAAGCCTTGGCGAAAATCTCGGCGCGACCGGCCAGACCGCGCATCAGCACGACCATGTCGGAATACTCCACATCCCGAAACCCGCCGTCCAGCGCGACCCGATCCCAGATTTGATGGCGGCTGGCGTGAAGTTGCCGCAGTTGCCGCGCAATCAAGCGGGCTTCACGCTCGTCGGTTTGCAGGTCGGGGATGTCCGTCGCCCGGCCTTCCGCCTCCGCCGGTTCAGCGTTCGCGGGCGCCGGCTCGTCGGCCTTGGAGATGATATTCAACTCCACCCGCGGAGTGGTGTCGTGGCTGGCGGCCAACGGGGCGCGGGCCTCGGCGGCGCCGAATTGCAACTCCGCATCCGGGTCATACGTCAATCCGCCAATGACCGGTCGCATCAGCGCGCGGAACAGCGGGTTGATAAACTTGAGCAAACCCTCCGCGCTGCGGAAATTCTCGGTGAGCGCGAGGACGCGACCCGCCGTCGCGCGGACGTGGTCTTGGTTTGTGGATTCCCCCGGTGGCACAGCGTCCTTCCAGCGGGTTTCGTAACTTTGAAAGATGCGCGGATCCGCGAGGCGGAAGCGATAGATGCTTTGCTTCACATCACCGACGAGGAAGCGGTTTGCTTCCGCGCCGGTGCGACTCACGGCGCGAAGAATCGCATCCTGCGCGGCGTTGATGTCCTGACATTCGTCCACAAAGACGTAGCGAAATCTTTCGCGACACGCGCGGGCGACTGGGGTCGGAGTACCGTCGGGATTGCTCAGCAGTCGCAGTGCGAATTGCTCTTGATCGGCGAAATCTATGCCGCCCAGTTCGCGCTTGGCCCGGGCGAAGGCGATGCCGAATTCCTGGGTCAGGCGGAGCAACGTGAGCATGGGACCGCGCGACCATTGCCAGTCTTCCGTGAGCGCCGCCCCATCATTCTGCGCAAGCTCGTGGAGAAACTTGGCATCCGCAAAGAAGCCTTCGAGTGGTTCGCGATATTTGGTTTTCGTGCCGCGTTTCCATTCGGCTTGATCGGCGGCAACTACGGCAGCCACCGACTCTGCGGCTTGAGCAAAGGTCGGGGAGCGGTGGGCCAGGAGTTGCGTCAAAGCGCGATGACTCGCCGCGAGGTTGGTGGATTCGGCGGTGGAAGCGGCCAGAACATTTGCCCAAAGTTGCGCCCAATCGCTGACGGCCCGGGGAAATTTCTGTCGCCATTCATGGGGGGCATTGCTGCCATACAAGGCCATTTGCTCCGCGAACCATGCCGTCGGTGCCGCGAGCGTCTGCGTGTGCCGATGCAACTGCACGATGAGTTCGCGGATGGCTTCGTCGCGGCCGCGGCCGTAGGTGCGGATGAGTTCGCGCACCTCGGCGGCGAACGAGGTTTCGCCGGCGTAATGACCAAGCAGGAGTTCTTCGAGCACGGCGTGGATCAACGGCTGGGTCTGCGCTTCGTCGAGCACGGTGAACTGCGGATCGAGGCTGAGCGCGGGAAAATGGCGTCGCACCAGTTCGAGGCAAAAGCTGTGCAACGTGGAAAGCGGCGCGCGCTCCAGCAACGCGAGCTGTTCGGCCAGCCAGCCCGCGTCGTCCGAGTCCGGCGGCGCTTGATCGGCGGCGAGGCGCAATCGTTGCCGGATGCGCTCGCGCATTTCCGTGGCGGCTGCTTCGGTGAAGGTTACCAACAGGATTTCTTCGATGGAACAGCGCTCCCGCAACACGAGTTCGAGGCAGCGCTCGGTGACGGTGCTGGTCTTGCCTGTGCCGGCGCCGGCGGCGACGAGGACATCACCGCGCGCGGCGACGGCGGCCAGTTGTTGCGATGTCGGCGCGCTCATGCTTTGGCCGCCTTTTTCGGCCGCTTCGGTCTTGCGGGGGCGGCCGTCTTCGGTGGGTCGTTCTTGGGGGCCGGGCTTAAGGTCCGGAATGGTTGCGTCCACGGGTCGAAGCGACAGATGGCGGCGTATTCGCAGAAATCGCAGGCGACCTCGTTGCCTTTCCGGTACGGTGCGGGGGCAACGATGCCGGAATAAATCTCGTTGCCGAAACGTCGCAGATTCTCCACCGCGCGCTCCAGCAGGGCGCGAAAGGCGGCCGCGTCCATTTTGTTTCGCGAGTTCGAATGGGCCTTGAACTGTTCCTTCGTGTCGCGCGGATCGAGCAGGTTGTAGTGCGTCTCGTCGAATCGTCCCGCGTGGCGGAAACCTTCCCGGAGGACGCCGGCGGGATCGTTCAAAGCCGAGTCGCGGTCCTGCTCCGAGGAAAATTCGCCGCGCAAGTTGACGTAAAAAACTCCGGCCGGCTGAAGCGAACGGACGTGGAGGGTGGCGCGGACTTCGGGCAGTTGCTCCAGCGCAGCGAGGTAGGCAGGCAATTGCAATTGCAGGCCGTAATAGAGCTTGGTCGCATCCGGCTGGCGGCTGCTGGATTTGTAATCCATGACGACCGCGAGCGCCGCGCCGGTGGCGGGATCGCGCCAGAGATCAATGCGATCAATGCGCCCGCGCAGGAGCAGCGCGTGGCGGTCGGCGAGGTCCAGTCGCCAGGCGGGCCACGGAGAATTCGCGCCGAGACCAAATCCGGTTTCAACCAGCACGGGATCGAATTGATAATCGCGCGCCCAACCGATCAGCACGCCGATGAGGGTCTCGAGGGACGCGATCAAGTGTTGTCCGGCAAAACGGCGCGCGGGGTCGGACGTCAACAACCCCTGCCGATAAACCGGCAGCAGCGCTTCGCCCAGCCGCCGGATGCGGTCCCGGGCCTGATCCGGCGTGAGGTCGCGCCAGTTGAGGTTTTCACCACGGACTTCGTTGTGAAACTGCGTGAGAACTTCATGTTGGAACGAACCCCGTTCGCGGGCGTCGAGTTCGAATTCCTGTCGCTCCTGTGCGCGGAGGCCGTGGCTGATAAAGAATTTGAAGGGGCACGCGGCGAAATTTTCCAACGCGCTGACGGACGTGGCGAGTTCGTGCCCGTGGAGCATTTCGGCGATAGCGGGCGCAAGCCGGTCGTGCGCGGCGGCGGAAAGTTGACGAGCCTTCGCGAGGGCGGTGGATAGTTGGGACAGCGCGAGCAGTCCTCGCACCGGGTCCGAGTCAGAGTGAGAGGGCGAGCCTGGTTGGAGGCTGGCGCTTCGATCCAAGGCGCGCTGCAACTGAATGGCCGGAGCGATGGTTTCGCTGAGGTGCTGAACGTCCTCGAAGGCGGCGGGTGGCTGCCAGTTCTCGACTTTAAGCGCGGGGAAAATCTTTGCGAGTTGATCGAAGAACGGCGAACGATTGAGCTGATGGCCCCGGGAATCCGACTGCGCGCAGGTGAGGATGAGCCGCTCGCTGGCGCGCGTGCAGGCGACGTAGCCGTAGAACCATTCGTGGCCAAGGCGCTGGCGAGCGGTGGCGCCGAGTCGCGCGCCATGCAGTTGGAGGGTGTCGCGTTCAAGTTCGTTAAGCAACGGGTCTTCCGGGAGTGAGGCTGGGAAGACGCCCTCGTTGAGGCCCAGCACGAACACGAGTTTGAGATCGGGATTGCGCGAACGATCCACCGCGCCAACCAGCACTTGATCCAACGTGGGCGGAATGACGCCGACGGTGAGCTGGCTCAAACCAGATTCGAGGATGGGCAGCCACTCGCGCAACGGGAGCGGGTCGCGGGGAAAAGCGCGGGCGAGGTTGTCGAGCCAGGTCTGCATTTGCGCGAAGACGGTGGCGTGAACGGCGGCGGACGGCTGGTCGTTCCAGCCGGTTTGTGCAGCAGTGGTCCAGTCGCCGAGCGTTTTCTCCACGGCGAGAGTGCGCCAGAGTTCGCGGAGAGCTTCGGCCAGTTGCGCGCCGGAAAGTGGAGCGGCGGTCAGTTGGGCGAGACGTGTGAATGGAGGGACGAGCTTCTGGCGCAACGACTCGGCGCGTTCGGCCAGGGCGGGTTCGGCCGGATGGGTGATCGGCTTTTGCCAGATGCTGCCTTCCCAGCCGTGCGCGAGCGCGGCGTTTTCCAACCAGTCAATATCGCTCTCGTGCCCATGGGCCAGGCCGGTTTTAAGAACGCCGAACCAGTCGGCCTGCCGCCAGCCAAAGGCGAGGGTGCGCAGTGCGTATCGAGTCAACTCGGCGAGCGGGTGATGGGAAACCGATTCGCGGCGGTCGAGAAAGATCGGAATGTCGAACCGGGCAAAGACGCGGCGGATGGTGTCCGCGTAAGGTTCGAGCGAGCGGACGAGGACGGCGGTGTCGCGATAGCGGCCGCCCGTCCGGACGAAGCGCCGGATTTCGCGCGCGGCCAGCGTGGCTTCGGTTGCAGGATTCGCACAACTGAACAGGCGCACGGCCGAAGGGTAAGGAGAGCCGGGTGGGGACGCCGCCACGAGGGATGATTTCGTCCAATTTGATTCCAGATGCGCGAGGTCGGGCGCGCGTGAGAAGCGGGTGGGTTGATCCCGGGTCGGCAAGGTTTCGAGCACGACTTCGACGTTGGGCAGCTTGGCGATTTGTTCCCGGCAGCGGAGAAAAGTTTGGCCGATCACGGACCAAGGCGACCGCCAGGTGGGTTCGGTTTCGATTTCCCCGGGCAGACAAAAGGCCAGGGTCGCGCGCTCGGCCAGCGGTACCACCGCGCTGAGCAGTCCGAGTTCCTGGGCCGTCAGTTCCGCAAAGCCATCCAGCCAAATTCCACCCAGACGAAACCGTCCGGTGCTGGCGACGGCACGGAAAGTCTGGGCCGCGACATCTTGAATGGAATCCAGGTCCTGTAAATCATGCGCCTGCAACCAGTCGAGGTAGGCGCGCAGCAGGAGGGCGAAGTCCTGGAGCTTGTCTCGCAACGAGGCGGGTTGCGAGATTGTTTCCGCCCAGGTCGTGAGTTGGCGTGGGGAAATCTGGTGGCGTTGCAATTCCCGCAGCAACTGGCTGAGGTGCGTGGCGAAGCCCGGCAGGCGGGCGGTGGCGTGGAACAATTTCAAGCCGGCGCGCTTTTCGTTGAGCAGGGCGCGCAGCACCATCACGCGGCCTTCGTCGTCGAGCCAGTTGGCCGGCCCGGGGGCGACTTCGCCCAGGACGAACTGGGCCAGCCGATCGAAGGAGAGGATTTGCAGCCGCGTGTAACCGTGGAGTTGCGGCGCGGCGAGCAACTGGCGCTCGAGTTGAAACGTGGCTTGTTTGGGAGCGAGCAGCAGGAGCGGCGGACCGGCGGGCGCGGCGATCAATTCACGACGGATGTCCGCGAGGCAGCGGTGGGTCTTGCCGCTGCCGGCGGGGCCGAGAAGGAAGCGCGCCTGCATCGGAAGATGGTTTCCACAAAGCGCCGGGGCGAAAAGGATTTTATTGGCCAAGCCGACGAAAGGTGTGGGCGTTGCGAATGGCTGCGGGCGCGGCAAGTCACGTCAAATTAGTTTGAGATTTTAGTGGATTATTTGTGGTCGTTTGCTAGTGTCACGCCCCTTGTAGAACGGGAAGCGTTCCGGTTGGAAATTTTGGGACGCCAAGCTTAAACAATTTTTGCCAGTGACAACGAAGAAAAAAGCGATAAAGAAAGCTCCGGTGCGCAACAAGGCGCACGAGCCCACGTCGGCTGCCGCGATCCTGGGACGTCCGTTGGTTACCCGGGCGCGCGTCGAGCACGGGCCGAAAAAGGTCAAGGCCGAGTGGCAGAAGTATTACGACCGTTTGCTGGAGTTGCGCGAACAATTGATGCGCCAGATGAACGGTCTGGCCAAGGAATCCGCGCAGGAAATTGCCGGCTACAGCCTCCACATGGCCGATTCGGGCACGGACAATTTTGACCGTGACTTTGCGCTGAGCCTGCTGTCTTCGGACCAGGATGCGGTGTACGAAATTGAAGAGGCGCTCAAACGGATCGAGCGGCACACCTACGGCGTTTGTGAACTGACGGGCAAGGCCATTCCCAAGGCGCGGCTGGAAGCCATTCCGTGGGCGCGCTTCACGGTGCAGGCCCAGGCGCAGCTCGAACGCGAAGGGGCATTGCGCCAGCGCCGGCTGGGAACTTTGGGCACGGTGGATGCCGTCGGGGCGCCGGACGTGGACGATGAGGGAGACGACGCCCATGCCGAGGAGAAGCCCAAGGACAAAGAGAATTCATAATTTATGCCGCGCGAAATCATCACCATCGAATGTACGGAAGCGCGCAAGGAGGGCAAATCCCCCTCGCGCTACACCACCACCCGCAATAAGAAGCTGAAGCCGGAGAAGCTGGAGATCAAGAAGTACAATCCCGCCCTGCGGCGTCATACTTTGCACCGCGAAATCAAATAACAGCCATGCCTCGCAAGACCAACAAGGACAAGTCCGATCACCGTGGCCGCCGCGGTTCGACCGAAAAGCGCACACCCCGTCCGAAGCCGAAAATTGACTTCACGGTGGATGCGCTGGATTTCAAGAACACCAATCTGCTCCGCCAGTTTGTCACGGACCAGGGACGCATCCTGCCGCGAAAATACACGGGATTGCCCGCGCATTATCAGCGTCGTCTGAACCGCGCCATCAAACGGGCCCGACAGATGTTGCTGGTGAAATAATTCCGGAGGCGGGCACGGTTCAGCCAAGCCTCCCGCTGGCCGGACCATCCGATCGAATGAAGGAGGGCGATCTCGCACGTAACTGGCGCGCGCTCTGTGGATAAAAAGCAAAAAGGCCGCGTGAGGAACACGCGGCCTTCGTTGTTTGGTTAAATTCTCCCGCTAAACGGCCTGCTCCGCCTGCCAGTCGGCCAGATGCAGATATTCCTTGATCTTCCGTCGTTCGTAACGGTGTTTTTGGGATTTCTTTGGCTGCTGATCCGCTTTACGAAACGGGTGATTCGGGTTGCGGATCGCTTCAGTGATGACTTCGAGGGTTTTTATCATGGCTCGTGTCGGTATTGAGGTTACGCTGAGGACGGTCTGCCCGGCGAGCGCTCCTTGTTGCGCCCACTTCGGAGATTTTACTGAGACAGACATAGTCACCTCAGACGGGTATGACTATGTGACAGGAGCGTGACGCTGTCATTCAAAAGTTTGCAAAATTTTCATTTCCGAGAATCCGGCACCGCACCTGCCAGCAAGAACGATCGCGCGGAAATCCAACTTTGTTCGCGGGCGGGCTTTGATTAGCTTGCGGTCATGAATTTGCCCGCGCTCACCCCCGGCACGCTTTATCTGGTCGCCACGCCGATTGGCAATCTGGAGGACATCACGCTGCGGGCGTTGCGTGTGTTGCGGGAATGTGACGTGGTGGCGGCGGAGGACACGCGGCGCACGGGGCAACTGCTCAAGCACTTCCAGCTTGCCCAGCCGCTCCTGAGCTACTTTCAGTTCAATGAAGCGAAGCGCAGCGAGGAAATCATCGAACGGCTGCGACGGGGCGAGAAAGTGGCGCTGGTCACGGACGCCGGCAGCCCGGGCATCAGCGATCCCGGTGAGCGCGTGGTGAAAGCCGCCATTGCCGCCGGCTTCCGCGTGGAATCCGTGCCCGGCCCGTGCGCACTGATTGCCGGGTTGACGGCCAGCGGCTTGCCGACGGATGAGTTCCATTTCATTGGCTTTCTGCCGCACAAGTCGGGTCAACGCCGGAACAAGCTGGATTCCCTGAAAATCTTCGACGGCACGCTCGTGCTCTACGAATCGCCTTATCGCATCGAAAAGCTGCTGGGAGAACTGAACGAAGTCTTTCCCGACCGCAAGGTGGTGCTGGCGCGGGAGTTGACCAAGAAGTTCGAGGAATTCTTGCGGGGCACGCCGGCAGAACTGCTTGAAGCGACGAAGCAGCGGAGTCTGAAAGGAGAATTTGTCGCGCTCGTCGCTCCGGTAAGTGCGTAGCCCGGCGTCCGACCGCGACCGACCCATCAAGCTCTATTGGCGGCTTTGGCTTTCGCCCATCGTTTCTTGGCAGCCAGGGACATGGCTTTGCGTCCGGCGGCGGTTATCGGTCGCCGCTTTCCTTTCGGCGCGACTCCAGTGGCCCCGCCCACCAATTTCTCCAACTGACTTTGCAGCCGCTCAATTTGCTTTTTCAATCTTACGATCCGCTGAAGTTTGGCGGTCGAGAATTGCAGAATGTCGCTCATATTCCCGGATTGTGAAGTAATGCCCACTGGGAGGCAAATGCGAAAACCAGCGATGAGACAACCAGCGGCGGATTCCAACCGGTTCGACGCTCAAACAAACTTACCCGGATTCAGAATGGCTTGCGGATCCAGCGCCCGCTTGATCGCGCGGTGCAACTGGCGGGTTTCCTTGGAGACGGCCAGCGGCCACCAGCGTTGCTTGGCGATGCCGATACCATGCTCACCGGTGATCGAGCCGCCCCAGGCGAGAATCTGACGAAACAACTCGTCCAGAGCCGCTTCGCTGCGGCGTTGCGCGCCGGGCTGGGCGAAATCCACCATGATGTTCGTGTGGATGTTGCCGTCGCCGGCGTGGCCAAAGCAAGCGAGTTGAAGTTGATGTTTGCGTTGCAGGCGCGCGGCGAAGTCGAACAAGTCCTCCAGCCGGCTGCGAGGAACGACGATGTCCTGGTTCAGCTTGGTGAGGCCGGTGTCGCGCAAGGCGTACGAGAACTCGCGGCGGATTTTCCAAACGGCTTCACACTGCCGGTTGCCGAGGCCCGTCTCGATGAACAACGGTTTTTGTTTCCGAACCAGATGTTGCAGGGTGCGAATCTCGTTGTGCACGGAGGCGCGCTGGCCGTCGAGTTCCACGATCAAATGGGCGCGACAATTCCGCAGCCGTTCGCTCTTGGTGCGTTGGTAGGCGGCGGCGAGCGTGAACGAATCCGCCAGTTCCAGCGCCGCAGGCAGGAAGCCGATGGCGAGAATGGCGTGTAAGGATCGCACCGCCGCGCGCAGGTTCGAGAATCCCACGGCCAAGTTCGCCCGATACGGAGGCAACGGCAGCAGCTTGAGCGTGGCTTCGGTAACGATCCCTAACAATCCCTCCGAGCCGACGAAGAGGCGATGCAGGTCAAAGCCGGTCTTGTTTTTGTGGGTGCGGCCGCCGAGCCGGACGATCGTGCCATCCGCCAGCACGACCTCCAAGCCGAGCACGTAGTCCCGCGTGACGCCGTACTTCAAGCAACGCGGCCCGCCGGCGTTGGTGGCGATGTTGCCGCCAATGGAACTTTCCGCCCGGCTCGCGGGATCGGGCGGATAGTATAATCTTTGTTGCTCCACCTCCGCTTGAATCTGCGCCGTGAGAACTCCCGGTTGCACCACGGCGACGAAATCGCCCGCGTTGATTTCGCGGATGCGATTCATCCGCTCCAGTGACAGCACGATGCCGCCCCGCACCGGCACGCAGCCGCCCACGTAACCATAGCCGGCGCCGCGGGCGGTCACGGGGATGTGATGACGATGAGCAAAGCGCAGGATGGCGGCAACCGACTTCGTGCTACGGGGAAGGGCGACCGCATCCGGTTGATGGGTGGCGAACCATTTATCGCCGGCGTAGCGCGTCAACGTCTTCGGATCCAAAACGAGTTCGCCCGGCGGCAGAAGTTTTTTGAGCCGGGCGAGCGATTGTAATTGAGCGCCAGTCATTCGGCAGGCTTGACGGGTGCGGCAAGAAAGGCTTTGGCGTCCTCGACTTCAGTTTCGGGTACTTGCACCAGGATGCCGCCAACGGTCAGGCCGTAACCATCCATGCTGAGCGCGGAGAGTTCGTGCTTTACGATGGCGTGAAAGCCGGCGGCGTCGAGACAGGAACGAACCAGTTGCGCATCCGCGGGATTGAAGGCGGTGGAAATGGTAACCATTTGCATGACCTAGCATCGCCGTTTGCCGCCAGGTTTCAAGTCGCAACCGGGGTGCGCAAGTCGGCGAAGACAATCACGCCCGCGCCAGTCTGCAACAAACTCTGCACCTGCGCCTCGACTTGCTGGCCGATGTGTGTGTGACCGTTGTTCACCACCACCATCGTGCCGTCGGGGAGGTAGGCGATGCCCTGGCCCTTGTCCTTGCCTTCGCGAACAATTTTCAACGACAACAATTCGCCGGGCAGCATGACCGGTTTCAGCGAGCGCGACAGTTCGTGCAGGTTCACATGCGTGACGTTTTGCAGCGCGGCAATTTTGCCCAGGTTGTGATCGTTGGTGTACAACTTCGCCCCCAGATTGCGCGCCAGCCGGACGAGTTTGGCGTCCACCTCCTTTTCATCGGCAAAATCGCCATCGTGAATCTTCACTTCGTTGCGCTGGTTTTTTTGGATGCGATTGAGCATCTCGAGTCCGCGGCGGCCGCGCGCGCGTTTGACGGGGTCTTGTGAGTCGGCAACCTGTTGCAGTTCCTTCAAAACGAAGCCGGGGACGATGATGATGCCTTCCAGAAAGCTGGTCTCGATCAAGTCCGCCACCCGCCCGTCAATGATGGCGCTGGTGTCGAGAAGGATGAGATTGTCCGGCTTGTTGCGCGGAGCGAACCGGACGTAGGGGATGATCAGGGAAAAATCCTCCTTGTTACTGCGCATGGCGAGCACCATGCCGATGTAGCTGAACGCCAGAAATAGCGCGAGCCGGACGATCAATCGCGTGTCGTCGTTCACGCGGTCGAACAGTCCGGAGTGGTCAATGAGTTGGGCCACCAGGATCCCCAGCAGCAAGCCAAAGGTCGTCGCCGAAAAGGCCCGGAGCGAAAATCCCTTCAACATCTCGTCCACCGCAATCAACAATCCGCCGAAGCCAAAGCCAATCGCCGTGCCAACCAGGCCGCCATAGCTCGCCACCACATAGTCAGGGCGTACCTGGCTCAAGGCGTAGCCGGCGAGGCTGCACATGCCCAAAAACAAAAAGCGGATAACCCAGAGAGCACTGATCATTGTGTAGCCTTGGTTTTACCCGCGCTTCCGGCACGGCGCGCGCCGGGCGCGTTCGTGCTGCCGGATCCTCGATCAAAAGTCGGAGTGACCCGGGAGGTCGGCGTTGATCCGACAACCAAGGCTACTCGTGCGGACAAGGACTTGCTCATATTGGTTTCCATTTGCCATCCGCGCCGGTCGCTCAAAATGTTTCTCCGGTTCGCATTCGCCAGGAATGAACTCCCACCAACCGGGCTGGTCGAGGCGAAACTATCCTCCGGCCAGACCGGGAGGTAAATCCTTTTATTGAGTCAATTGGCGAAGCTGGCGAAAGATTGATTTCAACCGGTCAGGGGAAGGCGTGTGCCTCCGGCCTCCCGCTTGCGGGAATCTCCTGGCGGGTTGCGAACGCGACAAAGTTGATCAATGGAAGGTGAAACCGTTGGTCGCCGGCGACTCGAAGCGAATGACGGTTTCGTCCGGCCGTGCGTAGCCCAATTTCATCCGGGCCAGGCGCGCGACGGCGTTGGAGTCGCTGTTCAAGGATTTGATGGCCGCCTCAAGTTGCTTCTTGGTTTCAACTTCCTGTTGGATCTCGGCATCCAAGCCCAGGACCGTCGTGCGATAGCGTTCGTTCTGATGGATGAGCGGCATGTACCAGACTCCGATGCCGACGAGTCCGGCGATGAGCAACAGGCAAATCACCACGCGGGTGAGTTTGTCCCAGATGCTGTCTTCGACGTTCATGGCGATGAGTTAACCACGCGCCGCCGTCGAGTGAAAGCAAAGAAATTCACAGGGCATATTTCTTCCACGCCGTCAACCGGCCATCAGGGCCGAAGGTCAAGCGCAGATAAAAATCCGGCGACACCGTTCCCCAGTAGGCGGGGGCCAACGCGCCATAGGTGTAAGGCGCGCCGCCGTAGTACCCGCCCACGCCCGTATAGTACGTTGAACGTCCCCGCCGCGTGAGCCAGTCAGCCACGACCGTCCCATCGGTTAACTCCGCTTTCTTGTCCGGCGGCCCGAGTTCCAGGATGGCCTGGTCCAAAGTGAAGTGCCCCACGCGAGTCGCCCAGTTGACCTTGGCCGTGGCGCAGCCGGTCAAGCTGAACACGGTCAGCGCCAGGAGCAGATGGCGGCGGATGCTTGGTTGCATGACGGAGAGGTTAACCGGGCCAACCGGCAGGGCAAGCCGGCCATCCGTAACATCCACGGGCGTTTCGGCGCGGTAATTGTATTGAATGTCGCGCCTCGCGCTGCTATTGCTGCCCGACGATGATCAAAGCCTTGTTGCTGCTTGTCCGGCCGGAGACGACCTGGGATGGCATAGACCGCGCCGCGCGCAGCATCACGTATATCCTGTGCCTGCACCTCCTCCCGCTGATCATTCTGACTTCCGTCGCGCAAGGCTACGGACTGATGCACTGGGGCAAACTGCAAAAATCGGAAACGAGTTTCGTCAAGACTTACACCTTGCGTGAGGCCGTGGTCATCGAAACGGCCGACAGCCTCCTGTTGCTGGGCCTGGCCTTCGTGGTCGCCTACGCGGCAATGTCCTTTGCCGCCACGTTTCATCGGCGTCACACGTTTCGGCACGCGTTTACCGCGGTGGCCTACGGTTTTGCCCCGATGCTTACCCTGCGTTTGGGTGACTTGTCGTCCTGGCTCAATCCGTGGATTCCCTGGGCCGCCGGCCTGGTGCTGACCATTGGTGTCCTGTACCACGGATTGCCCTGTATCCTGAAGCCCGACCCGCCGCACGCGTTTGGATTGTTTTTCATGACCAGCTTGACCTTGGCGGTGGTGAGTGGACTGCTGTGTTTGTTCACCTCGTATTTTTACCACGGACGATTCCCGGCGTTGGAAAAAGCGGTCACGACTTTAGCCGGCGGCATGCCTTCCTGATCGCCCACCCGGATTGCCGCAGCGCGTGCGCGGCCGATGCTTCCTCCACGCCGGTCAACTCCTGCACGATCCGCACTGCCCGCGCGCGGAGTTTTTGATTCGTGGGTCGCACGTCCACCATCAAATTGCTCATCACCTTGCCCACGCGCACCATGGCCAGTGTGGTCAGGAGGTTCAGGACCAGCTTGGTGGCCGTCCCCGCCTTGAGCCGCGTCGAGCCGGTCAACACTTCCGGACCCAAATCCACCGCCAGGACAATGTCCGGGCGCAGCGCGGCGGGAATGGCGAGATGCGGATTGAAACACAGCAGGATCGTGGCGGCTTTCCGTCGCTTCGCCTCGCGCAGCGCGCCCCAAACGTAGGGCGTCGTGCCGCTGGCCGCAATTCCGACGACCACGTCGCCGCGGCCCACGCGTCGGGATTTGAGATCGGACGCGCCGGCGGCGGGGTCGTCCTCCGCGCCTTCCACAGCGTGGCGCAAGGCCCGGTCGCCGCCTGCAATGATGCCTTGCACCATCTCGGGAGCAGCGCGAAAAGTCGGAGGACATTCGCTCGCATCCAGCACCCCCAGCCGCCCGCTCGTGCCGGCACCAACGTAAAGCAACCGTCCGCCGTAGCGAAATGCCCGGACGACCACCGCCACCGCTTTCGCCAGCGAACGACGATGCCGAAGCAGCGTGCGCGTCACCCTGGCTTCTTCCTGCAACATCAGTTGCACGGCGTCGGTCACGGACATCCGATCCAGTTTCAACGAGCGCGGATTGCGCCGTTCGGTCGGGGAGAGCCGGGTGGAGCGGACGTGGGAAATTGCTTCGGACTTCGAGCGGGCGCGCATGGCGTCGAGTATTCGCGCGCCGCGGCGGCAATTCAAATCTTAAAGTCCAGGATGGAAATGCGCGCGGCGAACCGCTATTCAGTTTCCATGACGGAGCTTGAACGTAACATTCTGACCGCCCTGACCGATCTGGAGGCCGCCGTGAGAACGATGTCCGCGGTCAGGTCCAAGCCGGACCTGATGCCGCTGTTCCGGCGGATCGAGGAACTTGCCGGACAACTGCCCCGCGGCACTGCGCCCGACCTGCTGCACTATCTCAATCGCAAAAGCTACGAGAAGGCGCGGCAATGGCTCGAAGGCCGTTCCGCCGAAATCCAGACCGGCGGTTGCACGCGCTGATCATGTTCCTTGACGACACCATCGCCGCCATCGCCACTCCACTTGGTGAAGGCGGATTGTCCGTGATCCGCATTTCCGGGGCGCAGGCCTTCGCCATCGCGGACAAGGTTTTTGTGCCCGCTGGCAAGAACTCCTGCCGGCCCAGCGCGGCGGAAAGTCATACGATTCACTACGGCAAAATTGTTCGCACCGGACAGCAGGTGGATGAAGTGTTGTGCGCCGTGCTGCGCGCCCCGCGCACGTTCACGCGTGAGGATGTGGTCGAGATCAGTTGCCACGGCGGGATTCTTTCCACCAAGACCGTGCTCGACACGATTCTGGAAGGGGGCGCCCGCCTGGCCGAACCTGGCGAATTCACCCAGCGCGCGTTCCTCAACGGTCGGCTCGATCTCACGCAGGCCGAGGCCGTCGCCGACCTGATCCATTCCCGCACCGACCTGGCCCTCCGCGCCGCCAACGAGCAACTGGCCGGGAAGCTTTCTCAACGCATCAATCGGCTGCGCGACGACCTGATGAACACGCTCGCGCACATCGAAGCCCACATAGATTTTCCCGAGGAAGACATCGCGCCGGACACGCGCGAACAACTCGAAGCCAGTCTCGCGCGCGGGATTGAGTTCATGGCCGAGCTCCTGCGCACGGCACCCGAAGGCCAGATTCTCCGGCGCGGCGTGCGTGCCGCCATCGTGGGCCGGCCCAACGCCGGCAAATCCAGCCTGCTCAATCAATTGCTGGGCCACGACCGCGCCATCGTCTCGCCCATTCCCGGCACCACCCGCGACACCATCGAGGAAACCGCCAACGTGCGCGGTCTGCCCGTGATTTTCATTGATACCGCCGGCTTGCGCGAGGGGCGGGATGAACTCGAGACCGAAGGCATCCGCCGCAGCCGCGCCTCCCTCACGCGCGCGGAATTCATCATTCATGTTCTCGACGCCTCCGAGCCATTGGCGGAGGAGGATGAAAAGCTCCTGATTGAGTTCGCCGACAAACGCCGCATCCTCGTCCGCAACAAATCCGATCTGCCAGCCAGGCTCGGGGTGTTTCCCGTCAATCCGCCGCAGACTTCATCGAACGAGGCGCGTGCAAACGATCAGCCGGGCAAAGCAAATACCACTCCGGTGGTGGACGTCTCCTGCGCAACCGGTCATGGCCTTGAAGCGCTGAAGGATGCAATCAAGTCCTTGATCTGGTCCGGCGCCATCACCGCGGAGATGGCGCAAGTGACCATCAACTCCCGGCATCAGGACGCGTTGCGCCGCGCTCAAGAAAGCACCATGCTCGCGCTGGACGCTCTGCGCGCCGACGCCTCGCTCGAATTCGTCGCGCTCGATTTACGGCTGGCCGTCAAGGCCGTGGGCGAAATTGTGGGCCAGACTACTACTGAAGACTTGCTCGACTCCATCTTCCGCCAGTTTTGCCTGGGCAAATAGACCCAACGACCCCAGTTACTTCAACGTCTCGACAGATGTGGCCGCCAGTCTGGCGGCGGTGGCGAAGGATGATCATTTCGAGTTGGGGCGAGCTTGCTTCGCGCCGGACGGTGTGGTTCGATTAAGCCAACATCCCGAACGTCATGCGAGTTTCTTCGAGATCGCGATCAGCCTTTACGCTGATTGAGTTGCTGGTGGTGATTGCGATCATCGCCATTCTGGCGGCAATGCTGTTGCCGGCGTTGGCCGGGGCGAAACGGGCCGCCTGGCGGACGCAGTGCGTGAACAATCAGAAGCAACTGGTCCTGAGTTGGGTTTTGTATTCGGGAGATAACAATGAGCTGCTCGTGCCCAATGGGAGTCATGTGGGCGGCAATGTCACGCGGCCCTATCTGTGGGTCAACGGCGGCAACCACGGCGACAACCAGACGCTCACCAATGCGCAGTATCTGGTCGGCAGCAAATACGCATTGTTCGCCCCTTACCTCAAGTCCGTGGAGGTTTACAAATGCCCGGCGGATCGCACGCTGTGGCCGATCCCAGGCAAGGGCAAGGTGTTTGAGTTGCGCAGTTATTCGTTGAATTCCTACATCGGCACGCGGCCCGCCAACGTGGAACTGCCGCTGACGTTCAACCCCGCGTATCAGGTCTATTTGAAATCGTCCGAGTTGGCCGCGCGCGGCACGGCGGAGCGGTTCGTTTTCATTGACGTGAATCCGGCCAGCATTTGCACTCCGGGGTTTGGCGTGCAGATGAACGGCGATGTGTTTGTGCATTATCCCTCCACGCTGCACAAGGGCTCCGGCGTGCTTTCGTTTGCCGACAGTCATGTGGAGTCGCACCGCTGGCTCGACGCGCGAACCAGGAAAGGGTTGGGCAACGGGCAGCAGAAGCTTGCGCACAACGATCCCTCCCCCAACAACCAGGACCTGCGCTGGATTCGCGACCACACCACCATACGGAAATAGATTGCCGGAGTAACCCCGAACCGGGCGGCGGTTACGGCGCGACGGTCACGGGCATGCCCACCCAGACGAGCTTGATCAAATAATCCGCGTTCCAGTTGGCCAGCCGGAAGCAGCCGTGCGATTCGGTGCGCCCGACTTGTTCGGGGCTCGGCGTGCCGTGGATGCCGTAGCCCGGCCGGTCCAGACTGATCCAGGCGGTGCCGACCGGATTGTTTGGGCCGGGCGGCAGGATGAGCCGGGCCTTGAGCTGCCGCGCCTCCTCCGATTCGGGAAACAACTCCGGGTTGAATGTGTAATCCGGGTTCAGCGCAATTGCCGTGATGTGCAGCTCGCCGACGGGTCGCTTCTCAAATTTGGCGGCAATGCTGCACGGGAAATGCGCGAGCAGGTTGGTGTTCGCATCGAAGGCTTCGAGGCGTCGCGCCGCCAGGTTGATCAGCAGGAAAGCCGCTTTGGCGGTCGGCGCGGGGTAATCCACATTGGGAATCCGCACGTCGGTCTCCGCCAGGACATTCGTCCAGTTCACGTTGGGATTGAGGCGACGAACGAGCGTGGGCGACGCATGGCCGCGTTCGGCAACGAGTTCGAGGATGGTTTCATAATCGAGGGAAGTCTGCCGGGATTTGCCCACCCAGGTCTTGCTCACCGGCTGGAGGCGCGCGAGGTCATTGCTCGTGATGGTGTAGCTGATGAGCGGCGCGACCTCCAACGCAAGCGCGGCGCGGGTCGGCGCATCGAGTTCGCCGCTGGCGACGAGGTGGTTGGCGGTTTGAAACGTGACGAGCGCGGCGCGGGTTTGCGAACCCAGAATGCCATCAATCGAGCCGGAGGAAACGACGCGGCGTGCCAGCGCGATCTGTGCTTCAAGGGTGTCGCGAGGTGGGCGCGGAAAACTGTCGAACGCAATCGCCGCACCGACTGTGGGTGCGGGCAACGGGGCGGGTTTGGGGGTGGAAGCCGGGGGCGTGGTGGCAGCGAAATTGGTGACACGCGGTGAACCGGTTTGCTTCAGCGGTGCGGCGACGAAATTGGTTCGCTGCGGGGCAGGGGAGGTTTTTACGCCGTGAGCGACTGCTGGATGTGGCAGCGAACGCGGGAGTTTGGCTTCATCTTTCCACCAGAACCAAGCCACGGCACCCGCTATTGGCAGTAGAAGCAGCCAGGCCAACCTTCGTCGCTGCTGCGGGCGGGAGGTGGAATTCTTGGAGTGAGCACGGCGCGGCACGCGGGGATTTAACCAGACGCGACGACCGAATTCCAGCCGCAAGCTGGAGCGGTCGGAGTTTCCAGCCATCAATCCCCACGCTCGCGAGCGACGTTGCAGGTTTGTTCCGCCCGGGTGAATCCTTGGGCGCAGGTAGAGGCACGAACCGGGTTGTGCGAATTGTCGGGCAGACTAAAGTGTCGCAGACAATTACGGTTGGTTGGCTGGTTGAGGTTTGATCTTGGTGGAGTTCGTTGGGCAGTGCGAGGCGGGGGACGGCGTGATGTCTTGGGGGATGGCGCGCCGCCCCGCCTGTCCCAAACCCAGTAGCGAGGAGCGAGGCTCAAGAAGTTTCAATCGGGAAGCGAACGTTCGTCCCACCAGCCGGTTCATTCCACTTCATGAGCGAATTGCCCGGCTGGTCATCACCCAGACCCGCCAATCATTTTGCGCTTTCATCCAACGCGGCCAGGACCAGCTCGGCATAATGACCGGGGCCGAGCAACGGATTCGGATCCGGCAAAATGATGGGTGCGCGGGTCGGCTTTGCGGGCAGGACGATCACCAGCGGCACGGCGGCTCGATGGTAGCGTTTCATTTCCGCCGTGATGTCCGCGCCGAGGTCGGTGTAGTCCGCCACGAACGCGGCGACGTTCGTGCGTTCCATTTGCTCGATGACTTCCGGTCGTCCCAAGGCGGGGCCGACAATGGTGTTGCAGGTAATGCACCATTTGGCGGTGAAATCAATGATCACGTTGCGACCTTCGGCGTGCGCCTGGTTGACGGCTTCCGGTGTCCAGCGCTTCCAGGCATAACCCGTCGGAGCGTGCTTCAACGAAGCGTTGACGGATGAGGACAGGTTCAGCGGTGACCGCCACTGGAGTTGATCGTCCAGCACCCAAAAATAGGCAAGACCCAATACGGCCAGGATGACGACACCGGCCAGGCCTTTGCGCTTCTGACCGCGCTGGATGAAATCGCCGAAAATCCAGGCGGCGATCGCGATGAGCACGAGGAAGATTCCCAACCACCACGCGCGTTCCCCGTAGCGATCCGTCACGAGGCTGGCCAGCCAGAGGGCGGTCGCCAACATGGGAAAGCCCATGGCGACCTTGAATTTTTCCATCCACACGCCCGGCCTGGGCAGCCACTTGAGCCAGGCGGGATACCAGCTCAACACGACGTACGGCGCGGCGAGTCCCGCGCCAACGGTCAGGAAGAGCAAGGCAATGACCGGAGCGCTTTGGGAGAAGGCGAAGCCGAGCGCCACGCTCAAGAAGGGCGCGGTGCAAGGCGTGGCCAGAATGGTGGCCAGCACGCCGTTGAAAAAAGCGCCGCTGGCGCCGTGGCGTCTGGCGAGACTGTCGGCGGCTCCCAGCACGCCGCCGCCCAGGGTCACTTCAAACACGCCAAACAAGTTCAGCGCCACCAGCGTCACCAGGACGCAGAAGGCGATGGTGAATTGCGGGTTGCTAAATTGCATGCCCCAGCCCGCCACCCGACCGGCCGCGTTCAGACCGATGGCCAGACCGGCGAGTACGAGGAACGACATCAGCACGCCGGCGGCGTAAACCAGTCCCAGCGTTCGCACGCGCGCGGGTGATTCCCTGGCTTGATTCACAAAACCCAGAATCTTCAGCGCGATCACCGGCAGGACGCACGGCATGATGTTCAGGATCAAGCCGCCGATGAACGCGTAGAGCAACATCAACCCCAATGACTGAGTGGATGCGGCGAGTGGATTGGCCGATGGCAGCGAGCCGGTGACCGGGATTTGCGCCGTGTAGGCTTGTACTTTTCCCGCGGTTTTACTGACCAACAAGCCGTTGATGGTTTTGGGCCAATCGCCGGAGAATTTGCTCACGGTGAGTTGCACCCTTGCCTGATCGGTGTTCGCGGCAAGGGATTCCGTCTTGGTGGCCACGGTGAACGTCTCGCTGGCATCCGGGTAAAAGTCGTAGTCATCGGCTCGGCCTGGATTGTTCCATTCCAGAATCAAAAGGCGCGAATCGGTCGGCGACGTTGTCCCCCACGTGGCGTGAGCGTTCAGATTGCCGCCGTCGGCGGGCAGTTTCGTCTGGGCGGTGGCAATGTAGGCGGCGTCAGCGGAGGGTTGGGCGGCATCGGCGATCGTGAGCGAAGCGGAAACCGTGTCCCGCCCGGGCACGCACAGCGCCGCGCACTCGAGCCAGGAAACATCCGCCTTCAATTCCAGCGGGCCGGGCTTCAAGTCGCTGGCCAGTTTCAACGGCACCAGCAAGGCGACTTCGTCGTGGTAGCCGTAGGTGACTGAGTCTTCCAGCGTGAATTTCTCCGGAACCGGCCATTGAATCGGTCCGGCGCTGACTCCCGAAGGAAGCTGCCATTCAATCTTGGTGGGGCCGCCGGCATCGCCGCCATTGCGCCAGTAAGTGTGCCAGCCGGGGTCCATTTGCAGCCGCACGGCGGCCAGCACGGTGTCGCCGGGTTTGGCGGCGCGCTCGGCAAGCAGCAGCGCGACCCGCGTATGCGCCACCTGTGCGGTCGCAGACCAGGTCGCCGCCAGCACGGCCAGACTCAGGGCAAGCAAGCGTTTCATCTTCCCTATTGATGACAGAGTACGATGGCGGATTGAACAAATTTATTCCAGAGATTCAAGGGCGGACGGTTTGCCAGTCGCAGGCCAAATGACTAGGCTGCCGCCATGTCGGGCGATCCGGTCACTTCGTGGAAATGGCTGCGCAGCGGGGGCGAGGCGTTTTCCGCCATGCTCACGGCGATAGACGGCGCGCTGGCCTCGGTGCAGTTGGAAACCTACACCTTCGCCGACGACGAACTCGGTCGGCGGTTTCGCGACGCGCTGGTGCGCGTGGCCGAACGAGGCGGAACCGTGCGCGTGCTGGTGGATGCGGTTGGTTCCCTCACTTTGCCGGATGCCTTCTGGTCGCCCCTGCGCGCGGCGGGTGGAGAGGCGCGCGTGTTCAATCCGCTCGCCTTGCAACGGGCGGCCATTCGCAATCATCGCAAGTTGCTGGTATGCGACCAGCGCGTGGCGTTCATCGGCGGTTTCAATGTCACGAAGGAATACGATGGAGATGGGATCACGCACGGCTGGCGCGATCTCGGCTTGCGAATCGAGGGACCGTTGGTGGTGGAGCTTGCCGCCTCGTTTACGTCCATGTTTGCGCTGGCCGAATTCCGGCACAAACGGCTGGTCCGGCTGCGGAAGGCGCAACACACGGCGGCGATTACCTCCGCCGATGGGCAGGCGCTGTTCGGCGGCCCGGGGCGCGGGTTCAATCCCATTCGTCGCGCGTTGTATCAGGACCTGGCGCGCGCGCGCGACGTCCAGATCATTGAAGCCTATTTTCTACCACCCCGGCGTCTTCGCCGTCGTCTCGCGCACCTGGCGCGGACCGGCGGTTCGGTGCGTTTGATTCTGGCCGGCAAGTCCGACGTGGCGCTCGCGCGGCTGGCCGGGCGAAGTTTATACCGACGTTTGCTCAAGCCGGGCGTGGCGATTCACGAATACGAGCCGCAAATCCTGCACGCGAAGCTGCTGATCCTGGACGAGGTTGTTTATGTGGGTTCCGCGAATCTGGATCCGCGCAGCTTGAGCATCAATTACGAATTGATGCTGCGCTTCGTGAACCTGCAACTGGCCCGGGAAGCGCGCGACATCTTTGCGGAGGCGCTCACGCACAGTCGGCCGATTGACCTTTTAAGCTGGAGTCGTTCCCGGAGTTTCTGGGTGCGGTTTCGGGAACGGGTGGCATACTTCGTCCTGGCCCGCGTGGACCCGCACGTGGCGCGGTGGCAATGGCGGTCGTTGCCGGATTGAACGCGGCGGAACGGCGGGCGGCCTACCGCGTCAACGCGAACAAATAGCGTTGCACCCGCGCGGCGGCTTCGTCCTGTTGCGATTCCACGTAAATCTGCTCCAGATTGCCGCACATCCGCGCCAGCAATCGCCGCGCGCTCATGGGACTGAGATACTCTTCGCGCACCTCGTGTTTGCACCGATTGAGGTGCTCGATGCAATCCTTGCGCGTGAGCAACTTGCCGAGATTGAAGGCATCAATGAAAATTTCCTCGCTGGCCGAAAGATACCGGCACACGGAATGGCCGGGTAGACCCACGCCGGTGACCGGCAGACCCAGCCGCCGCGCGATCAGGATGTAAACGATGCAGAGGCTGACCGGATTTCCCGTGCGCCGATCGAGCACGCAGTTGAGGAAACTATTGTCGGGGTCGTAATAGTTCTCCATGTTGCCCGTGAACCCGAGCGTGCCGAAGATGTACTCGTTGATCCGAACCAGGCGATTCTGCTGCTGGTCGCCTTGGGCCAGCCACTCGCGGATTTCTCCGGCGAAGCCATCCAGCAAGGCGCTGTAGGCGGCGGGATTGATCTCGGGAAATTGCGTGGCCGCCAGCAGCAACGCGCCTTTTTCCAGGTCCAGCTTGTCCTCGTCCTGAAGGCTGTACGCCATGAAGCGGGTGTCGGCCGTTTCGCGGTCGAAATGGCGGACGAGGTCCTGGGCATGGCGGCGCAGGAGCGGATCGCTGCTGTGCTGACAGGGCTTGAGCCAGATTTGCGTATCGCTGCCGAGGGAGATGATCTTGTCGCGGACGGCCTCGTAAACCGCGGGGTCCTCATCCGCCAGCAGTTTGATCAAGGCCGCCTGCTGCTGGGCCGCCCGTGGCATCTCGTGAATTCTCGCAATCGTGGTTTCCATAAAGTTAACTGCCTCACTAGAACCCAAATACGGCGAGTCAACAATTCAGGACAGGGCGGGAATTATTCCCGGTGAAACGAGGGGAGCCGACGGTGAATTTACCGATGGTATGGACGAGCGGGCGGGAAAGGTTGTCATTTCGGTGGTCGGTCATCCGTCGTGCCGCGCAGAGCGGCACGCCACGAACTGCGTGAAGTCGTGCCCCTCCGGTCATCCGTTTCCGCCCGCTCTACGCGGGCGGAATTCTCGCAGCGCGAGAACTGCTACCTCAGATGGCGAACTTCCCAGCTACGAGGGGACGATCCATGGACGGGCGAGCGTTTCATCATGCCATTCCACAACGATACTCACAGAGGCTGACAGAAAACCGAAAAACGAGCGGGAGCTTTGCCACCGCTGCCGGCGAAAGGCGATGGGCGGCGTGGCGATCAGCTTCAGCGCGCTTTGCCCGCACCGGGGATGGGATAACCCTGCCACACCCATTCCAACGCCTGGGGCAGGGTCTGCGCCCGCACCTTGCCGTCGGTATGCCCGGCGTTGAGCGCATAGACGTATTGGTAGTGGTAGCCCTTGGCTTTCAGCACGGTTGCCATGCGATTGTTGGCTTCCACCCAGTCGTGCATGCCGTCGCGCATGACGTTCGGATTCAGCAGATCACGGTCGCCCACTTCCAGCCAGAGCCGGATGGGTTTGCGTTCGCTCTGGGGAATGAGTCGGGCGTGAAAATCCCACGCGCCATCGGGCGTCGCGGGATCGAACGGCCACTGCTGGTTCACAAAAGTGCCCGAGTAGATGATGACGCGGTGATACCATTCCGGGTGATACCAGGCCATGATCAGCGCCGCCGCGCCACCTGAACTGCCACCCATTGCGGCGCGTCCTTCGGGATCCCGGGCCAGCTTCACATGGTAATTCTTCTCCACCAACGGCAGTACTTCGGCCTCGATGAACTCCGCGTATTTGCCGGACATCGTGTCATATTCGCGTCCGCGCTCGTGGCCCTGCGCATCGCCGCCACCGTGGGCGATCATGATGGCCAGCATCGCCGGGACACGCTGCTGGGCGATCAAGTTGTCGAGGACACGGGGCAGGCTCAGGTCCGGGTGACCCAACCCCGGGCCATCATGCGTGACGATGAAGGGCGCGGCGGTGCCCGGCACATATTGGCGCGGGATGTAAACGGTGATCGTGCGCTTAAAGTCAATGGGGTGGGTTTGCACAATGAGCGTTTTGGGATTGTGAGGGTCCACCGTGCCAAACACCTCCCGGGCGATGCCCGGGTTGTAAAACTTGCTGTCCTTGGAATCCATCACGAACTGCTGAACCGTTCCTTGCGGGACGCCGGCGACGACTTTCAATTCCGGAGCCGGCACGTAATCCGGGCCGATGAGAAAATCCTCGTCCGCGTTCACCGGCGGGTTCACACCGGGAGCGCTGCGAAGGACTCCCGCCGCGCCGGGTTGCGCTCCGGCGGGAGTGAGCCTGGGTGTGCCCGGAGCGTCGGGTGGTCGGGTGGGCGGTTGCGGACGATCAGGTTTGTGCGGGCTGGGCGCGACCGCTGGTGAAGTTGGTGAATGTGGATCAGCTCCGAGCGAAGCCGTGGACAAAAGGAGCGGCAGGACGCCACTCAAGAGCAGGGTCAGGGCGGGCGTGACGATGCTTTTTTGGCGACGTAACGAGCCAGTTCGTTGCGACGGCAAAACCTGCGGGTGCATGGCGGCATGGAAGCGAACCCCGGCGGGCCAGTCAAGCGTGGCCTTTTTGCGGAGTCGCCCGGCAAAACCGGATTGAAGCTCCTCCCGGTTACGGCAGGAGCTTGAGCCGGTAGAAGCGGCGGGGGGCGGTTGTGCCGGCCGGATCCACGTACGGATATGGCGAGGTGGTCAGGTTGAATTGCAAGAGTTGCGACCAGTCCACCAGGTTCGTGGAATACTGCAATTCGTAGTTCAACCCGACATCGCCGTAGATGTTGATCTGTTTCAATCCGCCGGACAGGGCCTGGATGGTGAGTCGGGATTGTTCGCCGCTGACGACGACCCGGAAGGTTTTTGTGTCAGACTTGGACGGTATGCCGTTGTCGGTCACCCGCACCGTGACCGTGTTGGTGCCGACCTGCGTCAACACCGGCGTCCAGGAAATCACGCCACTGGTGGCATTGATGGTCATGTTGTTCGGAGACACATCCAAGGTGTAGGTCAGCACGTTGGCGGGGAGGTCGCCGTCGGTGGCAACGGCCTGGGCCGCGAGCGGCGCACCGTAGTGCAGGAACTGATCAGCGAGCGCCTGCAAGACGGGCGGCGTGTTGGATTCGTTGACGGTGACGCTGAACGAATTGGTGACGGTGTATTGCCTCTGATTGATGGCCGCGGCGTTGGTGTCGGTCGCGGTGACGGTGATGGTGTAAACATTCGGGCCTTGCGCCTCGGTCGGCGTCCAGTTGATCTCGCCGGTGCCGGCATTGATGTTCATGCCGGCGGGCGGTGACACCAAGGCGTAGGTCAACGGGTTGGCGGGGAGATCGCTGTCGCTGGCTGTGGCGGTCACGGAGAGTGGCGTCAGTTCATCGAGCGTTTGCGGGCCGGGCGCGGTCAGCACGGGTGGCCGGTTCGACTCGGTGACATTGACGGTGAAGCTGTTGGTGAGAATGAACTGCTTCTGGTTGATCGCATTGGGATTGGAATCCGCCACGGTCACGGTGATCGCGTAGGAATTCGGTCCTTGCGCCTCGGTGGGCGTCCAGGAGATGGCCCCGTTGTTCGGATTGATGGTCATCCCCGTCGGCGGCGACACCAGACCGTAGGTCAGTGGGTTCGTGGGCAGGTCGTCATCGGCCGCCGCGACCGAGACGGCCAGCGGAGTCAGCTCCGTGACGGTCTGCGTGCCGGGCACGGATGTGAAGTGCGGCGGGGTGTTGAACTCATTCACGGTCACCGTAAAGCTGTTGGTGACACTCAATTGTTTTTCGTTGACCGCCGGCGGATTCGTATCCGTGACCACGACGGTGACGGTGTAACTATTGGACCCTTGCGCCTCGGTGGGCGTCCACGTGAGTTTGCCGGTGCCCGGATTGATGGTCAGGCCCGGCGGCGGCGAAATCAGCGAGAAGGTCAGGGGATTGGCCGGAAGGTCCGGGTCGGTGGCTGAAGCGGAGGCGTTCAACGCCGTTAACTCATCAATCGTTTGCGCGCCCGGCACGGTTAGCGCGGGTGGTTCGTTCAATTCGTTCACAATGACGACGAAGCTGTTCGTGCGCGTGAACGGCTGGCCATTGACCACGTCCGTGACACTCGCGACGATGACGTTGGTGCTCGGGCCGCTGGCTTCGGTGGTGGCCCAAGTGATCGTGGCGTTGGTGGGGCCGGTTTGTAGGAAGCTGGCTCCCGCCGGCAACGCGAGCGCGGTAAAGGTCAACGGCTGAAACGGCACATCCGGATCTTGCGCGGAGATGGCGACATTGAGCGAGTCTCCTTCATTGATGATTTGCGTCGCCGGCACGATGAGGTCTGGTGGTACCCGGGATTGTTTCAAGCCATAGGTGCCGGTCTGGCCCGCGTAATACGCGCTGAGCACGAGCGAATACTGCCCCTCGTTCGCGACCACGTAGGTGAGGGCATTGCTCCGGTTGTTGCCGTTGGCGACGAAGGCTTCCTTGACGAGCGATCCGCTGGGTCCGTAAAGCCGCAGCCACGGAGTGAAATTGGTTGTGACGACCCGGAACACGTTGCTGTCGCCCACCGTCCCGTAGAAGTTCCAGCTATCGAGGTCGCCCACTGAATTTGTCCCGTTGTAGGTGACTCCGTTGGTCATGAGTCCACCTTCATCTCCCGGCGAGGCCACAACGCTGCCCGGCGCTTCCACGAAGTTCAACTGATACGCGCCGGTGCCTTCATAGCCGCTGTAATTGCCATCAGCCACCAGCACGGTGAAAGTTCCGGTGTTGGTCACGGTCACGGCAATCTCCGTGTCCGCTTGTCCGGCGATGGGGCCGGCCCCGATCAGGACGCCATCCGGGCCGTACACTCGCAGCCAGGCGTTGAAATAGTTGACCGCCGTCAATTGGCCCAGCCGGAGCACGACGCGATTGCCGTTGGTGGCGCTGAAACTCCAAAGATCCAGATCGCCCACCTGAATGGTCGCCGAATTTTGCGAGCCATTGGCCAAGGGGCCGCCTTCGTCACCGCCGGACACCACAAAGTCACCGGGCGTCTTGAGATAGTTGAGTTGATACGTGCCGGTGCCCTCGTAACCGCTATAGCTGCCATCGGCCACCACCACGGTAAAGGTTCCGCTGTTGGTGGCGGTCAGAGCGATTTCCTCGGCGTAGTCCCCCCCGCTTGCTCCCTGGCCAATCAGCGCGCCATCCGGCCCGTAAAGGCGCAGCCAGGGATTGAAATAGGCAGCCGCAGTCAACTGGCCGACACGGAGCACCAGGTTGTCACCGGTGTTCGCGGAAAAGTTCCAAACGTCAAGATCGCCCACATCAATCGTCCCGACATTTTGGGCGCCGTTGGTCAACGCGCCGCCTTCGTCTCCGGGCGACACGCCATAGCTCGCCGGCAGTTTGAGATAGTTGAGTTGATACGTGCCCGTTCCGCCGAAATCGCTATAGCTCCCATCAGACACCAACACCGTGAATGTCCCGCTGTTAGTGGTGGTCAGCGCGATTTCCTCGGCCAGATCGCCCCCGCTCGCTCCCGTGCCGATCAGCACGCCATCCGGTCCGAAAAGCCGGACCCAGGGATTGAAATAAGCAGCCGCAGTCAACTGACCGACGCGAAGCACCAGACTGTCCCCGGTATTGGCAGTGAAACTCCAAACATCCAGGTCTCCCACCCCGATGACGCCATTGTTCTTGGTGCCGTTGGCCAAAGTCCCGCCCTCGTCGCCCGGAGACACCACGTAACTTGTCGGCGTCCGGAGATAGTTGAGTTGATACGTGCCCGTCCCGCCGAAATCGCTATAGCTACCATCGGCCACCACCACCGTGAATGTCCCGCCGTTGGTGGCGGTCAGGGCGATTTCCTGGGCGACGCTTCCTCCGCTGGCTCCCGTGCCAATCAGCGCGCCATCCGGTCCGTAAAGGCGCAGCCACGGATTGAAATAGCCCAAAGCGCTCAACTGACCGACTCGAATCACGAGGCTGTCTCCGGTATTGGCGGAAAAATTCCACACGTCGAGATCACCCACATCAATCGTCCCGACGTTCTGCGTGCCATTGGTCAACGCCCCGCCTTCATCGCCCGAAGACACCTCGTAGCTTGCCGGCATCTTGAGATAGTTAAGCTGGTAGGTGCCCGTGCCCGTAAATCCGCCGTAGTTTCCGTCAGATACTCTCACGGTAAACGTCCCGCCGTTGGTCGCCGTTAGCGCAATTTCCTCGGCCACATCACCGGAGATTGCTCCGGCCCCAATCAGCGCGCCGTCCGGCCCATACAGGCGCAACCACGGATTGAAATAACCGACCGAACTCAACTGGCCGACGCGGATCACCAGATTGTCTCCCGTGGTGGCCGTGAAGGTGTAGGCATTGGTCGCGCTGGCGGTGATGGTCCCGGGATACTTCGCGCCATTGCTCAGAGCGGTTTGCGCTTCCACGTCGTTCGCTGACATCAGCGTGAGCCACGACAAGACCGCGAGTGCCAGCGCCGTCCGCCAGCGTGGGACGGGCGACCGGAGGGTAGGTCCGCCAGTGTGGAGGTTGACCCGGTTAGGGTTCGCTGCCAAGGGCGTACGCGCTGACTGGGGTTTCAAGTTCCGCAGGCTGAAAGCAAGAAAGACAACATTCATAAGGACGGACTTCGCTGTGATTGGTTCAGACCCGTTGATTCGCCCCGTCGGGTCGCAGCGTATTTGCTCATGGTTGGCAAATCCAATCAAGCTTTTGTTATTCACAATCTCGCTGGCAACCAGGTTGTGACCGGGAGGCGAGCCTCGTGAACGGCGAGGAGCGGGCTTGGTGTCGGGCCAGTAGCGGAGCGTTGCGTTCCGTCGTATTGCGGAAGTGAACGCGAGCTATTGCAGTTTCGAGGGCATCTGCTGAACGACGGCGTCCAGGGCCGCGAGCGTGTCACCTGTTTTTTGGCCACGTACGTCCGCGCCGAAGTTGAACGTGGCGGAGGCATCGAAGTTTTTGATGAGCAGGCAATAGGTGTTGTTGACCATGATGCCGAGCAGATCGCCCATCTTGCTGAACGCGAGATCGCCCCGGGAGGGATTGAATTTGCCGAACAGCCCGCGCAACACGCTGCGATCCAGCTTCACATAGGCCGGAGCGCTGAGATCAATCTCGAAGCGACATTCGCCGTAGTAGCTGCCACCCGAGCCGATCACCACGGCGTCCTGAAATTTGAGCGGCGTATTCGAGACTTGATAAATTTTTACGCCCAACTTTTGCGCGTCCGCCGCACTGACTGGCACGAAGGCCACCCGCGGGTCCTGGAGCAGGAAGGAGACGGCGTGGATGGGAACTTCGGCAAAGCCATGCGTGAGCGCGCCATTGAGCGCCTGCCATTGATTGCCTGGATTGGAAAAGGTCAGAGGCGTGTCCGCCACGTGGCACACCGCGAAGATATTTGTGCCGTTGGCGACGAGCAGCGATCCGGTTTCCTTGTATTTGTCCGTGTCAAAAAGCCCCGGCCGATAGGCGTTGAAACTGGCGCGCACCCGGTTGGCGCTGAAGTCGTCGAAGATCAGGTTCGGCGTGAGCGGGCGATTCTCCCGGATCTCCTGGGCCAGTTGGGTGGAATTGGTCGCCAGGGCCTTGACGCCTTCGACGAGCTGGGCTTTTTCCGCGCGTTCAATCTTGACCTGTTCCTTCATCGCCACGACCTGCTCGGAGGCATGGCGTTGTTCCACCTGCGCCACCTGGAGCTGACCGGCCAACTGTTGTTTTTCGTTCAGCACCATTTGATTGCTTTGCGCGAGTTGGGTCATCCTTTGTTGCAGCGCGGCGGCTTCCTCGGCGCGCTTGCGCAATTCGGCTTCCATGGCCGCGAGCTTTTCCTTCGAGATCGTGGCATCGGTGGCGCTCGCGTGAACCTGCTGGCTCAAGGTTGCGATGTTCGTCTGCGCGGTGGCAAATTCCTGTTGCAGGTTCGCCCGTTGCTGTTCGGTGTTCTGCAAGCGTTGCTGGGCGGATTGCAATTCCTGCTGCGTGGATTGAATCCGTTGCTCCGATGCTTGCAGTCGTTGTTGGGATGCGTCCAGGTCGTGCTGGAAGGATTGGATGCGCTGTTCGGAGGTTTGCAACTGCTCCTGGGTGGTTTGCAATCGTTGTTGGGCGGATTGCAATCGCTGCTGCGAGGATTGCAACGCCTGTTCGCTCTGATTCGCCGTGGCGCGCGTCTGGGCCAGTTCCGCCTGCAACGATTCGCGCTGCTTTTGCTCATCGGCCAGGGCGAGCTTCATCACGGCGGCCAGATCATTTCCGCTGTCCGCCTGATTCGTCGCGCTCGCGGCGGTGGTGGTGGGTGACGTTGTGCGAGTCTCGGCGCGACCATCCTTGCCGACATTATTGATGTCCACGGACGAGAAGACCAGCAGACTGACGAGCAGGAAGTCGCAGATGACGATGAGAATGCTGCGATTCATAGCGGGGCGGTCAGGGGAGATTCAGGCGACCCGCCGAGGTTGAGGACGGACTCGGTTTCCGCCTGGAGCAACAGGTGGCGGCGTGCCCGGCGCAGATGGGCGACCTTGAAGAGCACCACAAACAGGATGCCGAAGGACGTGGAGGAATAGGCCGCCATCAAGCTTGGCTGCTTGAACAACCCCAGCGACACGAGAATCAGGGAAATGATGGTCCCCAGAAACCCAAGATACAATCCGGCGTCGAACAGGTGGTCCTCGTTTTCGAGCAGCTTGAGTTTCATGCGGGACGACACCCGCTGGCGGCGGATCTCCGCCAGTTTCACCAGCGACGCCACGTAGAGCAGCGCCTGCAGCACGAAGAACAACAGCATGGTCAGGAAGGTTACTTGGTTCATAAACTTGATCGGTTGCGCGCCCGGACTGCCCGCCGGCCCTGGTCCGCCCACCATGGGCAGGTGCAGGTGAAAGGGAAACTCCACTTTCTGGCTGCCTTGAGAGAGAAACGGCTCACTCAAGAGCAACACCACCGCCAGGAAACCCAGCGCAAACAAAATCTCGCGGAGCACGTGAAACCCGCGCACTTCCAACGGCTGCTCCAACAATGTCACGCGCCGCACGAAATGAAAAGCCGCCGCTACAAGAAATCCGCCGAGCAAATAGAGCAGCCATTTGACCGCCAAAGTCGCCCCCGGGGAACGCCAGGCCTGGTTCGTGACAAACGCCAGCGGACGCCCAGGCGAGGTCAGTCCGGCGGTGCGGGCGCAAACGCGCGAATTGCAGAGTTGCTGACGGCGCTCCAGCAGTTCCTGCACTCCGCCCGCACCATAGACCAGGCTCAACCGCAGATCGCCCAACCCCGTCTCACCAAACTGCGACAGATACCGCGCCACGCCCGCCGCATTGGCGGTCAGGCCCACGGCCGAATAAATCACCGGCACGCCCCGGCCTTGTTGCACCAACTGCGACAGCACCCGCAACGTCTTCGCGTCGTTGATGGGGGCAACTATCTGCGCCAGTTGTCCCCAGTTGAACCGTTGCCCCAGCGACAGCAGGTCCATCAGTACCTGTTCCAGTGGCAGCGTGTTGCCGGTCCGGCTGGCCTCCGTTGCCAGTAGCACCATCGCTTTGCTCAACCCCAGCGAAACGTGGCCCGATTCCACCAACAAGCCCGCTGTGGCAATCGCGGCGTCGAACGCCTGGCCGGCCGCGGAGGACGAGGGCGCGAATACCACCGTGTTGGTGAGCGTGCGCAGGTACAGGAGGGATTGCACGAGCGGATCTGACGAGCCTTGCAGCAAAGCCAGGGCTTTGGTGCGGTTGTCCGTGCGAATGATGAAGGCGGTGAAGGCTTCCACCTGCGGCGTGGTGGCGCCGACCGATGCCGGTGAACTGCGCCCCAACAACAACAAATCACCCAGCGGGCCGCTCGCGTCGGCGCCCGTCTTGCGCAAGGCCGGGTGGCGGCTCGCGAGTTCTTCCACGGCCTCGCTCAATTGGTCAGAATCCGTCAGCCGGGCATCGCGCGCCGCCGCCAGATATAGCTGCGCCGCGCCCAGTTCATTGCTCCGCACCAACGCTAGTCCGGCGGCGACCAGCGAGGGCGTGCCCGCGCCCGCCCTTTTCAGGACGACGCCATCCACCGCCCGCAGGTGCGCCGGCACCAGCAGGCCAACGCCCAACAGCCCGAGGCCGATCAAGGCGCAAATAATGAAGCCCGTCCAACGATTCATATCCATCTTGTCAGGGTGCGATACGTCTCCCTGTCCCATTATTACCAGCCGATGCTGAAAATCAACCGCGCAGATACCACGAAGTCAGACGCATTTTCGGGAGTTTGATTCAGCCACCGCGGGACGCCGTCGAGCCGTTCCGGTGGATTCACCGCCGTGCGTCACGATTCCCGCAGGGCCGACGCAATCGGCAGTCGCGCCGCGCGGAGGGCGGGCAAGAGGCCGCCCAACAAGCCGATGCCCGCCGCGAGCAAAATTGCGCTCAGGAGCAATTTCGGGGTGACGGCGAATGCGAAGGCGATCTGGCTGAACGTCTGAAAATTCATCGTCGCGGCGCCGTAACCATCAAACGCCAGATACGCGCCCAGTCCGCCGAGAATGCCGCCGGCCAGCGCGAGCACGAGCGATTCCATCAAGACCGAGCAAATCACCGGGGACGTGCCGAAGCCCAGCGCGCGCAAGGTCGCAATCTCCCGCCCGCGCGCGGCCACCGCGTTATACATGGTGTTGATCGCGCCGAACAGCGCCCCCAGCGCCATGATGGCGGCGATCACCGTTCCGATGACCGTGATAAAATTGGTTGTCATGGTGGATTGATCCGCGAAAAACTCCGCCAGCGTCAGCACCTTCACCTTGATTTGTGGATTCGACGTGAGCGAGTCTTTGAATTCCCGAAACTTGCCGGGCGTATCCAGTCGGACCCAAACGGACTGATACGAGTCTCCCCGCTGATAGGCGCCCTGTAATCCCGTGGTGTCGGTCCACAACTCCGACTCCCCGGCGCCGCCGCCGGCGGTGAACAAACCCACCACCTTCCATTCGGTTTTGCCGAGCTTGATCGTCTGGCCGACATCCAGCCCGGCGAACTCGCGCGCCGCCGCCACGCCGGCGATCACCTCGTTATGGCCCGGCTCAAACATCCGGCCTTGCACAATCTTCACGTCGCCCCGCACGGCCGGCGCCTCCGGTTCAATGCCGCGAAACGGCACGTTGGCGTCCGTGCCGGTGGAACGCTTGGGCACGGCAATGATCACAAACAACTCCGCCGACGCCACGGCATTGCCGTTTCGCCGCGCCACGCCGGGGGCGTCCTTGACCACGCGCGTGTCCTCCCGGCTCAAGCCGCTGGACATCTCGTCATTGGCCCCGTCTCGTAACACGATGGCGATGTCCTCCCGGCCGGTGGCATTGACCGCGCGATGAAACCCCTGCGCAATGGACAGCACTCCGACGAACACCGCCACCACGCCCGCGATCCCGCCGGCTGCGGCGATGGCCGAGCCTTTGCGCCGCGGAATGGTGCAAATGCCAAACCAGCTTACGGCTGCGATTTGCGATAGCCAGTTGATCATGCGCGGAAAACTCCCCCTGTCATCCAGTGGCGACAGTCGCTAGTGGTGTGGGCGAAAGGATTGGTCTTCATTCAACGAGGAGAGTTTGGTTGGCGTATCCGAATCGTCAACGGCGAAATCGCTTCAACGACCGGCGGGGCGCACCTCAGCAATTCGCAGTTGGGAGCGCACGCGCGCACGGGCGCGGCTCAACGCGTGATGGTGAGCGTAGGTCCAGCGGCGCGGCTACCGGCATTGTGCACTTCCGGTTGGATAAAAAAACAGGCGTTGCGCGCCGTGGCCGCGATGGGGCAGGACCTCGAGCAAGTATGGATTCAACCGTTCGGGAGTTTCAGCAACTGCGACATGAAGAGCGGGGAACTAAAGAGGCTGGAGTTTTAGCGATGATAGCGCACGCGACGAATTCGCGGGATGGCATCGGAGCCTGGATCATGGCTGATAATTGGCTCCCGGTAGTAGGCGGTAAAACCGGTCATCGAGTTGTCATTTTTCCCCGGGCGTTGCCCCGGCGGCCATCAAGGTTCGGTCAACGTCCGCTGCGGCTTGTGCAATGCCCGGATGCAGCGGATAACTTTTCCACTTCCGCAACCATTCCCAAGCGCGGGTGGACTCTGCAAACGTCGCCGCCAGTTCTCCGGCGGAAATGATCGTGGTGCGGATCGGTTCGTTCCGGGTTGCCGTCATGAAGGCCGAGGCCGCGCCGCGCTCGTTGCGGCGTTGCTCCCACAACCGGTCACTGAGAAGGGTGGTGTCGGCTATCATGGATGATTCGAGCGCCGCCCGTGCGTGGCCAAAACCTGGTCAATCGTTTTTGAGGTCAACCTCGAGCGCGGGCGTTGACCAAACCAAGTCCAGGGTTTCGCCGCAGGTATCGGCTGGTTGCGCGGAAACTTCCCGCTCAATAGGGAATCGGATGTGCGCTTCGGCGTTGCGGTGAATGGCCCCGCCAGTTCGGAGAATCGTTCAATCACGCCACGGCCAGTTTTCCGGGCATCCAATGTCGGATAGAGGCGGGAGGAAGCTAAGGCCGAACTGGTGAAGCCGAAAACCACAGTCGGCCAAGACGCCGTGAAAACCTTTTTCAACGCAAAGGCGCCAAGACGCCAAGGCGCAAAGGGGAACCGGCTCGGCCTTGCGTCTTTGCGCCTTGGCGTCTTTGCGTTTCATGCTTGAACCGAATCACACGCTCGTCCTTGGTCGCACGGGAAGCGGCAAGACTATCTTCGTGCGCCGCCTCGCGTTCAACGCGGTCAATGTCGCCTGCCGGTTCGTGTTCGATTGGAATGATCGGTTCACCTTCGATTGGCAGGGGCGCA
>CAZLOH010000030.1:0-67930 GCA_964561105.1 uncultured Bifidobacterium sp. | reverse complement strand
CCCCGCCGCCAACGCCCACTGTCACACCGGCAACGCATGTTTTGAAAGAGCCTCAAGTGACATAAACTTGGAACGCGAAATTTTCCCAAAAGTGATAGAAATGGAACGAAGCTTATTTAGAACTATTCTAATTATTGACAGCAGGTGATTTCGATAGATAGACTCTCGTCGTGGTGATGAAGGCGGTGACAAAAGCGAAGCAGGGGCGCACGCTGGTAGAGCGCTTGGCGGCCAGCGGCTTTCGCTTTACTGAGCAACGTCGTTCTATTTATGACGTATTGATCAAAGCGCAGGATCATCCAACTGCCGAGGAAATTTTTACTCGGGCAAAACGGACTATTCCTGATATTTCGCACGCAACGGTTTACAACTGCCTGGACGCACTGGTGCAATGCGGGCTGGTGCGCAAAGTTCAATTTGAACGCGGCGCCACCCGGTTTTGCCCGAATATGGAAGACCATTGCCACTATTATTGCGAGGTATGTGGAGCAATATTCGATGTGACAATGCCGGCGGCGTCAGCCGCGATCCCGCACCCAAAAGGATTTGAAATTGGACATCTGGACCTAACCGTTCGCGGCGTTTGTGCAAAATGCGCCGGACGCTGAAAAATGATTTTTTCATGAGCACTGCTACAGACACCATCGAAGATTTGGTAAAGACCGAATACAAATACGGCTTTTATACTGATTTGGAAACTGAGTCCGCACCACCCGGCTTGAGCGAGGATACGATCCGGTTGATTTCGCGAAAGAAGGGCGAACCCGAGTGGCTCACTGATTGGCGTCTCAAAGCCTACCGTCACTGGCTGACGTTGGAGGAGCCCACCTGGCCCAAGGTGCAACATGAAAAAATTCAGTATCAGGATATCGTTTATTTTTCTCAGCCAAAACCGAAGAAGAATGCGCCCAAAAGCCTCGATGAAGTAGATCCGAAACTGCTGGAAACGTATGAAAAGCTGGGCATTCCCTTGCGCGAACGTGGTCGGTTGGCGGGTGTGGCAGTGGATGCAATCTTTGATAGCGTATCGGTCGGTACGACTTTCCGGAAACAGCTTGCGGAAAAAGGCATTATTTTTTGTTCGTTCACCGAAGCAGTGCATGAGCACCCTGAGTTGGTAAGAAAGTTTTTGGGATCGGTAGTTCCATACACTGATAACTTCTACGCAGCCCTTAATTCGGCGGTCTTCACCGATGGATCGTTCTGTTACATACCCAAAGGTGTGAGATGTCCGATGGAGCTTTCCACTTACTTCCGAATTAACGCGGCGAACACGGGGCAATTTGAGCGAACGCTGATCGTAGCGGATGAAGGCGCTCATGTCAGCTACTTGGAAGGATGCACCGCCCCAATGCGCGATGAGAATCAGCTCCATGCGGCCGTTGTGGAACTCGTGGCATTGGAGCGAGCCGAAATTAAATATTCGACAGTACAAAATTGGTATCCAGGCGATGAAAACGGAGTCGGCGGTATCTACAATTTCGTAACCAAACGTGGCCTATGCAAAGGGAAACATTCCAAGATTTGCTGGACGCAGGTAGAAACGGGGTCAGCGATCACGTGGAAATATCCTAGCTGCATCTTGCTTGGGGACAATTCGGTCGGTGAATTCTATTCAGTGGCTGTTACGAATAATCATCAACAAGCTGATACCGGCACGAAGATGGTTCACATTGGTAAGAATTCCAGCAGCACCATTATTTCCAAAGGCATCTCAGCCGGTCACGGTCAGAATAGCTATCGCGGATTAGTGGAAATCCGAAAAAACGCAATTAATTCGCGGAATTTTTCGCAGTGCGATTCAATGCTCATTGGTGCGCAGTGTGGTGCCCACACGTTCCCGTATATCCAAGTTGGAAATACGTCGTCGAGTGTCGAACATGAAGCGTCCACTTCAAAAATTGGCGAAGACCAGATTTTCTATTGTAATCAAAGAGGACTTGCTACACAAGATGCTGTAAATATGATAGTTAATGGATTTTGCAAGGAAGTGTTCAAGGAGCTACCGATGGAGTTTGCGGTAGAGGCTCAGAAATTATTGGGTGTGAGCCTGGAAGGAAGCGTCGGCTGAAATCAGTCCGGATCCCATCCGCGCTCAGTTTTATCATTCTCGATCGTAGTTTTCGCTTTATCCGAGCCACGATTTTTTAACCAGATCGTTAGGACCGAAATATCAGCAGGTGACACTCCTGAGATTCTCCCTGCTTGGCCAATTGTTCTCGGCCTGGTCGCACAAAGTTTTTGCTTGGCCTCGGATCTTAAACTTGGAATCTGAGAGTAGTCAGTTCCATCAGGAATACACTTATTCTCCAGTTGATTCACTCGATGGACATCCGCTGATTGACGAGTGATGTACCCCGCATACTTCAGCTCGATCTCGACCTGCTGGCGAACCTCGAAAGTCAGTGAATCGTCTTTCTCTGGTAAATCGACGTAATGCATTTCCGGACGTCGGAGCTTTTGAGCCAATGTTTCATTCCCGGATCGGGTGTGGTCTAGCCGAGCCATCTCAGAGTTTATCTTTTGCCGCTTTTCGCAGTGACGTTCATATTTTTTCTTCGACAGCAAGCCGATTTCATAACCGATATCGCTCAATCTGAGATCCGCATTATCTTGCCGAAGTAGGAGTCTATACTCAGCTCTGGATGTGAACATTCGATAGGGTTCGGTTGTTCCTTTCGTAACTAGGTCATCAATCAGCACTCCGATGTAAGCTTGATCTCGCCTTAGCACGATTTGGCTTAAACCCTGAGAAGCACGAACTGCGTTGATCCCAGCGATCAATCCTTGCGCCGCTGCCTCCTCATAACCGGACGTCCCGTTAATTTGTCCTGCCAAAAACAAATTTCTGCAAATCTTCGTTTCGAGTGTCGGTTTTAACTGTGTTGGTGGAGAAAAGTCGTATTCTACCGCGTATGCAGGTCGTAGAATTTCTGCATTTTCACAACCAATGATCGAACGAACAAGTTCAACTTGAACCGGAAACGGAAGGCATGTCGAAAGTCCATTTATGTAAATTTCATCGGTAGCGATACCTTCAGGCTCCAAAAAAATCTGATGGTTTTCTTTTTGTGCGAATCGCACGATTTTATCCTCAATTGACGGGCAATACCTTGGCCCGACCCCGTTGATTATGCCCGCGTACAAAGGTGACAAATGAAGGTTTTCTCGGACCAGCTTCGCTGTTTGACTCGTAGTCCGTGTGACGTGACAGGGCAACTGGCTTCCATTCATTTCGAGCGCTGATCCTTTAATGAATTTATTTGGCGCGTCGTCACCAGATTGTTCCATGTAGAACATTGGATCGTGCCAATGGCTAAAATATGCAATTGGTGTGTCGCCGGTTTGAATCTCGGTTCTTGAAAAATCAATGGAGTTCCGTAGAAGCCTGGGCGGGGTTCCGGTTTTAAGTCGCGCAAGCGAGAGTCCGGCATTTCTCAATGATTGCGAGATTCCTGATGAGGCCGACTCTCCCAATCTTCCACCGCTTTCTTGATCGGAACCAATGTGCATTAAACCCTTGAGAAATGTGCCTGTAGTTATTACGACGACCTTACCTAGGAACCGAACTTTCAAGGAGGTTTGTACGCCATAAACTCCATCTGTATCAAAAAGGATTTCAGTCGTGTGCGCTTGCTTAACATCCAAATTCGGCTCGCGCTCGCAAACCCATTTCATCCTGAATTGGTACGCCTTTTTGTCGCATTGAGCGCGTGGAGACCAAACAGCCGGCCCCTTTTTAGTGTTCAGCATACGAAATTGAATCCCTGACATGTCGGTGGTTAGTGCCATCTCTCCGCCTAACGCATCAATCTCACGGACCAATTGACCCTTTGCCTGACCTCCAATTGCCGGGTTGCATGACATCTGACCGATGGTGTCAGCATTCATTGTCAGGAGGAGCACTTGGCTGCCAAGCCGAGCTGCCGCCAATGCCGCTTCTATTCCAGCATGACCAGCACCGACTACAATCACATCGTATTTTTTAGGATATATGAACATCTACTTGAGAAACCAAGGATTTCGCACGTCACTATTTCCATAAACAACTGAGCAATAAGATGCAACATGTTATGATACAGTATATTGCATATCGAATATTTACTCCGAATAGTGCTGCTTGGCCGGGATTGATGAGCTTCCAACACAGGACAGCCAACACGAACTCAGGGTGATACCGTCAACCGCTTCTGTCGAGAACATCTCATGGAGAAAAGTGGTGTTTCCCTGACGATCTTCTCCAAGTCAGTGCAAAGAAGCAGTGACCTCGACTGCGTTCCCGCTTTTAGCAGCGACTCAGGCGCAGAGTTTCATTGACGTGCAGCGCACTTGCATGTGCATTCGACTTTTTATTACGCTGTTCACCGCCTTGAATTTATGAGCGCAAATCCCATACGAGTCGCAGTCACCGGCGCCGCCGGCCAAATCGGTTATTCCCTCCTGTTCCGGATCGCCACCGGCGAAGTGTTCGGACCCAACCAGCCGATCATTCTCCACCTGATCGAAGTGGATGTCCCGGAAATCCTGGAAAAACTCAAGGGAACGGTGATGGAGATCGAGGACTGCGCGTTCCCGCTGCTCAAAGGCATCGTGGCCACCGGCAACCTCGATGAAGGTTTCAAAGGCGTGAACTGGTGTCTGCTCGTCGGCAGCGTGCCGCGCAAGGCCGGCATGGAGCGGAAGGACCTGCTCGGCATCAACGGCAAGATCTTCATCGGCCAGGGCAAAGCCATCGCGAAGAACGCCGCCAGCGACGTCCGCGTGCTCGTGGTCGGGAATCCCTGCAACACCAACGCGTTGATCTGCATGAACAACGCGCCCGGCGTGCCGCGCGACCGTTTCTTTGCCATGACTCGACTGGATGAAAACCGCGCCAAGGCCCAACTCGCGCGGAAGGCCAGCGTGGACACCACCGCCGTGAGCAACCTCGCCATCTGGGGCAATCACAGCGCGACCATGTATCCCGATTTCTTCAACGCGTGCATCGGCACGCGCCCGGTGCCAGATGTCATCAAGCACACCGAATGGCTGGAGAAGGATTTCATCAGCACGGTGCAACAGCGCGGCGCGGCCATCATCAAGGCGCGTGGTTTGTCGAGCGCGGCCAGCGCGGCCAACGCGGCGCTGGACACCGTGCGTTCCATCATCCAGCCCACGCCCACCGGCGATTGGACCAGCGTCGCCGTTTGTTCGGATGGCAGTTACGGCATCGAAAAGGGATTGATGTTTAGTTACCCGGTGCGCAGCAACGGCAAGGCCTGGGAGATCGTTCAAGGTGTGCCATTGAATGAATTCAGCCGCGGCAAGATCGCGCTCACCGAGAACGAACTGAAGGAAGAAAAGGCCCTCGTCAGCGAGTTGCTGCCGAAATAGGCGCTATTCCTCCACGAGTCACCACCACGTCCCGCAGCCCGGGGCCTCTTTCCAATACCGGATTTATGACCACTATGTTTAAGCGAGAAAAGTTAGGCATCATTGTCGGCGGCGGCCCCGCACCCGGCATCAATGGGGTGATTGCGGCGGCCACGATTGAAGGCATCAACGAAGGCTTCGAAGTCCTCGGCTTTCGCGACGGCTTCAAATGGCTCGCGGCCGGCGACGCCCAGCACTACACCAAGCTGTCCATTGACGACGTCACCTCAGTGCATCTGCGCGGTGGCTCCATCCTTGGTACTTCCCGCACCAATCCGACCAAGTCCGAGACGAGCATGCACAACGTGCTCGATGTATTGAACAAACTCGGCGTCACCGCGCTCGTCACCATCGGCGGCGATGACACGGCCTTTTCCGCCAGCAATGTTTATCGCAAGGGCGAAGGCCAGATTCGCGTGGCGCACGTGCCCAAGACCATTGACAACGACCTGCCGTTGCCCGGGGATACGCCGACCTTCGGCTTCGAGACCGCACGGCACAATGGCGTTCACATCGTGCGCAATCTCGCGATGGACGCGCGCACCACGTCCCGGTGGTACATCATCATCAGCATGGGCCGGGCGGCGGGACATCTCGCGCTCGGAATCGGCAAGGCATCGGCGGCGGCCTTGACGGTCATCCCCGAGGAATTCCGCAACCAGCCCGTGACTGCCGAAACCGTGGCCGACATCATCATCGGCTCCATCATCAAGCGGAAGGCTGAGGGTTCGGATTACGGGGTGGCGGTACTCGCGGAAGGTCTGATCGAATCGATGGGCGAGCAGGGTCTCGTCACTGCCGTGCCCGGCGGAAAGCTCGACCGTTACGGCAAGGTCATTCGCGACGACCACGGACATTTGCGCCTGGGCGAAATCGAGTTTGGCCGCCTGATGAAGGATCTTGTCGCCCAGCGGCTCGAAGCCCTCGGCATCAAGCTGACGCTCATTGACAAGGACCTGGGCTATGAATTGCGCTGTGCCGACCCGATTCCGTTTGACGGCGAATACACCCGCGACCTCGGCTACGGCGCGGTGAAATTCATCCTGTCGCCCGAAGCCACCAAATACGGCGCCATCATCAGCTTTATTGACGGCAAGTTGAACCCGTTGGAATTCGAAAAGATGCTCAATCCGAAGACCGGACGATTTAACATCCGCAAGGTGAATGTGGACGGGGAATCCTACGAATGTGCCCTCGCCTACATGATCCGGCTCGAGAAACCGGATTTCGAGGACGCGGCGAAGCTGGCGAAACTTTCCGGCGTTGCCTCGCTCACTCCCGACAAGTTCCGCGAGCGGTTTGGTTACCTCGTGGGTCTGAAGTAAGCCACCATTGCCCGGGCGGCGGTGGGAATTTTCCTGCCGCCGCCATTTTTTGTGAAACCACTCGCACCCGCGGAACTGGCCGCCCGTCTCGACGCCGCGTTTTGGAAACCGGTCGCGTCGCCCAAGGAATTTGCCGCCTTCTGCGCCGCGGCCCGGACGGGAAAATATCGTGCGGTGACGGTGAACGGCTCGCGAGTGGCCCTCGCCTCCGCCGGGCTGGAGGAAAGCCAGGTGCAGACGGTGGCGCTGGTGGGATTTCCCTTGGGCACGAGCGACAGCGACGTCAAACGCTACGAGGCGGAAGTCGCGGTGGATTTCGGGGCGCAGGAACTCGAACTCGTGCTCAACCTGGACCACCTCAAGCACGGAAATCACCAGGCCGCCCTGCGCGAATTGCGTGATGTGATTGAGGCGGCCGATGAACGTCATGTCTGCGCCGTGCTGGAAACCCGGGCGTTGACGCGGGCGGAAATCGCCGCGGCTTGCGCGATGCTTTCGGACGCCGGCGTGCAGGCCGTTTCCACTGGCACAGACTTCTGGCCGGATACTCGTGTGGCCGTGGACGACGTCAAAGCCCTGCGCGACGCTCTCGATGCTAGGATTGCTGTCAAAGCCGTCGGCAACATCCGCGATGCTCAAGTGGCGATTGCTTTGCTTGAAGCTGGGGCGGCCCGCATCGGCACGACCAATCCCGCAGTGCTGCTCAAAGGCTGAATTCTCGCTCCTACTCTTAATCTTCATCGTAAATCTTAATCGCTCGGTCGTGCCCGATCGGGACGGAGTAAGAGCAAGTTGAAGATTGCGATTAAGACTACATTTGGGATGTGATTGAAACTGCCGCGCGACCTTGGGAGCGCCAGCGTCCCGCCGGCGCGTTTTCGGGGCAAAAAGTGAAGGCACCTCGCCGGCCAGAGGCCAGCGCTCGGGCTGCGGCGCCTCGAACGGCAGTTTCAATCACGCCTCTACCTCTGCGCGTTCGTTGACCCATCCGGAGCCGTCTGCTACCGTCGGCGCTCCTGAGAAATTGCGATGGACTACAAAGACACACTCAATCTCCCGCGCACGGACTTCGCGATGAAGGCCGACCTCGTCACGCGCGAACCGGAACGGCTCAAGAAATGGGAAGCCGCCAAGCTTTACGCGCAAATCCAGGCCGCACGGAAAGACGCTGAGAGATTCGTCCTGCACGACGGCCCGCCCTTCGCCAACGGCGACGTCCACATCGGCACGGCACTCAACAAGATTCTCAAGGACATCATCATCAAGTATCAGACCCTGCGCGGCAAAGCAGCGCCCTACATCCCGGGCTGGGATTGTCACGGGCTGCCGATCGAGTTCAAAGTCACGACCGAGATGCGCAAGGGGAGCGCAGCCGCCCCGGCTGCGGGAGGGGACGCTCCGTCCCCGAGCTTTGATGCTGCAACCATCCGCAAGGCCTGCGACGCCTACGCGCGCAAGTTCATTGATATTCAGCGCACGCAATTCAAGCGGCTCGGTGTGCTCGGCGATTGGGAGAATCCGTATCTCACGTTGAACAAGGAATACGAAGCCGACGAACTGCGTCTGTTCGCGGACATCGTCGAGCAGGGATTCGTCTATCGCGGCAAGAAACCGATTTACTGGAGCATTCCGGCGCGCACGGCGCTGGCGGAGGCGGAAGTCGAATACGCCGACCATGTCAGCCAGAGCGTGTTCGTGAAGTTCCCCGTCCTCGGCCGGCCCGGCGTGAGCATCGTCATCTGGACGACGACGCCGTGGACATTGCCCGCGAACCTCGCGGTTGCCTACAACAAGAATTTTCAATACGTCATCGCCAGGGTCGGCGACGAAAGCTTCATCGTTTTTCGCGGTTTGCTTCCTGCCGTTGCTGAAAAATGTGGGTGGGCGAATTACACTGAAACGCCATTGCCTCTCGATGAGCTGGCAAAGCTTGAGTATCAACACCCTTTCTGCAATCGCACGGGCAAAGCCTTCGGTGCGGATTTTGTGACCAGCGACACGGGCACGGGCTTCGTTCACATCGCACCGGGGCACGGCCTGGACGACTACAATCTCGGACGCCAACACGGTCTGCCAATCTACTCGCCGGTCAACGATGACGGGGCACTGGCTTACACAACCGATCTGCCGGTTGAACAGCAATTCCCCGCTGAGATGCTCGGCAAATCCACGCTCGCCAAACACGGCAAGAGCGACGCGAATGAAGCCGTGTTGCACGAGTTGCGCCTCCGCAAGGCGCTGTTGCACCAGGAGAATTATCATCACAGCTACCCGCATTGCTGGCGCAGCAAGACGCCGATCATCTTCCGCGCGATGGACCAGTGGTTCATCAAGATTGACCATGTAGCCGCCGAGGTAACGAGGCGGACGCACTCAGCCGAAGCCGACCGCCTCCTCACGTCGGCGGCTACCTTCCGCGAGCAAGCCCTCGCCGAGATTGACCGCGTGAGCTGGATTCCGGATTGGGGCGTCAACCGCATCAAAGGCGCGGTGCAAACACGCCCCGACTGGTGCATCAGCCGCCAGCGCACCTGGGGCGTGCCGATCCCCGCGTTCTACGACGCGAAGGGCGAAGCCATCCTCGATGCGCAGATCGTCCGCAATGCCGCTGCGCTCATCGAACAACATGGCTCCAACGTGTGGTTCGAAAAATACGTTGCCGAACTGTGGGCGGCGGTGAAGCCGAAGGATTGGAAAGGCGCAGACGCCAACGCCAAGTCCAACGACACGCTCGACGTGTGGATTGATTCCGGCAGTTCGTCGCGGGCGGTGTTGATGCGCCGCAAGGAATTTTTTCGTGGGAGCGCTGCCGTCCCGGCGGCGAGTTCCGAAACAGACACCCAGAAGCACGCCGGCGAGACGCCAGCGCTCCCATGGCAGGCCGACATGTATCTCGAAGGCAGCGACCAGCATCGCGGCTGGTTTCAATCATCGCTACTGCTTTCCCTGGCGGGCAACGGCGCCGCGCCGTTCAAGACCGTGTTGACGCATGGTTTCATGGTGGACGCCGACCGCGAAAAGATTTCCAAGAGCAAACAGGGCGGGTACGAGAAGCCGCAGACTGCCGAAGCCTACGTGAAGAAATACGGTGCGGACGTGGTGCGGCTCTGGGTCGCGTCGCAGGATTTCCGCAACGACATCGTCGTCAGCGAGGAGCGCGTCAACAAGGTGGGCGAAACCTATCGCGGTATCCGCAATGCCCTGCGTTATCAGCTCTCGAATCTTTATGACTTCGATCCGGCGAAACACCGCGTGGCCGATGACAAACTCACCGGGCTGGATCGCTGGATTCTCGGTGAGTTCACCAGACTGGAGCAGGAAGTTTGTGACGCCTACGACCGGCATGAGTTTCACGTCGTCTATCAAAAGCTCAGCCAGTTCGTGGCCGTGGAGCTGTCGGCGATCTACCACGATGTCATCAAGGACCGGATGTACACCGATGCCGCCAACTCACCGCGCCGGCGCGCGACGCAGACGGTATTGCAACGGATGGTGACCAGTTTGTGTCAGATGCTCGCGCCGCTGCTGGCGTTCACGGCGGATGAGGCGTGGGAATTTGTGCCGGGCCGGTCCAGCGCCTCGGTGCATGAGACCACGTGGCGGCCGGGCGGATTCGCGCGCGTGGAAACCGAAGTGGACGCCTGGAAGAACCTGTTCGTGCTGCGCGAACTGGCCCTGCCCGAACTGGAAAAAGCGCGTCAGGCCAAGGCGATCGGCAAATCCCTGGAAGCGAAGCTGACGGTCAATGGCGGCGGCCCGTTGTTACTGGACGCGAAGTTGAATCTCGATGCGCTGCGCGAATTGCTGAATGTCTCCCAAGTGGAACTTGCCAATGGCGGGGGCGAAACCGTCTTTGCCACGGTGAGCAAGGCCGACGGCCAGAAGTGCGAACGCTGCTGGCATTGGGAAACCGACGTGGGCGCAAACGCCGAACATCCCACGATCTGCGGTCGCTGCGTTGACGCCGTGAAGCAATCCAAGGTATGAGCATCCGCTTGGGCGGACGGTGAGTTCCCGCCCTCGGGGTGGCAGTCCTCGCGCTGCGAGAACGTCGCCCGCGCAGAGCGAGCGGACGGGTGGCACTGAACACGCCCTCGGTTTTCACGGTGCGAAAATCACTGCCACTTGACCCGATGGGCGCAGTTATAGGAGCATGGTCGGGCCATGATCCACCTTGTTCCCTCCATAAACTTTCCCGCCATAGCCGCCGAGGTAGCGAGGCGGACGCCACTGAGCAGCAGTCTATCCCGGCTCCTCACGTCGGCGGCTGCGGTTCTGGGTTTCAAAGCGCGAAATTGGGGTGGGAACATTCTCGCTCTGGTTCTGTTGGGTGGGAGCAGTTCGTTCCTTTGCGCTGCCGATCTCCCGCCGCTGGTGTTGCCGCAAGGCGTGGGGGTGAATATCCACTTCGTTCGCGGACAGGAGCGTGATCTCGATCTGATTCGCGACGCCGGATTCAAGTTTATCCGTATGGACTTCGGTTGGGCCGGCATCGAACAGCAGCGAGGCGTTTACGATTTCTCCGCCTACGATGAACTGACCGCCAACCTGGAAAAACGCGGCCTGCGCGCACTTTATATTTTGGACTATTCAAACCCGCTCTACGAAACGGAGCGGCTGTCGAAGAATCCAGTGAACGGCCGGGAAGAACACGATACCGTTTCTCCACAACACCCGGAGAGTATTGCGGCCTTCGCGCGCTGGGCGGCCGCCGCCGCGAAACACTACCAAGGTCGCCGGGTCATCTGGGAAATCTGGAATGAGCCGAACATCTCCTTCTGGAAACCCAAACCCGATGTCGCACAGTACGTCGCGCTGGCTTCCGCCACAGCCAGGGCCGTGCGCGAGGCCGATCCTGGTGCGACGATCATTGGCCCGGCTACTTCGGGATTTCCCTGGGAGTTTCTGGAAAAGGTGCTTCAGTCGGAGGCCGTGCCCTACCTGGATGCCATCAGCGTGCATCCGTATCGTCAACATCCACCCGAGACAGCGGCAGCGGATTATGCGCGGTTGCGCGGGATGATTGAGAAGTTCGCGCCCAGCGAAGCGAAAAGACACCTCCCAATCATCAGCGGCGAGTGGGGTTACTCGTCCCACGCGAAAGGAGTTTCGCTCGAAACTCAGGCTGCGTATGTGGCGCGCCAGCAGTTGGCGAATCTGCTGGCGGGCGTTCCACTCTCGATCTGGTACGACTGGAAGAACGACGGCAACGACCCGAAGGAAAACGAACACAATTTTGGGACGATGAAGTCGGATTTGAATCCGAAACCTGCTTATCAGGCCGTGAAGACGCTGACGCACGAATTGGCCGGCTTTGGTATCGAACGTCGGCTTGCACTGGCGAACACCGATGATTTCGTGCTCCTGCTCACGAACGCGGTGCGTCAGGTGAAACTCGCAGCGTGGACGATCTCATCCACGCACAACACAACCGTCACAATGCCGTTTCGCCCCCAGTCCGCGACCGGGGTGAATGTCAACGGCAGGCCGGTCTCCATTCGGCCGACGGACCAGAACGTGGAACTGACACTGACCGAAGCGCCGCAGTACATCACGTTGCATCGGTGACTGTGAATCGTCGGTATTGACGCGCCTCCACCTCGGGCCGGCCATCCCACATGAACCGACATGATTTGCCGCTTGCACCGGAGCGGAGCGGGCTGTTAGGTAGCGCCATTCATGACGGAATCAAAGCCAGCCGTGCGAAGTCCGTGGGCGTGGGTGCCGACGCTGTACCTGGCGCAGGGGCTGCCGTTCGCCGTGGTCAATACGGTGTCGGTGATCATGTACAAAAGCCTCGGGGTGTCGAACACCGACATCGCGTTCTACACCGCGTGGCTCTACCTGCCGTGGGTCATCAAACCGTTATGGAGTCCGGTGGTGGACATCCTGCGCACCCGACGTTGGTGGATTTGGGGAATGCAATTGCTGCTCGGCACCGGTTTCGCCGCAGTGGGACTTTCACTCCCGTTGCCCATTTTCTTCAAAGCCTCGCTCACGTTGTTCTATCTGGTGGCGTTCAGTTCGGCCACGCACGACATTGCCGCCGATGGCTACTATCTCGCTGCCTTGACGGAGAAAGAGCAGGCGTTCTTCGTCGGGATTCGCAGCACGTTCTTTCGCATCTCGATGATCTTCGGGCAGGGGTTGCTGGTGATTCTGGCGGGCTTGATTCAAACCCACACGGGATTGCCCAAGGTGGCCATCGAGGTGACCGCCAATCCCAAAATCGCCTTCGCCAAACTCGTGCTGCCCACGCCGGCGCCGGCGGAGGCTGGCACAAATGAACTCCGCCTGGCGACGACGACCGAACTCCTTCAGATCGCCACCGCGCCGCGTCCGGCCGCCGAGGTCACCGCGTTGCTCGCGTCGGCGCGCGCCGCCAATGTCACCAATGGATTCACCGGCCTGCACCAGCTCGTCGCCGCCACGCAGAAGCCGGTTGCCACTCAGTCGTGGTGGTCGCGCTCTGTATCGAATCCGCTGGCCAAGTGGCTGCGACAACATTTCGGTCCCGAGCCGCGGACTAAATCCGACCTGGCCGGAAACGTCGGCGTGGTGGCGCTGCAACTGTCCCGGCCGCCCGGGCGGGAAATCGTCGTCACACCTGCGCTCCAGTCCGGCGACAAGAGCGTGATGCTGGTCGAGGGCGCGCGCTTGGTTTTCGACGACACGAATTGGCGCCAGCCCGCCTTCGTGGTGTTTCAACTTGATCCCAAGCTCCGATCGGAAACCCGCGCCGTGTTTGAAGTTCGTTCCGGCAACATTCCGCTCTCGTGGGCGGTCACGCTCTTCGTGCTGGCCGGATTGTTCCTGCTGTTTGGCCTGTGGCACAAATTCATTCTGCCGCACCCGGCCAGCGACCGGCCCGGCGACGCCCACAGCATCCCCGTTTTCATCAAGGAATTTTTTCAGACGTTCGGCTCGTTTTTTCGCAAGCCGAAGCTCGCCGCGCTGCTGCTGTTCCTGCTGCTGTATCGGTTTGGCGAGGCGCAATTGGTGAAGATGGTGACGCCGTTTCTGCTCGATGCACGCGAGGTGGGCGGGCTGGGACTGACGACGAGCCAGGTGGGCTGGGCTTACGGCACCATCGGCATCATCGCGCTGACGTTGGGAGGAATTCTGGGGGGACTGGTGGCGTCGCGCCGCGGACTCAAGGCGTGGCTCTGGCCAATGGTGCTGATCATTCATCTGCCGGACGCGGCGTTCATCTACCTGGCGTATGAGCAGCCGGACAATCTCGCGCTCATCAGCACGGCGATTGCCGTGGAGCAATTCGGTTACGGCTTCGGTTTCACGGCCTACATGCTTTACATGATTTACATCGCGCGCGGCGTACACAAAACGGCGCACTACGCCATCTGCACCGGTTTCATGGCGCTGGGCATGATGATTCCCGGCATGTGGAGCGGCTGGTTGCAGGAGGTCATCGGCTACCAACACTTCTTTACGTGGGTGATTCTGGCGACGATCCCAAGTTTCGCGGTGACGCTGCTGATTCCGTTGGACAAGGATTTTGGAAAGAAAGGCTAACCACCGCTACCGACGTTGGGATACGGGATCAACAGCGGTTGCCCGCACAAGCTTCCGCCGCATTTCGTCAGCTACTTCTTCACGAACAAGGCGAGCGAAGCGGTATAGCCGTGGAGAAAATTCTTCGGGCCAACGGGACCGATCTCGCCATTGCAAAAGAAGCCGGCGAGGCCAATGCCGCCGAATTGTTGCTGCACCAGGCGCGCGTCGTGGCCGGATTTACCGAAGAGATGTTTGCCGCGGCCGTTGCAACAACAGAGGCAGCCGCCATAAACCGTTGCTCCGCGCAACTGGTCATGGGTGCGGGTGAGCAGTTCGCTCATGTCCTCGCTGGCGGCGGCGGCGTCGCGGCGTTGAAATTGCATGGTCTGGCCCGCGCGCGGCAGGGCGCCCACCGCGAGCACGCCGGTCTGGGGGTCGCCGCCGATCAAATTACGCACCAGAAAATCGCCCCGATGAAAGTCCTCGAGATATTCATTCACCACGAGGCCAATGAAAAGGTTGCCGCGCATTTTGCGCTGATCTTCGGATGACAGCTTGCCCACCGTTTCGGACAACACTTCGTAGGCCGGCCGATTGGCGATGCGGTGAATCAGGTTTTGTTCCACCCGCGTCAGGGTCCAGGTATCGCCAATGGGCGTGCAACCTTGGGAGATGACCCCGGCCAGGGCAACCTCGCCGCCGACGGAAATCGCCACGCCGCCTTCCTCGTACACTTCTCCGTTGAGATAAACCTGCGTGGTCTGTTCGGCGAGCGCGCCGCTGGCCAGGCCGCCGTAAACCGGCAGGCTCGGGTAAGCCTCGTTCCACCCGCGCAGCCACGACTCCGAATCGAGATGAAAGGGATCCACGAAGGCGAGCCAGCCGTTGGTCTGCTCCGCTTCAATGCCGGTCTGACGTCGCCAGTAGTTGCCGCCGGAGGCCGTTTCCACCTGTGACTGGGTGAAATAAAAACCGTCAAGCTGCGCGCCCGGCAGCGCGTAGAGCGCGAGGGCGATGCCGGCGTCGTCCTCGATTTCTTCATCGCCCACCACGAGCGCCGTGCTGGAACAGCCGGCGAGCAGCGGAATGCGGGCATGGACGCGAAGGATTTCCAGAATCTGTTTCGCCTGCGGAAAATACTTGGGCGTCATGAACACGAGGCCCAGCGTTACTTGCGGCGCGCGTAGCCGCCCCCGCAATTCCTCCGCCCACGAGCGCAGCTTCGCCTCATCGAAGTCCTGCTGCCAGTGCGTGGCGACCGAGTATTCCGTGTTCACAGAGCAAAGTTACCGGCGCGGTCCCGGTTTGCAAACCAAGTTCGCGGCGGTTACTTCCGCCAGGCGAGTCAGCCAGAACGCGGGCCGGCGCAGTGCCGCTTCGGCCTCGGTCAAATCCGTCAGGCCGCTGACTTGCTGGAACAGTTTCTGGATGGACGCGGATTGAATCACGGTTCCGCTCAGACCGAGACAGGGAATTTGCCGGGCGGAACAACGGCGCGCGATTTCTCCACAACCCTTGCCCATGGCCGTCGTGCGATCAATCGCGCCTTCACCGGTGACCACAAGGTCCGCCTGGCGCATCCGCCGCTCGAGCGCCGAGTGCCGGGCCATCAGATCAAAGCCGGCTTGAATTTTCGCGCCAACGAACGTCAGCAGGCCGAAGCCCAGCCCACCCGCCGCCCCGGCGCCGGGTGTGCGGGCAAAATCCAAGTCGTGTTGCTGTTTCAGCACGGTAGCCAGACGACGCAAGCTTTGCTCGGCGGGCGCAATATCATGGGGACGCAATCCTTTCTGTGGTCCGTACACCCGACTTGCGCCGCGAATGCCCAGCAATGGATTCCGGACATCCACGGCGACGAGGATGTTTGCTGACGGCGTTTGCTTCGGCTGGTGAATGTCCGCGAGGGATTTCAAATTGGTCCACGACTCGATTCGGTTGCCCGCACGGTCAAGGAACTCCCAGCCCAATGCGCGCGCCAGGCCGAACCCCGCTTCATTTGTCGCGCTGCCGCCGATACCTACGATGATCTCCTTCGGGCCGAGGCGTTGTGCGGCGCGCAAAACCGCACCCAGGCCAAACGTGTCCAGTTGGAACGGATGAAATTTTCCCTTTGGCAACATCGCCAGGCCGATGACCCGGGCCGATTCGATGATGGCCGTTTTGGTTTTTGCGCTCCACCACCAGGTTGCTTTGCAGGAACGATGCGCCGCATCCAGCGTCTGGACGAGCCGTGCGCCGGCGCCGGTCAGCTCGCTCATGACTTCGCCAAAGCCGTCGCCGCCGTCGCTGATGGGGAGCAAATCCAACGAATCGTGCGGGCGCGCTCGTCGCCAACCCCGGGCGATGGCCTCGGCCGCTGCGTGTGCGGTCAGCGTGCCTTTGAACTTGTCCGGAGCGATGAGAACGCGCATGGCGGAGAGTTTATGGTTTCGCGTTAAAAGTCCAGAGTCTGGAATCATCAGTCCGAAACACCGGTCGCTTCGAGGCGGCCGATCGAAGACTCAAAGTCTTGCCGACGGTCAAAGTTGTGGCATCATGCCCGGAACGACTGTGAACTTATGAACAAGCCAAAAATCATCGCCTATTTGAAACCTACCTGCGGCTGGAGCAACGGTGTGCGCGCCATCCTGCGCAAATACGATCTGCCCTTTGAAGACCGCGACATCATCAACGACCCGGTTCAACGCCAGGAAATGATCGAGAAAAGCGGGCAGATGCTCAGCCCCTGCGTCGAGATCAATGGCCACATGTTGCCGGACATCAGTGGCGAGGAAGTGGAAGCCTGGATGCTGGCGAATCAAGTGGTGACGCCGAATGATCGTCCGGCGGACGCCCCGACCAATCAACCCTGCGCTCACGAGATGCCAGGCGCGCCAATGAATTTCGGAGCGCGACGGTAATTGGATTTGTTGTCGTCAGGCCGCTTCGGGAAACCGGGGCGGCCTTTTGCTTGTCGGATTGCTCTTGGACGTGGTGTTGGAATTTCTCCTCCTCCTCACGGACGCGGGTGAAATTTACGGTGGATGTCCCGAAGCCGGCTGCCGGTGACGTGGGTGTAAACTTCCGTGGTGCTGATGCTGGAATGCCCGAGCAATTCCTGGATGACCCGCAAGTCCGCACCGTGTTCGAGCAGATGCGTGGCGAAGCTGTGTCGCAGCATGTGGGGGGTAATGCTCCGCGTGACGCCGGAGCGGCGGACGCGGCGCTTGATGTGCGCCCAGAGGGTGAACGAGGCAAACGCGGTGCCGCGCCGGGTGAGAAAGACGTTCGCCGGTGAGCGGGGCTTCACCAGTTTGGGCCGCCCATCGCTCAGATAGCGGTTGAGGGCGGCGACGGCTTTGCTGCCCACCGGGACCACGCGTTCCTTGTTGCCCTTGCCGATCACGTTGATGAAGCCCGCGTCCAGATGGAGCTGTTCCAGGCGCAGACCGCAAAGTTCGGAGCGGCGCAGGCCGGAGGCGTAGGCCAGTTCGAGAATCGCATCATCGCACAGAGTTTGCGGAGTCGCCGGCTGTTCCGACGCGAGCAGTTTTTCCATTTCCGGATGCGAGAGTGATTTCGGCAGGCGTTTCCAGCGGCGCGGCAGTGAGAGCTGTTCCGCCACATTGATCGCCAGGTGCTTTTCAGTTTCGGCGAACCGGTAGAAGGCCCGGAGCGCGGCGATTTCCAGATAGACGCTTTCACCGCTCAACCGGCGCGCGGAGTCTTGCGGCTGATGCGCCAGGACCCGTTCGCGCTCGTGTTGCAGGAAGGCCATGAGGTGCCGGAGTTCGACCTGTTGCCAGTCGAAGATTTCATTGGCGTGCGCCCAGACGACAAATTTGTTCAAGAGGCCGGCGTAGGTGCGCTGGGTCTGGGCGGCCTGGCCGCGTTCGTGCCGGAGGTGTTGGAGAAAATCCTCAACCAGCGGTTGCATGGTCCGGGCGGGTGGCGGGCGGCTGGAATTTCCAGTGGAAGGTCAGCACCTGGACGTTCTGCGGGCTGTAGCGCACCAGGGTGGCGTAGAAGTAACGATGGTAGCCGTTGATCTGGGCGTCCACCTGCACTTCGAACACGCGGCTGTGAACGTCGCAATATTGCTGCACCTGGCCAACGACGAGATTGTTCAAACCGGCGCACAACAGGCCTTCACCCGGATTGCGAAACGGAGTGTCATCCTCGGTGCCATCCTGGCCGTCCGGTCCGGAACGACATTCGATGATCCGCGCCGCGATGTTTTCATCTACAAATGGAATCAATTGCAGCGTGCCGACCGGGGCGGTGTTGAGGTTGATGCGCCCGCTGGACAAAGGGGTGAACAAATCCACCAGACCCACGCCGGTGAGTTGCGGCAGGCCGGCGGATTGGACGCCATTCTTGTTTTGGAATGACGCCGGCAGGTGGGGCGCGCCACCGCCCCAATAAATCTCCCGTCGTTCGCTGATCCCGTGGACGAGCAGCAGTTCGCTCAGGTCATCAATTGGTCCGTCCTTGGCCTCGTACGGTGGATCGAGCGATTCGTAGTATCGGCTCTCCGTTCCACCCACGAGTTGGTTCTGGTCCGGTGACATCCAGTCCAGAATCGAAGCCGAAATCGGCGCGGCATCCCCGGCGTCCACACCGATCAAGTGCAGCGCCCGTTCGAGCAACGGCTGGTTCACCTGGTTGATGTTCAACTTGCGTTCGGCGTCCACGATCTTGAGCGAGAACGAACCGTGACCGAGCTTGATGTTATTCAGGCTGACGCCGGCCAGTGGACTGTTGCTGGTCATCAAACTGCCCGGCCCGCCGGCCCAGACTTGGTTCAGTGAGTCGTACGGTTCCTGGGCGAGCGAGAGCTGCTGGGCGAGAACCCACTGCGCCATGGCGACGCCGGATTTGCCGATGGCGATCAATTCCGATTCGTTGCTGGCGTTCATCGCGAGCTTCGTCTCCACCTTCATCGAATACGCGAACCCCGCCGCCAGCACCGACAGCACCGTGATGCAAATCATAACAATGATCAGCGCGATGCCGGAATGGGGATGCGCGCGGCCGGTTTTCATTGGCGGAAACCCTGGTTGGGCAACCCATAGCGCTGTTGAAAACGCTGTTGCAGATTTCCCGGATTGTTTTGACCGGGCACCTGTCCCGGCAGTTGTCCCGGCACGGAACCCGGAACGCCGCCCGCGGGTGGCTGCCCGGGCACCTGACCTGGCACCTGACCTGGCGCCTGGCCAGGCACACCCGGTCGTTGCAATGCGGTCGGGACCATGACGGAGGGCAACTGGATGAGACGCGCGACTTTCTCCCGTTTGGTGAATCCCATGCCGGACGAGCGCGGGTCCTTTCGGACGAATTCGAGCGTCAGCTTGAGCAGCTTCGGAAGCTGGTTGGTGGCGTCCCATGTGTCCACCCACTCGCCCTTGCGTTCGTCCCAAAATTCGAATGTCATCTTGTCCACGTCCTTGGCGAGGACCAGCGGGTGGTTACGCTCGTCCTCATCCACGTCCATCAAGATTGGGTTCTGGCGCAGCACGAGTTCCGGCCCAGAATCCGGCCCGTCCTCAATCGAGAACGTGACCCGGCGCACATCGAAATCGCCGAACCGCCCGCCGCGCGGAAAGGATTCCGGCAGTTGCGCCACAAAACTCAGCATCCCGTTGTCGTTATTGTCCGCGACAAATCCGTAGTGTCGCAAGTCTGACTGGAACGACCGCACGCAGCCCAGCGACTCTTCGAGAGTGGCCAGGGCAATGCGCTCGCGCTGGATGCGCGCCGAGGCGGAGAGGCCCAGCTCGGCCGACTTGATGATCAAGGTCCAACTCGCGTAAATCGCCGCCAGCACCAGGCCGAACACCGCCAGCGCCACCATGATCTCGATGAGCGTGAAACCGCGGGGCCGGGAGCGCGGGAAGATTTTCATCGGCGCAACCCTCCCTCGCCGCTGCTTTGGGTGTTGGGATCAAAGTAGAGCGTGCTGATGGCCGATTCCACCGTGCCGAGCCGCCGGTTGATCACGCGATAATCCACCTGCCACAGGCCGTTGGAAGCGTAGAAGAACGTCTCCTTCTCCCAGGTGTAATCGCGATACTCGCCGTTGAAGTCGGCCAGATCGCTGAACGATCCGCTCTCCAGCCCTTCGGTCACGCGGTTCGTCACGGCCAGGAAATAGGCATGCACCATCTCGGCATCCACATGCTCCTTGTTCTGAAACGCCCGCGCGTTGCGGAGCAGTTGGGAGATCAGCCCGAGGATGGCGAACAACGCCATGAAGAAGACGCCCAGCGCAATCATCACTTCGATGAGCGTGAAGGCCCGACGACGGCGAAGCTGGATGGACGAGGCGAACTTCATCGGACGGGTCCCTGGCTGATCAGGCCGGTGGTGGCTTCGAGCGTCAGTTTGCGATACTCGTTCTTGTCCGAGCGCAGAATCATCGTCATCTCGTCACTCGTGCCGTTGGGGAAAAACCGCACCCGCGTCCACTCGGAATCCTTGTACTCGCTCAGGTTCACATCGAGCATTTCCAACACGATGTCGTCGGGAATCACGCCGGAAGTCCCTTCACCGGGCGTTGTGCCGGGGGCGGTGTCCGGGGGCAGTGTCGGCGTGTTACCCTCCGGGGCGGCGGCCGCCGGCGCCGGGCTGGACTTGATTTCGAACCGCCGGTCCAACGGATGAAAAATCACTTCTACCTCTTGTCCGCGCAGAATGGCCTGGGCGCGGGCATTGCCGCACACCTCCATCACTTCGCTCACGGCCCGGCGCATTCCCTCCTTCTTGGCCAGGTGATAAATGTTCGGAATGCCCATCGCCAGAATGATCCCCATGATGCCCACCACGACCATGATCTCGATGAGCGTGAAACCGCTGGACCTGGAGCGGGCGTATTTCATCACCGGCCGGCGTTGATGCTGGAAATCAGCTTGAACATCGGGAGCATCACGCTCAGGAGCAGGAAGCCCACGCCGATCGCCATGACGATGATCAGAATAGGCTCAATCAGCGTCATGGCCACGCGCAGCGAGATGGTCAATTCCCCGTCGTAGGTGTCGGCGATGTTCTTCAACGACGCCGGGACATTGCCGGTCTCCTCGCCGATCTTGACCAGGTCCACCATCAACTGCGGAAACACCTTGCTGGCCGCCAACGGTTGGGCCAGCGTTTTGCCGTCCGTCACCGCATCGCGCGTTTTGGAGATGGCCTCCTTGACGACCTGGTTGGGCATGACCTGTTCGGTGATCTTGAGCGCGGTGAGCACCGGCACCCCGTTTTCGAGCAGCGTGCCGAGCGTGCGGGCAAACTGCCCGTAATAATTCAGGCATACCACCTTGCCCACGATGGGCATTTTAAGCATCCAATGATCAATGCGCCGCCGGCCCTCGGTCGAGCGACGAAATCGTTGCGCCAGCACCCCGATAGCCAGCAGCACCAACGCCAGCAGCGCCATCAGCCAGAAATTGGTGAACGCATTGCCCACCCCGATGAGAAACCGCGTCGGCCATGGGAGGATCACGTTGAAACCGGAGAACATCTTCGCGAACTGTGGCAGCATGAAATAGATGAAGAACAACATCAGCCCCGCGCCCACGCAGCACACCATCACCGGATAAATCATGGCGGACTTCAATTTGCCCTGCACCTCCGCGTACCGCTCGAAGTGGTTGGCCATGCGGCGCAACACCTCCACCAGCGCGCCGGATTGTTCACCCGCCCGGACCATGTTCACATATAACTCGGAAAAAATGTGCGGTTGCATGGCCATCGCGTCCGACATGCTGCGGCCTTCCATGACCTCCTGTCGCAGCCCGGCGCTCACGTCCTTGGGAATTCCCTTGGACTCGAGGTGCGTCATGCTGTTGAGCGCCACCGTCAGCGGCATGCCGGCGTGCAGCAGATTGGCGAGCTGTTGCGTGAACGTGGCCAGCTCCTGCAATTTGGGTTTGCGTTTCCGCGTCAACGCTTCGCGCAGCGCGGGCGGCAGCATCGCGGTGAAATTGGCCCGGGCGGCCGCCGGCTTGTCCGCCTTCACGGCGCCACCGCTCGGCAGCTCCACGGCCACGGGGAAAAGGCCCAGCCGCTCGATCTGTGCGAGCGCGGCCGGTCGGTCGGCGACCTCCAGGACACCCTGCACCACCTCGCCCGAACGTCGCCGGGCCTTGTAGGAGAATTGCGCCATAAGCTCTCTAGTTAAAACCGGGTTTGAACAATAGTTGCATCCGCCGTGCCTAGACCTTTGCCGCTGCCCCGGCCTGGTCGGGGAGCGGCCGGGGGGTGGCTTCGTTCAAACTGCCCCGCCGATAACCCTGCAAATCCACGGTCACGTGGGCGTAACCGATTTGCTTGAGCGCCGCCGCCACCTGCGCCGCCGTTTCCGCCGCCAACAACCGCGGCAATTCCGCCGGTCCAACCTCGATCCGGGCCAGTGCCGTCCCGGGTTGGAATTTCCATGGTTCAAGTTCCGCCGATCCGGACGCACCCAGAACCTTCAACTTGAAACTTGAAACTTGAAACTTCGGCCCCACTTCATGATGCCGCACGCGCACATCGTAAAAACCCAAATCCCGCAGCACGTATTCCGCCTGTTCGATCAGGCGCAACTTCTCCGGCGTCACCGCTTCGCCGTAGGGCAGGCGTGAACTCAGGCAGGCCATTTGCGGTTTGTCGGCGGTGGGCAGACCCAGTTGCGCCGACAGTGCGCGAATCTCCGCCTTCGTCAAGCCGGATTCCTTGAGCGGCGCGCGCACTTGAAACTCCTTCGCCGCCTGCGCTCCGGGCCGGAAATCCCCCACGTCACTCGCGTTCTCGCCGTAGGCAATGACCGCGAATCCCTCGGCCTTCGCCAGCGGCGTGAGCTCCTCGAACAGCTCGTGCTTGCAAAAATAACAGCGGTTCGTCGGGTTGGCGAGGTAACTGGGATTATCGAACTCCGCCGTCTGGATGACGCGCACGGGAAATTGGAATTGTCTCCCCAGGGCCAGCGCTTCCTCGAACTCGCGCCGCGGCAGGCTTGGTGAATCCGCAATCACCGCCAACGCCCGTTCGCCCAACACCTCGTGTGCTACGCGCGCCAGAAACACCGAGTCCACCCCGCCCGAGTAGGCGACGAGACACGATCCGTAAGTGCGCAGTAACTCGCGCAATTGGTCCAGCTTTTCCGCATGCACACTCAAACTTGGCAGTCATCCGAAACTTTGTCGAGCACGACCACGCCGGGCCTGTCGCCGTGGGGCATCCGGGATGCAGCGGGAGCGCACGCGCCTTCGCGTGCGGCGGTGGACGCCCTCGTCCACCGCACCCGAGCGCGCCACCGCGCGAGGGTCAACGCGCGCTGGCTTGAGTTGGAAGTCCGCATGTGAGTGTTGGTGGGGCGAGCGTCCTCGCGAGCCGGCGAATTGTAGCCGCCGAGGTAACGAGGCGGACTTCCACCAGTGTAGATTTTCCCTCCTCCTCACACCGGCGCGACAGTTCGAGGATTCAGAGCAAAGCCTTCGGGAAATTTTCACCCAAACACCATCCGGCAGATGGCGACGGACGCGATTACCCCCACGGCGTCCGCGATCAATCCCGCCGGCACCGCGTGCCGCGTGCGCTTCACGTTCACCGCGCCGAAATAAACCGCGATGACGTAGAACGTCGTCTCCGTGCTGCCGAAGATCGTGCCCGCTGTGCGCGCGATCAAACTGTCCGGTCCAAATTGTTTCACCAGTTCGGTGAATATCCCGAGCGTGCCGCTGCCGCTCAATGGCCGCATCAAACAGATCGGGACGAGTTCCGATGGGAAATGCACGAAGTCGAGCGCCGGCTTCAGCGCGGCGGTGATCAGGTCAATCCCGCCGGCCCCGCGAAACATGCCCACCGCCACGAGGATGGCGACGAGATAAGGGATGATCGTTACCGCCACCTGAAAGCCTTCCTTCGCCCCTTCGACAAATTCTTCATACACCTTCACGCGCCGCAAAGCGGCGTAGAGCGGGAAGAAGGACAACAGAAAGGGCACGGCCAGCAGCGAAAGGGTGTTCAGCGAACGCACCAACGGATTCTGTTGCTGCATCGCGGCAGGCAACGGGCGGTGCAAAACTTCCGGGAAACTGATCACGACCAGCAGGAGGACAAAGAAAAGGAAGAACAACGCCAAGGCTGCCAGGCTGAATCCATTCAACGGCGCCGCGGAAGGCCCTCCCTTCATCGCCGCCACGTCTGATTCCTGACCTCTGGCCTCTGACCTCTGATCTCTGTTCTCTGATCGCTGCCCGCTGCCCTCTGCCTTCTCGCCTTCCGAAACGGGCGGCAGCCGGTAACCGGGCAGCTTCTCCAGCAGCTTCACCGCCGTGATGCCGGCGAGGGTGGAAAACGTCGTTGCCAGAATCGCCGTGCCAATGATCGCGTACGGCTGCGCCGAACCTGCCACCACCAGGATGGCGACTGCGGTTATCGGCAGCAGTTGAATCGAACTCGTGTTGATGGCTAGGAACGTACACATCGCGTTGGTGGCGGTGCCCGGGCGCGGATTGAGCGTTTCGAGGTCCTTCATCGCGCGCAGGCCGAGCGGAGTGGCGGCGTTGGCGAGGCCGAGAAAATTCGCCGCCATGTTCATCAACATCGAACCCATCGCCGGGTGCTCGGCCGGAACGTCCGGGAACAGCCATTTCATCACCGGCCGCATCGCCCGGGCGAGGAGTTGAATCAGTCCGGCCTTCTCCGCGAGTCGCATGATGCCGAGCCACAGCGCCATGATGCCGGTCAATGGCAGCGCGATGTCCATCACCGCCGTCTTGGCCATCTCAAATCCCTTGTCGGTCATCTCCTTGAGCGTGCCGGTGTCCGCGCCGGTGAGATTGTGGAAGCCGCCAATCAACACCGCCGCCACCACGAGGCCGAGCCAGATGTAGTTCAGCATGGCGCGCAGGCTACCCGCCGGCGTGAAGGGGAGAAAGGGAGAAAGTGGGCCGGCGACAAAGCTCCAAATTCCAACCTTCCAACTCCCGGGAAACTCCCGACTTCACAACGCTTCAATCACATCGCCATCGCGCGGTGATTTTGGAGTGCGGAGACTTGTCACCGCCTTTCGCAGGCGACTTGTCGCCGTCAAATACTCCGAACGCTTCATCTCAAAGGATGGTGCCCGCGGTACGTGCGCAAGCGCGTTTTCACAAAACGTGTAGCGGCTGAAAGGCGGACGAGGTGCGCGAAGGTCAATCCGCCCGGGCTTTGGGTTGCCGCGGCCGGCCTCATTTTTGGAGTGCGGTGACTTGTCACTGCTTTGCCCGCTTGGCCGGCTGGCCGGCCAAGCAGAGCCGCGTTCAGCGGCTCGCGGTAAGGGAAGCGCACGCGCGGTTTGACGGCGACCAGTCGCCTGCCAAAAGCGATGCCAAGGCAGCGCACTCCAAAGTTACGGTTTATCCGACACTTCAATCACATCGCCGTTCCGCAGCCAGAGGTCGTCTGCTCCGGTAAGTTTGCCATTGGCAAAAAACTCCGTCGTCTTGCCCGTGGCGGGATCGGTGCGCTGGATTTTGATGCGGGACAGATCGGACGAGGAGCGGAGCAAGTAATTAATCCGGCCCAGCGCCTTTTCCAACCGGCACGTTTCAGCCGTGCCGTCGAGGGCCAGCTCAGCCTTCTGACCGCGCACCACAAAGGTGACTTTGCCTCCCAGACAGTGTCGCAACTGGGCCTGTTGATCGGCCGTCAAACCGACCGAGCTTTCGGACAGGGCGTGCTCGCGTTCGGGAATCTCCACCACGTCGCCGAACTTGAGCCAGGTGTCCTTCGCGCAATCGAAGCGGTTGGTCGCGGTCAACAGATTGAATTTCAATTCCTGCTCCGCGCCCGGTTGACCGGCGCGGGGACGATGGACGATGAGTTTTGAGAAATCGGGAAACGGCATCCCACGATCGTAGCCATAGCTGGTAATCCCATATCGTTGGACGATGTCGGTAGGTGGGGCATTCCCAAACTCGCTGGAAATTCCATAGAAATTCAGGACTACTTCCAGAAGCGTGAACTGGTTGACGGAATTCGTGTCCTTCCGAAAGACAACCATCGGCTGAGGCCAGCCCGCGCGCGTGACACGAAGGCTGTTGAAGTCCGGCAATTCATCCAACGCGCCGTGTTCGCGGAGCAAGGCCGCGATTTCGCTCGCTGCTGATTGCGCTCCGGTCGGAGCTTCCACAAGGACTGACCGATGGGACCCGGGTTGCGAGATCGCGCGCTTGCCCTTGGCCAGATCGAGCGGCGTCAGACCGTCCTGATTGCGCGTGTTCGGATCCGCCCCCTTTTCCAGGAGCAGTTTGATCACCGCTTGCGCCTTGGTTGTGTCCCGGCAGCGCATCGCCCAGAACAGCGGGGTGTCCCCGTATTCACTCTCGCGGTTCACGTCGGCGCCGTGCGCGATCAAAGCCTCCGCCACATTTTTCGCGCCATTGGCGGCTGCCCAATGCAGGGCGGTTACGCCATCCGGTGTCGCCGCATTGGCATCCGCTTTCGCTTCCAGCAACAACTGCGCGCACTTCAGACAATCCTTCTCCGCCGCATAGCTGAGCGGCGTGCGGCCTTGCGAACTTTTCGTTTCCGTTTTTGCCCCGTGCGCCAGCAGCAACTGCACGGCTCGTTCATTGGAGGTGAAACAAGCATTGACAAGCATCGGCCAGCCTGACCAGCGATCCGCGTTGGCGTCGGCACCGGTCTCGAGAAAGGCCTGCAGCATTTCCGGGTTGTCGGAAGCATTGGCAAACAAGAGCGGGCTGCGTTGTTTGGGGCGCGGGTCTTGGGTATTGGCATCAGCCTTGAACTCGAGCAGCAGCTTCGTCATGGCGACATCGTTCCTGGCCACGGCGATTTGCAGCGGCACGTAAGGTCCGTAGGGCCCGGAGCCGACCAACGCGCCGAGCGGCTCGACCGACTGCCTGTTGGATATTTTCCCGGCAAGGTTTGGGTCCGCGCCGGCTCGTAACAAGGTGTCGGCCATTGCCAAATCTCTCCTGCCAACCGCCACGGCGAGCGGCAAATCCACCGTGCCGCCATTCGGATCCGCCTGGGCCGCGAGCAACGCTTTCACGATCTCAGATTGGCCGTCCGCCGCGTAACTCAGCGCCGTGCGGCCCAAGGCGCTTTGCCGATTCACATCGGCTTTGGCAGCGAGCAGAGTTTTGACCACCGCCAACCGCCCGCCGTCCGCCGCCAGCATCAGGGGCGTCTCGCCCTGGCTGTTGGTGGCATTGACGTTGGCCCCATGGCGCAGCAGCAGTTCCATCATGGCCGAAGCTCCCGCGCTCACTGCGGCATGCAACGGCGAGGAGGCGCGTAGAGTGATGCTCTTTCCATCACGGCGTCCCAGCGAGACGTTCGCTTTGTGGGCCAGCAGTGTCTCGGCCACCCCAACAAAGCCTTTTTCTGCCGCGCGGAGGAGCGCGGTGTCACCGCTCTGGCTTTGCGCGTCCACGTTCGCGCCGCGATCCAGCAGCAACTCCACCATCGCCTTGTGTCCGCTGTTGGCCGCGGCCATCAGCGGCGTCCAGCTTTTTTCCGGGCCGCTCGCGGCGACATTGACCTTCGCGCCGTGGTCGAGGAGAAAGGTCGCCACCTGTAACTGGCCCTTGGTGGCTGCTTGAAACAACGGCGTGCCCTCCTCGCCCCGCGATGCGTTGATCAGGTCCGGACTGTTCTTGATCATGTCCTGGATGCGGCGGATTTCTTCGTCGTCAGGAATGGAAGGCCCGGTGACAGGAGGCGGTTGAGCAGTGGCGAGGTCGGCAGGACCGGGCGGACGCAACCCCGTCAAATTTTGACGGCTCAGCGTGGCGAGGGTTTGTTGATCGGGGAATTCCCGCACGATGCGTTCGTATTGCGCGGCGGCTTCGTTGGTCTTGTTCTGCTTCCGGTAGATTTCGCCCAGCCGGAAGATGGCGGTGGCGGCGAGGGCGCGGTCTTGGTCGAACTGCGTGCTCACGGCCTGATACGCCTGCGCCGCAGCGTCGAGGTTGTGATTGGCTTCTTCCTCGAACAATCCGCGCTGCAGCGTGGCCGTGAGGTCATTCGTGGCGGCGGACGAGGGAGTGGGAATTAACGCAAAGACGCAAAGAAGCAGAGACGCAAGGTCTTGGAGTGCGGTGGCAGAGCGCAGCGGCGACACCGCTTTTCGGGTGGTGCTACCACAGTCGAAAGCGGCGTGGCGCTTCGCTTCCCGCCGCAGTCCAAAAGTTTCTTCCCGCCTGTTGGGTTTCAGTTCAGTTTTCATGGTTCGTTCCAGTTTCAAATTCACAGTGCCGAATTCCGTCCGCCTCAGTTGTCACGCTTTTGCAAAATGTTTTGATACTTCCGCCCTCATCCTTTTGCCCGCTCCCATCCCACTGCCGAACATTCCTTTGCCTTTTCCCGTTCTGAAGTTGGCAGGGGAATGAACGGCAAAGGGAATGAAGCATCCGTTCATGTTTCAAACTTTTACGCCTTTTGCGCTTCTGGGCAGTCCGGCATCCGGGAGTTCCAGTTTGTAGCCCACGCCGTGGACGGTCTTGATCCAGCGCGGCGCGTCGGGATGCTTCTCCACCTTGCCGCGCAGGCTGGCGATATGGTTGTCCACCGTGCGCGTTGTTGGAAACGCGGCGTAACCCCAAACGACATCGAGAAACCGCTCGCGCGAAACCGGCTCGCCGGTGGCTTCGGCGAGCAGGCGCAACATGGAAAATTCCTTGGCGGTGAGATGAATCTGTTTTCGCCCGCGCACCGCTGTTTGTCGGGCCAGATCAATGTCCACCTCGCCCAGTTTGAGCTTTGTCGGCGATTTGCCGTGCCGTTCGGTCCGGCGCAACAAGGCTCGCACGCGCGCCAGTAATTCCTCCGTGCTGAACGGTTTTACCAGATAATCATCCGCGCCCACATCCAGGCCCGTCACGCGATCCTCGATCTGGCCTTTTGCCGTGAGCATGAGCACCGGCACGGCGTTCCCCAGTCGCCGCAGTTCCGCGCACACGGCAAAGCCATCCAGCTTGGGCATCATGATGTCGAGCAGGATGAGGTCGGGCTTTTCGTCCACCGCCTTGCGCAGGCCGGACTCGCCATCGGCGGCGTTCAGCGTGCGATAGCCCTCACCTTCCAGCACATCGGCCAGGGCCGTGCGCATCGGGGCTTCGTCTTCAATGATGAGGATGCGGGGCATGGGATGATTGCGATTGGTTAAATAGGTTAAGTGGTTAAACAAGGTCCAAGGCTTCGCTGACTGCGACCCCGCTGATTTAACAAATCACGGTTCACTTGTTTAACCTTTCCAGCGGCAATTCAATCGTGAAACGGCTGCCTTTGCCAACTTCACTCTCCACACGTACGCGGCCACCGTGCGCTGCGACGATGTGCTTCACAATGCTTAAACCAATCCCCACGCCCGGCGTTTCGCGTCGCAACTCCGAACCGAGCCGATGAAACCGTTCAAAAATCCGTTCGTGCTCGGTCGCCGGAATTCCCGGGCCGTGGTCGGCGACAGATAGGCTGATCATCGTTGGTTGGAAGCTTCCCCTCACCCCGTCCCTCTCCCCTTCGGAAGGGGAGAGGGTGGCCGACAGGCCGGGAGAGGGGATTCCCAATGCCAGCTCCACTGTCACCACCGCATCCCTCGGCGAATGTTTGATGGCGTTATCAATGAGATTCACCAGCGCTTGTTGGATGGCCCGCCCGTCCACGCATAGTTCGAAGCCGCCCCTCACCCCGTCCCTCTCCCCATCCGATGGGGAGAGGGTGGCCGCAAGGCCGGGTGAGGGGAAAATTTCCAATCGCACGCCGCGCTCCTCCGCATACGGCTGCATCAGCTTCACCGTCTGTTCCACCAACGCGTTCAGATCCGTCGGCTCGAACTCGTATTGCTTGCGACCTTGCTCGATGCGGGAGAAATCGAGCACGTTCTCGATGAGCGCCGAAAGCCGGCGACATTCCTGGCCGATGAACCGGAAATACTCGTGCTGCCTGGCCGGCTCGGAGATTTTGCCGCGCTCCAGACTTTCGGCCAGCAGCCGCACCGAGGCGATAGGCGCGCGCAACTCATGCGACACACTGGAGACGAAGTTGGATTTCTGGGCGTTCAACCGCATTTGCGCGCCGAGATTGCGCTGGAGCTGCCAGACCCCCGCGACACCCAGGACCGTGGCGGCAATAATCAACGCGCCAAAGAAAAACAGACGTCGCTGTTGTTTCGCATAGAGCGCTGCGGGATCACGCAAGCACACTGAAACCTTCAGCGGCACGGTGGCCGTCAATACGCTGAAGGTTTCCGCTTTCGTGGCGAGTAACGGTTGGGCGGTCCCATGCGACGCCAGCGCGAGCGCCCCGGTGGAGAGTCTGGACTGCCGGCCTTGGATTTCCACCGTTGCGGAAAAATAAGCGGGCCAACGCGGGGACAATTCAACCGCCGCCTTTTGCACCGCCGCATCCACGACCGATGCCGGCACCAGCCGCACCCAGTGGTCGCGCCGCGTTTCGGCGGGGAACGTGTTCGTTTGAGGCGGTGTGATGGAATGATCCACCACTCGGTTGGTTTCCACCACCGTGGTCACGGTCGTCCAGGCGTAGAACTGCGTGCCGTCCTGTGCCGTGACAAGATCGGAACGGTGCCAGCCCCGGTCGCGACATTCCCGCAGCAACGGCCGCGTGCGTTGATCCATCTCCCACAGGGCCAGCGCGGCGTCCAGCCGGTTGGTCAAGGCGGGAAAGTCCTGTTGTATCCGGGCCGTAAAGTTTTCCAGCACCCGCTCGGTCAGAAAACTTGGATGTTGAAATCCGAAACTGACCCATTTGGCCAGCAACTCCGCCATCACCGGTGTGGATTCCACCTCCTTCAATGCCAACAGCAGGGCCAGGTCTCGCAATCGCACGCCGCTGAGGGTGGTGTCGGTTTCATTCGCCGCGAAACCACTCAGGCGTTCGGCACGCGCATCGCGACCGCGATCCTCCAGTCGGGCCAACAGAAATTGCAGGTTGGCTTGCAACGGGCGGACTTCCGGCGTGCCGATGTCCTGTTGGAATTGCGCGACACCGGCGGGAATTTTCCGGGACGACAACGCCTCGGATTCGATTGCCTCCCAGCGGCGCAGCAAATCCGCCGCCGTGGTGAGCGCCCAGGCCGGCGGTTGCGGGGCGGCTGGAATTTCCCGCGCAAAGTTTGGCGGAGTTTCGATGTAATAAACCTGCGAACGGGGCATGCTTTTGATTGTGGAGATGGAAAAGCGGGTCAAGAGCTGCGCGTCATTCGTTCCAGCCTCGGCATTGGCAACCAGCCGGGCCAGCGCGCCCCGCGCGTCTTCGAGGCCGAGGACATACTGTTCCAGTTCCGGCCCGAGATAGGCCCGGCATTTGCCGGCCAATGAATCGGCCAGGACCTGCGCCAGGGCCTCCGCGTCACGGGTGGCTTGCTGACGATCCTGCCGAAGCAGCAGCAACCCGCCAAGCCCCAGGCCGACAATGGCCAGCAGCAGTCCCCGCGAGAACCAGACGAAACCCGGACCGGGATTGAGGCGCGGCAGCTTGGTCATCGGCATTCCATTTGTGGTCAAGACTAGGCGGACGGCAAGCCGCAGTTGTCATGGTTTTGCAAAATGTTTTGATACTTCCGCCCTCATCCTTTTGCCCACTCCCATTCCATTGCCGAACATTCCTTTGCCTTTCCCGTTCTGAAGTTGGCAGGGGAATGAACGGCAAGGGAATAAGGCATGGATGCGTGGCTTCCACTGATCGCGTGAAACGCGTCCGGGGTGTCACGCGAGGTCTTTTCAAAACTCCCGCCGGCTGAGGGCAGCCGGCCTACAAAGTCTGATGTTTAGGCCGATTCCTGTAGGCCGCGTGCCCCCACGCGGCGTTTGGGTGAGTTTTGAAAACGCCTCACGGTTTTGTAAAATCACGCCTTGGACCGTTTTTGTCCTACCACCGCGGGCAAACTCGCTTTTGTGAACAACTCGCCGTGGCGCAGGTCCGTCCGGCAATTTAACTTGGCCCGCTGGTAGCCGACGTGAGGAGGCGGTTCGTGAGCGAAGGTATCGCGGGCTTCCGCCTCGTGACCTCGGCGGCTACGGCAAACATTGTGAGCGCCCGACCGAACAACCGGATTTTGCACGTGGATGGCGACAGTTTCTTCGCCAGTTGCGAGATCGCGCTCAATCCCAAGCTGGAAGGGCGGCCCGTGTGGGTCGGCGGCGGCCGGCGCGGCAACGGCATTGTTATCGCCGCGAACCGGCTCGCCCGCAAATTCGGGGTGGCAACCGGAATGGCGTGTTTCGAGGCGGCGCGGTTGTGTCCGCGCGGAGTGTTGTGTCCTCCGCACTACGACGAATACCGCGAGCTTTCGCGTCGCATGTTTCGCGTGCTGGAGGAATACTCCCCCACGCTCGTGCCGACTTCGATTGACGAGGGTTTTCTGGACTTCACCACGATGGATCACCACGTCTGGCGCCAGCTCACGCCAAACGATTACGTGACGGAACTGCGCGACCGGGTGAAACGCGAAGTGGGCCTGCCCGTCTCGGCCGGTCTCGGCAATTCCTCGCGCCTGGCCAAACTCGCCACCGACGTCGGCAAGCCCGGCTTTCTCGAGATCAAACCCGGCGCGGAAAAGGAATTCCTGCAGGACCGGTGCGTGCGCGAACTTTCCGGCGTGGCGAAGAACCGGCAACGCGCGCTGGCCGCGCTGGGGGCGTTGACGTTTGGGCACGTGGCGAAGCTGCCGTCGCATCTGCTGCAGAAAAAATTCGGTCTCTGGGGGCAGCAACTCTGGTTGTTCGCCAACGGCCAGTGGAACGAACCGCTCCTGCTGAAGGTGCAGGATCGCACCACGATTTCGAGCGCCACCACCCTGCCGTACGACGAGCCGGATCACGAAGCCGCGCTCACGTTTGCCCTGAGCGAGATGACGCGGCTCGTCGGGCAGTTGCGTCGCGAACAATTGCAGGCGCGCGAACTCGCGCTCACCATCCGCTTCAACGATTTCACCGAGGTCAGCGGCGGACATCGCTTTCGCGTGCCGCAGTTCTTGAATTCCACCATCAACGCCGTGCTCGAAGGCATTTTTCGCGAGATCATGGGCGGCGCGTTCCGGCCCGTGCGCCAGATCCGGGTGGCGCTCTGGAATCTGCAACCGCTCGACACGCAGCCCACGCTCTGGGGGCGCACCCACGCCGAACGCTGGGCCGCGCTCGACGCCGCCACGCACACGCTCAACGCGCAGTGGGGCCAAACCGCGCTCATGACCGGCGCGCAACTCGCCCTGCGCGCGCTCGATGACCGGCACAAGGCGCCCAAGGCGAAATGCCCCTTCGTGCCGCAACGCGAGATGATCAAGAAACTCTGGGGCACGGACGCCGACCCGCTGGCGCACAAGACCGAATGGGAGGAACGCCTTGCCAAAGTCAGCCGGCATCATAGTTCGCGCGATGCGTAGCAGCCGACGTCAGGAAGCTCAAACATTTCCCAGAACATACCAAGCTAAGATGAGCCTCCTGACGCGCGTTTCGGTCAGCGCATGACCGGGGAAGGCATCTTTGCCGAACAAATCGAGCGGAGGTTCAAAGTCGCCGGGTCGCCGGGCGGGCCTGGCGGCTCAGCCCGTTGAACTTTCCACCGCGTCATTTCGTTGCCCCGGCGCCGAGCAGTTGCGATTGTTCGCCCTGTGAAGGTTCAACCAACTGGCGAACAAGCACCGCGCGCGATGGAAACGCCGCGCTTGTTTTGCTTCGGTCATCGGGGGGCGCGCGGGCACGAACCGGAGAATACGCTGCGTTCGATCCGCAAGGCGTTGGAGCTGGGCGCGGACGGCGTGGAGGTGGATGTGTATCAGGTGGACGGCGAGCTGGTGGTGATTCACGACCGCACGCTCGGGCGCACGACCAACGGGACGGGCTTCGTGCAACGCCAATCGTTCGCCCGGCTGCGCTCGCTGGACGCTGGCCAGGGCGAAAAAATTCCCACCCTCGCCGAGGTGTTCGAGACGGTGCGGCAGCGCGCCGTCATCAATGTGGAACTCAAAGGTCCGCGCACGGCCGCGCCGGTCGTGGGCTTGATTGATCAATACGTCCGGCAACGCGGCTGGCGTTACGAGGAGTTTCTCGTGTCGTCCTTCACCCACGCGCAACTGCGCGCCGTCAAAAGATTGCGCCCGGAGATTCGGCTTGGCGTGCTGGTGGACAAAATCCCGCGCGGGTTGATCGCCCTGGCCGGTCGGTTGGGCGCCTGGTCGGTGAATCTGCCTGGCCAGCGGGTCACGTCCGGGTTGGTGACGGAAGCGCATCGGTGTGGGTTGAAGGTTCTGGCCTTCACCGTCAACGACCCCAAAGAGATCCTTCGCCTTGAGCAACTCGGCGTGGACGGCGTGTTCAGCGATTATCCCGAGCGCGTGACCCGGCGACCGGGAACGCCACCGAATTGGTGAGCGCCGCGCCGGACGTGCGCGCCGGTTTCGCCGTGCCGCCGGACCTACGCGCGCGTTGTGTCTCGCGCGGTGGCGCGCTCCCCGCCGCGATAAACCGAGGCGCGACCGCCACTCGTACTGACACCTCCCGACGTTCCCGCTATACGGCCCGGGACAAATCTGATTGAATCCCCGCATGATCGCACGTCTCCCGCGAAGTTGTCTGGTCTGGCCCCGGTTGCTCGTCGCCCTGCTGACGGGGTGGGGACTGACCGCCGGCGCCGACTCCGATCCCGCGCATATCGCGGCCCATTCCCACAAGCCGCGGCTCTGGCCCGACGGCATCGTGCCGTATGACATTTCCCAACTCACCGAGCCGCAGCAGGCGCTGGCCAAACGCGCGATGCAACGCTGGATGGACACCGGCGCGCGGATCACTTTCCTTCCGCGCTCGAACCAGGTCGAATACGTCTTCTTCACCGGCAAGACCGACGCCGGCAACAACACCAGTTTCGACGGCTTCCGCCAAGGTTCGCGCGTGGATGTAAACATCACGGCGTTCTGGTGGCGGCAGGCGGAATGGATGCCCGCGCACGAGCTGGGCCACGTCCTCGGTTTTCACCACGAACATCAACGCTGGGACCGCGATCAGTTCGTGACCATTCACTACGAAAACATCAAGCCCGGACGACAACATGATTACGATTGGATTCCGGCAACGAACTGGATCGTCAGCAGCACGGCGTACGATTACCGCTCGATCATGCACTATCGCGTGTGCTGGGCCGGCGCGTGCGAGTCCGAATGTAAGGATGGCGACGGCAGCAGTCCGTGCGCGGTGATTGATCCGGTCGGCACGAACTACGACCGCGTCATCGGGCAATGGGACGAAAACAAAATCAGCGCCACCGACGCGGAGAAGGTGCGGCTGGTTTACGGGGTGAAGCCGAAGTAGTTGCGGGCGCACCGCAGTTCCGCGACCAGGCGCAGTTCCGCGAAATGTCATCCGCATCGGCCAAGGCTTCACGCGGGTGGCAAAAATGGCTCGACCGCGCATCGAACTCCCGTTAGCTATCTCCCATTGATGTTCATGAAAACGTCCCCCTCGCTTGCGTGTCTGCTGCTGATGATCACCGGCTGTTCGACGGCGGTGAAGTACGATCAAAAGCTGGCCTCCAGCCCGCCCAAGCCGGCGGATTATCCCATCTGCGTTTATGCCGAGAACACCCGCGTGCCCCGGCCCTTCGAGGTCATCGGCACGATGCACGTGAGCGACAAGCCCTTCACGGTTTTCGGTGGCACCCTGGATGGCGTCGTGACCACGCTGCGGGAAAACGCCCGGCAGAAGGGCGCCGACGCCGTGCAACTGACCACACTCAAGACGCCGGAATTCTCGACCCCGCACTATCGCGCGGACGCCAATTTCCTGCGCTTCACCGATCCTTGGGACTCCGTGGCCGTGACGGAGGAGGAATTACGCGCCTACTTCAAGAGCCAGGCGGCCACCCTCGATCCCATCGAAGGCATCTGGCTGGTGAATGACCCCTCGCAAAGCCGCGTGGGCATCATGCAAAACAGTTCCAAGCCGCGCCGGGATTTCATCGCCTTCATCCTCGACACCAAAAATCTCTCCTGGCATCCGGGTGACAAAAAACTCGATCTGGCGCGTGGCGAGCGCCCCGGCGTCTATCGCGGGAGGTTTTATCTCGATGACTATCAGGGGGTCAACATCGCGTTCGTGTTCCGCGTGCCGCCGGGCAACCAGATCGTCGTTCCCACCACCGAGGGCCGGCCACCGCTCATCCTGACCCGCGTCGAGAACGATCGCGGCAATTAGGCGACTTCTGCTTGCCCGCCCACCCGCCATGGTCATCATGGGCGGGTATGCGCGTCCTCGTGGTGGAAGATGACAAGAAGATCGCGACGTTCGTGGTCAAGGGCCTCAAGCAAAGTGGTTTTGCCGTGGACCACGCGTCCGACGGCGAACAGGGTTTGTTTCTGAGCCGCAGCGTGAATTACGATACCGCCATTGTGGACCTCATGCTGCCCAAGCTCGACGGCCTGGGACTCATCCAAAAACTGCGCGCCCAGGGCCGGCCCGTCCCGGTGTTGATTCTCAGCGCGAAGGCGTCGGTGGACGACCGGGTGAAAGGTTTGCAGGCCGGTGGCGATGATTACCTCACCAAGCCCTTTGCCTTTTCGGAATTGCTGGCGCGCGTGCAGGCCTTGATCCGCCGCGCGGCGCAAACCGCCGAGCCGATGAAACTGGTCGTGGGCGACCTGACCCTGGACCTGCTCGCGCGCGAGGTGCGTCGGGCCGGTGAAAAGATTGAGCTGCAACCGCGCGAGTTCGCCCTGCTCGAATACCTCATGCGCAGCGCCGGGCGCACCGTCACCAAGACGATGATCCTGGAACACATTTTCGATTACAGTTTCGATCCGCAAACCAACGTCGTGGACGTGCTCGTTCACCGCCTGCGCAGCAAGGTGGACCGGGACCGCGCCATGATTCATACCATCCGGGGAGTCGGCTATGTTCTGCAACCCGCTTGATCGCCTGCGCCGCAACATCGGTTTCCGCCTGAGCCTGTGGTATGTGCTGCTCTTCGTGGTCAGCAGCGTCGCGTTGTTTGCCCTGACCTACTATCTGCTGGCCGCCGCCATCCAGAATCGCGAACGGGAAGTGCTGGATGGCCGGTTGCAGGAGGCGGCCGCCGTTTACGGGACGTCCGGCGCGGAGGGATTGCGTCAATGGGTGCAGAACCAGTCCCCGCAGTTGCAGAAAATCCTCTACGTCCGGGTCGTGAACAACTCCAACAGCATCACCCTGCTCAATGTGCCGGACGAATGGGTGGCCTTCAAGGACACCGCCGATGGCTGGGAGGATTATCGCGAACACCTCGGGATGGTCCTCCGCGTCCCCCAGGATGAGGATCGCGATTTCGCGCTCGAAACCGCGCAACTCTCCGATGGCTCGCTGTTGCAACTCGGGCGCAGCACGAGCAATCGCGCCACCCTGTTGCGCCTGCTGCGCCATGCGTTTTTCCTGGTGGGCAGCGTGACCGTGCTCCTCAGTTTCGTGGCGGGCAACATTTTTGCCTATCGCGCCATGCGGCCCATCCGCCAGATCGTCGCCACCGCGCAGGCGATCATCCGCACCGGCCAGTTGGACGCCCGCGTGCCGGTGCGCGCCGCCAGCAACGAACTCGACGAGTTGGTGCGGCTGTTCAACACCCTGCTCGAACGCAATGAACGGCTCATCCGCGCCATGCGCGAGGCGCTCGATAATGTGGCCCACGATCTTCGCACCCCGCTCACCCGCCTGCGCGGCACCGCCGAACTGGCGTTGACCCGCAGCGCGGACCCGACGGCGGCGCGCGAAGCCCTGGCCGATTGCCTGGAGGAATCCGAGCGCGTCCTCGCCATGCTGAACACGCTCATGGACATCACCGAAGCCGAGGCCGGCATGATGCGCCTCGCGCGCGAACCCGTGGACCTGTGCCGGCTCGCCCGCGAGGTGATGGAGCTGTATCAATACGTGGCCGAGGAACGAAAAATCACCCTCCACCCGGCCCTGCCGGCGCACTGCGAGGCAAACGTGGACCGCAATCGCATCCGCCAGGTCTTCGCCAACCTGCTCGACAACGCCATCAAGTACACGCCGGAGCAAGGCCGCGTGACCATCACCGTGCGCGCGGAACCGGGCCAGGCCGTGGCGATTTTCCAGGACACCGGCATCGGGATTCCGGCGGCGGAGCAGCCAAAAATCTGGGCGCGCCTGTATCGTGGCGACAAGAGCCGTTCGCAGCGCGGTCTCGGCCTGGGCCTGAGTCTGGTCAAGGCTGTGGTCGAAGCACACGGCGGTCAGGTCACGGTCTCAAGCCAGGCGAACGCCGGCGCGGAATTTGTGGTGCGGCTGCCGAAATAGTTTTCCGCAGCCCACCCTGCGGTTTGGGACAGTCACGTAGAAGAGTAGAGTAAAACTCGCGAACCTAACATTCCGGAGCGCCGGTCTCCGACCCGGCTCGTAGCCCGTAGCCGCCGAGGCTACGAGGCGGATCGTGGCGTCACCCTCACCCGCGTCCCATTCTCCACCGGTTGAATCAGAAGCCCAAACTCAAAAAAGCCGAAAGGAATCCGAGTTCCGAAATCCGAATCCCCGAATCCCGAAAGAAGCCCGGATTCCGAAATCCGAAACCATTCACGCGCGCGAGAAAACAGGCGCGAGGCTTCCGGACAGCCGGCGGTCATTCGGTCCTCGGCCTTCGGATTTCGTCCTTCGGATTTCACACTCCCCCACACTCCACCGACCGCCCCGGCAACTTGAAACTTTCAACCTGAAACTTGAAACTCCCCTTCCGGTGGGGCGAGCGTCCCCGCGAGCCGAACCTGGGAGCGCCGTCGCCCCGACGGCAATTTGCCTGGCCATTTCTGCCACGCCGGCGAGACGCCAGTGCTTCCGGGAGCGGGGTGTTCCACCCGCGTCCTATTCGCCACTCATTCAAATCTCGCGGAAGCTTTCCCCAGTAAGGAAGTCGCGGGTTCAGCGGCTCAGTTCAACGGCAGCATATCCCGCAGCCCGCCGCGCCACCTCCCTCAAAAAGCGACGCTTGCTCGCGGCGGCCTGCGGGATACACTGCTTCAAGTTCAAGTTAGGCAGCTCTACACGCATCCTATGAAAGCCACACTTTTCGCAGCCTTGATTCTAAGTGCGTTCGTCGCGCTTGGGGCCGACTCCACCGCCCTATCAAACTCTCCACTGACGGAGATCACCGGGGTTTCCGTCGCAAATGACAAGAGGACGTTGGTCATTCGCTACCAGCGATCCGGTCGTTCGCATGAGCAGCGAGTTGCGTTCACCAATGGAATCACCGACTTTCGCTATTGCCCATGGCTTGGCGGGCGGGGCGTTGCGCTGGTTGCCAGCACCCCCAGTGATGAGTTCTATTACGCAACACTTCATTTGACTGGAGGTGACGATCCCATCACTCCAGCGAGAGTTCCGGCACCCGCGAGCAAGTGTCGCCTACTTGGTATCGCGAATACCGGTGGAGATTCGATTGTTATTACCGCAGTTAAGCACAGACGCGACGCAGCGGAGCGATTGACCGGTTGGATGTTCATCGACAATTGTCCACCGATTGGTGCGAAGATTGGCTTGGTCATTCCTTTTGATATTTCCACCGAGCACGCGGAAGAGAAGAAATGAGATGGCCGAGCCGCCTCGTAAGAAACATGCCTGAGTTGGAAAAGCCTGTTTTACGAGGATTTTTGCCGGGTGCAGTTTTCGGGGAGAAACGTCCAACCAACACAAAAAGGCCGGACGTGGCTTTCAAAAAAATCCCACGCGGCCAAGTCGGCAAATCAAGTTGTGGAACCAGAGGCGGGCCGCATGGTCAATCGCAAGTGAACAATCTCGTAAACGGGGTCGTTCCGCGTTCCTCAAGAATCACGGACGCCACCAAGGTGAAGGACGGCGCAGGCGGAACCAAGCTCCACGAACGGGTTCGTTGAACACCAGTGGCAGGCCGGTTTGCAGCTTCCCTTCCGGTTCGCGCACGCGCAGGCCAAAACGCGTCGGCGCTGGCAAGCGTGAATGTTACTGTTGCGCGAGGGGCCGCCGTCAGGCGGTTGGATTGCTCCCTATGAACGAAAGGCCATATCAGCCCACCGACCTGCCAAGCGTCATGGAGACTTACACCGCTTCGATTCGTTCTTTGGCTGCGACCTACTACTCACCGGAGCAGATTGCCGCGTGGGCACCTGTGCCGCCCGACGCCGCCCGGTGGCAGGCGCGTCTGGCGAGGCTTCACACCATCGTCGCCGAGGCGGATGGCGTTCTGGCGGGCTTTGCTTCCCATACCCACGACGGCTACCTCGACTTTCTTTTCACGCATCCCGCGTTTGCTCGTCGCGGAGTGGCCAGCAGTCTGTATCAGCGCGTCGAGTCGGCGTTGCGTGCCGTTGGCGCGCCGGATGTCATCGCCCACGTCAGTCTTGCGGCCCGCCCATTCTTCGACCGCCACGGCTTTGAACTCGACGCCGAAGAGTATGTCGAATGCCGGGGCGCATGCCTCCGCCGGTTTGCCATGCACAAGCACCTTCGCAAGGAATGAATCGCTAACCGGCGGCTCGTGGGTGCCCTCGCCCCACCGGGGGGTTGCCAGGAATTGTGGAGCGGGCGGTGGGCAGTGGTAGCGACGCAATGGAGCAAAACAGCGCACCGCTGAACGCGGCGCGGGTCTTCGCCGCGCGAAAACCACTACCGCATCGGCTCATCGCTCGGCGTGGAAAACTTCAGGATGCACACGCGCCTGGCTGGTCACACCCTGGTGCTGCCCCGAAGTCCCGAAGGGACGCGACATGAATAGCCGTGGGCGTCAGCCCACGGGATTTGCCCAGAAACAGATTCGACCCCACAGGGGTCGCACCAATTCTGATCAACCCGGACGGTGGGTTTCACCCACGGCGATTCAGGTTAAACCGCTTCGCGGCTCTCGCTTTGGGGCAGCGTCAGGATGCGTCCCGCCCGGCGCGGCGACCACTTTGCAACTCGACAGAATTTGGAAGGCGGGGTATGAAAGCCTTCATGGTGGCTGTGGCTCGATTCACTTTTGGCGATGCAGGTCCCACGAGTGGTGGCCCGGTGCCGCTTGCACAGCGCGACCCGCGCCTACTTCGAGAGCGGACGCGTTTTATCAGCTCAATCACGAGCCATACTGGCTAGACTGCTCGACGTGCCATGACTAAGATCGTGCTTATCTTCGTTGGAGTCCTTGTCGCTGGCGCGGTAGCGGTGGTTGGGCTCTTCCTTGCTCCCATGATTTATGATGGTTTTCGCAGCGCCGGTCAGAAGCGAGCGCTTCAGGCTCGCACCGACTATCCGCAGATTGCGGCAGCATGTGTTTCCCTTGCCCGCGCTATCACCAACGATGCCGTGCTGCTCAAGCCGACAGACGCAATTGTTCCGGAAGCGTTGCGATTATTGTCGCCCCGATATATTAGCGCCAACACCAGTCTAATCACGCTGGAGTTCCACGGAGGCTTCGACCACTACGGTTATCGAGTTCAGCAGGCGGACACGGATGCGAAGCTCTGGACGATTTACTATTACACGGAGGAGGGACGGAGATTGCTGACGACGATTACGAATGTTGAGCCAGCTACTCACCAAAAGCTTGGACAGAATTGAGGCGCGGAGATAACGCGCGTGGCGTTAAATGCGGATCGCCGCAAAACCTGCCGGTCAGTCATCGAATGTCTGGAGGTTTTGGAAACAGCTCTCGGCAGCGTTCCAGTCCGCGATCGCTCTTCCCGCCGGCGGCAGTCCCAGAAAATTCGCCGGTTGGACCGAAGCCATCGCCCAGGCTGTCTCCAGCGGAATTCCGGTGAACTTCACGGTGTTTGCCACGGCCTGTTCCAGCGTCAGCGAGGAACCGGCCAGCCACGGCTTGCCCGGTGGTGACACCCGGCCATCGTCGCTGAGCACGACCCGTTCACCATTCAGTTCATACGCGCCGGGCGGACAACCGGCCGCCGACATCGCGTCGGTGATCAGTATGGTTCGCGCGGGAGTCTTGGCGCGCAGCATGACCTTCACGGTTGCGGGTGGCAGGTGGTGACCGTCCACGATCAGGCTGGCCGACAGGGTGTCCGACGCGAGTTGTTCCCAGACGAAATTGGGATGCCGGGGCAGGAGGTTCGCGCAACCGTTGCCGAGGTGGGTCGAAAGCGAGGCTCCGGCCTGTACGGCGGCGCGGATCTGTTCCGGCGTTGCCGCCGTGTGACCGAGGCCCACCCGCACATCGTGAGCGATGAGGTATTCGATGAGTGGAATAGCCCCGGGCACTTCCGGCGCGAGGGTCACGAGTCGAATCCGGCCTTGGGCGGCCTCCTGTCGCCGTGCGAAGTCCTCCACGCTGGCCTCCCGCACGAATTCACGCGGATGCGCCCCGCGCGGGCCGTCCTCCGCCGCGATGTAAGGGCCTTCCATGTGCAACCCGGCGATGGCTGGATGAGGGATGCGGACAATCGTGTTCGCACAACGCGAAAATCGCTCGAACGAGGAGGTGATGAGCGTGGGCAGAAATCGCGTCACGCCGGTGGCCCGGATTCGCTCGATCGCCCGGAGCACGTCGGCACTGGACGTGGCCGGGGCGTTGAAGTCCACGCCCGCGAAGCCGTTGACTTGGAGATCGAACAGACCGGGAAACTCGACCTTCATGCGCGGGAGGACTGGCTGGTCAGCAACGAAGCGGAGGCCGAGTCCAGAAAGCACGTCACGTCCGGATGAGATTGCAGTATGGAAGCCGGGGCGGCCGGGCTGATCGCGCCTTCCAGACACGCCTTCACGGCGGCCGCTTTCCGCTGATCCGGCACGATGCACAGGATTTTTCGCGCCCGCATGATTTGCCGGATGGACATGGAGATTGCTTGCCGGGGAACTTCCGAGAGACTGCTGAACCAGCCTTCGCCCACCTGTTGCCGCCGGCACGCTTCATCCAGTTCAACCACCAGATAGGGCTGCTCGGTTGCAAAGTCCGCCGGGGGATCGTTGAAGGCCAGATGGCCATTCTCGCCGATGCCGACAAACGCCACATCAATCGGGGCGCGATTCAGTTCCGCGCCCACCTGCCGACAAACCGCTGGCGCGTCGCTCTCGCCGTCCAGCAGGTGAAACTGTTTGATGCCTGCGGGCTGGATGAGCCGCTCCAGGAGATATTTCCGAAAGCTGGCCGGATGGCTCACTGGCAATCCGACATATTCATCCAGGTGAAACATCTCCACCCGGGTCCAATCAATGCCCGGTGCGCGCGTCAGGGCGGCCAGAAAATTGAATTGCGATGCGCCCGTCGCCGCAATGATGCGCGCCGCACCCTGCCGGGTGATTGTGTCTTTGAGCACGGAGGCGGCGACTTCGGCCGCCGCCAAGCCGAGCGCGCTGCTGTTCGGAAATACTTCGAGCTTCATGAATTGTTGCGAATCACTATGAACTGCCAGTGAGGGTCGTGACAAGCGGTTCCGGTCGGGCGACGGGCAGCGATGGCGGCGCCAGCCTGCAATCGTTCCGGCGCAGACTTGAGTTGCGAGACGAAGCGCCCTGTGCCGCCTCGTGATTCAGGGTTGATCGGGGCCTTTGTTTTTCCCGGCCCAGGCTTGGAGCATTTCGATGGCGCGGCCCAGCACACCGGCGGAACCGCGATACTGGCCTGACCCGCGCGGTTGATTGTCGAGCGACCACCACTCGTGAAAGTCGCCGGCCCGTTGCACCCGGGTCAACATCGGCTGAAGCTCACGATAAGCCTCGGCCACGAAGCCTTGCCGGATCAATTGTTGAATCATGCGTCCGCCAAACCAGCACCAGTCGCCTCCGTTCTGATAGCCATACGGCACCATGCTGGGGTTCTTGAACGTACCTTTAGGGTAGGGCGGATACAGCGTCAGCCCGATGGATCCTGCCCCGGCTTGACGCACGTCGGCGCGCATGGTTGCCAGCGCTTGGGCGGTTTCCGCGCGCGTGAGCAGGCCGGCTTCAATGGCCACCGCCGTGCCGCCGTGGTAGTAAACCGCGCTTTCATCAAAGTCCGGCGGGAACGGCGAGCCGGCCAGATAAAGATGCGGAATGAACTTTTGCTTCGGCGCATCCCACAGGTATTGGTGCACCTGACGTTTGAGGTCGTCCCGCGCTTTCGTCCAACGCGCGGCTGCGGGCGCTTGTTCGCCGATAAGTTGCAGGTAATCGTTGAGCGCGATGATGAGCATCGCATTGTCGTAGATATCAATGGCGCGATGGGAACTGGCGTCCAGTTCCACGCCCCAGGGCGTTTCGGGTTGCACGTCGCCCCAGTCCGCCGTGGTCGCCCCCCAGACGAGGCCGTGCGTTGGATCGAAGCGCTCGGTCAACACGTACTCCAGCGCGGCGGCGAGTCGTTCCCGCACCGACCGGCCGGCGATGGTTTCGTCGAGGATGCGGCGATCACCGGTGGCGGTGACGTATTTGCGAACGGCCTGAACGAGCGACGATTCCTGATCGGTTTCGACCGTATTCTTGTGGGCCAACAAGGTCGGGGCCAGCGGCGACGAACGGTATTGGTAATTCACATTGGCGCGGTCCTTGGGGATGTAACCGTCCACGATGTTGCCGTTCGTCCCCTGGAACTTGAAGAAGGTCAGCAGCGCCTCGCGGAAGCGCGCCGGCTCGTTGACCTCGAGCGCCACTTCAATGAACGTGTTGAGATCGCGAATCCAGACTTCGCCATACCCGCTGCCGGCGGTCAGCCCGCTGCGCAGGAGTTTTTGCGCCATTTGATGCACGGCCGGCAAGCGCTGGTCCGCCAGGATTTCCCGGGCAAGTTTCGCCGAACCGGACCCGGACTCCGCCGCCGGGGCGACCGTGAGCTTAGCCCCAGCCAGAACTGTGGCCAGCAGGAGTTGCGGAACGATAATTCTTTTCATGGCGGACCGGGAGTGCATGGATTTTGGCCGTCGAACCATTCACGGCAGTTCGCGGATGCGCAATTTCCGAAAGTGGATCGGGGAGCCTTCGCTTTCGAGGCAAAGATAACCCTGCGCAGGCTCGATGGCGGTGCCGCCGGACACTTCCTCGCCGTTCACCCACAACCGCACTTCGCCGTTGATGCCCCGAATGTAGTAATGATTCCACTCGCCGTATCCTTTCGCGCGACGCTGACGCGGGAAACTGCGGCTGCCATCCGGTGACAGGGGCGGAAACGGTTTCATTTTCACGCGGACGGCAAACACGTCGCCGTCCGTGCCGAACCAGTCGGTTTTGCCGCCTTTCGCCTTCACCTGGTCGGTGTAGCCGTGATCCAATATCTGCACCTCGATCCCCGCCGGCAATCCCGGGCCACCGTCTGTGGTCAGCCGCGCGACCGATTCCGGCGTCGCCCACACGAACACGCCGGAGTTGCCGCCGGGTTTCTGATGACTCCATTCCACCACCATCTCGAAATTGGTGTATTGCTTCACGGTTCGCAGCACGCTGATCGGCTGACCGGTGCAGCGCAGCACGCCGTTGCTCCACGACCAGGTATCCTCCGCGCTGTTGACCCGGGTGAAGTCCGCTTGCGTCAACGCATGCCAGCCGGGCTGCTCGTCGTCCATGTAAGCGCGGACGGATGCGGACGGGTCGGCCCCGTAAGTGATGCCGGGCAGCCCGCCCAGCAGGAACAGGATCAAGCCGAGGCCGCGCCCGGCCCGGACGAAGGGTAGTCGAAATGAGTTCATGGTTATTTAAAAAAATACCGACACCGGGCTGGGGCAGGAAAGATTAAAGCGCGGATCCAGAAGGTGGCCAGTTCACCATCGGCAGCCGGGCGTGACATCCGACGCCAGTAAAGACGCCAGCAAAGAGGTTGGAGATTATCGCGCTCGCGTGTACTCTCGCCGGCAGGTTCACCGCTCAATGAAAATGACGTTGCGTTTGTCTCGCAGGAAGATTGGCCGGGTGCTGCTGGTGTGGCTGGTGCTCGCCGGCGGGTGCGTGGGCGCGGCGGAAAAGTCGGACCCGCCGCAACCAGTCGTTTGTAAATCAGCGAAGTCTTTTCGGGGCGGCAAACTGCACTCGACCCCGCCGCGCAAGACGTGGACGGCTGCGGCCGGGAGCCTGAACGGCGCGCTGGATGCCGCGACGGTGCAACGGCTGGAGCGGGCGTTGCAGACCGCGTTCGACGCCACCGAAGCCCCCAGCATGACCGTGGCGGTGGGGGTTCCCGGGCGGGGATCCTGGGCGCTCACCACGAATCACCCGGCGCTGACAGACCTGCCCGTGCCCCGCTGGTTCTGGTTCGCGAGCGCGGGTAAAACTTTCACGGCCGTGGTGGTCCTCCAACTGGTGGAGGAAAAGAAACTGAAGCTCGACGACAAACTGGCGCGCTGGTTTCCAGACTTTCCCAATGCGCGCGTCATCACCATTGACCACCTCCTCACGCACACCAGCGGCTGCTACAGTTTTCAGAACGATCCGGGTTTTCGCGCCGACCCGGGCTATAAATCGCCCGCGGAGTTGATCGCAATCGCCCGCGCGCACGGCAGCGCCTTTTGTCCGGGCGAACTCTGGTCCTACTCCAACACCGGCTACGTCCTGCTCGGCCGCATCGTCGAAAAAATCGAGGGCCGTCCATTCCACGAGGTGTTGACCGACCGGATTATCAAACGGCTCAGCCTGCCGAACACCAAAGCCCTGGCTCCGCGCGAAGTCGTTGCCGGCCTTGCTCCGGCGCATCCCGCCGAGACGGACGGACTGAAGCCGCCCCCGGAATTCCTCACCACGCCGTTTGCGGCGGGTCCGATTGTGGCGAGCGCGGGCGACATGGTTATCTTCTGGCACGCCGTGCTGAGTGGACAGTTGCTTCCGCTCGCAACCGTGCGCGGACAATTTCGCCGGTTGTATCCCATGTTTGACCGCAGCACCTTCTACGGGCGCGGGGTGATGCTGTACGACGCCAAAGATCCCGTGAGCGGCCATTTCACCTGGCTGGGTCACAGCGGCGGGGCGCCGGGCGTCAAGGCGGTCGTGGCGTATGCGGTGGAAACCGGCGCTTACGTGGCCGTGGCCTTGAACAACGACGCATCGGCCGAAGCCACGGCGAATCTGCTGTTGAACGCCCTGAAACCACCGCGACTCGAGCTGCGGAAAAAGTGAGTCAACGCTGGCCCACCGCCACGGACGGGTGCTTCAGCGCGGTGGTTTCCAGAGATCAATTGGTTTGGCGGCCGGGGTGGGGAAGGGCAGTTCCACCTTGCGACCCGTGCGGGCGGATTCGTAGGCGGCAAAGATGATTTCCAGCACCGCGCGAGCGTCCTCGCCGGTGACGAGCGGCGGCCGGTCGTTTTGCACGCAATCCACGAAGTGCGCCATCTCCTGGTGGAAGCCGTAGTTGTAAGCCTCCTCGTAAATCGTGAACGACCAGCCTTTCGTCGAACCGGCCTTCTCGACCGCGTAATCGTAACCGTCCAAACTGTAAGTCTCGATGGAGCTGCCATGCAACAAGTCCGCGTAGGCGACGCCCTTCGACCCGTGAACCTCCGCGCGGTCATCCATGCCGCCGAGTTTGGTCCAGCTCTCCTCCGCCAGCGCAATCACGCCGTTGGCGAACTCGAGAATCAACAAGGCGTTGTCCTCGCCGCGAGTTTTGGCCTGGTGAACCTGCGTGCTCATCTGGGCGTAAACCGATTTCACGGGCGGACGCCCGAGCAGCCAGCGGAAAAATTCGATGGCGTGACAACCCATGTCCATCAACACGCCGCCCCCGGAGCGTTCCACGTCCCAGAAATGCGGCGCGTGCGGGCCGTCGTGTTTTTCCGACTGCTTGAGCAACGTCGGTGCGCCCAGCGCGCCGGAATCGAGCAGTTGTTTCAGCCGGACATATTTTGGGGCGAAACATAATTCCTCGGCGTACATCAGCTTCACGCCGGCCCGCCGCGCCGCGGTAATCATCCGGTCGGCTTCGGCCAGGTTCAGGCAAAACGGTTTTTCAATGACGATGTGCTTGCCCGCTTGCGCGGCGGCCACGACGGCCTCGCAATGCAAATGGTTCGGGATGCCGATGACCACCATTTGGATCTCCGGCACGGCCAGCAGTTCGTGGTAGTCGGTGAAGGCATGTGGCAGGCGGTGGGTCTGCGCGAACTTTTCGGCGTGACCCGGCGTCGGCGAGGCGACGGCGAACATTTCCGCCGACGGACAACGCGCCAGCGATTCGGCGTGAATGGCCGAGATGAATTGCGATCCAATGATTCCGACTTTGACTTTGTCTTTCATACTTCCATTTTCCGTTCGATCACTTCAGCAGCGGTCTCGATCTGTGAAAGTCACCACCGGCGATCACTCAACAAGAGTTCCGTCTCAAACCTCCCAGCCCGGGCGGAACCTGGGTTTGATGTATGGGGTGGCCTCTGGACAATTGACCGCCCGCATGTTTTTCGCGTCCCACTCAATCCGCCGGCCCGTGTGCAAGGCCAGCGCGCCCACCAGCAAACCCTCGGTCAGCGTGCCGGCGTAAGCGAAATCCGACTGCGTGCGCGGCCCGCCTTTGCAGGCCTCGACCCATTCGTAATGGTGCTCGCGCGTCCGGGGCAACGTGATGGCCGGAGGTTCGTAGCCAAGGAATTTCTTTTTGGGCAACAACAGGAACATGTCTTCCTTGCTCGCGCCGCCATGCCAGGTGCGCGTGAACAAGGTGCCTTCGCTGCCGATGATCAGCGATCCGTTCGTCGGAATTTCCTCGCCGTAAAACAAGTCCGCCGGCGGCAGGTGCTTGCCATCATAGAACAGGAGTTTCACCGGCGGGCGTTTGCCGCGCGCGGGGTAATCCAACTGCAGGATGCTCCACAGCGGCGGGCAATCCTCGGTCTTCCGATCCGAGTCCACCACCTGCGCGGAGGTGGGCACGCCCAATTCGAGCGCCCAATACGCGGTATCCAGATTGTGAACGCCCATGTCGCCAATCGCACCCGTGCCGAAATCCCAACGCCCACGCCATTTGAACGGGACGTAAATCGGATGGTACGGCCGATACGGCGCCGGCCCGAGCCAGAGGTCCCAGTCCAGCTGCTCGGGCACGGGCGGTGTTTCGACCGGACGATCCACGCCCTGCGGCCACCAACCAGCTGGGCGATCCGTCCAGACGTGCAGTTCCTTCACCTCGCCGATGGCCCCCGAGCGAATGACTTCGACGGCGCGGCGCGAGCCTTCCATTGCGTGACCCTGCTGGCCCATTTGCGTGACCACGCCAGTCCGCCGCGCCACTTCCTGCATGCGGCGCACTTCATAAATCGAGTGGGCGAGCGGCTTCTCACAATACACGTTCAGCCCATGCTGCATGGCGGTAATGGCCGCGTAGGCATGAAAGTGATCCGGCGTGCTGACCACGACCGCGTCGAGGGATTTCTCCCGGTCCAGCATCTCGCGAAAGTCACGGTAGCGTTTTGCCTGAGGGTATTTCTCGTAGGCCGGTTTGCCCATGCGGGAATCCACGTCGGCAAAAGCCACGATGTTTTCCGAACCGAGTTCGTTGAGATTGTCGCCCCCGCGACCGCCGACGCCGATGAAACCGAGATTCAACTTTCGGTTCGTCACGGGCCGGGGGCGCGTGCGACAGCCGGCCAGCAGGCCGCCGGTGGTGAATCCAGCGGCGATCAGCGCGGTGTCGCGCAAAAATTCCCGGCGACTTTTGGGTGAGGAGTGTTTCATGAGATTGGTGGGTTGAAGGTTGAGGGAATTTGATTCAGGCAACGGATAACAGAGTAGCGCCGTTAAGCACGGACTTTCGCCGCACATCCTCTGGCAGTTGCGCCGCGGCGGCTTCATCGCAGACACAAACCACGCGCGGATGCAGCGTCAGGAACGAGCCGGGAAACTGGGTGGAAAGGCCGTCCGTCAGAAGTCGCGCCAGTTGCGCGGCCTTGGCTGCGCCGAACACGAGCAGCAAAATGGAGCGCGCCGTGAGGATGCCGCGCATACCCAGGGTCAATCCGCGCTCCGGGCGCCCGCCCGACCCGACGAGCATCGGATGCGACCTGGTCTCCGCCGTCAGTCGCGCGACGTGACAATCCGCCGTCAGTTCGTCCGCGGGTTCGTTGAAACCCAGATGGCCGTTGATTCCCAGACCCAGCACGCAGACGTCAATCGCGCCGTTGGCGCGCAGCCATGTTTCGATTCGATTACATTCCGATTCGGGCGCGGCGGCGTCACTCGCAAAGCTGACAAAGCGCGCGGCATCAATGTCCAGTGGTTGAACCAGCAACTTTCGCAGATGCGCCCGGCAGGTGGCGGGATGGTCTGACGGCAAGTCGAGCCACTCATCCAGTTGCAGGAGACGCAGCCGGTCAGTCGGGACGCGGGTAGAAATCAAGGACGCGGCCAAAAGTTCGTAGGTTCGCGTTGGGCTGTGGCCGGTGGCCGCGCACAGCAGCAGGTCCGGCCGTTCGCGCATGGCGGACGCAAGCCATTCGGCGGCCAGGCGGCTGCCCGATTCGTAGTCGCTCGCGATGCGCAATTCCCAGCCCGGCGGCAGCACGGTTTGAGAGCGCAGCGGTGAGCGTTTGCTTTCGTTCACAGGCGGGTGATGGAAATGTTCCAGAACCAAACGTCGGCTCCGTGATGTTGCAGCGCCAGATGACCGTTCAAGGTTTTCATAAACAACGGGCTGTCCTTGAATTTGCTTTGCTGGATGAGCCGGCGCATCGCCGGATCGTTCCAGTGATATTCCAAAATCATTTCGCCGTTCAGCCAGTGCTCGATCCGCCCGTGGCGACTGACGATCCGGGAGTGATTCCAATCGCCGGTTGGCTGGAGATGCTTCCGGTCGTTCGGCGGCAGCAGGTCATACAACGCGCCGGCGGAAGTCACCGGCACCTTGCCGTCGTCGTGGTGCGGGTCGTCGTTGATCTGGTATTCCGGCCCGGACCAGAACGTACGCTCGGTTTCCTCGGCCACGCCGTAGAGGATGCCGCTGTTGGCGCCGCGGCTGACCTTCCAATCCACGTCGAGGACGAAGGACTCAAACTGGTCTCGCGTGATCAAGTCCACGTCCGGTCCTTCCAGACTTTGCAATACCGCGCCTTCGACCTTCCATTCCTTGCCGGGGAATTGCGGCTCATGCCAGCCGCGGAAAACTTTGTCGTACGCCTCGTGTCGCGCGCCGGAAAAGGCGGGATGGCTCGATTGATCCCGCAGCGTCACTGGCCCGTCGCCCGGGTTGCCTGGCGGCGTGGCGCAACCGGCCGCCACCAGCAGCAGACAGAGAACGCGTGCGCCCTCGGACGGCACACGACTGCTCACCAACGACGACAAACGGGATTTCACGCGCCGACCATACCCGACCGGCGTCGGAGTGTCCATGCGCTTCCCGAAGTCAGCGGTGGCTGGGCGCACCTCAGTGTATTGCCGTGGTGTTTCGCTCTCATTAGCACCCGGCTTCAGCCGGTGTTGGTGACGGGCCAGAGGCCAAGCCGTTTCAACGGCTTCCCTCGGTCGGCCAGGGGAAACGGTTAAAACCGTTGCCTCGTCTGGCTGACGCTGTTCACCCGGCTGAAGCCGGGTGCTAATGAGAGGCTGCAGGAAACTGAGATGCGTCCCGGTGGCTGGCGTCGGGGCGGGTGTTGGGTGGATTTTTTCGCCCGGCTCGCTCCGGCTTGCGCCGCTCCGAAGCGTTTGGTATCCGAATTCCTGTGACTAAATCGGAAACCGACAACGTCTGAAGAGGATGGCTGATCTGTTCGCCAACCGTCCCCGCGTCACGGTGGACGGAAAATTTTTTCGCCGCGGCGCCGAGAAACTTTATCTCAAGGGTGTGGCCTATGGTCCGTTCGCGCCGAATGCGGCGGGCGAAACCTTTGCTTCACCGGAGCAGACCGCGCGCGACTTTGCGCTCGCCCGCGAACTGGGCGCGAACCTGCTGCGCGTCTATCACCCTCCGCCGCGCTGGTTTTTGGATCTGGCCGCGCAGCACGACCTGTTGCTGTGGGTGGACATCCCGTGGGATCAGCATCTGGTGTTTCTGGATGACAGCGCGCGCCGGGCGGCCGCCCGCCAGGCGGTCTGCCACACGGTGCTGGCGTGCGCCCAACATCCGGCGGTGTTTGCCTTTTGCGTCGCCAACGAGATCGCGGCCGACATGGTGCGCTGGAGCGGCGCGCCGCGCGTGGCGGAATTTATTGATGAACTGGTGGCGGAAGCCAAACGTCTCGATCCGCGCTGCCTCTGTACCTACGCCAATTATCCGCCCACGGAATTTCTCCGTCCACAGTCGCTCGATTTCATCTGCTTCAATGTTTATTTGCACCAGCCGCAGCCGTTCAAAAGCTACCTCGCCCGCTTGCAGTTGATCGCGGAGGCGAAGCCGCTGGTGCTGGGTGAGTTTGGCGTGGACTCGTTGCGCGAGGGCGAGGCGGCCAAGTGCCGGATGCTGGCGTGGCAGATCGAGCTTGCGTTTCGCGGCGGGCTGGCGGGCGCGGTGGTGTTCAGTTTCACCGACGACTGGCATCGCGGCGGCCAGCCCGTCACCGACTGGCAAATGGGCCTGACGACGCCGGCCCGTGAGGGCAAGGAATCCTTTGCCGTCGTCCAGGCCCAGTTTCGCGCCGCGCCGCGCTTTCCGCTGGCGCGCAAACCGAAGGTTTCCATCGTCGTCGCTAGCTACAACGCCGACCGCACACTCAAAGGTTGTCTCGAATCGCTGCACCGGTTGAACTATCCCGACTACGAAATCATCCTCGTGGACGATGGTTCGACGGACTCAACCTCGCAACTGGCCGAGCAGTTCCGTCGGAGGGGGACGCCGGAGGCAGCGACGCCGGACGATGCTTCCGAACCGGCCACCGCGCCCAAAGGCGCGCCACATCAATTGGTGGCCAGTGATGCGTGGGGGAAGTTCCGCTATTTCCGTCATCCCACCAACCTCGGTCTCTCGGTGGCGCGGAACACCGGCATTGCCGCCGCCGAGGGCGAAATCATCGCCTTCACGGATGCCGACTGCCGCGCAGACGAGGACTGGTTGTATTACCTCGTGGCCGACTTGCTCGGTGGTGAGTTCGCCGGCGTGGGCGGGCCGAACCTGCTGCCGCCGGAGGATTCTGCCGTGGCGGCGGCGGTTATGGTTTCACCCGGTGGCCCCGCGCATGTGATGCTGGATGATCGGCAGGCCGAACACGTTCCCGGCTGCAACATGGCGTTCGACAAAAGCGCGCTCGCGGCGATCGGCGGGTTCGATCCGATCTTCCACCAGGCGGGCGACGACGTGGACCTCTGCTGGCGGTTGCAGCAGGCGGGCTACAAGATTGGTTTCAGCTCCGCGGCGTTTGTGTGGCACTACCGGCGTTCGACGGTGGCGGCGTATTTGAAGCAGCAACGCGGCTACGGTGCGGCCGAGGCGTTGCTGGTGCGCAAACATCCCGAATACTTCAACGCGCTCGGCGGGAGCGTGTGGCGGGGGCAGATTTACACGCCGGCCAAATTCGGACCGTTGCTCCGCGCGCCCATCATCTATCGCGGTGTGTTTGGCAGCGCGCCGTTTCAAACGCTTTATGCGTCCGAGCCCGCCACAATGCTGATGCTGTTGACCACGTTTGAATATCACGTCCTGATCACGCTGCCGTTGTGGGTGCTCTCGGTGGCGTTTCACGTGTTGTTGCCGTTGGCGGCGGTGAGCTTGTTGTTACCTCTGGCGGTTTGCCTGGCGGCGGGCGCGCAGGCCACGTTGCCGAAAGGCCGGCGTCGCTGGTGGTCGCGTCCGCTGGTGGTGTTGTTGTTTTTTTTGCAACCCATCGCGCGCGGTTGGGAACGGTATCAAGGCCGGCTGGCCGCGCGTCTGCCCGCCGGCTCGAGTCGCGAAACGCTGGATTCGGTGGCGCTGCGCGAGGGGGCCGGTTCGCTGGCCGAAGTCAGTTACTGGTCCGAGCGCCGGATGGAGCGTGTGGATTTCGTCGGGCGCGTGGTGCGCGAACTGGACCGGTGCGGATGGCCGAATCGTTCGGACATTGGCTGGAGCGAGTTTGACGTGGAGATTTTCGGCAATCGCTGGAGCACGGTGCAACTGATCACCGTGGCCGAGGATCATCCGCGCGGGCGGCAACTCCTGCGCTGCCGGTTGCGGGCGCGGTGGTCGCTGCCCGCCCATGTGCTGCTCTGGTTGTTGGTGGCGGCGGAGACCATCATGGCCGGCGTTGTCGGACACGCGCTGCTGTGGGTGGCGTTGCTGGGGATCACGCTGCCGTCGTTCGCGTATTTTCTCCATCGCCAAAAGCGCAAGTTGCAAAGCCTGGTCGTGGTGTTCCTCGACGAACTGGCGAAGGAATTGCAACTGATCAAAATGCCCGTCGCGCAACCTGTGGCCACGCCCGCTGCCGCGCCCGAAACCAAGCCCGCTCCCATCCGGGTTGAGCTGGACAGGCTGACGCCAGCGGAAGCAGCCGTGACCGAGAAGAAACTGCCGACCGGCTGAAACGACAATTAGCAAACACCAATCGCCAAAACCCAAATCCCAAAGAGCCGGCACACCTCGACCTCCAAGAATCGGCAGCGTCGCCATTGGTGGATTGAAGTTTTATTTGGTGTTTGATCTTTGATGTTTGGAATTTTTTGTTGGTGCCTTTCCAATCCCGCTGGTTAAGTATTCCCACGGCATGATTCAGTATCTCGATCTCCTGCGACTCGTGTTGGACCACGGCAAGTTCAAGGCGGATCGCACGGGTACGGGCACGTATTCCGTCTTTGGAGCGCAGGCGCGCTATCCGCTGGCCGACGGTTTTCCACTGCTGACCACCAAGAAAATTCACACGCGCTCCATCATCCATGAACTGCTCTGGTTTTTGCGTGGCGACACGAACATCAAGTATCTCAACGACAACGGCGTGACGATCTGGGACGAATGGGCGGATGAGAATGGGAATCTCGGGCGCGTGTATGGCGCGCAATGGTGCGACTGGCGCACCGCCGACGGGCGCAGTCTCAACCAGATCGCGGACGTGATTGCGCAAATCAAAACCAACCCCGACAGCCGGCGGCTCATCGTCAGCGCGTGGAATCCGGGTGAGATCGAAGGCATGGCCCTGCCGCCGTGCCACACGTTGTTCCAGTTCTATGTGAGCGAAGGCGAACTCAGTTGCCAGCTTTATCAGCGCAGCGCGGACATCTTTCTCGGCGTGCCGTTCAACATCGCGAGCTATGCCTTGCTGACCTTGATGGTGGCGCAAGTCTGTGATTTGAAACCGGGCGACTTTGTTCATTCGTTTGGCGACCTGCACTTATACGCGAACCACGTCGAACAGGCGAAACTGCAACTGACGCGCGAACCACGCCCATTGCCGGCAATGAAACTGAATCCGACCGTGAAGCACATCGGTGACTTCACCTTCGCGGATTTTGAACTGGTGGGCTACAACCCGCATCCGGCCATCAAGGCGCCGGTGGCCGTCTGACGCCATGATGAAAGTCTCCGCCATTTTGACCGGTCTGGTGATTGCGGCAACCATTGCGGCGGGTCAGAATGCGGCAACCAAGGGCGCGCCGTCACCTGGCGCCGAAGATGTCGGGGATCTTAAGGTGCAGGCCGAACGCGGGGTGCCGCAGGCCCAAATCAAACTCGCCGAGGCCTATCTGGCCAACGGCCGGCCAGCGGATGCCCGCCGCTGGTACGCTGCTGCCGCCGGGCAGAATTCGGCGGAGGGACAGTTCCAGTTGGGCAACCTGTTGTTGACCGGCCGGCGCTCGGCGCTGCCGAACCAGAGTCTCACGGCGGACCCGGTGGCGGCGCTTAATTGGATCTACATGGCGGCGACCAACGGCCACAAGAGCGCGTGGCGGAGCCTGGCGCACTGTCTGCAATCGGGCAACAATTGCGCCACCAATCTTTCCGAAGCCTACGCCTGGCTCACTTTGCTTGCCGATGCGGGCGACAACACGGTGCGGACGGAAATGAACCGCCTGGCGTTGGATCTTTCCTCCGAGGACATTCAAGCGGGCAAGGCGGTCTTCGCCGCCATGAAAACAGGCCGCTGGCCGTTGCCACCCGCGGCGGAAGATTCCCGGCTCGCGAACTGGTTGCACCTGCAGGGCGTCAGCATCTCCACCCGGGAAAAACTGGCGATCATCGGCAATCGCACCCTGGCCGAAGGCGAGCAGGCCTCCGTGAACGCGGGCGGACAGTGGGTGAGACTGACTTGTTTGCGCATTGGGTCCAATTCCGTGCAGGTGCAGATCGAGGGTGAGGCCAGACCCCGCACCCTCCGGACGCCACTTGGAACTGCTCCGATCAGGGAACGAAAATGAAGACGGCAAAATCAGCCGTCAAGCAACCCCGGCGTTCCCGGCGGGCCAGACTGATTCGCCTCGCCGGTGGCGGTGCGGCGCTGTCACGTTTCCCTGGCATGCTTGACCCTTCCGCCGCACCGCTCTAGCATCGTTTTCGTATTGATGAGATTGCCAAGCGTCACCCTGCTGATCCTGCTCGCCGTGGGCGGGTGGAGTCTGGAACTGCGCGCGGAACTGGCGAACGGCATCAAGGCGGTGGTCAATGATTCAGTGGTGACCGTTGGCCAGGTGCAGGCGGAGACCGCCGTGGTGGGGAACGAACTCCTCCGGCAGTACGGGCAGCAGCCCGCCTTGCTCCGTCAAAAATACGAAGAGGCCGAACGCGACAGCCTGGAGAAGGCCCTCGATCAACAGTTGATCCTGCAGGACTTCAAAATTTCCGGATATACCATCCCGGAGAGCGTGATTGACGAAGTGGTGCAAAGGGAGATCCGCACGCGATTCGTTGACCGCTCGACCCTCATCAAGACGCTCCAGGCCCAGGGCATCACTTATGAAAAATGGCGGCAACAAGCGCGGGATCGCTTCATCGTCAGCCAGCTTCAGGCGAAGAATGTTTACCAGGAGTCCGTCGTTTCACCCCACAAGATCGAACTCTACTACCAGGAACACAAAGCCAGCTACACGGTCGAGGAACAGGTCAAGTTGCGGATGATCGTGTTGAACAAATCCGCCGACGGCGACAATGCGGCCAAACTGCGGCTGGCCGGGGACATTCTCACCAAACTCAAGGAAGGGGCGGCGTTTTCCGAGATGGCCTCCACGTATTCCGATGGCTCGCAACGCAGCCAGGGCGGCGATTGGGGTTGGGTGGAGCGAACCGTCCTGCGCAAGGAACTCGCGGACGTCGCCTTCGCGCTCAAGCCGGGGGAATTGAGCGGAGTCATTGATACCTCGCAGGCAATTTACATCATGCTCGTCGAGGACAAGCGGGCCACCCATACAAAACCGTTGGCGGACGTGCGCGAAGAGATCGAAAGAAACATGATCATTCAGGAGCGCGAGCGGCGGCAGAAACAATACATCGAGAAGCTCAAGGCAAAGATTTTCTACCGCTACTTCTGATTGTCCTGCCGACGACGCGGTAATCATACTGGCATCATGACGGGTTGGATTGGCATCACACTGGGCGACGTCACCGGCATCGGGCCGGAAGTCGCGCTCAAGGCCATCGCCGCCGAACTACCCCGGGATGACAGCCGATACTTGCTCATCGGCGATCCGGGCTGTCTCCAACGCACCAGCGCGCAACTCGGGCTGGAATTTTCGCTGGCGCCCCAAAGTTCCAGCCCAGGCTCGGAGCGCGTGCAGTGGGTCGCGCCGTTGCCGGATGAATTGCCAACCGGTTTGACGGCTGGTGCGCCGGCCGTGGCGCGGGCGGCGGTGGCCTGGCTCACCGAAGGCGCCCGGCGCTGCTTGCGCCACGAACTGGATGCGCTCGTCACCGCGCCGGTCAACAAGGAGGCCATCATCCGCGCCGGCCACGATTTTGTCGGGCAGACAGAATTCCTCGCGCAAGCAGCCGGCGTAGCCCGCCCCGTAATGATGTTGTTGGGTCAGGACGATCGGGCGCGCTGGTTGCGGGTGGCCTTGGTCACCACCCACGTGCCGCTCCGACAAGTGGCCGCGCAGATTACGCAGGCCAAGGTGATGGCGGCTATCGAACTGGCCGCTGCGTCGTGCCGCGACCTGGGCCTGCCGCGCGCGCGCATTGCGGTTTGTGGGTTAAATCCCCACGCCGGGGAAGGTGGCCAGATGGGAGACGAGGAGCAAACGATCATCGGCCCGGCGGTGTTGGCGGCGCAGGGAAAAAATCTTCAGGTGGTCGGGCCGTTGAGCGGCGACACGGTTTTTCACACGGCATTACGCGGCGAATTCGACGCGGTCGTGGCCATGTATCACGACCAGGGCCTGGCGCCATTGAAAACGGTGGCCTTCGACACCGGCGTCAATTGGACGCTGGGGTTGCCGTTCATCCGGACCTCGCCCGATCATGGCACGGCGTACGACATCGTCGGCCAGGGTCGCGCGAATCCCGCCAGCATGATTGCCGCAATCCAACTGGCCAAACAGCTCGCCCGAAACCGCCGTTAAACATTGGTCCGTTCGGCGTCGGAATCGGCCGGGGCCAAAAGCGGAGCGGCGGCGATCCGCGTTACCCGCAACCCGGTCTTTGCTTTGGCGGCGCTGAAGGACAAAACGCCGTGATCCGCCGTCACGCCCGCGTAGGGATCGTTGGTGATCAGGAGATTCCCGTCCACGTCCAGAAAATCGCACAGCTCGGCGAGGTGCGCGGCGGCGCTGATCAATACACTGGTCTCGATCATGCAGCCGATCATCGTTTTAAGCCCGGCGGCGCGCGCGGCTTTCAAGGCTTCATAACCCGCGCTCAGCCCGCCCGTCTTGACCAGCTTGACGTTCACGCCATGGAAACATTCCGCACAATGCGCGAGGTCCTGCGCGGAGTGATAGGATTCGTCCGCCAGCAGCGGCAGCGGCGAACGTTCCTTCAGCCAGACCAGATCGCGCGCGGGCGTTGCTTGCGGCATCGGTTGTTCGACGAACTGAATGTGGCCGTCAAGCGCGAGCCATTCGAGGCGGTCGAGCGCTTCCTCCCGGGTCCGCCAACCTTCATTGGCGTCCATGCGCACGGGTTTGGTGGGCGCGACTTCACGCAGCGCGGCCAGGATGGCCCGCTCCTCCGGCACGCCGACTTTCACCTTGAGCACCGGATAAGCGGCGGCGGCGGCCACTTTTTTCCGAATGTTCTCCGGACGATCAATGCCGATGCTGAACGACGTCACATGCTGTTGCTCCCGAAATCCCAGTCCGAAATAGTCGTACACGGCCTGGCCGCGACTCCGGGCCGCTCCATCCACCAGCGCAAGATTCAGCGCGCACTTGGCGGCCATGTCACCCGGCGAGAGCGAGTGGAGATAGTTCATGCTCGCCGCCACATCGTCAAAGGAGAGTCGGTCTCCATCCACCCGCCGGAAGAATTTTTCCACCGAGGCCGGGGATTCGTGGTAGCGCCCGATGGGAGCGGCTTCGCCGATGCCCAGTCGCCCCTGCTGGTCGCGCAATTCCGCCAGCACCACTTCAAATACGTTGGTGCTGCCCCGGGCGATGGTCCAGGTGTTGGCCAGTTGCAGTCGCTCCCGCCAGAACGTCAGTTTCATGGGCGGCACTAGAGGGCAACCGGCTGCGGAAGGCAATCCGCATGTTCATGGAGAAGGACGGAACCGGGTGGCCGGCGGCGACGATTAGATGACGGTGCCATGCGGAATCATCGCGTTCTTGGGAATGATGACAATGCCGTCGCGGATGAAATAGAGCGGATGATCGAGGTGCTCGGGCTTGCCGGCCGGTGAGATGACCACGTTGTTTCCCACCCGCGCATTCTTGTCAATGATGGCGTTCTCAATCCGGCAGCCGCTGCCGATGCCCACCCGCGGCTGGCCCAGCTTTTCGTGCTCCTCGATGGATTCCTTCGACTCGAAGTAGTCGCAGCCCAACGCCACCACGCGGAGCAATTCCGTGCCGGAACCCACGATCGTCCGCAAGCCAATCACGCTGTTGAAGATTTTCGCGTGATTGATGATGCAGCCGTCCGAGACGACCGCGTGATCAATCTGCGCGCCGTTGATTTTCGAGCCGGGCAGAAACCGCGGCCGGCTGAAGATGGGTGAACTCATGTCGAAGAAATTGAACCGTGGCAGCTCGGCGGCGATGTCGAGGTTGGCCTCGAAGAAGGCGCGAATCGTTCCGATGTCCTCCCAGTAGCCGTGAAAAACATAGGACCAGACCCGGTGGGTTTGAATCGCGCCCGGGATGATGTGCTTGCCAAAGTCCGAGTGCGGACTGTCCAGCAATTGGCGCACAATCTCCCGGTTGAAAACATAAATGCCCATGGACGCCAGAAATTGTTCCCCCTCGGCCTGGACGCCGAACCGGGCGAGCCACCCGGGCGGGAGGCGCAGCGAGTCCTGCACGGCCGGGTCCTTGGGCTTTTCCACGAAGCGCACGATGCGCCGGTCCTCGGCGATTTGCATGATACCCAGCGCCGACGCTTCCCGCCGCGGCACGGGGATGGTGGCGATGGTCACGTCGGCCTTCGTCTCGCGGTGTTGCGCCACCATGAGACGATAATCCATGCGATACAACTGGTCGCCGCTCAGGATGATCAGATACTCGAAATCATGATCGAGGAAGTGAATCAGGTTTTTCCGCACCGCGTCGGCTGTGCCCTCATACCACGAAGTGTCGGAGAAGGTCTGCTGCGCCGCCAGAACTTCCACAAAACCGCTGGAGAACTGGTCGAACTTGTAGGATTGCGAAATATGCCGGTGCAACGAGGTCGAGTTGAACTGCGTCAAAACGTAGATCCGGCGGAATCCGGAATTGATGCAGGTGGAAATCGGCACGTCCACCAGCCGATACTTGCCGGCCAGCGGCACGGCCGGCTTGGCGCGGTCCTTGGTGAGCGGAAACAACCGGGTGCCCTGGCCGCCACCCATGATGACGCACAGGACATTGCTGGTGTTGAGCGACTGCCGGGTGATGAGGCTCGTATTTGACATAATGTGATGGCGAAGTGCTTGTGCGGCCATCCTAGGTGACGCCCAAAGTGGCGGCAAGCACATCCTCGCCAGACTCGACGCGCGGCGGCGGCTCCTCCATACTCGCGCCATGCGAGAATCATCCCTGAACTTTCTCCGGCAACTGGTCAACACTCCCAGCCCCGTCGGCCATGAAACCCGCGGCCAACGGGTCTGGCTCGATTACGCCAAACGGTTCGCCGACGAAACTTTCTCCGACACTTATGGCAATTGCGTGGCCGTGCTCAACAAGGGCGGTTCGCCGCGCATCATGCTCGCCGGTCACGCCGACGAAATCGCCATGGCCGTGAACTACATTGACGACCAGGGCTATCTCTACGTCCGGCGCATGGGTGGCGTGGACGCCGCCATCACCAAGGCGCAGCGCGTGGTGATTCACACCCGTCACGGCCCGGTCAAGGGCGTGGTCGGCAACGTGGCGCCGCATTTGACCAAACAGGAGGGCGACCCCAAGCCGCCGAAGATTCATGAAATCTTCATAGACATCGGTGCCGGCAAACGGAGTGACGCGGAAAAACTCGTTCGCGTCGGTGACCCGATCACGCTGGCGGATGAATTCGACCTCTTGCGCGGCGATCTGGCCGTGGCGCGGGCGTTTGACAATCGGATTGGAACTTTCGCCGTGGCCGAGGCCCTGCGGTTGTTGGCGGAATCAACGGCCAAAGTGAAAGCCGAGGTCTGCGCCGTATCGAACGTGCAGGAGGAAGTCGGCCTGCTCGGCGCGCGGCAGATTGCCTACTCCCTCAAGCCGGACGTCGCACTGGTGGTGGACGTCACCCATGCGACGGACTACCCGACGGTGAACAAGGCGCAACACGGCGACGTGAAAATCGGTGGCGGCCCGGCCATTACGCACGGCGGCTGCAATCATCCCGAAGTGGTTGCGCGGCTCGAAGCCGTGGCCAAAGCGAAGAAGATTCCGCTCCAGCACGAAGCCATGTCGAGCACGAGCGGCACCGACACCGACGCGATCTTCTGGACGCGCGGCGGCATTGCCAGCGCCCTGATCAGCCTGCCCGACCGCTACATGCACTCGCCGGTCGAAGTCGTGAGCCTGAAGGACCTCGAACAAATCCCGCAACTCCTCGCCGCCTTCGTGCTGTCGGTGAAGCGGGGTGAGAAGTTCAAAGTGAAGCTATAGCCTGCATATTTCACACGCAGCTTGGAATGTTGAAACCTCGCCGCGTGGGGGCACGCGGCCTACAAGCCCTGTTCGCCAGTCCTGAAGGCCGGGTTCCCCAACCCGGCGTTGCGAGTGTGAAATTTTCAGGCTAACGGCCGTGCGTCAACGAAGCGCCAATGCAGGAAGGAATGAGATCGGTGGCAAAGCCTTCTGACCTGGCAGCGACGGGCTGACGCTAATGATGCCGCTCCCGCCGCTGCGCATCCAGAGCAGGATCAGCACGCCGTAGAGGTCGCCGGGAGTGCGGACGTTGTGGAATATCTGATTCTGCAGGTTGACGTTCCGCAGCAGGTTATGGCGCGGCTCTTTCAAGTCCAGGAGCTGGATTTTTCCCAGGGAAAGATTCAACACGTCCACGCCCTCGAACTCCACATCGCCAGTCAGTTTCGGCGGCTTCGCGCCCGGGTTTCCCTTGAGCGCGACAATGTTGGTCGAACCCTTGGCGTTTCGCACCACGGTGAGTTCTTCGAGGTTGAGCCGGAGCAGTGTGATCCGCAACTTCCGGCGTTCGAGTGCCGCGCGATCGTATTCCAGGTGCAACTCGCGAATGTCCAGGAACGGCGTGCCGCCAAACTCCGGGGTGTTGCGCAAGGTCAGGTTCTCGATGGTGACCACCGGTGAGAGCAGGCCGAGCGAGAGCCGGCCGATGCTTACATCCATGCCGGTTTGCGCGCGGATTTGCTGTTCGACCACCGCTTTGAGGATGGCGTCTTTGGAGAGCAACAGTCCGATTGCCGCAGCCACGGCCAGAAACACCAGCAGAAACAGCCATTTGATGATGCGTCTCATGCGCGGAGTATGCGGTCAAGGGGGTCGAGGCTCAACCCACAATCCAATCCGCGCCCGCGTTAGGGCCGCACGTCTTCCGGACGCACATCCAGACACTCGTCTTGGTCTTCCCAGATCACGGCGGGGTAAAACTCCAACAGTTGCGGGGCCAGTTCCCGGCCGGCGCGGGCGAGCAATTGTTCGGCCTGGCGCGCGGCGTTCTCGAAGGCGCGATCATAATTGCCGGTGGTCTTGCGCTGGCGATCATCCCAATGCGCCACGGCGTGGACGGGCGCATATTCAACCGCCCAGGTTTGCAGCGCGGGCAGAACCTCGGCAGCGAGGTCATCGAACGGCACGAGCGTTTCACCGCAATGCTGGCAGATCAGGCCGGGTTCGCGCACGTCGCGCGTGAGCAGCGGCAGCGCGGGCGCGCGGCAACAGGGCGATTCCAGGTAGGGGGCAGGCAGGGTGACGAGGCGCTGATGCCAGATCTGTCGTTCGTGCCCGAGTTGCGCGGCCAGGCGGTAGGCCCCGACGAGTGGGTGTGACAACCGCCACGCCTTGCCTTGCAGTTGGCCCAGCGTCTGGACCAGCCATCGCCCGAGGGTGAGATCGTCGAAGTCACGAAATGTCCGGCTGTATTCCTTCCAGAGCAGGTCCAGCGGCGCGTCGGAGTCGAATGCCATCGCCCGGAGCATGGCGGGCAGGAGCGGTTTTGTCGAGCCGTTCGGCGCTCCGTGGCCGCAGCTCGATTTATTGTGGCGGAGCGCGCCACCGCGCGAGCCTCAACGCGCAATGGCACGCGTTGGCCCGGCTGCGAGGCGCGGGTGCTCCCCAATCCGGCGCGTTTGCAATGTGCGCCGACACCCTTTTCCATTTCAACTTCCGCTTCGACATCGGGCGGGCGTTCCGACACAATGACCCCATGCCGTTTACTAAATTGGGTTTGTCGCCCGCCGTTTTGGAAGGTGTGAAAGCGATGGGCTACGTGGATCCGACGCCGATTCAACTCCGCGCCATCCCGCTCATCCTGGAAGGGCGCGATGTCATCGGCAGCGCGCAAACCGGCACCGGCAAGACGGCGGCCTTCGCGTTGCCCATTCTCTCGAAGCTGGAAGCCCACCAACCCAAACCGCGGCTGCTCGTGCTCGAGCCCACGCGCGAACTGGCCGCGCAGGTGGAAACCGCCATCCGCGACTTCGCCCGCTTCACCAATTTGCGCGTGGCGGTGGTGTTCGGCGGCGTCGGTTATGGCCGGCAAAACGATGCCCTCCGCGCCGGCGTGGATATTCTCGTCGCGACGCCCGGCCGCCTGCTGGATCATCTGGGCCAGGGCACCTGCAAGCTGGATCAGGTGCAACATCTGGTGCTCGACGAAGCCGATCGCATGTTGGACATGGGCTTTCTCCCCGACGTACGGCGGATCATTGACAAGTGCCCGCGCCAGCGACAAACGTCCCTCTTCTCCGCCACCATCCCGCCGGCCATTGAAACCCTGATCCAATGGGCCATGCACCATCCGGAAACGGTGGAGATCGGCGCCCGCCGCACGCCGGCCGAGACCGTCAAGCACGTTATTTATCCGGTCTCCGACTCGCAAAAGACCGACCTGCTCCTCGCGTTGTTGAATCGGGTCAATTATGAATCCGTGATCATCTTCTGCCGGACCAAACACGGCGCGGACCGCGTGGCGCAATTGCTCAAGCGCAGCAATCACGCCGTGGCGGTGCTGCACTCGAACCGCACGCAAAACGAGCGCGAGCAGGCGCTGCGCGGCTTTCGCGATGGCCGCTTCGAGGTCCTGGTGGCCACGGACATCGCGGCCCGCGGGCTGGACATCAGCAACGTCAGCCACGTCATCAACTACGACGTGCCGCATCACCCCGAGGATTACATCCATCGCATCGGGCGCACGGGCCGCGCCGAAGCGTCCGGCGACGCGTTCACGCTGATGGTGGCCGAGGATTCCAATCACGTCTTCGCCATCGAACGCTTCATCGGACAGAAAATCACCCGGGTGAAACTGGAGAATTTTGATTACCGCTACACCGCGCTGTTTGAGGCCGATAAACCCGGGCAAGCCAGCGGTTACACCGGGAGCGCCCGCGGCGTGCGCGTTCACGGGGGCTATCACTTCGCTCCAGGTCGCCGGCGACGGCGATAGTCGGATCGCCGGATTGAGCAAGACCGCCAACCCGGGCCGTCTCAGCTTGTTTCGTCGGGTTCGGAGCGGCTCCGCGTTTGCGGCTTCGCTCGCTGCCACCGGCCCGGTTCGCGCAACCACCACGAGGTTTGTTCCTACGGGAGCAATGAATCCGTCCCGGGCTGACTTTCTCCTACGTGGGAATCCACGCCGAAAGCAAAACAAGGCATCCTTGCGGATGCCTTGTCTGTGATTGGCTTGCTAAATGATCTGGCTTACGGGAACAGCAAGCGGTTGTTGTTGCCGTCTCCGGAATTCCGGAAACCTTCGCGCAGTTTGCTGATGCTCCAGCCCTGCACGCTACCGTCGGCCAGACAGACGTTTCCTTGTTTGCCATGCTGCGAGTTATCCATCCAGGCAGCGGTACCGTTGGTAGCGGTGCCTTTGCCAGTTAGATTGTTCGCATAACGACCGCTGAGGAATACCGCAGTGGAGGCATTCTGGTTGTTGATGGCCGTACCGGTGTCGCCCATGGCGTGGTCACCATAGAGGAACATTCCCGGCATCGTTTCATCCGCGTCAATGCCGATGAAATAGCTGACGGCGTAGTTATTTCGGAAGGGAATGGCCGATTGGTTGGGCAGCACCGATGACGCAAACGTCGTGGCGTTGCTGCGAGCGCCTTCAAATTCCGCCGGGCAGGCGAGAATCTTGGGCGTATTCAACTCATTGGACATGACGGCAAAGGCCTGCCAGGCGTACTGACCCCAGAGCCCGGGTGCGTTGTTCACCCAGTTGGCCGAGATCGTGCCGGCGGTGGGCGTTGCCCCCCCCACGCCCCATGGGCCACCTTGCGCGGCCGGAACCATCGAGGGGTATTTGTCGCCGTTATCCATTCCCCATTGGCGGGTGGCGAGTCCGTTTTGCTTGAGGTTGTTGGTGCAGCTAATGCGTTGCGCCTTGGCTTTGGCTTTGGCCAACGCCGGGAGCAGCATCGCCGCGAGAATCGCGATGATCGCGATGACGACGAGCAGCTCGATGAGCGTGAACGCCCGGATTTGTTTGCGGAGGTTTTTCATAATAATGGGTCGCTGTTTGTTTTTTTTCGTTATGGGTTAAACAGTCTTTGAACTCTAAAGATCGTCGTCAGAGAGTCAACCCGTTTTCAAAAATTATTTTAGCACCGCCGATGCCACGAGCGATTTTGGCCGGAAATCGAGTGAACTCAACGCCCGACATCCTTGTGCGCGCGGCATCTTCACGCAATCCGCGTGAACCTCACGCAATCTGCGGATTTCAAAGTCGAGACGTAAAAACTCATAATTGTTTTTGCATTGTCAGCAAACCCGAGTTCGGTGAACAAGGCTCTGACAACTGGTTTGTTCATCACTCGGAGTGTTCTTCCGTGAAGAATCGCCTTCTGAGTTTTTGAGTTTCGGCTTCCCCCGGCTCTGCTAACTTCCGCCCATGGCTTTCGACTCCTTTCGTGACTTCATCAATCAGCTCGACCGCGCCGGCGAACTCAAACGCATCACCCAGCCCGTCGCCACTGATCTCGAAATCACCGAACTCGCCGACCGCGAAATGAAATCACCCGGCGGCGGCAAAGCGTTGCTCATCGAAAGGCCGACGGTCAATGGCGTCGTATCGCCCTTCCCCGTCGCGATCAACACCATGGGTTCGTACAATCGCATGGCGATGAGCATGGGGGCGAACTCAGTCGAGGAGGTCGCCGCCGAACTCGGCTCGCTCCTGAAAGCCAAGCCGCCGACTTCAATCCGCGAGACACTGAAGCTGCTCGGCCAGGCGATGGATTTGCGCCACGCCAGGCCCAAGCTGGTGAAAGACGGGCCGTGCCAGGAGGTAGTACACAAGTTCGACGCGCCGCCATCCCGCAAAGAACCTTGGCCGGACGCGCCAAACATCAACACACCAAACTCACCTGCGACGGCGAGCGTTTCTCCCTCCCCTGGGGGAGAGGGCCGGGGTGAGGGCGGACTCTCAACTCTCCTCAACCTCCCTATTTTGAAATGCTGGCCACTCGACGGCGGCCGCTTCATCACCCTGCCCTGCGTCGTCACCAAGGACCCCGACACCGGCGAGCGCAACGTCGGCATGTATCGCATCCAGATCTACGACGACCGCACCACCGGCATGCACTGGCAGCTCCAGAAAGTCGGCGCGCGCCACGGCCGCCGTTACTACGAAACCGGCACGCGCATGCCCGTCGCCATTTTCCTGGGCGGCGATCCCGTGTTCACCTTCTGCGCCACCGCCCCGCTCCCCGACGGATTGGACGAATTCCTCTTAGCCGGCTACCTCCGCAAGCGATCCGTCGAATTAGTCCCATGCGTCTCATGCCCGCTCGAAGTCCCCGCCACCGCCGACTTCGTCATCGAAGGCTACGTTGACCCCACCGAGCCGTTGCGCGACGAAGGCCCGTTCGGCGATCACACCGGCTATTACACCTTGCCCGAGCCGTATCCAGTCTTCCACGTCACCGCCATCACGCACCGCAAGGACGCGGTTTATCCCGCCACCATCGTTGGCATCCCGCCGATGGAAGATTTCTACATGGGCGGCGCGTCCGTGAAACTCTTCCTGCCCATATTCAAGATGAACTTCCCCGAGATCGTGGACCTCGCGCTACCGGCGGAAGGCGTCTTCCACAACCTCGTCTTCGTGAGCATCAAGAAGACCTACCCGATGCAGGCCTACAAAATCATGCACGGCCTCTGGGGCATGGGGCAGATGATGTTCACCAAATACATCGTGGTGGTGGACGCCGA
>CAZLOH010000029.1:0-69873 GCA_964561105.1 uncultured Bifidobacterium sp. | reverse complement strand
TTTCAACTCCCATCCCCGTCCCGATTTGCGCCTTCCGCTCTGCGGACAAGCCCTAAATAGGTCGGGTTTCCCTTTCCTGCGACACATCGGGACCGCTCGCGCGATCGGAATCATCGTGAGCGCGGCGCCGGGGCAGAGTTCACTCGCGCTTTCCGATTCAACCGACAAGGCGCGGTCATTCCTCGTGAAACTCGTGGATACCGATCTCGAGCTGTTGCCCGAGTATCGCGGTGCCACCGTCTATTGGCCTTATCACGACAACTATCTGGCCGCAAAAAAACAAGAGGCGGCTGACCCTGAGCCAACCGCCTCCTGAAACCACCTCGCGAGGTCCGGATTATGGGCGCGTCCGGAAATACATTCCCGAGCCGGTCGGCGTCACCAGATACGGTGACGTTGGATTGCCCGGCACGTCCTGATAAACACCGTTGACGCTCGTGGCAGATTGCAGCACCCCGTTTGGCCAACTGATCTGGAGTTGACTCCCCACCATCACCGCGCTCAAAGGACCGGGCGGCACCACCCCCGTCGAATAGGGAATGGGCACCGTGCTGTTGTAGCCGGTGGTGCTGAGATAAAAGTCGTCAAAGATGGCGCTGACCGTGGCGGAGTTGACCATCACGACGAGTTTGTCCAAGTCGGGCGCATAGCCGCCCAACACCGGATCCGGCGTGAACAGGTCGCGATCACTGGTGAAGTCCTGAAACAGCACCGTGCGCGCCGGGCCACCTTCTTTTTGCACATAAACCGTGAAGGTGTCGGACACATAATCGGGGGAGAGTCCGGGCGCGTTCGTAATGTCTATCCAGATATTGTAAACGCCGCCGGCTTCCAGCGCCTTCTGCGGCTCCACCTGGCTGCCATAAAAATCAATCGGGCTGCCGAAGAAATTCCGCGCCCCGATATACCAGCCATTGGTATCCACGCCGTAGTCAATGTTGGTGAATGCCGCGAGATAGAGCACCGAGCCGATGTTCGCGAACTCATCGCCGTAGCCTCGCTGGCTCTTATCCGTCAAACCGACGATGTTGGTCACCCCAACGGCGTTGGGCGCCCCGGAGATCATGCGGAAGAACAAGGTGCAGGACTGGTTTTCCGGGATGGCCAGATCATGCAGATCCAGGTAGCTGATGCCGGAAGAGTTGACAGTCAGGGCCTGATTACCATTAACCGGCGCCACCGAGCCCGAGTTCCCCGATGTGTCACTCCAATAACCGGACGAATACAAATTGCCCGGAGCCGCCTGATCGAAGTTGTCCAACACCTTCCAACCAGCTGCCACCCCGGTCACTACTGCCACTGACGTGGTGGCGGAGAGCGAGTCCACGCCGCGTTGAATCGTCAGCACATAGGTGGTGGCTTGCGCGGGTGAAATCGAAGTGCTGCCAATGCCTACCGAGGTGGCGCCGGTCACATCACCTAGTTTATCAATGGTTACCTGGGAAACATCCTTGCTCACATCCCAGCGCAGAGTGGTGGCACCTCCCGCGCTGACCGCCGCCCGATCAGCTTGGAAGCGGTTAATCGTCAGCGGTTGCACGCGAATCGGCGGATTGGTGATCGCGGTGACCTGGAGGATGCCGACTTCCTCGGCGGACAAGGCACGATCCCAAACCGCCACCTCATCAATCAATCCCGAGAACCAAGACGAGGCGCTGGTGCGCAACAAGCCACCAATCGCGGTGGTTTGAGCCGTGAGCGGTCGAACCGGGGTGACCACCACGGGATCCAAAACGCCGTCCACCCACACTTGCGCCTTCATGTCCGTAGCACTCACCTGACGCTGCACGTACACGATGTTGTGCCACGCGAAGCCGTCATAGGCGATGGCCGTGGTGTGACGATGATCACCTACTGTGGCGTTTGAATCATTCCGGATAAAAATATCCACTGTACCGTCAGCGCCGGTGTTGTGCGTACCGAGATCAAACATCGGCGCGGTATTGGTCGTTGAACCCTCGGAAAAGATGCGGTGATCGGACTGGGGCAGACCATTGACCCAGATGGAAAGGGTGAAGTTGGGGTTCTGATAGATTGGCAGGGCATCCCCTGGCGCGTTAGCGCGTGAGAGCAAACTTTGCTGGCCGTTGTCGAAGAAGAACGCCTTGCCCCATTTGCCGCCGTCCACGGCATTTGTGTCCGTCATGTTCACCAAGGTCATGTCGTAACCGCTGACCAAGTCGGGCGTTTTCGTGCCCAACGCTTCGTCCAATGGCCAATAAGAGATAAGGCCATTGGTAATGCTGGCGGACGGAAAGGTATAAAAATCCAGCGTCGCCACCGAACTCGTCGCCCACCCCCCCGAGTTGGTGACGTAAAGCTGATAGCTGCCAGCGTCACCTGCGACCAGATTGGTGAAATCCAATGCCGCAGTCGTGCCACCCGGCACTGCCACCCCGTCCTTGTACCACTGGTAGGTCCGGGGAGGATCGCCGAATATATTCGGACTGAACGTCCAGGTGTCACCTTCCACCAGGTTGGTGGCGCCAACGATAGGCGTTAGCACTTGCGGTGGCAGCGGCGGCTGCCCGCTCGTGAGATAATTGACGGCATTGAGAAATAAGGTTTTTCCGTCGGGTTGCAAATCGAGGATGCCGGCGCCTTCGCTGGTGATGCCTGACTCCCGGCTGCCGGAAAGAAACACCAGTCGCTTGGCGGCGAACACGTCTCCACGTTGACTGGTGGTTCCCGCCGGGAACTCTCCGATGACCATCCCACCAAACGCCGCGTCACCGGCGGTACCAACCGTGGCCAGTGTCGCTCCGCCACCAATGACTGGACTGGTAACGACGGAGATTCCATTTTGGTAATTCGAGACACCGGTGGTCGCGTTGGTGAAGGCGACCCGAATCGAGTACGGATTTACCATGAGGTTGGCGCCATCCAAGGCCACGCCCGCAAAAATTGGATGGGTGGGGAGCAACACGCGCAGCCGCATCGTGGCGCTGTTGACGTCCGGGATCGTTTCCCCCGTGTTGAATCCCAAACGACTGCCACGATCAATATAGCCACCCATTGATATCACCGGCTTCGTGAGCGCGGCCCAAGCCGCCGTTTCGTTCGCTTGCTGATACGCGCCGCTGCCAACCGCACGACTGATGATGATCAGGTCATTGGTGTTGAGCGCAGTTGAAACCGGCGTCACCCCGTCCGGCAGCATCGCAGTATCCAGATTGTCCACGGTCAGAAAGCGAGTCACATTATGCCCATTGGCCGTGAGCAGCGCGGTGTAGCCGACGTCCGACGCGTTGGTGAAACCGGCATTGAATGCGTTCGCTGAAGGTGTGTCATCGGCGGGATGGAAGCTCACCCAGGCGATGTTGGCCGCCGGCAAGGCGCTGCCAGACAGGGCCAAAGCGATGGAAATAGAGAGAAGTTTGGTTTTCATGGCGATTTGATTACGGGTTTCAAAGATAAGAACTCAGCTACCGTCGGACGTCAACCCAAAAGAAATCTGAAAAACAAAAAAATCTGGTGCGCCCTCCGGCCTGCAAAATCGTGGAACTCCAGCCCTCAAGTCGGGAGCTCCAACTCATTCAACCGCTGATCACCAGCCCGGCTAAAGCGTCCAGCCCTTGCGATACTCGGTCTTGAGAAATTCGTTCGCCGTATCGGAATTCGTGAAGCGCCGGTTCGCGCCATCCCAGAGCAGTTTTTTGGTGGTCAATTCCTCGCGCAGTTGCAACCGCAGCGCCACGTTGCCCAGGAGCACGACTTCGGTCAATGGCCCGGCCCAATCGAAATTCGAACCGCCCGGCTGGCCGCCTTTGCACGCGGCAATCCATTCCTTGTGATGACCAATCGAGCGCGGAAGTTTCTTGGGTGGATTGCCGTATTCCTTCGCGCGTTTTTTTGGCAGCAAGTGGTAGCCTTCCTGGTTGAGAATTTTCCCTTTGTCACCAATCAACAAGTGTCCGTTCGCCCCCATCGCTTCGCCCGGCTCGAGTTCCTCCGGACGCGGAGGTCGCAAGCCGCCGTCGTACCAGACGAATTTCACCGGTGGCATCTCGCCCCGGGCCGGAAAATGATACGTGACCATCGAGGCGAGCGGGTAAGTTTCCTTGTTCACCCGGGTGGAACTGGCCTCCACACTCAACGGTTGGCCCAGCTTCAACGCGCGAAACACCGGATCGAAGGCGTGACAGCCGATGTCGCCCAACGCACCCGTTCCGAAATCCCACCAGCCGCGCCAGCGAAACGGGAGGTAGATCGGATGGTACGGTCGCTCCGGCGCCGGGCCGAGCCACAAATCCCACTCCAGCGTTTTGGGTACGGGCGGCGTATCTTTGGGGCGCTCCACGCCCTGGGGCCAATACTCGTTGAACAGTCCGTTCGACGGGCGATCCGTCCAGACATGCGCTTCACGCACCGGACCGATGGCATCGTCCAGGATGAACTCGCACAAGCGCCGTGTCTCCTCGGAGGCCTGGCCCTGATTCCCCATCTGTGTGGCGACGTTGTGCGCGCGCGCCGCCGCCGTCAACTGCTGCGCCTCCCACACCGTGTGGGTGAGCGGCTTCTCGCAATAGACGTGCTTGCCGTGGCGCATCGCGGCCATGGCAATGATCGCGTGCTGATGATCAGGGGTGGCGATAACGACGCCATCAATGTCCTTCTGCACTTCCAGCATCTTGCGATAGTCCTCGTAAACTTTCGCCTCCGGATAGCGGTGGAACACTCCGCCCGCGTGAGCGGCGTCCACATCACACAGCGCCACGATGTTTTCGCTGGCCAGCTCACTGAGATCATGACCGCCCTGCCCGCCAATGCCGATGCCCGCCAGATTCAATTTCTCGTTCGGCGACTTGAATCCTCCGCGCCCCAGCACGCGGCTGGGCAGAATCATCAAGCCCGTGGATGCCAGGGCCGCGCCCCGGATGAATTGGCGGCGGTTTAACGACGACGGTCCGACTTTGGATGTTTTCATGGTTCAATGCGAGGTCTGCGAGGCGAATGTTCGGCGGCGCTGCACCGAAAGCGAACCCGGGCTTTGGCGGGTAACGGACGCGCAAAACGCTTTCCCAATCCAGACCGATCTCCGGGCGTTGATGCTCACGGGCGGCGGCGACTACTTCAACTCCTTGATCTCGATATTGCGAAACGAGACCGTGCCATGGTCGCCTTGCAGGAAGATCGAACCCGGCTGATCCACCTTGTTGTCCAGTTCACTTCCGGTGGCTTTGTTACATTCGACGTTGTCGTGAATCTTCACGCCGTTGAGCACCACCGTGATTTTATTGCCGATGATCGTCGCTTCAACGGTCTGCCACTCGCCGCCGGGTTTGGAAACAAATTTGTCCGGCGCCTTGAAGTTGTAGATCGCGCCGTTGCCGCCCAACGCCGTCTTGCCTTGGGCGTAGTCGCCCAGGATCTGAATCTCGTGCCGCCCGCGCAAATAGAAGCCGCTGTTGGAACCGTCCGGCACCATGTACTCATACTTGACCGTGAAGTTCATGAACTTCTGGTCCGTGACCAGGTCCGTGCCGTGTTCGCCTTTCCGAACGGTGTTCTTCAACACGCCATTCTCCACCGTCCAGGAGTTGTGACCGGACGGATTGCGCAGATGCCAGCCTTGCGTGTTCTTGCCGTTAAAGAGCGGACGGAAGCCGCCCTCGTCCGCTGCGGCCGTGAGCGCGAGCGTGGTGGCAAGGAGGGCGAGCGGGAACAGGATTTTATTCATAGTCATTCAGAAATAATTGATTCAGCCGTAATGGACGTAGCCTCGCAGTGTTTCCTTCAATCGTGAAGAAAAAATTGATTCGTCCTCAGCTCCGGAGGCGATGTTCCGCTCGCCGCGGTGGGGCGATTGATGTTTGTGGGATCCTTGGCGTTTGATGCTTGGCCCTTCCCGGCAGCTGCCTCCCGTACACTTGGGCATTTCAGCCATTGGGTTTCGGAATTTCACCGTCCGTCGCCGGCAACTGGGTTTCGCCGGCAACCCTCAACTGCTCGGCCACCAAATCCGCCAGCACCCGATGTCCGAGTGGCGAGAGATGGGTGTCGTAGGGCAGATAAATCAACTCCCCCCGTTGCGTCCATTCCGCGAAACGTCCGGTCGCGTCCACGAACGGCACTCCGAGCGAGGCGCAAAAAGACTTCAACGCCCCGCCCAACGTCATTGCGTACGTCGAACCCAGCGAACTCGCGGGGGTCGGAATTTCCCGATTCGCCATCCGTGTGTGTGGTCCCAGGATGCGGTACTTCAGCGGCACCAGCGCCACGAGCATTTCCGTGTGCTGCGAACGACACCGTGCCCAGCCCCTGGCCAGTGACTGCGACAGACTCCGCCAACCCGGATGCTTCGTGGCCACGTAGTCCAGGCGCGGGAGGTTCATAAACCGCACCCCGCGTTCGACTCCGGAGTGATCGCGAAACCAACCGTCGTAGGGCCAGACCTGATGCGTGTGGGTCCGCAGCCCATCAAACATCCGATACGTCAGGGAACGCGCCTCCCAGGCCTTGCTCCGCTGCCATTGCCGCTCACCTTGGAAATCGAAAAACCGCGGTCGCCCCATCGCCACCCAGCTTTCAAACCGGCGCGCGTCGTCCAGGTCATTCGACTCCGCCGTCTGCCAGACTACGATCTTGGGCCGGCACTTGAGTCCGTATTTTTTGAGCACAATCAACTCGGTCGGCGGCGAATATCCGGCCCGACCCAGATTGCGACTGGTGAGTCGGAGTTTTTTTCCCAGCAACGTCGTGAAGTTCTCCGCCTCGGGCACGTTCCCCGCCTCGGTGTAGGAGTCTCCGATCGTGATCAGGTCCGCCTGCGGAATGTCTTTCCCATTGTGGAAACCCTCCCAGTCCGTGGCAAAAGTGATGGTGCGCGCATACGGATCGGCATCGTGGTTCGCCAGTGCCAGGTCGCCCCGCGACGATCCCGTCCATTTCAAATGCGCCGGCCGTTCAAACGGCAGTTCGTCCGACTCCGAGAATCCGCCGCCCGCCGCGAGATACCACGGGTTGTCCATTTGATTCCGCACGGGCAGAAAACGAGCTGCCAGTTCCACGACTGGCAAACCCAAAATCACTCCCACCCAAATCGCGCCCAACCGAAACCCCAGCGCACGCCGCCGCCCGAAGGAAATCAAGCCGACAGCCAGAACCGACACCGCCCCGGCCGTCAAACCGACCGCCAGCCAGAACTGGAAATAGTTGAGCCGGCCGAAAACCGCCTCGCCCTTGCTCGCAGGCGTCAACCACGCGATGACGGCCACCACGACCAGTGCCAGGCCCGCCAGCAACACACCCGCTGATGGCCTTGAACCCTTGGCGGCCTGCTCCGTGGCGGCATTGTGAATGGGTGATCCCATGGCTTTTCCCAATTGCTTTTTCTGAGGCTCGCCCCAAGCCTAAGCTTGATGACACCTCGGTCAAGCGAGATTCAATTCAAAACCGACCAGTGCAACCATTCGATCCGTTTGTCCTCAGCGACGAATTGGTTTTGAACCTTGGCGCTTTTGCGCTTTTCAATCCGCGTCCTTCCTTCAACAATCGCCATGGAAACAGCTACGCCCTGCGCCATGAATAATCGAACTTCCGTTTTCACCAGCCTGCTGCTTGTGTTGGCCATCGGACTTCTTCCACTCGCCAGTGGTTGCAGTTCCTTCGGCAGCGCCTACCAGCTCAAGCAAACCCGCAACGATGTGGATTGGGCGATGACTCGCTACCGTAACCGGCTGGCATCCGGCTTCATCACGCCCGCAGAGCAACAGCGCGTCAACGCCGCCTACCTATCCTATCAGAAAGCCTTCGACGACGCGGCCAAGGCGGCCAACTCAAACTTTGACACCCCTACACCCTCCAACGTGAAAACACGGGCGGATGAATTGTTAAGCCTCCTCAACTCCCTCCCGTAATCGGCGGAAACACCTCGCAACGAGGATCGTACTCCAACGGCTACGTTGACATCAGTTCGTCGCCCTCCGATACAGGCACACCAGCACAATTGGGATGAGTCCTCGCCCCCCAATTTGTGGGTATTCCATTTCAAAATTCGCGAGCTATATAGTGCGTTTACAATGCGGTGCGAGAGCGTTCCGATTTGCCAGACCTTGATCAATTAACATTAGCCGCCCAGTCAGCGCCAAACCAACCAAAGTTTCGCTTGGAACCGGATCATCGCACCATTCATCACAACACAGTTAGACAACCGCCACAACAACCAACCCACCAAATGAAACCCACAATGCCTATCCCGCGAGAGATTAAACCTCACGATCCGGCCGCCACCCCAAAAACCAGCCGCTTGCTCCAGACGAGTCTGTACGCCGGTTTCAGTCTGGTGCTGGCACTTACTCAACTCAACAACGCGCGCGCCGATGTTCCCGCCGAAATCCTCGCCGACGGTCCGCTGGCTTATTATCGCCTCAACGACAGCGTCACGACCGCCACGTTCGACACGGCGACCAACTCCGGCAGCCTCGGCGCCAGTGGCAACGGGAATTACAACGGCGGCACGCACCCGGTTGCAGGCGCCATCGTTGGCCAGCCCGGAGACACTGCGGCGGACTTTCCCGGTGCCGGCAGCATGCTCGTGCCGTTTCAGGCGGGTTTGAATGTCGCCGGCCCTTTCACTTTCGAGTTTTGGATGAAACCGGCGGCGGCCGCTTCGGCATGCGTCGCCTCGTCCATTAAGCTGGGCAATTCCGGCTGGCTCTTTTACAATAGCACACTCGTCGCCGGGCAGTGGAGCTTTCGCACCATCAACAGCGCCAGCGCCAACCAGAATACTTCCGGCGGCACAGTGACTCCCGGGGTCTGGCAACATGTCGTCGGCGTCTGGGACGGCACCGCAAATTTCCTGTACGTCAACGGCGTGCAGGTCGCAACCACACCGACCGCCACCTTCCTGCCCAACAGCGACCCGACGCTGCCGCTGACACTGGGAATTCGATCGGATAACGGATTTCAGGCCAACGGTACGATGGACGAAGCGGCGTACTATGGCTATGCCTTGAGCGCGGCTCAGGTGCTGGCGCATTATCAGGCTGGCACGAATGCCACTCCACCCACGCCCTACAACCAGGTCGTGCAAACCGACAATCCGGTCGGCTACTGGCGATTGAATGAACCGACTCCGACCTATGCCGCCGCCGTCAACAGCGGATCGCTCGGCGCCACTGCCAATGCGAAGTACTTCAACGGTTCGACCAATGCTCCCTCCGGGCCGAGTTCGCCGGCGTTTCCCGGCTTCGGCGCCAGCAATCCGTGCGGCGCTTTCGATGGCACCAGCGCCTACGTTGGCACCGCCTTGGGCCTGCTGAACAACCGTTCGCAATTCACCGTGATGGGATGGGTCAAACGCGGCGCGGTGCATAGCACGCGCGGCGGTTACTTCGGCCAGAACAATCTACTCGAATTTGGCGACGCTAACGGAGGCGTCAGCATCGAAGCCTGGCTGGAAGCGCCCGGACACAACATTGTGCAGCCCTATCCCTGGGCCGACGATGAATGGGGTTTTATCGCACTGACTGCGGACGGCACGACGGAGAATCTGTATTTCAACGGCGCGTTGGTGGGGCAACAAACCTCTTCGGTGACCAGCTACGGGACTAACGAGTTCAATTTTAATATCGGTGGTGGCGGCATCTTCAACGCCAGCGGCGACTTCTTCAACGGCAACATTGACGAGGTCGCGGTGTTCGACAAAGCGATGCCGGCCGGCCGGGTCTTGAGTCTCTACCTCACCGCCACCGGTTCGGTGGACGCGCCTTTCATGGTGAGCGATCCGCCGGTGCAGACTCCAGCCGGAACCGTCTATTCCACGACCTCATTTACGCTGTCGGCGGATGTTGGGGGCGCGTTGCCCATGACTTTCCAATGGCAACATGAAGGCACCAATGTGCCTGGAGCGACTTCTTGGAGTTACACCAAGGCCAACGCCACTTTGAGTGACGCCGGCAACTACGTGCTCTGGGCCACCAACAGCTCTGGTTTCACCAACAGCCAGGTCGTCACCGTCACCGTGAATTCGGCGATTCCCGCGACCGTCCTCACCGATCCCCAATCGCGTTCAGTCTTCGCCGGCGGGTCCGCCACGTTCTCCGTGGTGGCCGATGGCACCGCCCCGTTCTCCTATCAATGGAAGAAAGGCGGAGCCAATCTGCAAAACCAGACCAACCAGACTTTGTCGCTGAGCAATGTGTCGGCGGCCGACGCCGCGACCTATACCGTCGGCGTCACCAACGTCGCGGGTGGAGTCGTCAGTGCCGGCGCCGTTCTCACCGTCGTCACCCCCACGCCCGGCACCTACGCGTATGTGGCGATTACCAATGGCCCGATCAACTACTGGCGCTTGGGTGAGAGTCCCGGCGCCCTCACGGCCGTTGATTCTTTTGGCGGTCTCGACGGCACCTACGGCGGTGGCGTCACCCTCGGCGTAACCGGTGGCCTGCCCTTTGGCGGCAGCGACACCGCCGCCGATTTTGATGGCACGAGCGGCCGGATTGATCTCAACGGCTCGAGCATTCCTGCCCCGTGGACGGCGGTCTTCTGGGCCAAGCGCACCGATCCCATCCAGCCGTCCGGAGCGCTGATTGATGACCGCATTGCGCCGGTGAGCGCGTCCCTGCGCCTTGAGCAGTGGCAGAACACCGGGCAGGTCGGCATCTCCCGTTACGGCGTGGGAGACGTTGCGCTCGGCTACACGTCACCGTCCGGTGAGTGGGTGCAGCTCGTGTTTGTGGGACGCACCAACGGCACGGACCTGTATGTTAACGGCCAGTTCAAAGTCTCGAATGCTTTAAGCTTGCCGCTTCCGCGCCGCACGATCGCCGCTTCCACCGCTTCGGATTATCTGAAAGGAACGCTCGACGAGATCAGTCTCTACAACAAGGAACTCTCCGCCGAGGCCATCGCCAACCTTTATGCGGCCGGCCAATTCGGCACCACCACAGCCCCCGTGGTGACCCAGAATCCGACCTCCCCCACGACGGTCGTTGGTAACAGCGTTACGCTCAGCGCGGGCATTTCCGGCAGTCTGCCGATCAACTATCAGTGGAAGAAAAACGGGGTCAACATCCCCGGCGCCACCAGTCAGACGCTGACGCTGAATAATGTTTTCTTCACCGATGCCGCCAGTTACGCGTTGTATGGCACGAACAGCATCGGATTCACCAACACTTCGGCCGCCGTGTTGACGGTGCTGCCGGCACCTTCCTACGCCAATCAGACCAACAACCTAGTGTTGCATCTGAAACTCGACAGCGATTATCTCGACTCTTCCGGGCGCGCTAACGATGCGACCGCCCCGGGCGGCAATCCTCCTTTCGTCACCGGCAAGGTGGGTTCGGGAGTCAACATCAACACCACGCCGAACGTCAATTACCTGACGGTTTCCGATCCCAACAGTGACCTGATGTTTGGCGCAACCGACAGCTTCACCGTGGCTCTCTGGGTGAAATATACCGTCGGTTTCAATGACGTCCCGATCATTGGCACGGCGATCAACTCGACCTACAATCCGGGTTGGACGTTCACGGAGGAGGGCGGACGCTTCGAATGGACCGCGGTCAGTGGTGGCTCCGTCATCGCGGACCCGGTTTCGGCGACCAGTCCGTTGATCAACGATGGCGCGTGGCATCACGTGGCTGTGTCATTCGACCGTTCCGCCGGAAGCGCCGCCTCGTACGTGGACGGCGTGCGGGTCGCCACTCAATCCTTGGCCGGGCTTGGAGGACTCGACGTTGCCCCCAACTCCGTTACCATCGGCCAGGATCCCACCGGCGGTTACGGCACTGCCAACTTCGACCTGGATGATGTGGGCATCTGGCGCCGCGCCCTGACCGATTACGACGTGCTGAGTGTTTACAATGCCGCCCAAAACGGCATCAGCTTTGACACGATTGGCCCCGTCAACCTTTACATCCAAGCGGCGGGCGGATCGGTCTATGTCTCCTGGCAGTCGGGGACGCTGCTCGAAGCGACGTCGGTGACCGGCCCTTACACGCCGGTGGTCGGAGCCAGCGCCCCGTACTACGTCACCACGCCCACCGGCACGACCAAGTTCTATCGGGTGCAACAATAGTTTCTGGGTGGATTAGGCTGGGGTAAACACGCCGGCAGGGATCGCAAGGTCCTTGCCGGCGTTCGGTTTTTTGAATCAATCGCGGCAATCGAAATGGCCCGCGACAGCAACTCCAACCAACTCCACAATCTCCGACGCGAAATTCTATTCTCCAAGAGTTGCCACTTCCCGCCAACGAATCGTCACCCGCGTTTGACATCACCTCACGCTGCTCTACTTTCGGCAGGTGTCTGAGCCAGCACCATCCACCGCCATCCGCCTCCGCGGCGTCCGGCACAATAATCTCAAGAATTTCGATCTCGAGCTGCCACTCCACCAACTCATCGTCATCACGGGTTTGAGCGGTTCGGGCAAAAGCTCGCTCGCGTTCGACACGCTGTACGCCGAGGGACAACGCCGTTACATCGAAACCTTCTCACCCTACGCCCGGCAGTTCTTCGACCGCATGGACAAGCCACAGGTGGACAGCATCGAAGGCATCCCGCCGGCCATCGCCATCGAGCAGCGCAACGCCGTCCGCACCACCCGCTCGACCGTTGGCACGATGACCGAGATTTGCGACCACATGAAAGTCCTCTGGCCGCATCTGGCGCAACTGCACTGTCGTGGTTGTGGCCAGCCGGTGACCAAGGATTCACCCCAACGCGTGTGGGAAACCTTGGTAGCCGCCGACGTGAGGAGGCGGACACGCACAGTGGCAACTTTCGAGAAAGCTCCACCTCCTCACGTCGGTGGCTACGACGGTCGCGAAGTCCTTGTCACCTTCGACGTGCCACTCTCGGATAAATTGCCGCTAACCGAGTCCCTCGCCCTCATTGCCAAACAAGGCTATCAGCGCTTGCTGGTGGACGGTGAAATCGTGCGGCTCGATGACGCGGCAAACCATTTCGCGCTCAGCACGTCGCGCCCCGCGTTGACCGTGATCCAAGATCGCCTCAGACTCGCGCCGACAAACCGCGCCCGCTTCATCGAAGCCTGCGAGCAGGCCTACCACTTCGGCAAAGGTAAACTCGCGATCTACGAACTGGCATCCACCGCTCCCCCTACCGCGCTTCGCGTCCCGCGCTTGTTCAGCAACCGCCTCCACTGCGCCCGGTGCGACATCGAATATCCCGCCCCTACCCCTGCTCTGTTCAGCTTCAATCATCCGCTCGGCGCCTGTCCGACCTGCAAAGGGTTTGGCCGCACCATCACGATTGATTACGACCTCGCCATCCCCGACCGCTCACTCACCTTGGCCCAAGGCGCGGTCAAACCCTGGCGCACCGGCTTCAGCGCCGAGTGCCAGCGCGATTTGAAGAAATTTTGCAAGGTGCGCGAGGTCCCGATGGACGTGCCGTTCCATAAACTTTCCGCCACGCACCAACGCTGGGTCATCGAAGGCGATAACGACTACGGCATTGACGAGGAACACGAATGGCCGCGCGCGTGGTATGGCATCAAAGGCTACTTCCGCTGGTTGGAAACCAAGTCCTACAAAATGCACGTCCGCGTGCTGCTCTCGCGCTATCGCGCCTACACCAGATGCCCCGCGTGCGAAGGCGCGCGGCTGAAGCCCGAGGCAATGACATATTCGATTGACGGTTTACGATTCACGAGCGGGCAAACGGATTCCGCCACGACTCGTAAATCTGAAATCGCAAATCGTACATTGACTCTGCCTGACTTCTACGCCCTGCCCGTCCGCGATGCGCTCGACTTGATCGAGTCATTGACGAGCACCCGAGACCCGAAACCCAAGGCCCAAGACCCCATTCAATACGCGCTGAACGAAGTCCGCACCCGCCTTGCCTACCTCAATGAGGTCGGCCTTGGCTACCTTACGCTCGATCGCCCCACGCGCACGCTCTCGGGCGGCGAGACCGAACGCGTCAATCTCACCACCTGCCTCGGCACGCGACTGGTGAATACGCTCTTCGTCCTCGACGAACCCAGCGTGGGCCTGCACCCGCGCGACACCGACCGGCTCGTCCGCATCCTCGAAAAACTCCGTGACACCGGCAACACCGTCGTTGTCGTCGAACACGAGGCCAGCGTCATGCGCGCGGCGGATCAGATCGTGGACATCGGTCCGGGTCACGGCGCGACCGGCGGCGAAGTCGTCTTTCAAGGTCCGTTGCCCGCGTTGCTCAAGTCCAGTCGCTCCCTCACCGGCCAATACCTGAGTGGACGGAAGCAGATTGAAATTCCGACGCGACGCTCAGTAATTACGAAACCCCTCACCCGACCTTCGGCCACCCTCTCCCCATCAGATGGGGAGAGGGCTGGGGTGAGAGGTACGCGCGAAAATACTCAGGCCGCAACACTAAGAATCTCAAACGCCACCCGCCACAATCTTCGCGACCTCTCCGTCGAAATTCCACTCGGTCGCCTCGTCGCCCTCACCGGCGTCAGCGGCTCGGGCAAATCCACCTTGATCCGCGACATCCTGCTGCCCGCGCTGCAAAGCAAATTGCAAAATCTGGATTCGCCCGTCGTCAAAGCTTCAGACCGTCTGGATTCAGACAACGACGGTAAAGCTGACGAAGACGAAACGTCCATCCTCCATCCTCCATCGTCCATCCTCACTGGCTTTGAGTCCCTCAGCCAGGTCGTGCTCGTGGATCAATCCGCGCTCGGCAAAACGCCCCGCTCGAATCCCGCCGTTTACATCGGCGCGTTCGATGACATCCGCGAAGTCTTCGCGCAGTCCGAAATCGCCCGGCAACGCGGCCTGAACGCCAGCGCCTTCAGCTTCAACTCCAGCGTCGGCCAGTGCGAGAAATGCCGCGGCGCCGGCTTCGAGAAGATCGAGATGCAATTTCTCAGCGACATCTTCATCCGCTGCCCGGAATGTAACGGCCGCCGCTATCGTCAGCACATTCTCGAAGTGAAAATCGGTAGCCACCGAGGTAACGAGGTGGAAGCCCTCAGCCCTTCCTCCGACCGCCTCCTCACGTCGGCGGCTACAAGCTCCTGGTCCATCGGCGACCTGCTCGAAGCGACCGTGGACGAAGTCATTGATTTCCTGTCCGGCTTCACCGACACCAAACCCGCCCAGCGCGCCATCGCCAGTCTGAAACTGTTGCAAGATGTCGGCCTCGGCTACCTGCGCCTCGGCCAGCCCATCAACACGTTGTCCGGCGGCGAAAGCCAGCGGTTGAAACTCGTGCGACATCTGGCCGAAGCGTCTTTGGAGTGCGGTGACTTGTCACCGCTTTTCGCAGGCGACTCGTCGCCGTCAACTACCACGAGCCAACCGTCCCGTCCGAATCGCACTGCCAGCTTCCCCCGCGCCGCTGAACGCGGCACTGCTTTGCTGGCAAGCCAGCAAAGCAACGAAAGCGGCGACAAGTCGTCGCACTCCAAAGCTTCGCGACCTTCGCGCACGCTTTTCCTCTTCGACGAACCCACCACTGGGCTGCACTTCGACGATGTCCGCGTGTTGCTGCAAGTTTTCCAGCGGCTGGTGAATGCCGGCCATTCCGTCCTCGTCATCGAGCACAATCTCGACGTCATCAAATGCGCGGATTGGATCATTGATCTTGGCCCGGAAGCCGGCGATGGCGGCGGGCGAATTGTAGCGCAAGGCACGCCGGAGGATGTGGCTGGATGTGAGGCGAGTCACACGGGGAGATTTTTGCGCGACCCGCTTGCGACTTCAATCGCTCGGCAACCCCTCACCCGGCCTTCGGCCCCCCTCTCCCCGTCCGCTGGGGAGAGGGCCGGGGTGAGGGGTTACCCCAGCCCACGAGGCGCAGCACGGGATGCCGATGCCATCGCCATCACCGGCGCGCGCGAGCACAATTTGAAGAACCTTTCGCTTGAAATTCCGCGTGACAAATTCGTCGTCATCACCGGCGTGAGCGGTTCGGGCAAAAGCACGCTGGCGTTTGATCTTCTGTTCAACGAAGGCCAGCGACGCTTCCTCGATTCCATGAACGTCTATGCGCGTCAGTTCGTCGAGCAGATGGCGCGGCCCGATGTGGATTTGATTACCGGCATCCCGCCCACCGTCAGCATCGAGCAACGCACCACGCGCGGCGGCGGCAAGAGCACCGTCGCCACGGTCACGGAGATTTATCATTTCATCCGGCTGCTGTTTGCGCGCCTCGGCACGCAATACTGTCCCGATTGCCAGTTGCCGGTCGAAGCGCAAACTCGCGACGAACTGGCGAGACACCTCCAGTCTGAACGCAAGCGGCGCGGCGATCTCCTGTTGCTCGCGCCCATCGTGAAGAATCGGAAAGGCTTTCACACCGATATTGCCGAATGGGCGGCCAAACATGGCTACCAGGAAATCCGCGCCGACGGCAGAATTTTCGACACCAGCAAACCGTTCCGTCTCGACCGTTTCAAGGAGCACGACGTGGAAATCGTGGTGGGCGTGCTGGAAATAGGGAGCGCACGCGCCTCGCGTGCGGCAGTTGACGCCTCGTCAACTGCGCCCTCGCGCGCCCACGCGCGAGAATCACGCGCGGAGGTGCGCCTTGGCCCGGCTGCGGGGCGCAGTCGGGAGCACGCGGGGCGCGTGCGCTCCCTGAACGAACTCGTGGACGAAGCGTTGAAACTCGGCAACGGCACGCTCTACGCACTGGACCATCACAAGCAACTCACCGTCCACTCGACGGAGCGCGCGTGTCCCAGGTGCAACAAGTCCTTCGCGCCGCTCGACCCGAAGAATTTCTCCTACAACTCGGCCCAAGGCTGGTGTCCCAAGTGTCGCGGTTTTGGCGAACTCTTTTATCTGCCAGACGTGGATCGCGGCGCGAACGCGGATTCCATCGAGGAAAGCTGGTGGAGTTGGGCATCCGAGCGGGAGGTCTGCCCTGAGTGTCATGGCGCACGATTGAATCCACTGGCGCGCGCGGTGCGGCTGCGCTGCGGAGCGCCGGCCTCCGGCCCGGCTCGGGCCAACAAGACACACCGACACGCCGGGTCGGAGACCGGCGCTCCGACGATTGACGATTTCTCCGCCCTTGATGTCGCCGCCGCGTTCGAGTTTGTCCGCAAGTTGAGGTTCACCGGCCGCGCGGCGGAGATTGCCCGCGACATCCTCCCCGAAATCCGCGAGCGACTGAAGTTCCTCAACGAAGTCGGCCTCGGCTATCTGCAACTGGGTCGAGGAGTGCCAACGCTTTCGGGCGGGGAATCGCAGCGCATCCGGCTCGCGGCGCAACTCGGCTCGAATCTCAGCGGCGTGCTCTATGTGCTGGATGAACCCACCATCGGCCTGCACGCGCGCGACAATGAGCAGTTGCTCGACGTTTTGCAAATGCTCCGCGAGCGCGGAAACTCGGTCGTGGTGGTCGAGCACGACGAGGACACCATGCGGCGGGCCGACCACATCATTGATCTTGGTCCAGGTGCGGGCGTTCACGGCGGACAAGTGGTGGCGAGCGGGACATTGGCGGAGTTGGCGAAGCATCCCGAGTCCGTCACCGGCCAATGCCTGCGGGCAGTGAAGAGGTTTCCGGCGCGGGGCGAACGGCGACCAGTAACAAATCCGAAAAACGAAAACCGAAAGCCGAAGGAAATCCGAAGTGCGAAATCCGAACCGAGGACCGGCGATGGGATGCTTCGAAATTCGGCCCTCGGACTTCTTTCGGAATTCGGAATTCGGAATTCGGGATTGAACTGGCTCACCCTACGCAATGCGGCAGCGAACAATCTCAAACAACTCACCGTGAAATTTCCACTCGGACGATTCGTGGTGATCACCGGCGTCAGTGGATCAGGCAAGAGCACGTTGATCCGTGAATGTCTGTTGCCGGAGTTGCAGAAAGCCTTGTCGGTGGGGCGGGCATCCGCGCGTGCCATTCCCTCACAATCACGCAAAGGCTCGCGGGGACGCTCGCCCCAGCTTGCCGGTGTCGAATCGCTCAAGGCTGTTTACGAAGTGAACCAAGCCCCCATCGGCCGCACTCCGCGTTCGATCCCCGCCACCTACGTTGGCTTCTTCGATGACATCCGGCAACTGTTCGCCCAGGTGCCCGAGGCGCGGATGCGCGGTTACTCCGCCAGCCGATTTTCGTTTAACAGCGCCCAAGGCCGCTGTCCCGAGTGTGAAGGCGCGGGGCAAATCAAATTGGAGATGAACTTCCTGCCGCCTGCGTTCGTGCGTTGCGAGACGTGTGACGGGTCGCGGTTCAATCGCGAGACGCTCGATATTGAATACGCCGGCAAAAACATCTCTCAAGTACTCGATCTGTCCGTGGAGGAGGCCATTCAATTCTTTGCCAGCGTGCCGAAAATCAAACGCGCCCTCGAAGCGCTGCACGACACCGGATTGGATTACCTCAAACTTGGCCAGCAAAGTCCGACGCTTAGTGGCGGCGAAGCCCAGCGGGTGAAACTGGTGACGCATTTATTGACCGGACTCAAGGAATCCGTGCTGGGAGCACCAGCATCCCGCCGGCGCAATTCCGATTCCAATCCCGCCAGCGAGACGCTGGCGCTCCCAGGCAAACGCAACCTTTTCATCCTGGAGGAGCCGACCATCGGCCTGCATAGCTCGGATGTGCGGCGGTTGGTCGAGGTGCTGCAACGGCTCGTGGATGCCGGCCATACGGTCATCGTCATTGAGCACAACCTCGATTTGATTGCGGAAGCCGATTGGGTGATTGACCTCGGCCCGGAAGGCGGCGACCGCGGCGGCGAAATTGTGATGACAGGAACGCCGGAACAGGTTGCGCAAAACAAGCGATCTTACACGGGCCGATTCTTGCGGAAGTTACTGAAAAAATAGCCGGCCGGGTGTCGTCGCCATCCGAGGCGAAGTTTCCCATCGGATCGAGGCAATGCGACCAGCCGGGGGAATCCATTTGCCGCCCACAACCAGCCAAGCTTACGCTGCGCGCATGAGCGAGCCGTATGAGGAGAGTTTGTCCGGCGAAGTTACGGTCCGGCCGCCGCCCGGCCCGCGGCATGACTTGATTTGCGCCCGCCTGCACGACTGTATTCGCGCGAGCGTGACCCGGTTTCCCGGCACCCGATTGCTGCCGATGCGCGACCGGGTGCCGCTGGCGTCGCACACAGTCTTGCGTCCCGATCTCGCGTTGGTTGCCGCCGCGAACGACAAACTCTGGCTGGCCGTCGAAGTGGTCTGCTCGGATGATCACCGGCCGGACACGGTGCTCAAGAAGGAGCTGTATGAAACCTTCAAGGTGCCACGGCTGTGGATGGTGGATCCGCGCTATGACAACGTGGAGATTTATCACGCGAGCGAGTATGGAATGCGCCTCCACGAAATCCTCGCCGATGGGGACGTGTTGACGGAGAAACTCCTGCCGGACTTCCGATTAGCCATCAAAGACCTGTTTGCCGCGGCGCCGCGCTAAATCGGTTTGGCGAACTCCGCCTACGGGGATTTGACGCGATAGTAGCGGGCTGCGGGACCGACCGGCGTGGTGAAGCGATAGGACGTGCCGGGGTTGTTGGTGGTGAGGACTGCGGTCGCGTTCGTCGCCCACGGGCCGGCCAATTGATCGGCCTGGATCAGTTTGAAACTCGCCGCGCCTGTGGTGGTGAAGTCGAGGGTCACCAGCCCGGCATTGATGACCGGTGGCTTCATGGTGATGTTGAGCGGAGCGGCGACCGCCGTAACCGGTTTGACCGGCCCCCACGGCAACGGGAACTCGGTGAAAATATAACCGCGCACGTCAAGGTTGTAGCTGGCGGCCTGGGGCGGGGTGAACATGAAGTTGGTCGTCGTTACGGTGTTGGTGCTGATCACCGTCCACACCTCGGCGTTGGCAATGGTAATGTCGTCCAGATACCAGCCAATCGGAAAGCTTGATTGCGGGTAAATATAGTAGCCCCCGCTGGTGTAGGTGTACGCAAACCTCAATCTGACAGTCTTATCTTGATAGGCTGAAAGCGGAAACGAACGGGACACAAACGAATTCTCCACCGAACCAGAGGTGCCGTCACCAACCCCGTTTTGAGTATAGATGTCCTGCCAGGTGGATCCGTCGTCGGTCGAGAACTGAACCTTTGCAGTTTCACCATCTCCCGCGTAACCGAGGCGACTTTTGAACGATAAGCTGCCGTTGGATTTCGGAACAAAACTTTGGTTCAAAGTAAGATACTGGCTGGCAGGAGGTGTAGGATGGGCTAGCCGGAAAGAATAGTTCCCGGCGGCTTTGACGCTGGAATCCTGAACCGAATAACCCGCGGAAGTCGTGGCAGTAAAGTTGACCAACCCGCTTTCCGCTCCGTCGTTGAGAGCGTAGTCACCCGGCTGCGACACCCGCCATTCATAACGCGTGACATTCGGCACCGGTGAAAACGTGTAGGCGTTGCCCTGGCCGACCGCAGGATTGGCGGAACCGGAAATGGTGGGCGGCGCGTAATCAGCACCCGGCACCGCCGGATCAAAGAGCGTGACGGTGTAGGTAAAACCGGTGGTGATGGCGCTGTAATGAATGTTGGTCACGGTCACGGTATAGACCGTATCGGCGCCGCTGAACGGAAATACGGTGTCCTCGACCGTGGGGTCCAATCCCATCGGCACCCAGACCAGGGTGTTTTCACCATAGCCCGTGACGTACGGCAGGACATTCACCGCCACGCTGACGCCGTTGCTTTTCATGCTCACGGTCGCCGCGCTCAGATTCGCATTCGTCAAGGCGAACGACCACTGGGGGTAGGCCAGTTGATACGGCAGATAGCCCGCCGGCGGCCAGGCCACGAATGACGTCCGGGTGGCGGGTCGCGGTCCGCCATAATTGCCATCAAAGACCCAGGTGGCGTTGGCGGAATTGAAGCTGTCGGCCTGCGGCACGTCGCCCGTGCCCATGATTTTGGTTTGCGGGTAAAGAATCCAACGCCGATGGCCGACCTCATAGTTGTTGGCTCCAAAATCCCAGACGTAAGCGGTGATGGCATCCGCGCCGGCGTTGCCGATGGCGATATTTGAATTCGAGGCCGCGTTATCGCCGTTGCCAGTGTAGCAGGACCAGGACGTGGGCGGGTGATGGCTGAGACTGTTATTCGCCGACATAATCACGGCGGCCTCCTGATTCCTGGCGCTCTCGACGGCATCGAACGTCACGCTGGCGGGCAGCCCGGCCATGGCGCGAAACCAGTTGATGCGGCGCAGGACACCCTCCTTGTAAGCCGTGGAGTTCGTGCCCGGCGTACAGGTGGAGACATCCGAAGTCGTCAGCATCGGGATGTTATCCGAGGAAAAATAGACGGCATTGTAGAACGACCGCACCTGCTCACGCGAACTGGCGTTGACGCTAAACCCCCCGGTGACAGTGAAAGCGCTTGGTCCTTTGGGCAGGGCCGAGACATCCGTGGGCGCGGTCGGTGGTGTGCCCAAGATGACTTCCGCGCGCGAATCAGCCGAGGGCGCGGCGACGGTAAGAAATCCAACGAGCAGAAACCCGAGTGTGTGCTTCGATTGCATAGTTCTAAAAAGCAGGACCGGCATTCGCCAACGGAGGGGAGTTTCGATGGCCACGCCGGGTTAGTCAAATGCTTACTCGGTCGCGGAAGCGCGCGCGGCGCGGTTAAACGCCACCGCCTCCACGTAACGCACGCCACCACCGCCAAAGATGTCGAGCGCCGAGCCAATCGTCAGGTCCACCCGTCCCTGCCCGAGGCGCGCCACGGTCGCCAGATCTTCGAGGGAATTGGCCCCGCCCGCGTACGTGACGGGTAGAGGCGACCACTCACCGAGCTTCGCGACCAGCTCGCCGTCAATCCCGCGACACAAGCCTTCCACATCCACCGCGTGAACCAGGAACTCCGCGCAGGCGCGGGAGAATTCCTCCAGGGTTGCCGCCGACAACCGCACGTCGGTGAACCGCTGCCAGCGATCCGTGACCACGAAGTAATCATCGCCGCGTCTCCGGCAACTGAGGTCCAGCACGAGTCGGTCCCGGCCCACGAGCTGGACAAGCTCGGCCAAACGCTCCCGATCCACGCGACCTTCGCGGAACACCCAACTGGTGACAATGACGTGAGCGGCGCCCGCCGTAAGCCAGGCCCGCGCGTTGGTGGGATTGATGCCGCCGCCGATTTGCAGTCCGTCGGGATAGGCGGACAAGGCGGCGCGAGCCTGGGAGTCGTTCCCCGCGCCCAGCATGATGACGTGACCGCCGGTGAGCTGATCGCGCCGATAAAGTTCGGCAAACCAGGCGGCATTCTTGTCCGAGACAAAATTGGTTCGCACGGCCGCCGGATCATCCCCCAGCGTGCCGCCGACCAATTGCACGACTTTGCCGTCGCGCAGATCAATGCACGGTCGAAACACGCGGCAGGCTAGAATCCCCGTTAGAACGTTCCAAGTTCCAAGTTGGCGGGTTTAGGTTTTGACTTTCCCGACGGTTGTGTTAGTCAAGTCATGTCTGGGAAAAGCGGGGTGCGAGCCCCCTCCGACAGCATCCATGAGAGTCACAATGCGAACGCGGACGCGACGTCAGGTCACGGCGGGAAGCAGCCTGCCCGAGGTGATCTTCGCGGTGAGTCTGGTCGGCATGATGGTGGTGTCGCTCTACTGTGGCTTTTCCTCCGGCTTCGCCATCCTGCGGTCGGCCCGGCAGAATCAGCGGGCGACGGAAATTCTCAATCAATACACCGAACGCCTCCGCCTCTACACCTGGAATCAGTTGCTCGACACGCAAAATTTTCTGCGCCCCACGTTCACTGAACCATTCAATCCCAACGCCGCCTCCGGCGATCCGGAGGGAGTGACATACGCGGGCACCCTGGAATTGAGCACGCCGGCGGACCTGCCCGCCGCCTACCGCGACCAGCTCCGTCTGGTCACGATTTCACTCACCTGGACAAATTTGAACGGCGATACTCCGGTGGTGAACCAGCGACAGGTGCAGACCTGTGTGGCGCGGTACGGAATGCAAAGCTACGTGATCGGCCCATGAAATTGCCTCATCGCCTGCAACCCTCGATCGCGGCGCGCTCGCTCCAGCGCCCGGGCGAACGCGGCTTGTCGCTGGTGGAAATGATGGTGGCCCTTGGGTTGGGCGCCATTGTCCTGACGATCATCAGTCTGTTGTCGTTGAACGGGCTGCACTGCTTTCTCGTGATGGGCAATTCCGCGACCCTGGACCAGCGAAACCGGATTGCCGCCGGCCAATTCGAGCGGGAAGTGCGACAGGCGACCGGCGTGTTGAGTTATCAATCCGATGCCTCAACCAAAACGCTGGTGCTGACCAATAGTCTCGATGGAGTGGCCGTGAGCTACACCTGGGACACGGAGGCACGCACAGTGACCTGCGCGAAATCCGGTCAGCCGGAATTCACCTGTTTGACGGACTGCGATTTCTGGTCGGCGCAATTCTTTCAAAACGTGCTGCAACCTTCCGCCAGCGAGCCTTTCCTGCCGGCCACCAATTCGGTCGGCGACCTGGCGCTCAATCAGGCCCGCGTCGTGAATCTCTCGTGGCGTTGCTCGCGTCCGCTCACCGGCACCACCCTGAATACCGAGAGCGCGAAGTCGCTCCAGGTCATCCTCCGCAACTCCGCTCCGCCGTGAAACTCTCCAGTCACAGGATAATTTCCTCGCAGCACGGCAGCACGCTGATGATCACACTGGCGATCACGCTGCTGCTCGGTCTCATTCTGGCGAGCTACCTGACCTTGGCGCGCACGGAGCATGCACTGACCACACGGACGCAAGCGTGGCAAAACGCGCTGGTGCTCGCCGAGGCCGGTGTGGAAGAAGCCCTGGCCCAGCTCAACCCCGGAGCGTTGACCACCAATGTCACCACCGGCAACGACTGGAGTCTGAGCGACGGGCTGTTCCGGCCCGACCCACCCGAACGCATCCTGCTCGGCGGCAGTTATGCCGTGGCGTACACCCCGGCCAATCCGCCCACGATCTACGCCACCGGTTACACGGCGATTGCCTCCGCGTCCGTGACCTTGTCGCGCGCGGTGTGCGTGACCACGACCAACGCGCCGCTCCTCGCGCGTGGGCTGAATGTCGGGCAAATCACCAACCCGTCCGGTTACAATTTTTCCGAAGACAGCTTTGACTCGGAGAACCCCAGCTACAGCGATGATGGCCGCTACAATGCCACCCAGGCCAAGACGGCTGAAATTCTCAACCCACCCGCCATCGCCCGGACGGAGTTTCCCGATGTGTTGCCGCCGTTCCCCATCGGTCTGCCGTTGCCGACCAAGTTCAACGACACCTACGCGCTCTCCGGTGATTATTTCATCCCGGGAGATTTGGTGCTGATGAACGACGATAAACTCTTCGTCGGCTCGAATATCACCGCCGTGATTTATGTCATCGGCAACGTCAGCATGGACACCTCAACGGAAATCGAGATTGCGCCCACGGGCACGCTCAAGCTCTACGTCGCCGGCAGCACGGCTAGCCTGGATTACATCAACAACCACGGGACGCCGCACAATTTCCAATACTTCGGTCTGCCTGGAAACACCAACGTCGCGCTCACGCAACAAACGCCGGCTGTGGTGGCTTCCATTTACGCGCCCGAAGCCACCTTCGCGATCACCCACGACAATTCGTTGTTTAACTTCGCCGGTGCGCTGAACGTGAAAAATCTCAGCTTGAGCCGTCCCTTCAAGTTTCACTTCGATGAGAGCCTGGCCCGGACGGGGCCGAAGCGCGGTTTCGTCGTCGCTTCCTGGCGCGAACTCTGATCGCTCAGCGTTGGGGCCGGTTTTGTTCTCGACTTGCCGCTGATCACCTCAACCATGTCGCGCCGTGCGCGCGTGTGTCATTTTCAATCCTGCGGCCCGGGGACAAAAGGCCGGGCACTTTCGTCGCGCCCTCCAGTCCCTCGCCGCCGAGGCCGCGTTGCGACCCACCGCCGCTCCCGGCGACGCCCGCCGGCTCGCCGCCGCTGCCGTTCGAGAAGGATTTGACACCATCATCGCCGCCGGCGGCGACGGCACACTCAACGAAGTGCTCAACGGTCTGTGCGACGCGCCCGATGGTCTCACGCGTGCGCGGTTGGGCGTATTGCCGCTCGGCACGGTCAACGTCTTCGCCCGCGAACTGGGCCTCCCCACGCAACCCGAAGCCGCCTGGGCCATCCTCCGACGCGGTCACGAACAACGGATTGATCTGCCGCGCATCGAATCCGGCGAAGGCGAACAACGCCAGCACATTCATTTCGCCCAGCTCGCCGGCGCCGGACTGGATTCCCGCGCCATTCAACTCGTTAACTGGTCAATGAAACAAAAGTTCGGGCCGCTCGCCTACGTCCTGGCCGGTCTCCAAGCGATGCTCGGTGAATTGCCCTCGATCTCCGTCTCGGATGGCATGAAGGCCATTTCCGGCCCGCTCGTCTTGATCGGCAACGGCGGTTTGTATGGCGGCAAATTCCGCGTCTTCCCCGACGCTGACTTCGCGGACGGCCTGCTGGACGTGTGCGTCTTTCCGCGCGTCAACTGGCTCAACCTCGTCCGGTGCGGCACGCGGTTGCTGCGAACCGGCACACTGCCCGAACACGCGGTGCTTCGCCTCCAAGCCCGTTCCTTCACCATGGTGAGCAAACCGTCTGTGAGTTTCGAAGTGGACGGCGAGTTGGGTCGTCCGTTGCCCGCGAAATTCTCCGTCCAACCAAACGCCTTGCGGGTGTTGGTTCCGTGACGCGATTTTTGACCCGGGAAAAGCCGGGGCGGACATCCGCACGAACACCCGGGCAACCAACCCGCAGTTGACCGGATTGCTGAAACGCGGCTGGCGGCGTATCTAATCTCCAGCTTGATGAACAAATTAACCGAGGAGAACGATATGAAAACCACCAGCCCATCCTCCACCCGGACCGACACGTTCCGTTGGGTGCGCAATTTATTCAACCCGGTGGTCAAGCCCCTCGAAACCGCCGCGCCTCCCGCCGAGGTGGCCAGTGAGCCGGCCTCCAACCGCGACCGCCGCCACCAAACAATTCTTGTGGTGGATGATGACCCGCTTTTCCTCAAGCTCACTTCGTCCCGGCTCAACTCGAACGGCTACGATGTCCTCACGGCCGCGGACGGCACCGAGGCGATTCAAGCCGCGCGCCGGAAGAAGCCCAACCTAGTGGTGCTCGACGTGAATCTGCCCCAGGACGTGACGGGCGTGCCGTGGGATGGCATGCGCCTGGTCTCCTGGATGAAACGATTTGAAGAGTTGCGGAACATTCCCGTGGTCATGGTAACCGCCGGCGATCCGAGCAAGTACACCCGGCTCGCGCTGAACGCGGGCGCGACCGCCTTTTTCCACAAACGCATGGACCCGAATCACCTGCTCACCATGGTCAGCCACACGCTGAGCCGGAAGTGCCGGAAGACGCAGCCGGAGGCCGTTGCCAGTTTTGAGATTTAAGCGCCGAACAAGACGGACATTTTCAAGGTGGGGGAGCGCGTGGCTGGTCTGGGTTGAAACCCGGAACCAGCCACCAGCATTTTGACCCAGCGCCGGCTGAAAACCCTTGCACGGCTCTGACGGCTGACATAGCCTTCGCACGCGCTTCGGCAGGCGGACCTGTTTCCGACTTCGGTTTTTTATCCCGACAGGAATAACGAGTAGGTCGTCGCGATGATTATTGTGGGTTGGTAGCTCAGTTGGTAGAGCAGTGCCCTTTTAAGGCATTGGTCCGGGGTTCGAGTCCCCGCCAACCCACCACTTTCACCGGCAGGCCAGCCGCGCGGCCCGCGCACTTCAGCCACTCCTCCACCCCCTTGCTTGTTCCTTTGAGTCCACGCGCGATCAAACGAGCCAAACCAATCCTTGCCCCCGTCACCGGACTTTCTCATCATTTCGCCCGCGTTGGAACTTTGAAAACTCAATGTCACGCACCCCGGCCAACAAATCATATCGCGCAAGGTTGTTAATCGTCGCCGTCGGCCAGTTCGCCGGCGGTCTTCCGTTTCGCCCAAGCCAGACCTGATCTGTGAGACCTCGAAACGCTGGACGCGCACTTCAAACTGAAATCAACTCCCATAAACCACGCATGAAGCAAATCAATCTCGCCCAACTCACCGCCCTGATTCTGCTGCCGGCGGCCGCCCTCAGCTTGACCTCCTGTTCGACGCCGAAGGGCGACGCTGAAGCCTCGGGCGTCATCCAAACCCGCGACGGCGCCATGGTGCTGGATACTTACCGGTTGACCGCCACCGTGACGGCGCTGGACGTCGCCAGTCGCCAAGTCCTCCTCACCGGCCCGGACGGTCGGAGACTCACCTTCAAAGCCACGCCGGCCATCAACCTGAGCCAGTTCCACATCGGCAACAGGATCAACGTCATCACGACCGAGGGGATCGCGCTGTTCCTCGCCAAACCCGGCTCGGCGCAAACCAGTTCCTTCGGTGCCGCTGTCCCGGTGAGGGTTCGAGGTTACGAGTCCGAAGCGCTCGCCGCTCAGACCTGGGAAACCACGGCGAAGATTCTCGGGCTGGATGCGAAGTCGCGCCGGCTCGCCCTGCTCTACGTCAGTGGCGACCGAGGTGTCGTGCGCGCCGGCCCCAAGGTGGACCTCGCCGAGTTGAGCGTGGGCGACGCCGTGTCGGCCCAGTTGGCGGAGGCGCTCATCGTCGCCGTGCAGAAATAATCGCTTGCCAACTTGGGACGTCCCGCATCACCATTACCACAAGCTGTTGACGACCTTCTCGCGCTGCACCAACAGCGATGCGCACGTCCGCAACGACCAATTACCACAAGCATGTTGACCCTGAAAAACCTGAACCGGTGGTTCGCTCTGAACCTGGCGCTCGGCTCCGTTTTGCTGCTGACTGGTTGTCAAACCGTGTCCATCACCAGCACCCAGGAAATCGGCGGCCCCACCTACCCGCCCTCCAACCCGGCGGATGTCCAGATCCTCCGCACCCAGCCCTCGCGACCGCACGTGCGCCTGGGGGAAGTGCGCGCCGAACCTTCGAGTGAGGAGGTCAGTGCCGCCAAAATCGAAGTGGCGCTGCGCACCGCGGCGGCGAAGCTTGGAGCCGATGCCGCGGTGGTGGTTTACGACCAGACCCAGGTCACCGGCGCGTACGTCACGGGTCCGTGGTATGGGCGGTCCATCCAGGACATTGAGGGACGCGTGGTCATCGCGGTGGCCATCAAGTACCAGTGAATTTCCATCCGCTCCTGAACTCAACCATCCATTGAAAGGTTACCTCCGATGAAAAAACGATTGTTGATTTTCACCTGCCTGTTGCTGGGCGCGATGTGGCAACCGGTTTCCGCCCAGGTCGCCAACGAAGGCCTCGCCAACAGCATCATCGCCGCCCGGAAGAAGAATGCGCAAATGATGCAGCAGTATTCGTGGAACTGCCGGCTCGAAGTACTCGAGAAAGGCAAGGTCGAGGATACGCGCATTGATCAGTGCGTTTACGGCGCGGACAACCAGATTCAACGCACCCTCCTCAACGATGCGGGCGCGGCCCTCCCCCGCGGCTTTCTCCGGCACAAGGTGGCAGAGCGCGAACGGAAGGACACCGGGAAGTATCTCAAACAGGTGGTCGCACTCCTCGACAAATACACACTGCCCAGTGCCGGAGCCGTCATCAATTTCATCAGTTCGGCCACCATCCCAGCCCCGGGACCGAATGGCGAAATCCAGATCGCCGGCAATGGCGTCGTCACGCCCGGAGATTCCCTGTCCCTCACCATCTACGCGCCCAGTCGCGCCACCCGCAAAGTCACCATCAGCACCACGGACAGCGACGGAAATGCGATCAACGTCACGGCCACCTTCCGCACCATGGCGAGCGGTTTGAACCATCTACAATTCGCCACCGTCGAGATTCCGGCCAAGAACCTGACCATCCAGGTGCATAACTACGATTACATCAGCCAGAACTAGGGCGCGAATCTCGGGCACAACGCCACTCGCCTCGCCAGCCATGAAAAAATTTTGCCTCCACCAATGCGCGATCCTCGCCCTGTTGGTCATTTTTCTCGGCGCCGCGCGGACGGCCGGCGCGCAGACCAATGCGCCCCTTGACGCGTTGGCTCTGAACTGGCCGCGCTTCTTCACCAACGCCACCTACGAGTTTGCCGCATATCAACCGCAAATATCCGCCTGGCCCGGCAATCAGCTCGAAGGACGTTTCGCCATCGCCGTGCGACCGGCCGGCGCGAGCAACGAAACTTACGGCGTGGTATTTTTCAAAACCCGCACCGAGATTGACAAGTTCACCCGGCTCGTGACGCTGGAGGATTTTCAGATCACGAAGGTGGATTTCCCCACGCAGCGTAAGCAGCAGCGAGCCTATCAGACCGCCATTGCGGATGAACTGCCGCAGGTCGCGAGAATCATTCCTTTGGATCACCTCGAGGCGACCTTCGCGGCCTCGGCCCAGGCGATGAAAGCGAAAATTCAACAGGTGGACAACACACCACCTCGCATCATTTACGCTACCGTGCCCTCGCTGCTCGTCTTGGTGGACGGTGCGCCGATTCTGAAGCCGCTCGTCAACAGTTACGAGCGCGTCGTCAACACCCGGTCGCTGCTGGTGCTCAGCACCAATCTCTACGATCAGGGCTATTATCTCTACGCCGCCAGCAACTGGTACAGCGCGCCGTCCATCGAGGGCCCGTGGGTCGTCAATCTCACGCCCCCGCTGGATATTGATACGGCGCGCGACGCGGCGCTGGCCACCGGACAGGTGGACCCCGCCTATCCGCGACAACCCCTGGCCACGCCCCCGGTGGTCTATCTTTCCACCGTCCCGACCGAGCTGTTGCAAAGCACCGGGGCGGCCAACCTCCTGAGTGTTGCGGGCACGGATTTGCTTTATGTGGCGAACTCGGACAACGCCATCTTCTATTATCTCGACCAGGGGGATTACTACGCGTTGATCTCGGGCCGCTGGTTCAAAGCGCCCTCCCTCAACGGCTCGTGGAGCTACGTGCCCTCCGACAACTTGCCCGCCGATTTCAAAAAAATTCCGCCGGACAGCCCGCGCTCCAACGTGCTGCTTTCCGTCGCCGGCACCCCGCAGGCACAAGAGGCCGTGATCGCCAGCAGCATTCCGCAGACGGCCACAATCACACGGGCCGAAGCGAAACTCACCGTTGACTACGTCGGGGCTCCGAGTTTCACGCCCATCAAGGGCACCAAGCTCTCTTACGCCGCCAACACCCCCACGGCGGTGATCCGAATCAATGCAAAATCGTATTATGCCTGTGAGAATGGGGTGTGGTTCACTGCCTCCAGCGACACGGGTCCCTGGGTGGTGGCAACAGCGGTGCCGGCGGTGATCTATACCATTCCTTCGTCGTGCCCGATCCATTACGTCACCTACGCCTACGTTTATGGTTACACGCCCACGTATGTTTATTCCGGTTACACGCCCGGTTATATGGGAGTCATCATTGCGCCCGGCGGGACAGTGGTCTATGGAACTGGGTACGTCTATCCCCCAGTCGTCATCGGCACCACCTACGTGAGCTATCCGCCAACCTATGGCTCCGGAGCCTCCTTCGCTCTGGGGGCCGCAGTGGGGTTTGCGTTTGGCTATTGCGCCGGTCACAACACGAGTTGCTACTACGAGCCACACTGGGGTTGTTACCACTACACCTATCCTTACCACTACTGCTACGCCGGCTACAATGTGAACGGTTGCAGCCAGTACACGCACTGGGGCACGGCCACCGCGCACAGCGCGTATGGCTACAACCCCTACACCGGCGCCGAGACGGCCATGCACAGCGCCTCGGCCTTCAATCCGTACACGGGTGCGCACGGCTCCACCTTCGCCGCCGGCTCTGCCAACGCGTACACCGGCAACTACGTCGGCGCCCGGAGCAGTTCCGGCTACAATCCCACCACCGGTCGGAGTTATGCCGGCTCCACGACCACCGCAGGCAACATTTACAGTGGGAATTACAGCGCCTCGCACCAGACCGACTATTCTGACGCCCGGACCGGGACGAGTGTGAACCGCCAGACGAGCATCTCCGGCAACGCCTACAACGGCACGGCCTCGGTCAATCGTTCGGGTACCGCCCATAATTTTCAGACCGGCACTTCGGCCGCCTGGAACAATGGCAACGCCGTCGTGGACCGGAACGGAAATGTTTACACCTCCGGGAATACGGAGCAAAACCGCGCCACCGCGCAGAGCCAGGCCCAGAGCGATCGTTCCACCTGGTCCAGCCAGGCCTCGTCCGCCCGATCCTCCACTCAATCTTCCTGGGCCAGCCACGAGCGCTCGGCCCAATCCACCGGCTGGAGTCGCTTCAACAATTTTCACCGCTCCGGAGATGGTGGCTGGGGGGGATTTCATGGAGGCGGCTGGGGCGGGGGTTGGGGAGGTTCTCGTGGCGGCGGTTGGGGTGGCGGCGGCGGTCGCCGGCGTTGACGGTTCAACCTGTAATCCGTGAAGCCCAATTCACCAACCAACGTCTCCGCCGAAATGAAATTCATTGCGCCGCGCACCGCACTGTTGCTGCTCGGCACAGTCGCGACAGCGATTCTGCCGGGCGCGGTCGTCGGCTGCAAATCGCACTCCCCTTCGCATTATGTTTCCCCGCGCGTGATCGGCCGCGTGCTCGATGAACAATCGCGCCAACCCATCGCCGGGGTTCGCGTCCGGCGCGTGGTGCCGGATTACAATTCGGGCACGCTGGAAACGGTCAAGGGCGACGAATCCCTTCAGCGTCGTGGCCCGGCAGTTTCCGATGCCAACGGCCGGTTTGCTTTGGACAGCCAGAAGTCCGTGGCGCTCTTTGGCGACTCGGCGTGGTTCAGCATCGAGGTCTCCTTCGCCCACCCCGCCTACACCCCGGTGGTCACCAATTACCCTCCTCGCATGGCCACCAACTCGCCGGGCAGCGAACCCGTCATCTTTGCCGGCGATATTTTCATGACGCAAAAACCTAAATAAATTACTGATCGCACCCCAAACAACCATAACTCCATGAAATCAAAAACCTCCGTCCGTCTGCTGCACATCGCCCTGCCCACTCTGGCGTTGGCGTTCCTCGCCGCCTCCGCCTCCGCGGACTCCAGCCAGTATTTCAATCGCGAGTTCACTCTCGCGCCCGCCACGCCTGAGTCCGACGCCGGTGGCGGTGGCGAGGCGGCGCAGGATTCTCAAGCCGAGCTGGCCAAGAAACTCAGCAACCCGGTCGCCAGCCTCATCAGTGTGCCCATCCAGAACAACTGGGATTTCGGCATCGGCCCGGCGGATGCCATGAAATACACGGCCAACATTCAACCCGTCATTCCCGTCTCCATCAGCGAGAATTGGAACGTCATCATCCGCACCATCCTGCCGGTCATTTACGCCGAGTCACCCACCGGCGGCAGTTCCACCTCGGGATTGGGCGACACGACTCAGAGCTTTTTCTTTTCGCCCAAGAACCCGACCAAGAGCGGCTGGATCTGGGGCGCAGGCCCGGTGTTCTATTGGCCTACCTCCACCGACGACGTGCTCGGTCCGGGCAAGGTCGGCGCCGGCCCCACTGCCGTGCTTTTGAAACAGGAACACGGCTGGACCTACGGCATCCTCGCCAATCACATCTGGTCGTTTGCCGGACAAGGCGACACACAGGATATCAATTCCACCTTCCTGCAACCTTTCGTCGCCTTCACCACGAAGACCTACACGACGCTCACCCTCAACACGGAATCCACTTACGACTGGGAAAATGTTGAATGGACCGTGCCGCTGAACTTGATGGTCGCGCAACTGGTCAAGATCGGCAAAATGCCCATCCAGTTCCAGATTGGTGGCCGCTATTACGCCGATAAACCGACCGGGGGACCGGACTGGGGTTTGCGCTTCGCGGTGACCTTCCTGTTCCCGAAATGATCCCTTGCTTTGAACACCCTGCTTATGAAAAACCGAAGCCAAATTGAATTCTGGAGACCGAGTTCCCGACCTCCGAAAGCAATCCGAATTCCGAGATCCGAAACGAGTGGCGCAGAAGCTGGCAGTGCTGCGGAGGAATTCGCGGCTCACGGGGACCATTCGGTCTTCGGGCTTCGGAACTCTTTCGGCCTTCGGATTTCGGAACTCGGACTTCCGGTTAAATCCACGATTCCTGGAAAGGGTTTCAGAATTCGTAGCCGTCAAGCTAACGAGGCGGAAGGTTTCGCGCCTTCGCGAGTTTCCACCTCCTCACGTTGTCGGCTACTGGGAATGTGGAATTTTGCAACCGCTTCCTGCCTCCTGCTGGCGCTCACGCTGGCCGGCGTCGAGTCTTCGCGCGCCGGTGGCATCATGCTGTATGAGATCGCCACGCCGGATGTCGGCCTCGCCTCCGCCGGTTACGCCGCGCGCGCCGACGACGCCTCCACGCTGTTCAAAAATCCCGCCGGCATGAGTCAGTTGCAAGGCACGCAGGTGCAGGGCGGATTGCAGGCGCTCTATGGCAGCGTCACCTTCACGCCGAACGGCAACACCTCCCCGCTGCTCGGCTCGGACGACGGCGGCAACGCTGTCGGCTGGCTGCCCGGCGCCAGTTTGTTTGTGGTGACCCCCATCGGTGAAAAAGTCCGGGTCGGCCTCGGCATGTTGTCCTATTTCGGTCTCGCGGAAAATTACGGCGACAACTGGGTCGGCCGCTACTACGTGCAAAAGAGCGCGCTCGTCGGCATGACCCTGATGCCCTCCGTGAGCTACGAAGCTACCGACTGGCTTTCCATCGGCGCCGGACTCAACGCCATGTATGGCCTGCTGGATACCGACCTCGCCGTCAACCGTCGCTTGATCAATCCCCTGCTCCCTGATGGTCAAATGTCCTTGAGCGACCGCACCTGGGGTTTCGGCGCCAACGTCGGCCTCCTGTTCAAGGTTGACGAAAAAACGCGCATCGGCGTCACCTACCTCTCCGCCGTGGATTTGGACTTCAGCGACACGCCGACCTTCGCCAACTTCACCCCGGCCAACCCGTCCACCCTCGACCTCGACACCAAAGTCCCGCAATCCGCCATGCTCAGTGTTTATCGCACGTTGAACGAACAGTGGGCGCTGATGGCCGACTTCGGCTGGCAGGATTGGAGTCAATTTGGCTACGTGCAGGCGGGCGTCGAGGGCGGCGCCACCACCACGCTCAATCTAAAATATCAAGACACCTGGCACGGTGCCTTCGGCGCGCAATATCGGCCCACCGAGAAATGGCAACTGTCCGGGGGCGTGGCCTTCGACAGCTCGGCCGTCACCAGTGAAAACCGCACGGTGACCCTGCCGATGGGTCAGGCCTGGCGCTTCGGTCTCGGCGCACAATATCAACTCAACTCGTCGGTGAGCATCGGCGCGGCCTGCACCTTCCTGTGGGCTGGCGACATGTCGGTCAATCAAACCAGCGCGTTGCCGGTCGCCGCCGGCGGTCGCGGCGATGTGTCCGGCTCTTTCGACAACGCCTGGTTCACCTTCGCCAACCTCAATCTCACCTGGAGTTTTTAGCGCGTAGCCATGGTTACCGAAGCGTTCGATATGAGAAGCATTGGCCGGACTCTGACGCGCTGACGTTCGCGGGGTTGGTTGCAAAGTTCTGCATGGTTACGATCAAGCTGCAAGGTCTGCGCCTCGAACGCGACTTGGCCGCACTGATTGAAGCCGACGCCGCCCGCCGCGCGGGGGAACGCAAGACCAAACGCGAGCGCTGGAAGCGAGGGCCAAGGTCGCGTGAAGCTGAAGCTCACAAACGGCCAAAACTGAATGAACTCCCTTCTTAACGCCAAGTCGCAAAGACGCAGAGGCGCGAAATGCACGAGCCCCTTCCTTGCGTCTTTGCCCCTTGGCGTCTTTGCGCTAAATCCTTGAACCCAATCACGCGCTTGTCCTGGCCCGCACCGGAAGCGGCAAGACCATCTTCGTTTTCCGGCTCGCGTTAAACTTCGCGACTGTCGCCTGCGGGTTCGTGTTCGATTGGAATGGTCGGTTCACGTTCGATCGGACGAGTCGCAAGTTGGTGTTCATCGCGGAGCTTTGGAACTTTTGCACGGAAGATTCAATCCCCGCCGAGCTGGCCATGCTCGCTCAAGACGGTCGCAGCGATGGCGTGGAATTCGTGTTCGACACGCAACGCCCGGAAAAGCTGAACCCGTCCGTGATCGGCGCGGCCACGGAGATTGTCTGCTTCCGGTTGGATGAACGCCAGGCCTTGCGCTCGGTGGCCGCGATGGGTCACAACCCGGACGACGTGCGGGCGCAACCGTTCGGGAGTTTCATCAGCCGCGATTTGAAGGGCGGGGAACTGCGGGGGAGGGTGTTTTAGACCGGAGCAAAAGGATTCTCCGTCTGGCAAAAGGGAAAGTGTTTTGAGTTCCGGGTGGCGACGGTGAGGCCGTATTCGCGTGCGATGGCGGCAATCTGCGTGTCCCGCAAATCCATCATCTTCCACCAGTCGGCCCCAAGACCGGCTTCCAACTCCGCCGCGTAACGTCCCCACTCCGCTGCCGCCGGGCCGTCGAATTCAAAAAACCGGCCCGCATAATCTTCCAACAGGAAATTGTAGTCGCGTTCCAACTCCGCTTTCCGCTTCTCGTTGGTGAGGCGTTCAATCCCGAAACGCAGTTCCGAAACCGTGATGGTGGAAATAGCACAGGCTTCCGCCCGGGCGTCCAGCCAGACGACGCAAGCCGGGTCCGGGGCTTCCTTCCACAGTTCGGAAACGACGTTGGTATCGAGCAGGAACATTACACGCGGGGTTTGGCCCGAAACTTCATTTCCGGGATTTCCACTCCCCGGAATTTTTTGAGGTGTTCAATCAAGCTTAACTTTGGGGCGGGCCGGGTAGGTCGGTACACCAACGCCCCGGATTTGGTTTGGACAAAGGAAAACGTGCTGCCATTGTCAAAGCCTCGCTCCGTCCTCACTTCCTTGGGCACCACCAGCCGCCCGTTGTCCATGTGCAAGATCGTCATAATGGGAATTTCCCACCATGCCGGGCCGTTTTCAACCCCAAACGGACACCAGCGGACGGACAAACGGACAAGATCGGACACCGGGAGCGGACAAGATCGGGGGGAGCGGACGGACAAAACGGCTTCCCGCTGTCCGTTCCAAGCTCAAAACAGGACGGACAACGGACAACGGACGGACACTCAGGCGGACACAAGCTGTCCGGACAGTTGTCCGGCGTCCTGTCCGGCGTACGAATGGGACTCTAATTCGCTGACGTTTGCCGACAAGACAATCTTCATGCGTCGTCTCGCGTTCAACGCGGTGAACGTCGCCTGCGGGTTCGTGTTCGATTGGAATAGTCGGTTCACGTTCGATCGGACGAGTCGCAAGTTGGTGTTCATCGCGGAGCTTTGGAACTTTTGCACGGAAGATTCTATTCCCGCTGAACTGGCCATGCTCGCTCAGGACGGGAGATCGGATGGCGTGGAATTCGTGTTCGACACGCAACGCCCGGAAAAGCTCAACCCGTCCGTGATTGGTGCGGCCACGGAGGTCGTGTGCTTCCGGTTAGATGAACGCCAAGCCTTGCGCTCGGTGGCCGCGATGGGTCACAACCCGGAGGACGTGCGGGCGCAACCGTTCGGGAGTTTCATCAGCCGCGATTTGAAGGGCGGGGAACTGCGGGGGAGGGTATTTTAGACGGTAAAAAGCCGCGTTGCCAGTCCGGCCTGCTTGGCCGCTTCCGCTTGCGCTTTGTCGCACGTCCAAAACTCATCCAGAGTCGTGAGAAAAGAAATTTTCCTCGCGGCGGCGATATGAAGCCAGTCGGCGGCTCCGGCATCGCATTGGTTGGCGTGTTGCTGACTGAGGTCGTCTGCCGCTTCAATGATTTTGTCCGCCGTCAACTCTTGCCAGCGCAGACGCGCCCGGGTGTTTTCCGACGCGCGCAAGGCTCGCCATGCCGCGGCTCCGTGCGCGTCAGTGCTGCTCTGCCGGAGATTGTGCCGCAGCTCGAATTTGAGAAAGCTCCAGTACACAAAGTCCGGGGCCGATTGCATCGCCGCTGCGTCCACGGCATCGGAGAATTCATCCTGCGGATGAAAGTAAGCAAAGAGCGCGGACGTGTCAGCGTAAACGATTGGCATAATTTCGCCGCGCACGCGCAGCCAGCACAGGGTTTGGCCGCTTGGTTTTGATGGTCTGGCGCGCCTGCCTGACTTCGGTCATCAGTTCGGCCCACTCAGGGTCGGGGTACTTGGTGGCGGGTACCAGCAGTGCCGCCGCCTCACCATTACGGACAATCCGCAAATTCTCCCCTCGTTGCACACGGTCAAGACAAGCCGCCGTTTGCTCATGGAGCACTTCGGAAGTTACGTCACTCATGGGCCTAGTGTCCCGCAAAACGTGTCACCTTTCAACCCCCAAACGGACACCAGCGGACGGACAGCGGACAATTAACCGCCGCGGGTTGTCCGGCGTCCTGTCCAGCATACAAAATAAGACTGTGATTCCCTGGCGTTCGCGAGGTTGGTCCGGGTTGATGAAATTGCAACGGTGAAGCAATTCAACCTCCGCTCTGAGTAGAGTGAGCCCAGCGAATCTCCCACCGTACGCGCAGGATCGAATGTGAAACCGATGTGGCCTGAATTTTTTTGCAACTGCGCCTTGTCACGCCGCAATCCAATCCCCAGAATAAACCGGCAGAAGTTGACAGCCTGACTCGAAAAATGAAACACACCAACCCACTCCTCGGCGGCCTCGTCGCCGCCACTGGACTGGCGGCCATCCTGGTCTCCTGCTCCTCGCCCCAGCATCCCGCCGCCGCCAGCCATCACGGCGTCGAAACCACCGGCACGCCCGGCACGCCCGGCGCCACCACCACCATCAGCGGCCAGCAATTGCCCGCACCCGATCCGAAATTCGGCGGCGTGATCAAGGGCAATGCGCTCCAATCCAAAACCTGGTGGTCACCCCGCGTCGTTCCGCCCAAACAAGCCCCGAACGTCCTGCTCATCATGACGGACGACTCCGGCTACGGCGTGCCGAGCACCTTTGGTGGCGTCATCCCCACCCCGGCGTTGGATCGCATTGCCAAGAACGGCCTGCGCTACAACAACTTTAACTCCACCGCCCTTTGCTCCCCCACGCGCGCCGCGCTTATCACCGGGCGCAACCACCACTCGGCCGGGTTCGGCGTCATCTCCGAGCAGTCCACCGGCTTCCCCGGCTACAACAGCATCATCGCGAAAGACAAGGCCACCATCGGCCGCATCCTCACGGAAAACGGGTTCACCACTTCCTGGTTCGGCAAGGACCACAACACCCCGACCTTCAGCGCCAGTCAGTTGGGGCCGTTCGACCTCTGGCCCACGGGAATGGGTTTCGAATACTTCTATGGGTTCATCGGTGGCGACGCCAACCAATGGGCACCCAACCTCTTCCGCAACACCACCCAGATTTATCCCTTCGAGGGCAAGCCTGCGGGCACTTGGAATCTCACCACCGCCATGGCGGACGAGGCGATTGACTGGATGAACCGGATGAACCAGACCGACCCCAGCAAACCATTCTTCTGCTACTACGTTCCCGGCGGCACACACGCCCCGCATCATCCCACGAAGGAGTGGGTGGACAAGATTCAGGCCATGCACTTGTTCGACGGCGGTTGGAACAAGCTGCGCGAAACCATCTTTGCCAATCAAAAGCGGCTCGGAGTCGTGCCCCAGAATGCCCGACTCACGCCCTGGCCCAAGGATTTGTTGAAGGAATGGGATCAACTGTCGGCGGACGAAAAGAAGCTCTTCATCCGGCAGGCCGAGGTGTTCGCCGCTTACGCCGCCTACACCGATCACGAAATCGGCCGCGTCATCCAGGCCGTCGAGGACATGGGCAAGCTCGACAACACGTTGATCATCTACATCAACGGCGACAACGGCACCAGCGCCGAGGGTCAGGTCATCGGCACCCCGAACGAAGTGGCCGCGTTCAATGGCGTGCAAGTTCCCGTCGCGGACCAGCTGAAATACTTCTATGACGTTTGGGGCACGGAAAAGACCTACAACCACATGGCCGTGGGTTGGGCGTGGGCGTTCGACACGCCGTTCTCCTGGACCAAGCAGATCGCCTCGCACCTCGGAGGCGTCCGCCAGGGCATGGCCATCTCCTGGCCCGGCCACATCAAGGATGTCGGCGGCCTCCGCACCCAATTCCATCACATTATTGACGTCGTCCCCACCATCCTTGAGGTCTGCGGTATCTCGCAGCCCGAGTTTGTGGATGGGATCAAGCAATCGCCCATCGAAGGCACCAGCTTCGCCTACACCTTTGACGTCAAAAACGCCCATGCGCCGTCCCGTCATCGGACGCAGTATTTTGAGATGATGGGCGACCACGGCCTTTACCACGAGGGATGGATGCTTAGCACCAAGGTCGTCCGCCCGCCGTGGGACGTCGTCGGGGCCGTCAACCCCGACCCGTTGAACAACGTCACCTGGGAACTCTACGACCTCACCAAGGACTATTCGCAATCCGAAGACCTCGCCGCCAAATACCCCGACAAGGTCAAGGAACTGAAGGCCATCTTCCTGCGCGAGGCGGAGAAGTATCAGGTGCTTCCGCTCGACGCCTCGGTGGCCACACGCCTCGTCGCGCCGCGACCGAACATCACCGCCGGCCGCACCGAGTTTGTTTACACCAAACCGATGACCGGTTTGCCGCAGGGTGACTCGCCTTTGCTGCTGAATTGCTCCTACAAAGTCACGGCCGACGTCACCGTTCCCGCGAACGGCGCGGAAGGAGTGCTGCTCACTTCGGGCGGACGCTTCGGTGGCTACGGCTTCTACCTGCTCAAGGGCAAACCCGTCTGGTGTTGGAATCTCGTGGATCTCAAACGTATCAAGTGGGAAGGCAAGGAACCCCTCGCGCCCGGGCGTCACACCCTCGAGTTCGATTTCAAATACTCCGGTCTCGGGGCCGCCACTTTGGCCTTTAACAATCTCAGCGGCATCGGCCAGCCGGGCACCGGCACCCTCAAAGTGGACGGTCAAGTCGTCGCCACCGAAACCATGCCGCACACGATTCCGCTCATCCTGCAATGGGACGAGAGTTTCGACGTCGGCTCGGACACCTTGACGAGTGTCAATGACGCCGACTACCAGCCACCCTTCGCGCTGACCGCCAAGCTCAACAAGCTGACGATCAAACTGGACCAACCCAAGCTGTCGCCCGCAGACATCAAGAAGCTGGAAGCAGGAATGCGAGCCGCTGCCGACGCCAAGTAAACCGATTCGATTGCGAGTCACGCGGGCCATCCGATTGGGTGGCCTGCGTTTTTGTTCTCGTGACTGTGGCCTGGCCACTCCGCCGCCGGCCAGCCGACATCACATGCGAATCGTAGCTGACGTAAGGAGGCGGAACCTCGCGAATCCGCGCAACCTTCCGCTTCGTTACCTCAGCTACAAATGTTGAAACCCCTTCCAGCAAGGTAGCGGGTTTTGCGCTACGAAAACCAGCCCCACGTTCTGCGATGCTCCGCCCTGCCCGATCGCGCCGGCTGCCCGATTCCGTCCGCTCGGCGCGGACGGGCAGTTCGCAGCGCGGCCAGCACCACCGGCAAGAAACTGAGGTGCGCCCCGATGTTTTTCCCGTGCTATTTCCCATTTGACCCGCCGGGGAAATGATGCACCATTCGCCCCGCGGCCGGCTCGCCGATTCACATTTACGGCCGTAACCAAACCAAACCAACCAAATCAAAGTAAGCTAACACACGTCCCCTATGTCCATTCGAACCTCCCTATCAGGTGCGATGGCGACCGGCCTCGTGGCCCTCGTCTGTTGCCTCACCACCAGTCCACAAACCGTTCAAGCCAAGGACACGGTTTTCGAAGCCCTGCCACTGGGCGTCGAAGCCTATGTTTATGGCTACCCGCTCGTCACCATGGAGATGACCCGGCGCGTCATGACCAATGTCCGCGAACCCGAAGGCACGCGCGCGCCGATGGGGCAATTCATCCGGATGCGGACGTATCCGGATGCCTCGTTCAAGGATGTCACCGCGCCCAACGCCGACACGCTTTACACCAGCGCGTGGATTGATGTCGGCCAGGAGCCGTGGGTCTTGAGCCTGCCGGATGCGCACGACCGCTATTATCTCTTCCCGATGCTCGATGGCTGGACGGATGTGTTTCAAGTCCCCGGCAAGCGCACCACCGGTACCGGCGCGCAGAAATACGCGATCACCGGTCCCGGTTGGAAAGGCAAACTGCCCGCCGGCGTGAAACAATACAAGTCACCCACCGCCCTGGTCTGGTTGTTGGGTCGCATCTATTGCACCGGCACGCCCGAGGACTATCAGGCCGTTCACAAGTTGCAGGACGAGATCACCGTCGTGCCGTTGAGTTCCTACGGCAAGCCCTACACCCCGCCGGCTGGTCCGGTGGACGCGTCCATTGACATGAAGACCGCCGTGCGCGACCAAGTGGACAAGCTCACCGCCGACGAGTATTTCACCTTGCTGGCGAAGTTGATGAAGGACAATCCGGCCAACCCCGCCGACAAACCGATGCTCAAGAAACTGGCCAAACTCGGCATCGTGCCCGGCCAGCCGTTTGACGGCAGCAAACTCGGCCCCGTGGCCCGGGACAGCTTCCACCTCGTCCCGCACATCGCCCAGCACCGGATCATGAACCACATGAAGGAAGGTCTCCTGGACGGCGACATGAAGTTGGAACACGGCTGGGTGTTCACCACCAAGACCGGTCGCTACGGAGTGAACTACCTCCAACGCGCACTCATCACCGCCATCGGACTCGGCGCGAATCGCCCGCAGGACGCCGTCTATCCGACGTCGGAAGGTCCGTCCATCGTCGGCTCCTACACCGGGGAGAAAAAATACGTGATGCACTTCCCCAAAGGTGAACTCCCGCCCGCGCAAGGCTTCTGGTCGTTGACGATGTACGACAAGGATTATTTCTTCGTGAACAATCCGCTGAACCGTTACAGCATCAGCGCCCGCCAGAACTTGAAGCCCAACGCCGACGGTTCGGTGGACCTCTACATCCAGAACGAAAGCCCCGGCGCGGACAAGGAATCCAACTGGCTGCCCGCCCCCAAGGACAAGTTCATCCTCATGCTGCGCCTCTACTGGCCCAAGGAAACGCCGCCTTCGATCATTAACGGCACCTGGAAAATCCCGCAGGTCAAAGCCGTGGAATAACTCCGCTCGATTGTGAACCACGCGGGCTGGACATGGGAACATGAGATTTGAACAGGAGTTAACGGAGCGAACAGAGCTGACAAGCCAGTCTCCGTTACCTCTGTTTCCTCCTGTTTGAGGTTGCCTTTCCGGCCCGCGCATTCACGGTCGAAACAAATTCAACAACATGAAACCACTCACGCTCTTCATCCTTCTCGTCGCCTGGGTTGCACTGGCGTTCGCTTCGCCCGTCCAAGCCCAGGAGGTCACACCTGCGGAAGCCCGCGCCATCGCTAAAGAGGCGTACCTCTGGGGCTATTCGATCGTTGACGATTACCGCATCCAGTACGCTTACTTCGTTGACAAGACCAATCCCGAGTTCAAAGGCGGCTGGAACATCGTCGCCAACAACACGCGTCTCTACACGCCCGCCGATACGACCATCCAGACCATCAACTCGGACACGCTCTACTCGTTCATCGGGTTGGACCTGCGCGACGAGCCGGTCGTGATCACCGTGCCGCAGGTCGAGAAGGGGCGCTACTACGGGTGCAGCCTCTTCGACCTCTGGGGCTTCTGCCACATGTTCGGCACGCGCACGACCGGCAACGACGCCGCCAACTTCTTGATCACCGGCCCCTCGTGGAAGGGCGAAACACCGAAGGGCATCAAGCAAGTCTTCCGCCTGGAGACGACGCTCGCCACCGCCGCACTCCGCACGCAGTTGTTCAGCCCGGACGACCTCGACAACGTCAAGAAGGTGCAAGCCGGCTACAAGGCGCAGACGCTCTCCTCGTACCTCGGCCAACCCGCACCCAAGCACACGCCGCTGCCCGACATCAAGCCGCTGACCGTCGCCGAGGAGAAAACCTCGCTCGAATTCTTCAACCTTCTGAACCAGCTTCTTCCATTCGCCCCGACCGTCCCCAGTGAAGTCGAGCTGCGCCAGCGCGTCGCGAAGATCGGCATTGCTCCCGGCATCGCTTTCGATCCCGCCAAGCTCTCGCCCGAGATGAAGGCCGCGATCGAGCAGGGCGTGGCTGATGCCTGGGCCGACCTCAACGCAGCCGTGAAGAAACTCAATGATGGTCAGTTGAGCGCCGGCGACTGCTACGGCACTCGCGAATATCTGAAGAACAACTATCTCAACCGCGCCGCCGGAATCGTCCTGGGTGGTAACGCGCAGCCGAAGCAGGAGGTGATCTACCTGGTGATTGCCACCGATGCCGATGGCAAACCGCTCAGTGGGGCCAGCAACTACACCATCACGTTTCCTGGCGATCAGCTTCCACCCGCCAAGGCGTTCTGGTCAATCACGATGTACACCCTGCCTCAGCGCATCCTCGTCGCGAATCCCATCAATCGCTACCTCCTCAACACGCCCATGATGCCGAACTGGACGAAGAACGCCGACGGCGGCTACACGTTCTACATTCAGCACGAATCCCCTGGCAAGGACAACGAAGCCAACTGGCTCCCCGCGCCGCAGGGCCCGCTCTACATGGTGATGCGTCTGTACACGCCCAGCGTTGAGGCGCAAGACGGCAAGTGGAAAGCGCCGAAGCCGACGCGGGTCAAATAAAACTAACTCGTGCCGTAGGCAAGACCGACTCCACAATTTGCAAAATGCAAACACGAACTCTGTTTACCGCGGCACCGCTTGCCGCCATGCGGCGCTTCTCACTGGACGCAACCATCACTCGGTAGGCACTGGCGTCGTCGTTGACCAGGCGACCGGCTATCCCGGTTACAACAGTGTCATCCCGCGCGAAAGACTGAAAACCAAACTGGTTTGTTCGCTTGTGAACCACGCGGGCTGGACACGGAAACATGAGATTTGAACAGGAGCTAACGGAGCGAACTGAGCTGACAACTCGGTCTCTGTTACCTCTGTTTCCTCCTGTTTGAGGTTGCCTTTCCGGCCCGCGAATTCACCATCGAACGTGAGTAATGTAGAAAGCCAGAAATATGAAAACAAACCTGACCCGATTCCGACGCAGCCTGACTGTCGCTGCAATTCCCGCCGTATTGGCTGCAACGCTTACCGGCTGCGCGACGAGTCCCGCCCTCGCCCAATCAACCGCCATCCCGCCCTCACTCATCACGCCGGACAAAGTCGAGTCGCGCCTCGGCTCGCTCGAATTCAAGGACGGGATGCCGGGCAATGACACTCTCGCCAAAGTCTATGACCACTTGGACTTCACGCACGCCTATGAAGCCTTCGTGAACACGATGCAGGGCGTGAATGCCCAGGCCATCTTCCAAGGCTTTCGCGACATCGGAGTGAAGGACAATGAAATCCTCATCTTCTCCGAACTGATGGATGCGAAGTCGCTGTTCCTGACCGCCAACGCCGATACGGTGTATTTCGTCGGCGAGTTGGATCTCAGCAAAGGGCCGATGGTGCTCGAAACCCCGCCCGGCGCGCTCGGCACGATTGACGACGCGTGGTGGCGCTGGGTCATTGACTTCGGCGCGCCCGGCCCGGACCGCGGCGAAGGGGGAAAATATCTCGTGCTGCCTCCTGGTTACGATGGTCCGGTGCCGGAAGGCGGATTCTTTGTTGCCCGCGCCCGCACCAGCCGGGTGCTGATCCTCGGTCGCATGTTCATGGTGAAAGACGATCCGAAACCCACCGTCGCCCTGATCAAGGAGAAGACGAAGATTTATCCCTACGAAGCCGGCGGCGTCGGCACCAGCATCGCCGAGTTTCTGGACGGCAAGGCGCGGCTTGGCCGCGTGACGCCGCCGCCGCCGCTCGTTTTCCACGAAGGCAGCGGCAAGGTGATGAACACCATTCCGCCCAACGATTTCAGTTACTTCGAAATGCTGAATGAAGTGGTGCAACGCGAACCGGCCACTGCTCTCGACCCGGAATTGATGGGGCCGCTGGCCGCGATTGGCATCGTCAAAGGCAAACCGTTCGCGCCCGATGCCCGGATGAAGAAGATTCTCACCGAAGCCCTCGCCGTGGCCAACGCCACCTCCCGCAGCCTGCTCATGCACCCGCGCGATCCGAGCTGGTATTACTATCCCGGCTCGGCCTGGATGAATCCGCTGTTCGAATGTGGCTACGAGTTTGAAACCCCGATCCCGCTGATCACCCGCGAGGGCGTCAAACCCTTTCCGCCGACCGGCTATCGCCAGTTGGATGCGCGCTCGGCGTTCTTTTACGGCATCACCGGCATCACGCCGGCCATGGCCATGCGCCTGCCCGGCATCGGCTCGCAATATCTTTTCGCCACCTTCGATGCCAACCACGAGTACTTCGATGGCGCCAAGACCTACCGATGCACCCTGCCCAAAGGCATCCCCGAGGCGAAATTCTGGTCGTTCACCGTCTATGACAACATGACGCGCTCGATGCTCGACACGCCCCAACGCTACCCGCGCGCCGGCAGTCAGAATTATCCCTCGCCCGCCGCCGAAGCGAATGCCGACGGCTCGACGACCATCTACTTCAGTCCGAAACAACCCGACGGCATCAAGCGCGGCAACTGGATTCAGACCGATCCCAAGAAAGGCTGGTTCACCATCCTGCGCCTTTACAGTCCGCTCGAACCCTTCTTCACGAAAGCCTGGCGGCCCAGCGAGATTGAGTTGGTGAAGTAATGCCGTCGTTTCGATTGCGAACCACGCGGGTCGCTCTCGCAAGGGAACGGCACGCGACACGTTGTCGCCGCAATCATGATGCGACTTTCGATTTCATGAATTCAGCCAAAGGCCACCGTTCATGCGCAGCAGCAGGCGACCGCCATTGCGCGGGGTTCACCTTGGTCGAACTGCTGGTCGTCATCGCCGTGATTGCCATTCTCGCGGCGTTGCTGTCGCCGGCGCTGGCTAACTCCAAAGAGAAAGCCCAGTCTGTCAATTGCATCTCTAATCTCCGGCAATTGGGTCTGGCGGCGTCTCTTTACGCGGACGACGAGACGGATTGCCTGCCGTGGTCGGAGCGACATTGGACCGCGCCCACCACCCAGAGCGGGCCGTTGAACTACACCGACTCCGCAGCGGCAAACTTCCGTCCCAACGCCTACTTTCAGTTGCGTCGCTTCACCGGTCAGGACAACCGGTTCTGGCAGTGCCCGTCTGCCAGAGAAGACAAAGCACTGACGGTGGCCGGCGACAACAGCCCGATGCTTGGCTACATGGGCAACATGTTTGCGATCGGCGTCACCGTGACCCCGCTGACAATCGGATCGGATATCCTGCCCAAAAAGCGGGCCGCACTCATTGCGCCGAGTCGGGCAAAACTCATCACGGACCTCGGCGCGAACGTGCAGGGAGTCTGGGTCTGCTCGACTTATCGGAACTTGCTTTCCACAGTACCCGTAGTGCCCTCGCCCCTCCATCGAGCGAGCCTGAATGTCGTGATGGCGGATGGCCACGCGTCGCAAATCAGCCGGAGTGAATTTCAGCAGCCGGCCGGTCCGAGTTTTCCGCTTCAGGATGAACCCAACCAGAACTGGTGGCGGGACGGCGCCGTGTTGCAGGTGCAGTAGCGTATGGCAACCGGATCATTCACCAAGGGGTTGCGTCGGTTCTTATCGCAATCGCTCCTGGTAGCGCTATCAACCTTAGGCGCTTTCGGCGCCACACCCAAGCGCGTGCTGATCCTGGATTCTTTTGGGCGCGACATCGCGCCGTTTAACGCAACCGCGTCTGCCTTTCGAACCACTCTGGCACTCGAACTTGGAGAGCCGGTGGACATCTTCGAAGCCTCCCTCGACGCGGCGCGGTTTGTCGAACCGGAGGAAGAGGGACCGTTTGTCGAGTTTCTCAAATCCCGTTTCGAGAGCCGCCAGTTGGACCTTGTCGTGCCCGTTGGCACGCCCGCCGTCAGATTCATGGCCAAATATCGGGAATCGCTCTTTGCCAGCACCCCCATCGTATTCATGGCAACCGAACCGCGGCTCATCCCTCCCGCGCTGCTCCAGACCAATGCCACGTTGGTGACCCAGCGGGTGAACATTCCCGGGATGGTCAAAGACATTTTACAATTGCAGCCAGACACTACCAACGTCGTTGTAGTTTTGGGAGCTTCACTGCTTGAGAAGTTCTGGGTGAGCCAATGCCGCAATGAGTTTCGAGCGTTCACCAATCGAATCAATTTTACCTGGATGGACGATTTGTCCTTGGAACAAATGGAGCAACGAGTTGCCAACCTGCCTCCTCATTCGTTTGTCTTGTTTGGGATGTTAGTGATGGACGCGAGCGGCGTGCCTTACGATGGAAACGCGCCGTTGCAACGTCTGCATGTGATATCGAAGTCTCCTATCTTTGCCTATTTCAGCAGCCAATTCGGGTCGGGCGCCATTGGTGGGCGGCTCTATCAGGAAACCGAGGTGGGAACGCGCGCGGCCCGCGCTGCGATCCGCATTCTGCGCGGCGAACGACCGGAGAGCATCGCGCCACAGATTCTTGAAGCGGCGACTCCCGTTTATGACGCGCGGGAACTCCGACGCTGGAACATCCCCGAAGCGCGCCTGCCCGTCGGCAGCGTCGTCCATTTTCAGCAACCAAGCTTCTGGGAGAATTACCGCTGGCGGATTCTCGGAGTAGCCGCCCTGTGTCTGGTGCAGACTGGCTTGATCGTCGCGTTGCTCCTGAATCGGGCGCAACGCCGGCGCGCGGAAGCCCAGGCTCATCGGCAGCAGGAAGAGCTTGCCCACATCTCGCGCGTTTCAACCCTGGGCGAACTGGCAACCTCGGTAGCCCACGAACTGAACCAGCCACTGGGCGCCATTCTTAGCAACGCCGAGGCCGCCGAGCTGTTTTTGAAGCAAGACCCGCCGCCGCTGGGCGAAATCCAAGCCATCCTTGCAGACATCCGGAAGGACGACGAACGCGCGGGCGAAGTCATCCGCCGCATGAGAACCCTGCTGCGAAAGAACACCCTTGAGCGTCAGCCTTTGGAGATTAGTTCTGTGGCGACTGAAGTCCTTCGGCTTATCAGCGCCAAGGCTGCGGACAGCAAGACGACCGTGATCAGTGAGTTTTCACCGCATCTACCGCCGGTGTCGGGGGATCGAATCCAGTTGCAGCAAGTGTTGCTCAATCTCATTTTGAACGCCGTGGATGCCATGGCGGAACAGCCGTCCGAGAAACGGAGCATCGTGGTTCGGGTGAACCCTAACGGTGACAACACGGTGGAACTGTCGGTACAGGACTCCGGCCCCGGCATTGATCCGACGAGGCTGCCGCGCTTGTTCGAGCCGTTCTTCACCACGAAACAAAGCGGCATTGGCATGGGGCTTACGATCTGTCGCAGAATTGTCGAGGCGCATCACGGACGCATCTGGGCGGAAAATCACCTGGCTGGTGGCGCGATATTCCGGGTCACACTGCCGGCGGTAACGGAACAATTGAAGTCGTGAAAACCTTGTTACGGACCGTGTATGTAGTGGACGACGACACGTCGTTCCTGACGGCCGTAACACGCTTGTTACGCGCGGGCGGCTACCGTGTTGTCACCTGCTCTTCCGCCACCGATTTCCTACAACACTCGCGCGCCGATGAACCCGCCTGTGCGATTGTCGATCTTCAGATGCCGGGTCTGAATGGCCTGGAATTACAAGGCGCGCTAACCAAAATGGAAGATGCACTCCCGCTCATCTTTCTCACCGGCCACGGAGACATTCCGACGTCGGTTCAGGCGATGCGCCGGGGCGCCGAGGACTTCCTTACCAAGCCGGTGAAGCGAGAGTTGTTGTTCGACGCAGTAGAGCGAGCGCTGGCCCGCGACGCCGCGGAGCGCGGGCAACGCGCCCGTCAGCGTGAACTAAAGAATCGCTTTGCCGGCCTGACGCCTCGTGAGCAGGAAGTGCTAGCGCACTTGTTGAGCGGAAAGTTGAACAAACAAATCGCCAGTGACCTCGGCACAACGGAACGCACGATCAAAGCGCATCGCGCCAATCTTCTCGCTAAAGTCGCCGTTGAATCCATGGCCGAGCTTTCGCGCCTCGCGGAACAAGCGGGGATTTCAGCCGCCCGGCAGTAGTAGCCAGTGCGCGCGACGACCGCTTTCATCACCGATTACTAACCACTGATCCCGGTTTACTGATTACTCTCCCTCCGCCCGTACTGCACCAAGGGACAATATCCCGCCTCCCCTGGTTTGCTTATTGTCCACGTCAGATTTCCAACCGACCGAGTCGGATGACTGAAAACAGAATTCATGTGGCGGTGGTGGACGACGATGAAAGCTTCTCGCGAGCGCTGGAGCGGCTTCTGCGGGCGGCGGGATTCGAGCCGTTTGTCTGCGCTTCGGGCGAGGCGTTCCTGCAAGACAAACGGCCCCCGTCGCCTGCCTGCCTCGTGCTGGACATTCACTTGGGCGGCATGTCCGGTCTGGATTTGTGCCGTCGTCTCAGGGCTTTGGGAAAAACGGCGCCGGTCATTTTCGTCACCGCGCACGATGAGCCGGAATCCCGCGAAGAGGCCCAACGTGCTGGCTGCTCAGCCTATTTCTGCAAACCCGTCCCCGGCAAATTGCTCCTCGATGCCATCACCAACGCCATCAACCGAAACTGATTCCAATATGCCCAACCCCGTCACTCACTTTGAAATCTACGGCGAGCACCCGGTCGCCCTGGCTGACTTTTACCGCAAGGCGTTCGGCTGGCAGGTCGAGCAGATGGAGGGCATCGGTTACTGGCGCATTCAAACGGGCGCGACCGAAGGGCCGGCCTTGCACGGCGGGCTGACCTATCGGGCGATCCCAGACCTGAACGGCTGGATGCTCTTTGTGAACGTCGCTTCGCTCGATGAAACCGTGGCGCGTATTCAACATTTGGGCGGTTCGATTGTCCGTCCCAAGACGGCTGTCCCCAAAACCGCTTGGGTGACAATCGCCTCCGATCCCGCAAAAAACATCTTTGGTGTCTGGCAGGCGGACCCATCCGCCTTCCCGATGCCGGAGCCGGACTAATAAAAATCCAATTACGTTCAAACAACCAACAAAACCAAATAAGAAAGAAACAACATGTACTACACAGACAATTCCATCCTGCCGGAAAACATGGCACCGCTCATCATCACGGCGGCACCCTACGGCCCGGCGTGGCTGCCGGGCGACGCCAGCGACCTCCCAGTTTCCTGGGACGAGCAAGTCCAGATCGCCGTGGACTGCTACAAGGCCGGCGCCACCATGCTGCACTTCCACGTCCGCAACCCAGCCACCGGCATGGGCTCGACAAACTTCGACGAGTACAATTACCTGCTGAAGCGGGTGAAGGAAGCGGTGCCGGAAATGATCATTCAAGTCGGCGGCTCGATCTCGTTTTCGCCGCACACGGCCGATGCCAAGGCGAAGTGGCTCGACTACGACACCCGCCACATGCTCACGGAATTGAACCCCAAGCCGGAGTTCGTGACGGTGACGACGGGCACGACGCTTTGGGACATCATGTCGATGTGCACCTTGGATGATGTCAAAGGAACGCACTTGGAGAATCCCAAGGTCCTGGAGGCATGGGCCGGCATGGTGATCGATTCCACTCCGGCCTTCTACGTCGAGCACCTCAAACGCCTTCGTAAGAATGGCATCCTGCCGTACTTCGTGCCAACGCATGTGCATCAGTGGGAACTCATCGAACGCTGTATCCGTGCGGGCATTTACATGGGACCGCTCAACATGGCCCTTTGCGCGTACGGCGGCGGCGGCCTCGGCCGAAATCCCTTCGATCTGATGCATTTCCTGTCACGCGTCCCGCAGGGAACGGTCAGCACCTTCTGGTCGAGCATGAGAGGGCTGATCTCCATCTCCGCGATGTCTATTGTCCTCGGACAGCATGTGCGCGTGGGCAATGAAGACAACCTTTGGGGCGCCGACCGCACGCGTAAAACCACGGTCGAACAAATCGAAGGAGTGGTGCGCTTGTGCAAACAGTTCGGACGCAAGGTCGCGACCGCCGCGGAAGCGCGCAAGATCATGAAAGTCGGCACCTGGTACAACAGCGTTGACGAGACGTTGCAAAATCTCGGCATGCCGCCCAATCCCACCGAATTCAACCCGGGCTTCCTCACCTGGCCGACCGATGGGAAGATCAAACCGGCGGTCATCGGAGGCGACTCGCACCCGATTGCCGCGTGCATGATCGCGCCGCAACCGGTTCGCGACGCACAGGCGAAACTCATCGCCGCGAAGAAGTGATTCGACCGTGGCTTTACCCGCAAGTCCCGCCCTCGAAATGAGGGCGGGATTCTTTGGAAAGATCAACTAAAACGACTGTCAAATGACTATTCACCAATTGCTCGAAGCGCTGCCGAACTGGCTCGTGTTCGCGTTCGTCGTCGTCAACATGCTGGCACTCGGGATGCAGTTGACCCTCCGGGAGGTCGTGACACCATTGCGCAATGTTGCGCTTACCACGAAGGCGCTGATCGCCAATTTCGTGCTCGTTCCGCTCACCGCCTATGCCCTGGTCAGAGCTTTGCGCCTGGAGCATGGTTTCGCGCTCGGGCTGATCCTGATGGCCTGTTCGGCGGGCGATCCTTTCGTCACCAAGCTGTCGCAGTCCGCCAAGGGCGACATGGCCTATTCGCTCGCCGTAATGGCGATGCTCTCCATCGTGACCGTCGTTTACATGCCCATCTTCGTGCCGCTGCTGCTCCCCGGCGTCAAGGTTGACCCGGTCGAGATCGCCAAGCCGCTGATCGTGCTGATCATCTTGCCCTTGATCATCGGACTCATCGTGCGCGCGAAAGCGCAACCGCTGGCGGAGCGTTGGGCGCCACCGCTGGACAAGCTCGCCTCCCTCCTGATCTACGCGGCCGTCATCCTGTTCGCCGGCGTCCACTGGCGCGACATAGCTGCGGTGATCGGCAAGCACGACATCCTGGCGGCGATAGTCCTTGTGGCGTCCGCCGGGGTTTACGGTTACCTGCTCGGCGGACCAAACCAGCTTCAGCGCAGCGATCTCGCGGTGAATACCGCCTGGCGCGGCGTGTCGGCCGGTATTGCCGTCGGCATCAAGAACTTTCCGGCCGAGCATAACGTATTCACGATGGCCATCATCATCGTGCTCGTGTCGGCGGCGATTCTGATGCCGGTATCGGCCACGGTTTTGCGAAAGAAGAACGCAGCCGCGAAAGAGACGAATTCCCCCGCTGGCTGACAACGGCGAAGCAGTGAAACCGAAACCATGAGTGACAACGCGAAGACAACCCCGACTCAATCCAGCGCCGCAACTCGGACCAGTCACCGCCGTCGTCTCTTCTTTCGGCTGGGAGCGAGTATTATTCTGCTCTATCTGCTGGCCGCGTACGTGATAATTCCAAGGGTCTGGAAAAGGGACTTGCACCGTCATCCCGAACTGCTCGACGCGCCGCGCCTCACGCACACGCCCAATGGAATTCCGGGCGACCCGCTCAATGTTGCCCTACTTGGTTCGGAAGCCGACGTGATTCATGCCATGATCGCTGCGAAGTGGGACCCCGCCGATCCGCTCACCTTTCGCAGCAGCGTCCGCATCGCCGTGGATTCGGTCTTCCGCCGACCGGACCCCGACGCGCCAGTCAGCACGCTGGAATTGTTTGGACGCAAGCAGGACCTTGCGTTCGAGCAACCGGTGGGCAACAGTCCGCGCCAGCGGCATCACGTCCGGTTCTGGCACTGGGACCGGCTCGTGGACGGGCAGGAGGTCTGGTTTGGCTCAGTCACGTTCGACGAGCGGGTCGGCTTGAGCCACACGACCGGTCAAGTCACGCATCACATCGGTCCCGACCTCGATGCCGAGCGGGACCGGCTGATGGCCGGATTGCAGCAGGCCGGGGTGACCAAGGAAGTGTTTTGGGTGGACGGCTTTCAACAGTTGCAGGGGAAGAATGGCGGCGGTGACCCCTGGCATACGGATGGCCGGCTGGAAGTGGCCGTGCTCGCGGTGCCATCGTCCTCGCTCGCGACGACAACAAATAATCCGGTCAAACCTTGAACCATGAACTCGTTTACCATCGGTCTGATCAGCGCCGGCTGCATTTTCGCCGGCGCACTGCTCGGCATGGGATTGCAGCGCCGGCTGCCGGGCCATCACCTGAGCAATGAAATGCAGGACTTGGTGAAGCTCAGCGCCGGCACCATCGCCACCTTGACCGCCATGGTGCTCGGGCTGTTGGTCAGCTCCGCCAAGAGTTCCTTCGACACGATTAACACCGGCATCGTGCAGGGCAGCGCCAATTTCATTCTCCTGGATCGCACCCTGGCCCGCTACGGTCCGGAGACCAAGCCAATCCGGGAGGAACTGAAGCGCGTGATTGCGGCCGGAATCGAAATGGTCTGGCCCACCGAGAAAACCGGCGTGACGGCTTTGACGGCCTTTGAGCGCGCCAATGGCATCGAACTCGTTCAGGACCGACTGCGCGAACTAGCGCCACGTAGCGACCTCCAACGCCAGGACCTCGCCCAAGCCCAGCAGCTTGCGAACAATCTCAGCCAGACCCGATGGCTGTTGATCGAACAATCGCAGACCCGGCTTCCGCTCCCGCTGCTGCTGATCCTCGTTTTCTGGCTGGTGCTCCTGTTCGCGAGCTTCGGCTTGTTTGCGCCGCGCAATCTCATGGCCTTCGTGGTCCTGGCCATTGGCGCGTGCGCCATCGCCGCCGCCATTTTCCTGGTGCTTGAACTCAACCAACCCTTGGACGGCATGATCAAAGTTTCCAGCGCGCCGTTGCGGAATGCGCTGCGGCACCTGGGCCAATAGCAAACAGGAAACATTTTCTGTGTGAACCGTACGGGCTGCTTCGCAAGGAGTGGCCCGCGCATTTGGTGGGGCGAGACTCCTGGCGAGCCGGCTCGCGAGGACGCTCGCCCCACCGTCTTGGCAAGACGTTCCAATGGCGGCGGCACGCCCCGCTTGCCGCCGCAGTCCAAATACTTCATAGTCCCGGCCCATGGGCACGCTCTTCTACGGCGACAACCTCGACATCCTTCGACGTTACCTCAAGGAAGAGAGCGTGGACCTCGTCTATCTCGACCCGCCCTTCAACTCCGCGCAGAACTGCAACGATTTCTTTCAGAAAAAGGACGCCGCGAGCGTGGATAAGATTTTCAAGAAAGCGCCGGAGTCAAAGAAGAAACTTGGCCAGCAAACCGAATTGACCATTTAGAACCGAATCCAATGAGATTAAATCAAATCAATCCATGAACCCACCCAGGCTCAAACTCCTCGCCCTGACTCCATTTGCCGCGGCGCTCTTCGTCGCTACAAGCGCCCCGGCGGCGGCCACGAAACCTAACATCGTCCACATCGTTGCCGACGATCTCGGCTGGAAGGACGTCGGGTTCAACGGCTGCACCGACATCAAGACGCCGAACCTCGACGCGCTGGCCGCCGGCGGCGCCAAGTTCACCCAGTTCTACGTCCAGCCCATGTGTACGCCCACCCGGGCGGCGTTGATGACGGGCCGCTACCCGTTCCGCTACGGCTTGCAAACGATGGTCATTCCCGGCCCGGCCGGCTACGGTCTCGACACCAGCGAATATCTCCTGCCGCAATGTCTCAAGGACGCCGGTTACACCACGGCCATCATCGGTAAGTGGCATCTGGGCCACGCCGACATCAAGTATTGGCCCAAACAACGCGGCTTCGATTACCAATACGGCGCCATGATCGGCGAGCTGGACTATTACACGCACAGCGACGCGGGGGTGCTCGACTGGTTTCGCAACAACCAGCCGGTCAAGGAAAAGGGCTACACCACCCAGCTCCTCGGGAATGACGCGGTCAAATATCTCAAACGCCAAAGCGCAAACCAACCGTTCTATCTCTACCTCACCTTCAACGCGCCCCACACGCCGTATCAAGCGCCCAAGGAATACGTGGAGCGCTACCGTCACATCGCAGACCCAACCCGCCGCACCTACGCCGCCATGATCAGTTGCCTGGATGACGAGATCGGCCGCGTGATCGCCACCCTGGACCAGCAAGGACTGCGCACCAACACGTTGATCCTGTTTCACAGCGACAACGGCGGGACGAAGAACGCCATGTTCGCCGGCCAGATGACGGATTTGTCGAAGACGAAAATCCCCTGCGACAACGGCCCCTATCGCGATGGCAAAGGTTCGCTCTTCGAAGGCGGTTGTCGCGTGGCGGCGTTTGCCAACTGGCCGGGCCACATCCAGCCCCAAACCGTGGACGGCATCATCCACGCCGTGGATATTTATCCCACCTTGGCTTCTTTGGCCGACGCCTCCACCGCCAAGTGCAAACCGCTTGACGGCGTGAACGTCTGGGAAACGATTGCCGCCGGCAAACCTTCGCCGCGCACCGAGGTGGTTTACAATGTCGAACCGTTTCGCGGCGCGGTGCGCCAAGGTGATTGGAAACTGATCTGGCGCTCCCTGATTCCCACCAGTGTGGATCTTTACAATCTCGCGACAGACCCCTACGAACAGCACAATGTTGCCGCCGAACACCCGGACAAGGTTGCCGCCCTGCAGGCGCGGCTGAACGAGCTGGGCCGGGAATCCACCAAACCGCTGGCCTTGAGCTACGTCGTCCAAGTCGGGTTCGCCCACGGCAAGCCGCGGATGGCGTCCGCAGATGGCAAAGGTCCGGTGATGATCCCAAGCGACGCACACGCAATCACCGACGAAGGAATTGGCGAAACGGAAGCGCTGCCCGCCCAGCACTAAACCAGTCGGCGCTGCCGCCAGGGAATTGGAAGCAGGCGCATCTGAGTTTATTGCAAACAGCGCCAACTCGGAGTGGTGAAACTCCTCGCGCGGCGAGGAGTCGCGCCGCGTGGAGCGGCACGTCGGAATGTCCCGCGCTCGATTCCGTCTGCTCCGCGCGGACGGGCTGGTCGCAGCGCGACCAGCACTACCTGTAAATAATTGAGCTGCGCTCCGACCCCTTCGGGTCGAATATGTTTCCGGACGGATACCGTGGGCTGACGCCCACGGCTATTCAGGTCGCGTCCCTTCGGGACTTCGGGAGCACTATCACGCTGCGCTCAGCGCGTCCGGTCGGTGGATTTTCTGGCTTGAGAAATCCAAACCGGCACTTTAGAAAACTCACCCGTGCGCTATCTCCACCGCGAGTTTGCAAAGCAGATCGCCGCCGCGAAATCCGGCAGCGACCCTGGCGGTCGCTCCCGGCGTGCGGGCCTTTGGCGTGGCATCAATTTGTAAACCGAATATGAAACCCGGCGGCGCTTCGCGCGGAGCGGCCCGCGACTCTGACTGGCGGCAAAACTGAGCACGAATTTGGAAGACCTGAAACTGGCCACAAACCCGGCGCTGACCTCATGCAACATCTGAATCCTCTGTTCATTTCCGCGATTGTCTTCGCCGTGCTCTTTGGCGCGGCGTTGTTCGGCCTGCGCCTGCGCCAACGATTGCCCGAGCATCACCTGGGTACGGACACCAAAGACGCGGTGCGAATCGGCATGGGGTCCGTCGCCACCATGGCCGCGCTCGTGCTGGGACTGTTGGTCGCCTCCACCAAAAGCGCCTACGACGCGGAGAAAGCCGAGGTGGTCCAGATGGCCGCCAAAGCCATCTGGCTGGATCGCCTGCTCGTCAACTACGGCCCGGAGGCCGCGGAGTGCCGGACGCTGGTCAAGAGCGCGTTGCACTCCGCTGTGCTGCGAATCTGGCCGGACGCGCAGTTGCAAAAGCACCATCAACTGCTCGATCCCGGCCAGGTCTGGAGTCGGGACCTGCCGCTGGCCATTCAGAAGCTCACACCCAGGGATGATGCGCAAAGCAACTTCAAGTCCCAGGCCGCTTCGGCCGCCGCCGATCTGGGGCAAATGCGCTGGCTGCTACTGGAGCAGACCGAATCCTCCATCTCCACGCCCTTGCTGGTGATCATGGTCTTCTGGATGGCGCTCACCTACGCCAGCATCGGCTTGTTCGCGCCGCCCAATGTCACGGCGGTCACCTCGCAACTCCTGGCTGCGCTCGCGGTGGCCGGCGCGCTGTTCCTGATTCTGGAACTCGACTCGCCGTTCAGCGGCCTGGTCCGCATCTTCAGCGATCCGATGATCAACGCCCTCCAGGAAATCTCCAAATGAAGAAGGGTTATCAACCGGAGCAAACCGAAAAAACAGAGGTGAATCATTCGCCTGGTTGCCGCTGTTTCCTTCGATTCAAGTAGAATTGTTGTCGCGCCAAGTGGCGGGAAAGCGGCAAAAACATGGAGGCAAGAAAATGAACCCCAGAGCACCCCGTCTTTTGCCTCCATCTTTTTACCTCCATCCTTTTTGCCTGAAAATCAAAGCCGACGAGACTACGCGCGAACGCAAAGCCACCGGCCGTCACGGCTCACGCCAGGAGCCGAATCCCGCTTGCCAAGATCGGCGCGCTTGAGCAGCCTTTGCTCAACCAGCCGTAAACCAGAACCAAAAGAGCGACCATGAAAAAGCGGATCACCCTCCCGGCGCTCGCCCTGTTCGTGGCGGGCCTCAATACGTTCGCGCAACAACCGAACCCGGCACGCAACGCCTACTTCGGCGAAACCCACATGCACACCAGTTGGTCGGTGGACGCCTGGGTCATGGGCAATCGCATCACCGGGCCGAACGAAGCCTACCAGTATGCCCAGGGCCAGACCATCAAGCATCCCAGGGGGTTCGACGTGAAGATTGACACACCGCTGGATTTCATGGGCGTGACCGATCACGCGGAATACGTCGGCGTCACCAAGCAGGCCAACACGCCCGGCTCCTACGTGAGCACGCTGCCCGAGGCGCAGCCCATGATCATGAAGGACCCGAACAGCGCCGCCGAGCAAAACCAAGTCTTCTCGTACCTGCTCAGTCTCACCCTCGGGCCACCCGTAAAGGCGTTCATGAACCCGAAGGTCACCGCCACCGTGTGGGCGGAAAACTGCAAGATCGCCGACGAGAACAACCATCCCGGAAAGTTCACCGCCTTCTGCTCCTACGAGTGGACCTCGATGCCCGGCCAGCGCAATATGCACCGCAACATTTTCTTCCGGAGCGACAAGGTGCCGGACTCGCCCTTCAGCGCGCTTGACTCCTCGGACCCCACGGAACTGTGGAAGTGGATGGACACCCAGCGCAAGGCGGGCAATGAACTGCTCGCCATTTCGCACAACGCCAACGTGAGCGACGGCTGGATGTATCCGGTGGACGTGGACCAGACTACCGGCCGGCCGATTGACGCCGCCTGGGCCGCGTCCCGGATGCGCAACGAACGGCTCGTCGAGATCAAGCAAGGCAAGGGCGCGTCGGAAACGCACCCGTTGTTGTCGCCGAATGACGAGTTTGCCGGCTACGAGTTGTATGAAGCCATCCTCGGCCTCAAGGCGGATGTCGGCCGCATTGACCACATCACGGGCAGTTACGGGCGGCAGGCGTTGAAGGATGGCATCGCGATGCAGGATGTCCGTGGCTACAACCCCTACAAATTCGGCATGGCCGGCGGTTCGGACTCGCACAACAGCGCGATGGCCTACCGCCACGACAACTTCTTTGGCATGCACGGCTCCGCCGACGGCACGGTTCAACGGCGCTTTGCCGGGGTCCTCATCGGCGGCACCATGGACGTGCGTCTCGAAAATCCCGGCGGGCTGACCGGCGTGTGGGCGGAAGAAAACACGCGCGCGTCCATCTGGGACGCGATGTATCGCAAGGAAACTTTCGGCGTGAGCGGTCCTCACGTGAAAGTGCGCTTCTTCGGCGGCTGGGGCTACAGCAAGGAGATCATTAACGCCAGCGACTGGGTGAAGCAATCCTACGCGGGCGGCGTGCCCATGGGCGCCGACCTGTCGCCGATGCCGACCGGGGGAAAAGGAATTGCCCCGAGCTTCGTCGTCTGGGCGGTCAAAGACCCAACTTCAGCCAATCTGGATCGCGTCCAGGTCATCAAGGGCTGGACCAAGAACGGGCAGAGCTTCGAGAAGATTTTTGACGCGGCCTGGGCCGGCGACCGCAAGCCGGACAAATGGTCCGGCCGCGTTCCCGCCATCCAGAGCACCGTGAACATTGAGACCGCCACCTACGAAAACTCGGTCGGGGCCACGGAACTCAAGACGGTCTGGACGGATCCGGAGTTCGACGCCAGCCTCCACGCCTTTTACTACGCGCGCGTGCTGGAAATCCCCACGCCGCGCTGGACGCTGATTCAAGCGGTGAAGGCCGGCATTCCGCCGCCGGACATCGTCCCCCTCACCGGTCAGGAACGCGCCTGGAGTTCGCCCATCTGGTACACGCCCTCCGCCGAAGCGCGGGCGGCCGCGCCAGCCGGCATGACCGTCGCCGCCCTCGGTAAAAAAGGAGCCAAGGCGCTCGGCAACTCGCAGCTTAAAAAATTGGTGGTCGGCAAAGCTTTCTGGTTGCGGAACGACGTGACCGGCGAGCAGTTCAGCCAGAGCTTCACCGAAGCGGGTCACATGACCACGTACCGCATCGGCAAATACGCCGACGAGCCCAGCGGTTTTGGCAAAGTGGTCCAGGATGGCTACCAGGGATTGACCAGCCCGTACAAGATCGAAGCCGGCAAGCTCATTACGTTTGTCTCGCAGGACGCGTATTCGTTCACGTTCTACAAGCTCGGCACGAATTACTATGCCGCGCGCAACAACGAGTTCGGCTACGCCAACTACGAAATCATCCCTGCGCCGCAAATCGCGATCAACCCGCTGACGGAAATCGCCAACCAGTTCTCGACCGAGTTGGGACTCACGCGACAGCAGCAGGATCAAATCATCCCCATCCTGAACGACGAGATTAAACAACTGGGAACGCTGAAGACCAACACCGCGCTCAGTGGCGTGAAGAAGCTCGAAGAATTACGGCACGTGGGCGTCTCATTCGACGAGAAGGTTTCACCGCTCCTGAACGCGGAACAACAGGTGAAGTTCCAGGCGCTGCGCGAAGCGCTCCGGCGACGTGTGCTCGAAAAGATCGCCCGCGGAGCGAGCGACAAAATGGAAACCTCGGCGGATGAACACGTGGCGAAAATGAAGCAGGAACTGGAGACGCTCAAACGGAAGTTGGAGCAGTCGTGGTCCCGGCTCTGATGACGCCGTCGAAGCAAAACGGCAATAAGCTGGAGGCAAGAAAAAGAACTCCAGACAACCCCCATGTTTTTGCCTCTATCTATTTGCCTGAACTTTCTGTCTTGCTCCAACCATGACGGATCCACTCGATGAAACGTTTGCTGCGTGAGCCGCTGATTCATTTCCTGCTGATCGGCGCGGCGTTGTTTGCCGTTTACCACTTCACCCAACCGGCGCGCGCCCCATCGCCGGCGTCCAGGGAAATCCGCCTCTCGTCCGACCAACTCACGCAACTCATCCTCCTCTTCCAGGCGCAATGGAAGCGGCAACCGACGCCGCCGGAGTTCGATCGGCTGGTCGAAAACAAGGTGGAGTCCGAGGTGCTCTACCGCGAGGCCCTGGCGCTGGGTCTCGACCAGAACGACGAGATTGTGAAGCGACGCATGGCGCAGAAAATGCAATTCCTGGCCGAGGACGTCGCCGCCGCGCGCGAGCCGACGACCGAAGAACTCCAAGCCTGGTTCGCACAGCACACCGGCCTGTTTGCCCAGCCGCCGCGCGTCAGTTTCCGCCACCTCTATTTTTCTCCAGATCATCGCGGAAAGAATGCTCGCGCCGATGCGGCGAAAGCACTCACGCAACTGACCGGCCAGCCCGAGGACACAAAGCTCGCCGAAGGCATCACCGACCCGTTCATGTTTCAGGATTATTACCGCGATCGCGCGCCCGACTACCTGGGCAAGGAGTTCGGCCCCCAGTTTGCGCAAGCGGTCGTGAAGCTGTCACCGGGATCGTGGCAAGGACCGGTTGAATCCGGTTTCGGCTGGCATCTGGTGTTTGTGGACACCGTGATTCCCGGCCGCGTGCCCGACTTCGAGGAGATCGAAAGTGACGTGCAAACGGCGTGGCTGGCCGAGCAGAAGGCGCAAGCCTGGGACAAGGCCTACCAGGAAATGCGGGCCAAGTACACCGTGCTGCTGCCCAAACCGCCGGATGGAAGTGGCAAAAATATGGAGGCAAAAAAATGAAATTCAGAAAACCCCAGATTTTTGCCTCCAGCTTTTTGGGTTAAAGCCATGCCAGTCACGTCTCCATCGCCAGTACGCGTAATTGGACAAGCAGAGTTCGCGGAGTTGGATTATCAGGTGATGCGTTGCGTGTTCGAGTCGCAAAATGAATTGGGACGACTGTGCGATGAAGTCGTTTATCAAAACGACCTGACCGCTCGGCTGCGGACCGCCGGGCTTGGCCCCATTCGAACCGAAGTTCCCGTTACCGTAACGTACCAAGACTTCGCCAAGACCTTTTTTCTCGACCTTGTGGTACGGGATGCGGCGATTTACGAATTAAAGACTGTGCTTCGTCTGATTGCCGAGCATGACGCACAGCTCCTCAATTATCTTTTTCTCGCAGGGGTACATCATGGAAAGCTCATCAACTTCCGCCCACCGCAGGTTGAGTCGAAATTCGTCAACACCGGCCTCACCCCAGATTCGCGAAGACGGCTGGAGATCATCACGAGTCGGTGGCGTGAAATTGGCAATGAAAGCAAGGCGCTGCGCGAAACCCTGGTTGGCTTGCTGAAAGATTGGGGTGGATTTCTCGAGATTCCTCTTTATCTGGACGCGCTGGTTCATTTCCTTGGCGGTGAGAACAAGGTGGTCCAGAAACTGCCATTTTCGCGAAACGGGATCCCGCTTGGCAGTCAACATTTTCACCTCGCAGCACCCGAAGTTGCTTTCCGACTTACGGCAATGACAGGCGACTCTGGTGCTTACGAACAGCAACTCCAGGCCTTGCTCCGTCACAGCCCTTTGCATGCGATTCAGTGGATCAACATGTCACACCACCGCATTGAATTCGTTACATTGTCAAAATGAACCCAGACAGAATTGGCAAAAATATGGAGGCAAAAATGATGTTCAGGAAATCCCATCTTCTTGCCTCCATTTTTTTGCCTTGGTGTTTTGCCGCAGCTCTGCTTCTTGCCCCTTCCGCCCACGCCCACGAAGTCCGGCCCGCCTATCTCGAACTCAAGGAAACCGCCCCGGGCCGGTTCAACGTGCTGTGGCGGACGCCCGTGCTGGCTGGGATGCGCCTGCCCGTAGCGTTGAAACTGCCTGACAGCGTGCGGAACGCGAAAGAACCCGTCATACAGGAATTGGCCGACTCACTCCTCGAACGACGCTGGATTGATGCCGGCCCCACAGGTTTGGCCGGAACGCGCATCGAATTCCCGGGACTCCAATTGACCATCACCGACGCGCTGGTGCGTTACGAGTTGCTCGACGGCACGAAAGGCACGGCCATCGTGCATCCGTCGCAACCTTGGTTTGAGTTCGCCGCGTCGCAATCGAGGTGGGCCGTCGCGCGCGTCTATTGGCGGCTGGGCATCGAACACATCTGGGGTGGCATAGACCATTTACTGTTCGTGCTGGCCTTGCTGTTGCTCGTGCGCGGCTGGAAGCGCGTGGTGGCCACCGTTACCGCGTTCACCATCGCGCACAGCATCACGCTGGCGGCAGCGACGCTCGGATTTGTCCATGTGCCGCAAAAGCCCGTCGAGGCCGTCATCGCCTTGAGCATCCTGTTCGTGGCGGCGGAAATTTTGCGCGTCCGGGGCGTGGACTTCAGCCCGCTCCAATCTGCGGCCGCCCGCGACGGCGAAACACACTCGGACGCATCGCCCACGCGAACGGCGAAGCGGACTGAAGTCCGCGCTCCGTCCCTCACGGCCCGCGCGCCGTGGGTGGTGGCGTTCACGTTCGGTCTGTTGCACGGATTCGGATTCGCCGGCGCCCTCAACGAAGTCGGGCTGCCCCAGAACGCCATCCCGGTGGCGCTGCTCTTTTTCAATCTGGGCGTCGAGACGGGCCAACTGCTCTTCATCGCGTTCCTGTACGCGGTGGTCGCGGCTGGGCGAAAAGTCGCGCATCGGATTCAACTACCCCGGCCCGCGTGGGGCTGGCAGTTGGCGCCGTACGCCATCGGTTGCGTTGCCGCGTTCTGGCTCCTACAACGCCTCGCGGCCTTTTGAACGCCCCCGCTCTGCAATGACATGAAAAAACTGCTCGCGTTTCTTGCCGGCGCCGAAGCCGCCACCGGCCTGGCGCTGATGATCATTCCGTCACTCGCGGGGCGACTGCTGCTCGGCGCAAAATTATCGGGCGTTGCGATTCCGCTTGCGCGCGTAGCCGGCATTGCGCTGATCGCGCTGGGCGTCGCCTGCTGGCCCGGCGCAACGGCGCTCTGCGGCATGTTGACCTACAGTGCGCTGGCCGCCATCTACCTCGGAATCGTCGCCGGGCGCGGAGAATTCGCTGGCCCGCTCTTGTGGCCGGCGGTGGGATTGCACGCCGGGTTGACACTCCTGCTCGGGCGCGCGTGGCTGGCGGCGAGAGCCAGCGATACGAAGTAAGCCATTCTGCTGTCCAACTCGCAGCTCCCGGTGCCGGCGGATGAGCTGTCAATGCACCGACTCTGAACGCGCCGTCTATTTTGTCGCGCCCACATCCGCCGGCTCGCGCGGCCGGACGCTTTCGATCAGGCGGGCGCTTGATCAGATTCAGAGTCGTGGGCCAGGGAGTGTGAAACCGACCGGTTGGTTGTCGCGGCGGTCTGGCGAATCTGTTGACACCCATTCGCCCGGCCTTTGACATCCCACCTTTACGGCTGGACGGTTTTTGGGCGGCGGAGTATGTAGAACGTCATGGTGTCGGTCCTTCGAATTGTTGGTGGCGACGTGAACCCCACGACCAGCGGCCCGTCACTCCGCGCTCGCACGAGAAGCGCGGACGCGCAACGCACGCTCGTGCCGGACCGCAGGCGACTCTGCTCGCCGATTCACGAGCCATGCGGGCTGGCTGATTTCCGCCGTTATGTCCCATAATCACTCGCACAGTCATCACGAACACGGTCATACCCACTCGCCACCGAATAGCAATGCAGCCTTTGCCATTGGTGTGGTGCTCAACCTGGCGTTTGTCACCGCCGAGGTTGTCTATGGCTTGGCGGCGCACTCGCTCGCTCTGCTTTCGGACGCCGGCCACAATCTCAGTGATGTTTTCGGACTCCTCATCGCGTGGGGCGCCATCCACATTGGGAAGTCACTCCCAACCAAGCGCCGCACGTACGGCCTGCGCCGGTCTTCCATTCTCGCCGCGCTCACCAATGCCGTCGTATTGTTGGTAGTGGTCGGTGGCATTACGTGGGAGGCGATCGGCCGCATGTTCCAACCGGAGGCGGTCGCGGGCACCACGGTCATGTGGGTGGCCGCCGCGGGCGTCGTGATCAACACGATTTCCGCGTTGCTGTTCATGGCCGGACGCAAGCACGACCTCAACATTCGCGGCGCATTTCTCCACATGGCGGGCGACGCGGCGGTTTCGGTCGGAGTGATCATTATCGGCCTGGCCATTCACTTGACGGGCTGGCACTGGCTCGACCCAGCCGTCAGCATCGTCATCGGCGGCGTGATTGTCTGGGGCACGTGGGGTTTGCTGCGCGAATCCGTCAACCTGGCGCTGGATGCAGTTCCCACAGGCATAGACCCGCACGCAGTCGAGGAGTATCTGGCCGGACTTCCCGGGGTGCAGGCTGTGCATGACCTGCACATTTGGGGCATGAGCACCACGGAGGCGGCCCTGACAGCTCATTTGGTCATGCCCCAACCACCCGCCGACGACAAGTTCCTCCACGAAGTCAGTCACGAGTTGCATGAGCGTTTCGAGATCAGCCATGCGACCGTGCAGATCGAACACGGCGAAATCGAGTGTCACTTGGCCCCCGCCCATGTGGTTTGACCAATTCCAGGTTCCATGCGCAGGCTAACATTCGTTCTGCGCGCGGCCGGGCTCTTGAGTTACGGGTCCCGGTGTTTATCAATTACAGCCGTGGTGTCGGTGCTGATGGACAGACGCGAGGCCCGGAGGTGGCGTCAACCTGGAAGGATTGCCAAAGAGGAAAGCCCGGAAGCATTACGCCATGGAAGATTGACGGCAGGTGGTGATTTTTCGCTGGAAGGTTTTGGGGCGGCGGAGTGCGAAAGCCCCCATGGAGCTCGTTGTCGTTTCATTGAACGCCGGTTTACGACTTGAAGCTTGACCCTCACAGCCCACACCGGCGCGCACTCCTCGTTCCCGGAGAGCGGGCACCGGTTTGGCTTTCAGTTTAAGCCGTATTGGCCAGGCAAAACACTATGAAACCAACGAGACTATGGCGTCATGCGGCAGTCAGCTTGATTGCTGCGGTTCCAGTTGGCGGGTTCCTGCTGGGGCTGCTCAACGCTGGTGACCCGGATCCGAATCCGATCGGTCGAGTAGTTTATGCGTGCATGATGGCTGTGGTGACTCCCCTGCACGCCGGGTTCCCTCCTCATCACACTGCGGGAGCCGGCGAGTACTTCAATGCCTGGCCGCATATAGCGATTTCCTACCTTCTGATCTTTGGATGGTTCGTCTATCGGGATTGGAAACCATCCAAAAAGCGACACGATCCACACGCCTGATCGCCAAAGGATTGGAAAAGACGGAGCCACGGACCAATTCGCTTACGGCCGCCGGGCAAGCCACGAGCGGGAGCGTCCCAATCAACGCTGGATGCGCGCGGATCCGCCTTTGGCAAAGGCTTTCACCTGTTCGACCGTGGCCATGGTCGTATCGCCCGGGAACGTGGTGAGCAAGGCGCCATGCGCCCAACCGAGATTCACCGCTTCCTGTTCGCTCGCGCCGCTCAACAGGCCGTAGAAGAATCCGGCGGCATAACCGTCGCCGCCGCCCACGCGATCCAGGACATCGAGTTCGCACATGGGCGATTGAAAGGTTTTCCCGCCAATCCACGCGACCGCACCCCAGGTGTGGCGGTTGGTCGAGTGAACTTCGCGCAGCGTGGTGGCCACGGCTTTGACATTGGGAAATTTCCGCACGGCTTTTTCAATCACCGCGTAGAACGCCGTTGGGTCGAGCTTGGATTTGCTTTCCACGTCCTGTCCTTCGATGCCGAGACCTTTCTGCAAATCCTCCTCGTTGCCCACGAGCACGTCCACGTGCGGCACGATGCGTCCGAGCACGTCCAGCGCCTGGGCCTGGCCGCCCCAGATGTCCCAGAGTTTCTGGCGATAATTCAGGTCGAAGGACGTTACGGCGCCCGCTGCCTTGGCGGCCTTCATGGCTTCGATGATCACTTCCCCGGTGGTTTCCGAGAGCGCGGCGAAGATGCCGCCCGAGTGAAACCAGCGCACGCCGCCCCCGAAAATGGCCGGCCAGTCGAAGTCGCCCGGTTGCAGCCGGCCGGCGGCTTCGTTGCTGCGGTTGTAAAACACCACCGGGGCGCGCACGCCCTGGCCGTGGTCGGAATAAACCGTGGCCATGTTCGGCCCGCGCACGCCGTCATGTTTGAAGCGCTTGTAGAATGGCTTCACGCCCATCGCCCGCACGCGCTCGGCGATGAGGTCGCCGACGGGGTAATCCACCATGGCGCTGGCGAGCCCGGTGTTGAGTTGAAAGCAATCGGCGAGATTGGCGGCGCAATTGAATTCACCGCCGCTGACGTGGATGTCGCAATGGGTTGCCTTGCGAAACGGGACGATGCCGGGATCGAGCCGATGCACGAGCGCGCCCAGCGCCAGGAAGTCGAGGTCACCGGTCGGCGGAATGTTAAGCGAAGATTTCATTTTTGAGTTTTTTTATTAACCACGAAATTCATCAAATGGCACGCCAGAAATTCCGTCGGGTCCAGGTTCGGTCGCCGGCGCCGTTCAGAGCACAATCTTTTTGAACTTGGGCACGAGCAGGTGCATGACTCCCCAGGCGACGAGGTAGGCGGAGCCGCAGGCTACAAACAGAATGCCGTAACCCACTTCAACCCGGCCCAACTGGGTAAAGTGCTTGAGCAACAGTCCCGCCGCGCGGGCGATGAGAATGCCGCCCACCGCTCCGGCCAGGCCACCGATACCGGTGACCGAGGCAACGGCTTTTTTCGGAAACATGTCGGACACGGTCGTGAAGATATTGGCCGACCAGGCCGCGTGCGCGGAACAGGCGATGGCGATGGTGGCCACGGCCAGCCAGGTGTTGATCGCCCCGAGCCGGGCGGCAAACAGCACCGTCAGGGGAAAGAGGGCGTAGAGAAACATCGAGCGCTTGCGGGCCCGGTTCGCGTCCAGGCCGCCCTGAATCAATCGCTTGGGCAGCCAGCCGCCCAAAATGGAACCGAAACCGGATATCGTGTAAACGAGCGCGACGGCCAGCGGCCAACTGATGACACCGGGAATGTTTGCGTGATCACCGGTGTATTCTGGATTCGCGGCCAGGAAGTCTTTTATTTTCCGTTCATTCGCCCCTTCGAGAAACGATGGCAGCCAGAACAGGAAAAACCACCAGACCGGATCGGTCAGGAATTTGCCGGCCACAAAAGCCCAGGTCTGTCGGAACCTGAGCAGGCGCAGCCAGGAGAACCTGGCACTGGCGACTTCTGTCCGCTCGGCCGCCTGCTCGTCAACGTCGCTGTGGATGAAATCGAATTCCGCCGGTGACAACTGCCCGCGTCGAAGTTTCTCCGCCGGTGATGCGTACAGAAAATACCAGAACACGAGCCAGGCAAGGCCGACGGCGCCGGTCAAAATGAAAGCCCATTCCCAACCCCAGGCCCGGGTTATGCCGGGCACGACGAGCGGCGCGAGGATGGCGCCGACGTTGGCCCCGGAATTATAGAGGCCGGTGGCGAACGCGCGTTCCGGTTTTGGGAACCACTCGGCCACGGCCTTGTTTGCCGCCGGAAAATTGCCTGACTCGGTCAGACCGAGCGCGGCTCGCCAGAATCCGAAACTCCAGGTATGATGCCCGAAAGCGTGGCCAATGGCCGCCAGACTCCAGCCGATGAGCGACCAGGCGTAACCGGACTTCGTGCCGACTTTGTCAATGAATTTGCCCGCGAAGACCATGCCGACGGCGTAGGCGATCTGGAAACAGATCACCACGGTGGAGTAATTCAACTCTTGCTCAGCCGGGTCGGGACCGAACACACCCGCGACGGACAACACCGGTTTGAGCAACCCCAGGACGCTTCGATCCAGATAGTTGATCGTCGTCGCTGCAAAGATCAGCGCGCAGATGGACCAGCGGTGGCGACCGACTTTTTCATTCACGTCCGCAAGGCTCATAGGCGCAGCGCGACGGAGTCGCAACCCAAGGAGCGCGGCTGGGGTCGAAGACTCAGCCGCAGCCTTGGCGGTTTCTCGGGCGTGCTGCAGCAGGTGCTGCGCACGCAGCCACGCTCCGGAAAAATCTCCGCCGAACGCAACGAAGTTCGGAGATAGCGCGGCAAAAGGCTGGCACGACGGCGGCAGCAACAATTGGTCATGGCCGCGGATTATTCAGATTTGCGGCAGAGTCTCAAGGTTTACTTCCGGGCCGACGCGTCGGGGCGGAAATTTCAATCGCGCCTGGTCTGCGCCCATCAGCGCTCACATCAGCCGAGAAAGAGCGGCTTGAGGTGGCGCTCGAATAGGTTGCCCGTCACCTTGGCCGCCACCACGGCTTGATTTGCGCGGACGAGATCGAGGTAACGCTCGCCTTGCCTGGCGGCGATCTTGAAACCGACGTGGAGCAACTGCCGCAGATGCGGATTGAATTCCCGGCAGGTCGGGTCGTGTTGCAGGGCGTGGACGAATTGCTCGGCAGTCCACCGGGCCACCGCCGCGCTCGCCGGCAGTTGCGTGCGATCAATATCAATGACCGTGGCATAGGGCGCGCAAAGTTCATCCATGTGTTCGAGCGCCGCCGCGTAAATCTCCTTCGCGAGCGCCAGCCCTTCCCCGCCCGCCTCCGCCAGACCGATGACCTCCTCCAGCCAGGTGGTGCCCGCCGTCTTGAGATGCAGACCGGCGTCGTGACGTCGCACAGCGCGGCGGATGGCGGGGTAGAGGGAAAACTTGTCGCTGCCGGAATGAACACTCAGCTTGAGGTTGTCCGGCAACCCATACCGCTGAATGGCAAACCTGATGACGCACAGGTCGTCGTTAAACTCCTGCTCGAACTGCGCGACGTTGCCGACGTAGTCCACGCCTTTGTTGAACCGTCCGGTAAATTTCGGCGCGATGGTCTGTACCGGAATGTCCTCGTCCGCCAGGGCCGCCAGAATGATCAGCAGTTCGCCGGGCGTCTGCGGCGAGTCAGTCTCATCCAGCGAAACTTCCGGGATGAACCGGCCTGCGCCCTTGGCCTGGGCAATGTGCCGGTAGATCGCACCCGCCTCCTGCACCGCGAACAGAAACTTGTTGGCGACCCGCTCCACTTCGGCGCGCGTGGTCACCACTCCGGCGGCGATGCCCGGAATCTCCATCGGCCCGATCAACTCGGGATGCCGGTCGGCAAACCGCTTCACGTCCTCCGTCCGGGCCGCCTGACCGATGGCATCGGCGACGTCAATGGTGAAAAAATCTGAGACGGCCAGGAACCGGTCCACGGTTTCAAGCCGGATGTGGTCGGCATCAATGTGCCAGGCGGAGTTCCAGCCCAATTTTTTGACGGCCGCCGCGGCCGCCGCGCGAACGGACGCCGGCTCGGAGCCGATGATCAGATGTTCGCGATTGGACTTGTTCCAGACGGGGACGACGTGCGCCCCGAGTTCGGCCGCCTGGAGACAGGCGCGCAGTTGCGCTTCGGCCTCTTGCGCAAAACGGTCGCCCATGCCGAGGGAGAATTTGCCAAGCTTGAGAGTATTTTGATTCATTGAACCGGGGGCGACGGTAGCAAATGGGCTTTGGCTTCGGCCACGAATTTCTGCCAGCGCGCGACAAAATCGTTGGTCGCAATCACCACGAATTGGATGATCCTCGAAAAGCGATCCTTCCAGGCCAGGGTCTTTTGGTCTGAGTTCATGATTGGGAGAGGAGGGCGAGGCAGCGAGCG
>CAZLOH010000028.1:0-70640 GCA_964561105.1 uncultured Bifidobacterium sp. | reverse complement strand
AGTTTCCTCCGCGAATTTGCGGCGGAAAACCAGAAGCCGGTCAAGGATTTCACCACGGACGCGCTGACGCTGCTGTTGAACCACCCGTGGCCGGGCAACGTGCGGGAGTTGCGCACGGCCATCGAGAGCGCCGTGGTGCTGTGCCGCGGCGAGCGGATTTCCGCGCGCGATCTGCCCCGGACGCTGCGCGCGGAATCGGCGCCGGCCGGTGATCCGGCGCGGGTGCTGGCGCGGAATGATTTGACAGTCAAGGAAGCGGAGAAACAATTGATCGTGCGCGCCTTGAAAGAGACCGACGGCAACCGCACGCGGGCGGCGCAGAAGATCGGCATGCCGCGCCGGACGTTTCACCGCAAATTACACACCTACCATCTGGAGGGATTTTAATCATGGCATCAATGCAGGACATGGTTCACAAGCTGGAAGGGGAAAGCGGCAGCCGGGGCGTGCGGCGGTTGTTCGTGTGCCTGGTCATCGTCCTCCTGATGGTGGGCTACAACTGGCTCGGCTTTCGCAACATGGGCACGCAGGGGGCAATGGATGCCGCGCAAGTGGGCCGCAATCTCGCCGAGGGGCGCGGCTTCACCACCCAGTTCATCCGCCCGTTCAGCCTCTACCTCGTCAAGCAACGCAATCACGACCGGTTGGTCCCCACCGCGCAGGAGCCGCGACCCGACTACGCCGAAATCAAGGGCCTGCACCCCGACCTGGCCAACCCGCCGGTCTATCCGCTCGTGCTCGCGGGCTTGATGCGGGTGCTGCCGTTTAATTACCCGGTGGACACCGAACATGCGTTCTGGTCCCGACCCAATCCCCGGATTCTCGCCGCCACCGCGAAGGACCTTAATGACAAAAGTTATCAATCCCGGCTCTTTGCGCGCTACGAACCGGATTTTCTGATCAGCCTGTTCAATCAAGTGTTGTTGGTGCTCCTCGCCATCTCGACGTTCTACCTCGCGCGCCGCCTGTTCGACGTAAGCGTAGCCTGGATGTCGTTCGTGCTGGTGCTGGGGTGCGAACTGCTCTGGCGCTTCAGCGCCTCCGGTCTCTCCACGATGCTGTTGCTGCTCATCTTTCAGACGTTGGTCTGGTTTCTGGTCTGGATCGAGAGCGAGGAACGCGAACCGGTCTGGAGTCATCGGGCGCAAACCTGGCTCGCGCTGGGCATTGGCCTGCTGCTGGGACTGGGCACGTTGACGCGGTACGCGTTCGGCTGGCTGGCCATTCCCGTGCTGGTCTATCTGGGAATTGTCTGCGCGCTGCGCCGGGTGAAGGTGTTGTTGCTGGCGGGCCTCGCTTTTCTGGCGGTAATCTCCCCGTGGATCGTGCGCAACTTTCAAGTGAGCGGGACGCCGTTCGGCACGGCGGGTTACGCGATTGTGGAAGGAACCTATCTCTTTCCCGAAAACAAACTCGAACGGTCGCTCGCGCCGGACTTCCACACGCTGGGGGTGCGACCGTTTCTCTACAAACTCTCGACCAACTCACGCCAGATCTTGCAGGACGATCTGCCCAAGCTCGGCGGAAGCTGGGTCACGGCGCTGTTTCTCACGGGCCTGTTGCTGGGATTTCGCAACCCGGCCATTCAGCGTTTGCGCTACTTTCTCCTGGCCGTGTTGCTCCTGCTGATCCTGGTGCAAGCGCTCGGGAAAACCCAGTTGTCCGAGGATTCGCCGGTGATCAACTCCGAGAACCTGCTCGTCCTGACCGTGCCGCTGGTGTTCATTTTCGGCGCGGGATTGTTCTTCATGCTGCTCGATCAATGGAACCTCAAGCTGCGGGAACTGCGCCTGCTCGTGATCGGTGTATTCGCCGTGATCATGTGCCTGCCCTTGCTCTACGTCTTTGCCCCGCCGCGGACCACGCCGGTGAATTATCCGCCCTATTACCCTCCGAGCATCCAGCAGACGTGCGGTTGGATGAAGCCCGATGAATTGATGATGAGCGACATCCCGTGGGCCCTGGCCTGGTACGGCAACCGCCAGTGTCTCTGGCTCACGCTGAACGCCGAGTCGGAGTTTTTCGCGGTCAACGACTACCTCAAACCCGTGCGCGGATTATACATCACGCCCAAGACCATGGATGCGCGTTTCCTGTCCGAATGGGTGCGCGCCACCGAGCATAGCTGGCCCAAGTTCATTTTCTACAGCGTGTTGCCCTCCCGGATTCCCAGCACCTTTCCGCTGCAATACATGCCCACCGGGCTGCTGCCGGAACAACTTTTCCTCGCCGACTATCCGCGCTGGAACAATGAGCCGGTCAAGACCGCGCCGGCCCCGGAAGAGCCGAACGACGAAGCGAAACCAGACGGCGACGCAAAGTCAAAGGGCGACGCCAAGTCGAAGAAATGATCCGCGGCCGGCCGGCGGCGCCGGGCGAAAAAATCGACGGCCAGGGAGCGCGGATCAAAATTTATTCTGCCGGTACGCCCCCATCGCCGGGGCGTCGGGATTCACTTCGGGGCCAAAGTAGCGCAGGCAGACCAGCGGTTCGGTTTCGCTCGTGTTCGCCAGCGTCACACCCGCCCGCGCGCCATCCGCCGTGCAGAAGTATTCGTCCTCGGTCAGCTCGGTGAACCGGATGAGTTTGGGTGAATTGAGCGGTTGCCCGTTGATGCTGCCGCTGCCCTGCACGCAAATCAGCCCGTAGGCCCCGCGATCCTTGATCGTGCATTGCACGCCGGGCTCCACCGTCAATTCTTTCGCGGTGAAATACTGTTTGCCCTTCACCTTGCCATAGACAATCCAGCGGTCCACGAACCCCGCGTTCCGTGTGTCGGCCACCGGCACGGGCTCGAGATAATGATTGTCCTTGAAGTTCGGGTCCACGTTCGCCTCCCAGTCCAACTGGTTCACGATGAAATCCAGATCGCGATGTTTTGACCTGGGCATGTCCTTCACCAGCAAATCCCACGGCACGTACCGCCCCTCGACCAGGCTTTGATACATGCCAAACACATCGCTGCCCCACTGCGGCTCGTAGGTGCAGAACGATCCCGGCGCGTGCAAAATGCTCGGCCCGATCAGCCAGCCCGTGCCCGGCTTCAAGCGATACGCCTTTGAAAGATCGAGGATGCCGTTGTCGCCCTTGTTCCAGTCGGCCAGGCATTGGCGCACCTGCGCTTTCGTCGTGCCCGGCTCCAGTCCCATGAACGTGTAGGGGAAATTGTTCCCCACGTTGTTGTGTTGCGGCGGGAAGTAATAACTCTCCGGCTTGCCTTCCTGCCCGACGAGTTTCGCCTGCGCCGCGCTCTGGTGCATGTGGTGCGGAATCGGCCCCATGTTGTCGAAGAACTTGGAATAGACGGGCCATCGGCCGTACCGGTCCCAAATCTTTTTTCCCACCAGCGTCGCGCCGCAATCTTCCACGGCCTTGCGCAGGGTGAAACGTTCCTGGCCGACGACGCAATAGCTCAACCCTTCGTCCGGCACGCGACCCTCGTTGGCCGCCTCGGTGGTCGAGGCAAACCAGCGTTCGTCAATCCCGCCGCGGTTCGCGCCGTAGGCATAAGTGTCGTCCGGGTGCAGTTTGATTCGCAGACCCGGCTGGAGGAACGAGCGCGGCACCCAGGTCGGGGCCAGCCGCAACAGGCCGCCGGTGCGCGTGAGTTCGGCTTCGACTTTGGATCGGGTGTTTCCCTTGGTGGTTTTGAGCTGGCGGACAGTGTTCATTGGTGCTTCAAGTCAATTGTTAAGGCCAAGAGGTACAACCCCGCCGCGCCGGAGGCAATCACGATTGAGTCGGAAAGCCGGATCACGACGACCCGCCCGAGGTCATGCGGCAACCGGCGTGCCACCACTCAGAGCGTGCCGAGGAACCGTTTCAGTCTCGCCATCGCTTCCTTGATGTTTTCCAGGCTGGTGGCGTAGGCGCACCGGACAAAGCCCTCGCCACAGTCGCCAAAGGCGGTGCCGGGTACGACCGCGACCTTTTCATCCGCCAGGAGCTTCAGCGCAAAAGTCTTCGCCGGCAGTTTATATTTCGCCACGCTGGGGAAGGCGTAGAACGCGCCGAGCGGACGGTGACATTCCAACCCCATCTCCGCGAACGCGCCGGCCACATAATTCCGCCGGCGGCGGTATTCGTCCACCATTTCGCCCACGTCAATTTCGGGTCGTGTCAGCGCTTCGAGCGCGGCTTTCTGGGCCAGCGACGACGCGCAGAGCATGGTGTATTGATGCACCTTCATCATCGCTTCGATGAGTTCCGCCGGTCCGCACGCGTAGCCGAGCCGGAAGCCGGTCATGGCCCAGGCCTTGGAAAAACCGTGGAGAAAGATCGTGCGTTCGCGCAGGCCGGGCAGGCTGACGATGCTGGTGTGCGCCGTGTCGTAGGTCAGTTCGGCATAGATCTCGTCCGTAATGACGAGGAGGTCCCGCTCCACGGCGAACTCCGCGATGTCTGCCAAATCCTCCCGGCTCATGATGGCGCCGGTGGGATTGTTGGGGAAATTCAGCATCAGGACTTTGGTCCGGGGCGTGCATTTGGCCGCGAGCATCGCGCGGGTGAGCCGGAAGCCGTTTTCGGCTTTGGTTTCGACGGCCAGGGGTTTGCCCCCGGCAAAGAGGATGGTGGCACGATAGGAGACATAGCACGGCTCGTGATACAGCACCTCGTCACCGGGGTTGATTAAGGCGCGCAACGCGAGATCAAGCGCCTCGCTGACGCCGACGGTGACCAGGATGTCGCCATCGGGGTTGTATTCCGCGCCGAAGTTCAGGCGGACATATTTTGCGAGCGCCCGGCGGAGTTCGAGGTAGCCAAGATTGCTGGTGTAATGCGTCGCGCCGCGTTCGAGGGCGAACACGGTGGATTCGCGCACGTGCCAGGGCGTGTCGAAATCCGGTTCGCCGATGCCGAGACTGATCACGTCCTTCATCGTGGAAACGATGTCGAAGAAGTCGCGAATGCCCGAGCGCGGGATGTCGCGCACCACGGTGTTGATGCGGTTACGGAGCGGTATTGCGGGTTTCTGCTGCATGTTCGATTGCGCCAAAGCTGGCAATGTAGAAACGAGCGGCAGCGGCGTCGAGCCACGAATCAATCCTCACGCGGGCCGAAAAGTAAAAAATGTGCCGGGCTCAAAATGAATCTTGACCGGCGCGCGCGTTTGCCATACCTTCCGCCACAAGCCCGCAGTAAAATAAAGACACGAAAGAAGGCAATGCTCGAACCCTGATTCAGAAGGTCTATATGAAAAACTCGCATAGTTTCCCTTGCACTCCCTTACCCACCCCACGGAAGTCAATGTTGTCATTCCGAGGCCGGTTGACCGCCTTGACGGCCTTGCTGGGGCTGCTTGGCTGGCAGTCCCACGCCGTGGCGCAGTCCGACAATTTCGATTCCGGCACCCTGGGCGGTGCCTGGGTCCAGGAAGTTTTCAATCCCGCCCTGGTCTCGTTCACCTTTCCCGCCGCGGGCAGTGGGAAGGCGCTGCGGATTCAAGCCAATCCCTATCCCCCTGGCCCTGCGCCAGCGGCCGGGGCGATACTCCAAACCAACGTGTACACCGACTTTTACATGGCGGTGGACGTGGTCAATTGGGCGGTATCGGATCAGGCCGTCGTTCTGTTGGCTCATTGGCTCCCGAATGGGCTTGCCGGGGATGAAGGTGTCATCTGCAACTACGACGCGGCCCAGGACGGCGAAAACCCCGGGGACCGAAAGGGGGGACAATTCCAGATCAACAACGTCGCTCCGGGATTTAACGCCGGCACGCTTGCGGCCGGTGATATCACCTTGGTGCCGGGAAATTCGTACCGGTTCGTCTTCCAAGCCAAAGGCTCGATTCATACCGCGCAAATCTATGACTTGAATGATTTGACCACGCCATTAATCACGCTCTACGCGGACGACTTCGGCGCGCATACTGCGGGCGTTTGCGGCTTCCTTTCGTTCAGCCGCAATGGTGTGATCGGGACGACCGACGTCACGATTGACAACTACTTCGCTGCGGCGGCTGATCCCAATACGGCCATTGCCCCGGCCATTCATCATCCACTTTACACGGGCAGCGGGACCGGCGTGCCGGTGGTCACCAGCCGCACCCCGGCGAAGCGGTTTGCCAATTTCCACCCGGCGGCCAATGGCGTCAGTTTTACCGCCCAGACCTATACCGCCGCGGAAGTGGACGCTTCAGCCACGAAGCTGTTCCTCAATGGCGTGGATGTCTCCGCGTCGCTCGCCCCCTTGCCGGCGAATGGCTCGACGGTCAATTTCACGACCGCCGCCGGCACGCTCGCGTCCAACACGGTTTATTCGGGACGCATCGAGTTGCAGGATACCACCGGCACTCTCAAGTCCACGAACACCTTCTGGTTTGACACGTTTTCCGACGCTTATCTGGCGACTTTGAAAACCGTGGAAGCGGAGGATTACAACTATTCCAACGGCGTTTATAAACTTGATCCGATTGCCGTCTCCGGGCTTGACTCGCTCGGCGCCCCGGTGAACGGCGGGGGCGTGGGCTATTACGGCCTGTTTGGGACACCGGAGGTGGATTATCACAAACCGGGCGGCGCCTACTGGTCGGTTTTTTCGGAGTATCGCAACGACGGCGGCAACCCGCCGATTGATGCCGATCGCGTTCAGGTCACGCAAGGCTCCTACACCACGGCGGCGCGAGACGAAGCCGGTGACATTGTGGACAACCTGACCAATGTGCCACCGCAGCGAATCAACGACACGCAACGGTCGAAATACGCCGTCACCAATGTGCTGGAGTACCAGGTGCGTCTGACTTCACCCGGTGACTGGATGAACTATACGCGCAGCTTCACGGCCGCGAATTACCATGTCTATCTGCGGTGCGGCAGTTTTGGGTCCACGGCGGTTTATCTGGATCAAGTCACCAGCGATCCCACGGTGGGCAATCAGCACAGCGTGCGCTGGGGCGCGTTCAATGTGGACAACCATCTCCAACGCCTGAATTACAAGTACGAACAGCTCATGTCGGGTTCGTCGCCCGCAGTGGTCAGTCTCGCGGGCGTTCAAACCATGCGCTTGACGCTTGGGGGGGCTGCTCCCAAGGACGAGCGGGTGGTCGTGCTGGACTATCTGGTCTTCGTCCCCACGAGCGATAGTCCGACGACGACTTTCCCCGTCAATCCGCCGACCGTTTTCGACAACTTCAACGATCTCAATGACACCAATCCGCCCTGGGATCACTATGATCCGCTCGGAACTTCACCCCTCGGTCCGGATGTTGGATTTCCCAGCGCGAGCTTCATCACCAGCAACGCCAACTACCGGATTTACGCGCCCGCTCCGCCAGTGCCCGATTACGGTCCCGCCCGGGCCGGCAGCTTCCTGCACGGCGCGGTTTATGATGACTTTTACGTGTCCGCCGACCTGATTGACTTCGACGACACTGTGCGTCAAGCCTTCGGTGTCGCGGCGCGGATTAACACGCCTGGCCTGCAAACCACGGGCGGCTACCTGTTCAGTTGGGAACCCGGTGGCGGCACGCTTCCGGGCACCAACAACGGCGACTTGGACATCTCCGTTTTGATTGACGAGTCGCCGACCAGTCAGATTGAAACGACCAACAGCAATCTCCACCTCGAACGGGGCAAGAGCTATCGGTTTGTCTTCATGGGCCAGGGCACCAATTTCGAGGGCCAGGTTTATGAGCTTCCCGATACCACTCACCCGCTCATCCGGCTGCCCGCCAATGATCCCACTAACACGTATCCGAGCGGTCAGGTCGGCTTGGTCGTCGCAAGTGGTACATCGGATCCCACGATTCCAGGCGACGCGACGTTCGACAACTTCCTGGTCACCACGGCGGAACCGGTGCTTACGGTGACCCAATCGGGCGGGTCCGTGGTTCTGACCTGGCCGTTTATCCCGTACCGGTTGCAGTCCAGTCCGAGCCTCAGTACGCCTGCCTGGACCGATGTTGCCACCGGAATCACTGTGTCGGGTGGTGAATTTACCTATTCCACGGCGCCGACAGGCGCGCAGTATTTCCGGCTGGTGTACCCGTAATCAAAAGGCCGGCTCGAATTCAACCTCACAGCCTGACCTCTCGAGGTCAGGCTGTGTGCGTTTGGATCAGGACGGGCGGGGCGTGAACTTTGGCGGCGCCACCAAGACCGCCTCGGGCAGCACGCGCATCCGGGTCCGTCCCTTACGGAGAGACGGAGAGCCGCTCATCGGAAGTTTCCTGGTGCATCAACACGCCGAGGCGTTTGTAGGTTTTCAACATGAAGTGGGTCGAGGTCGAAAGCACGCCGTCCAGTGGGGAAAGCCGTTCGCTCACGAACGAGGCGACTTCGCGCAGGTTGCGACCCTCGACAAAGAGCAGGATGTCATAGGCGCCGCTCATGAGATAAGCCGAGCGGACTTCGGGGAACTTGCTGATGCGTTCGGCGATGCGGTTGAAGCCGCCTTCGCGTTGCGGCGTGACTTTGACTTCGATGACGGCGGTGACGGTGTCGAGATCGAGTTTGTCCTCGTCCAGCACGGCCTGGTAGCCACGGATCACCCCGGCCTGCTCGTAGCCGGCAATGCGCCGGGCGACTTCGGCAGCGGATAAATTCAGTTGCTTCGCGATGTCCTCGTGGGTTTCGAGGGCATTGCCCTGGAGCAGTTTCAGGATTTCGTCCATAAGCGCCGTTTCGTGGCGGAGCGGAACGTAACGGTTGCCAGCGGGGTTCGTCGAGCAGGAACCCGCGCCGGGACCGGGATGCGAGTTTCAACGCCCGATGGCGTGTCAAAATAGCCATTGGCAGGCCGGGCACGCGCTGATACAGTCCCCGTCCGCTTTTTACCGAAGCGGACGAGCACTTAACCAAAACGATTTATGTCACAGCATCGCAGTCTGCGCGCCGCATCCACCCTGGGGGGCAAGCGCAATGTCATGAAGCGCTTCGAGCGCATCGAGGTTCTCAAGAAACGCGGTCAGTGGAAGGCGGGCGACCGCATCACGGGACTGCGCAAGACCAAGCCGGACGCTTGATGCTGCGGCGCGTGACGAGTGGCGGGTGACACGTACCCGGCGCGATCTCGTCACCTGCCACCGGTCACCTGCCACCGCCATCGTGGTTCGCCTCCAAAAATTCCTCGCGGACGCGGGGGTGGCTTCGCGGCGCGCCGCCGAGCAGTTGATTTTGAACGGGCAGGTGGCGGTCAACGGTCAAACCGTTCGGTTGCTCGGCACCAAGGTGGACCCGGATCGCGACCGGGTGGCGGTGGACGGCAAACCAGTTCGCAGCCAGAAGAAGTTGTATGTGGCGTTGCACAAACCGCGGGGCTGCGTGTGTTCCAAGCAGGACGAACATCAACGGCCGACGATTTATGAGTTGTTGCCCCCGGAATGGCGGATCGTGAATTCGGTGGGGCGGCTGGACTATGCCAGCGAGGGATTGCTTTTCCTGACCAATGATGGAGAATTCGCGCTGCGCCTGACTCATCCGCGCTACGGTGTGCGCAAACGCTACGTGGCCACCGTGGAGGGCAAGGTGGATGAGGCGATGCTCCGGCAATTTACCACCGGCGTGTGGCACGAAGGCGAGAAACTCATGGCGGAACGGGCGTGGATTGTTTCCGCGACGAACTCCGTCAGCGTGGTGGAACTCGAACTGGCCGAGGGCAAGAACCGCGAGGTGCGCCGGCTCTTTGCTTCGCAGGGGCGGACCGTGAAGCGGCTGGTGCGAACGATGATTGGCAGAATCAAACTCGGCGAACTGAAAGTTGGCCGATGGCGGACATTGACACAGACTGAGATTAAAACTCTACTTTCCTGAGCTATGAAAAAGAATGGATGGATGATTGGCAGCGCGCTCTTGCTGGCCGGCGCACTGATGGCGCACGCGGACGGACAACTCGAACCCACGAAGACTTCACCACCGGCGGAAAAACCGGCGAAGCCGGCCACGGCCAAACACAACAGCAAAGCGGCGGCGACCGAGAAACCCATCGTGTTGTCTCCGGGCGCGGCAACCATCACCGGGAACAATGTGAACGTGCGCGGCAAGGCCGGCTATAAGGGCGAAGTCTTTACCAAGCTCAAACAAGGGGACGCCGTCACCGTGATTGAACAGGTCATCCTGCCGAAGCCCAAGCCCGGTGAACCGGCGCAGTGGGCGAAGATTGATTTTCCCGCCACGGCGCATGTCTGGGTGCATAGCGCCTACGTGGATGACAATAAAACCGTGAAACCCCGGAAACTGAACGTGCGCACCGGGCCGGGAGAAAACTACAGCATCGTGGGCGTGCTCCAACAGGGCGCCACCGTGAAGGAAGTTTCCGCCAAAGGTAAATGGCTGGAGATCGAACCGCCCGCCGGCGCGTATGCGTTCGTGGCGGCCAGTTACGTGCAACAAGCGGCAACCGAGTCGGCCGTGCCGCCGGTGGTTTCCGTGGCCCCGCCCGACACGGCGGCCCCGCCGGAGACTGCCGCCGTGACGCCCGCGCCGGAGCTGGCGAATACGACAACGGACACGCCGGGAATCATCGCGACCAATCCCGCCGTCGAGCCTTCGCCCGCGCCGCAACCGGACGACGTCAACGCCGCGCCCCCACCGGCGGTGATTGAGGAAGTGGACATCCCGCGTTTCGTTTCACACGAAGGTGTCGTAAAAGGCACGATCAGCATCCAGGCGCCGACTCAATTTGGACTTTACAGTCCGGAGACCGGTAAATTAATCAATTACCTCTACAGCCCGACGCCGCAACTCGAGATGAGCCGTTACCAGGGCCGCCACATCATCGTGAGCGGGCAGGAGGGGCTGGATCAACGCTGGAAGAACACGCCGGTGCTGACGATTCAGAAGATTTACGTCGTGCCCAAATAATGCCGGCGGCGCACCTCATTGACGGGCGGGCCGTCGCCGCGCAGATCCAGAGCGAACTTCACGAACGCATCGCCGCCCTTCAGGCGCGGGGCATCCAGCCGGGGCTGGCCTTCGTCCGCGTAGGCGAGGATCCGGCCTCGAAAGTGTATGTCGGGCGCAAAGAAAAAGCCTGCGCCGAGCTGGGCATCTTGTCCGAAACTCATGTGCTGCCGGAGTTGACCTCGGAAACTGAACTGCTCACGTTGCTGGCCCGGTTGAATGTAACTCCCCGGTTGCACGGAATCCTCGTGCAAGCGCCCCTGCCCAAACAGATTCGCCAGGAAGTGGTCTATGCCACCGTGCTGCCCGCCAAAGACGTGGATGGATTTCATCCGATCAATGTCGGCAAGCTCATGCTGGGAGACGACACGGGTTTTCAACCTTGCACGCCCGCCGGAGTGCGCGAGCTGTTGGTCCGCGCGGGAGTGCGAACCGAGGGGGCGGAAGTCGTGATCCTGGGGCGCGGCAACATCGTCGGCAAACCGATGGCCGCCATGCTCTGTCAAAAGGGGCGGACGGCCAACGCGACCGTCACGATTTGTCATTCCGCCACGCGCGAGATCAAGGCGCACTGCCGGCGCGCGGATATTTTGGTGGCGGCGATGGGAGTGCCGGAGTTTGTGAAGGCGGACATGGTGAAGCCCGGCGCCGCGGTGATGGACGTGGGGGTGAACCGTGTGCCGGATGCGACCGCCAGGAGCGGCTCCCGCCTGGTCGGCGACGTGGCGTTTGCGGAAGTTCTGCCCGTGGCCGGCAAAATCACGCCCAATCCCGGCGGGGTCGGCCCCATGACCATTGCGATGTTGATGCAAAACACGGTGCGCGCGGCCGAGCAGGCCACGAAATAATTTTACCCGGAGACCAATCATGACCCCGACGCGAATTTTACCTGACCTGCAATGCTCGCTGATGTGCGAGGAAATCCGCCAGGAGGCTAACGGCAATTTCTTTTTGATCGGCGTGATCAATTTCATCCGCGTGCCGCAGTTGCCGGTGGTGGCGTACAAGCTCAGCATCTTCAATCGCTGGACGGCGGGCATTGGCCAGTTCACCGAAAGCGTGCGCCTGATTGCGCCGGACCAAACGACGGTGCTCCGCAAAGGCGAAGTGAAATTTGCGTTGAAAGACGCGGCCTACCACGCCACCAACGTCACGCTGTTTGGCCAGGTGGAATTCAAGACTCCGGGCGCGTACATGGTGGAAGTGCTGGTGGATGACGTGATGAAGCTGCGTTATCCGGTGCCGGTCATCGTGACGCCGCCACCGCCGCCGCCGGGCGGCCAGCCGGCATCCCCGGAAACGCCACCCGCCTGACCGACACGGCGCGGGGATTTCTCGCCCGGGCTTCCTGCTCTCGAAGCCGATGAAAGCAACCTCCAGTTCCGCGTGGGAGCCCGTCACCCCTCGGGGAGTGGCGGCGTTCGCCCATGCCACCGGGCGGCGGCTGTTGCTCGTGCAATTGATTGTGGCCTTGCTGGTGGCGGCCACCGTCGCCGGGCTGCTGCACGAAGATTTTTTCCCGATCGTGACCGCGGCGATTGAGCAACTGCCGCCCGACAGCGAAGTGCGTTCCGCGCGGCTGGATTGGCGCGGCGCCTCCCCGCAGCTTCTGGCCGAGGGCCAGTTTCTTTCCGTGGCCGTGGACCTGACCCATTCGGGTGAAGTCCGTTCGCTGGCGCATTTTCAGGTCGAGTTTGGGCGAACCAATGTGGTCGTTCATTCCCTGCTGGGCTACCTGCCGATGAACTATCCCGCGGGCTGGATCATTGCGTTCAACCGCGCGGAGCTGGCGCCGCGCTGGGGCGCATGGCGGCCGATGCTGCTGGCGGAAGTGATCGCGGTCGTAGTGGGTTGGTTGCTGGTAAGCTGGTCGGTGCTGGCGACGATCTATTGCGGGCCGGTGTGGTTGATCGGTTATTTTGCGAATCGGGAGCTGGATGGGCGCGGCAGTTGGCGGCTGGCCGGAGCGGCGATGATGCCCGGGGCGCTGTTGATGGCAGTGGCGATTCTTTTGTATGCGACCGGCGCGCTGGGGTTGGTTCAGTTGGGATTTGTCTTTGGTACGCATCTGATCGTGGGCTGGATTTATCTGACGGTCAGCCCGTTCTTTGTCCCGCGATTGGGCTGGGCCGACCGGGCAAAGAATCCCTTCGTATCTGGAACTGAGAGCCGCGATGGCGGTGACCGCGCGGGCGAATCGCACACCCGGTAGCACGGTAGCGCGGCATTGCCTCGCGACCGAGGTTCCGTTATTTTTCGCGCGTGATGGCGTCGAACCAACTTCTGCGTCTGGGCTTGGTGATTTGTTGCTGCCTTGCCTGGTGGGGTTGTGCTCCGTCGGGACCGGGCGCGGCCGATGAAACCAAGGAGCCGCAGTTTCTCATCGGCCGCGGCCGCGTGCGGGCCAGGGATTATCCGGGAGCGATCGAAGCGTTTGAGCAGGCGTTGGAGACCAATCCCCGGTCGGCGGCGGCGCACTTTGAACTCGGCATCCTCTACGCGGAACAAGCGGCCGACCCGGCGGCGGCCATTTATCACTACCAGAAATTTCTGCAGTTGCGTCCCCATGCCGACAACCTCCAGACGGTCCAGGGGCAGATTGTCCGGCTGAAAGAGCAGTTGGCCAAAGCGGTCCTGCCTTTGCCACCGTCCCTCGATTTGCAACGTCAGTTGGAGCGGATGGCGGCCGAAAACAGGCAACTGCGCGATGAGCTGGATCGCTTGCGGCTGGCCTCCGCCGTAAAATTGCCCGGCGGCCTCACCGAGGCCCGGGCGGTTGAGCCTGCCACGGGCGGGAATACGATCGCGACGCGCGCGCGAACCGGTGGCACTGCTTCCATTCCGACACAATCCGCACAGGTTAGGGCTTCCACTCGCACGCACCGAGTTCAGGCGGGTGAAACGCCCACGGCCATCGCCCGCCGCTATCACATCAAACTGGATGCGCTGTATTCGGTGAACCCGGGCCTGAATCCGCGAAAATTGCGCGTGGGGCAAAGTTTGGTGATTCCGGGTCTGTGATTTGCTTGAACATAGTGTTTGGGTGCTGTCCGCAACCAGAACGGTAGGTGACGGACCGGTGAATTTATCTTGAACAAATGGCCGGTCGCGCTGTCTTTCTCTTGAGCATCCAAACTGATCCGTTGCAGTAGCGCGAATCCAGAATGACCAGCGGACCAGTCGCGGGCAAAAAAAAGACGCAACATTTGTTTGACAGTTTTTGGTGAGTCCGTATAAACCTCTGAGCAAACGTCGTCTCTGGATTCAAAAATAATCGGATAACTTTATTTATGAACAAATTTGCCGTCTCTCTGGGTTTCATCGCGCTCGGGACCTCCGCGCTCCATGCCGTCGAGTCCTCCGCCCTCAACGACATGCAGGCTACCAAGCCATGGAGCGTGGCCGCGTCCTTGCGCGGCTTCTACGACTCCAACATTGATACCATCGAAAATGGGCAGTCTTCATGGGGCTACGAGATTGCGCCCGAGTTGCACTTCGGTCTGGCCGGGGAGCAGACATCCTTCAACCTCGGCTACCTGCTCTCGGCGAAGTATTATGAGCAGCAGCCGCTCAACCAGAATGGCAAGTGGACGTTGACGCAGACCGCCAATCTCGGTTTGGCGCACACGTTCAATCCCCGCTTGAGCATGAATGTGACGGATTCGTTCGTGCTGGGTCAGGAGCCGGATCAACTGCGGGCGGCGAACCTGCCGCTCTCCACGGCGCAGGTGGTTTCGGGCGACAACATCGTGAATTACGGGAGCATCGGTTTCAACTACGTGGCCACCGAACTCCTGGGATTGCGAGCGAGCTACAACAACGCTTACTACAACTACGAGGACGACCAGGCGACCTACATTCCCGCGTTTCCTACACCAATTTTCGCCTCGGCCAGCAACGCCGGCTTGCTCAACCGCGTGGACAACCAGGTCGTTTTGGACAGCGAGTGGAAACTAAACCCGCAGACCACCGGCATCCTGGGCTACACCTACGGCCAGTCGGTCTATACTGCGGATCAACAGATCCTGACCCTGAACACCGGGCAGGCCATTTACAGCGACAACAAGAATCGTCGCAGTCATACCGTTTACGCCGGCGCTCAGCAGACGTTTACTCCCAACCTGTCCGGCCTGCTCAAGGGCGGTGCGACTTATTCCGATTACTACGGCGATCCGACGGCTCAGAATAACTGGACGCCCTATGTCATGGCCGATTTGAAATATCAATTCCAGACCACGACGACCTTTGACATCGGCTTACTCTACACTCTGAGCGCCGCGAATTACGCCGGACAACAAATGGGTACCGATTACATCCGCGACCAGGATTCAACCCTGTTTTACGGCAGCCTGACGCACGAACTCATCGCTCACCTCGTCAGCACCTTCAGGGCGACCGTGCAAAACGCGACTTACAACGGCGGCGGCCCGTCCGTGGATGGCCAGGGGTATGTCTTCTACGAACTCGGCTTCGATCTGGCCTACGAGTTTACCAAGAACATTTCGGCCCATGTGGGCTACAACTATGACAACAACAATTCCGATATCGCAGGACAATCCTATGATCGCAATCGGGTTTACCTGGGTGTGACCGGGTCGTATTGAATTGAGGATGTGTCCGGTCAGGGTTTGGGGCTGGGTCGTACATACTGGCCCCTTTTTTTTTGAACTATGGATCCGCTGAAACTTCAACCGCAACAGGAATCGAGACTTCACTTCCTGGATTACTGGCGGATTATCCGCATTCGCAAGACCGTCATCATTGCGGTGTTTCTGCTCGTGGTCATCACCGCCACGCTCGTCACGTTCATCCTGCCGGAATCCTTCGCCAGCACCGCCCGCATCAAGGTTGAGCGGGACAAGTCGGACATTCAGGAACTCACCGGCGGAAGTGGGCTCCGCTACACGCCCTACGACCCCTATTTCATCCAGACCGAATTTGAAATCATCCAGTCGGCCGCGATTTTGGACAATGTTATTGACGCCCTCAATCTGAATGAGGTTTGGGGGCGGAAGTACTACGACGGCACCAAGCTAAAAACGCCCGAAACTTTGCGCCTGCTCCGTAGTCGTTTGAATTTGCGCCCGGTGCGCAACACCACGCTGATTGACATCCAGGTCTTCAGCGAGGATCCGAGAGAGGCGGCGGAGTTGGCAAATACCATCGCCGAAGTCTATCAAAAGTGGCGGCTCGAAAAAGGGGGTGAACTGGTCACCGGAGGAATCGAGTCCTTGAACAAGCAGGCCAGGGAGCAGGACACGGCCATTGAGAAAGCCAAAAAGGAACTGGCTGACCTGCGCGTCAAGCTCCACATCTCGGACTCCGACGCCCTGGGTTCCGCCCCGCAGCAACAGGTGGAAAATGAGGACTACCGACGCTACAACGCCGCCAAGCTTGATCGCGAAGTCATCTACAACGGGCGAAAAAAACAATACGAACAGTTGAAGGCGCTCGACAAAAAACAGTTGCGGGAAGTGCTGCCGACCATGTCCGGCCTGCCGATGGACCCGACCCTGAATGAATTGATCAATGAGCTTAATGCCGCCGACCAGAAATTTACCTCCTTGGGGAACGACATCAGCCCAAAACATCCGGAGTACATCCGCATCCAAGAACAGCGGAAATTGTTGAATGAGAAGATTGACGCACGGGTTGAGGGCATCATGCAGGGTTTGGAAACCCAACTGGCCACAGCCAAGGCGGAACTAGACAGTCTGACGGATTCCGTGGAAACCGCACGAAAACTTGACCAGGCCAAGCTCACTGAAAGCCGCCCGTACTACGACCAGAAACGCAAGCTGGATGACATGATTGATTTCCGCCGCTTGTTGGACCGGAAGATAAAACTCGAGGAAATTGATCGTGCCCTGCCGCGCGTCGGCCAGGTGGAAATCATGGAACGCGCCCTCCCCGGGATCAAACCCGTGCGTCCGAACAAACCATTGAACATCATCCTGGGCGTGGTCATCGGGCTGGTGGTCGGCGTCGGCCTCGCGTTCTTCATCGAATATCTCGACACCAGCGTCAAGACCATTGACGATGTCGAGCGCTCCCTGCAATCGCCCGTCCTGGGAGTCATCCCACAGAATGTCGGTTACCTCATCGAGGAAGGAGCGGAGAGCCCGCACGCTGAAGCGTACCGGGTCTTGCGCACCAATCTCATGTTTGCGCGCAAGGATGACAAGCTGAACACCGTGGCGGTCGTCAGCGCGGGCGCCGGCGAAGGTAAATCCACCACCGTCCTCAACCTCGCCACCGTGTTCGCCCAGAGCGGCCAGCGGGTGGTGGTGGTGGACTCCGACTTGCGCCGTCCGACCCTGCACAAACTGCTGCGCCTGACGAATAATCTTGGGTTGACCAATTATCTGCTCAAGCAGAACTCCCTCGACGAAGTCATCCAGCGGACGAACCAGCCCACCCTCGACTTCCTGGCCAGCGGCAAGCTCCCCAGCAGTTCCCTGGGCATCCTGAGTTCCAGCCAGATGAAGGAACTCATCGGCGACCTCAAGCAGCGCTACGATTTCGTCTTCTTCGATTCGCCGCCGATCATGGGCGTGAGTGATGCGTCCATCCTGGCCAGCGAAGTGGACATCACGGTTCAGGTCATCCAATACCGCCGCTACCCGCAGCCGATGAACATCCGGGCCAAGCAGTTGATCGAGAAGGTCGGCGGCAACCTCGTCGGCATCGTCCTCAACAACATCAACATGTCCCAGGACGAAAGCTATTACTACTACAGCGGCTACTACCACGATTACTACGCCAAGAACGAGGAATCCGAACCGTCTGCGGGCGGTCCCGGATCGGAAAAATCCGGGCCGGAGATCAAACAAAAATACTGAGCGCAGTGTCAGTTGATACAAGGTTCATGAAGAAACAATTCTGGCAGCGGACTGAACGGATGTTCCAATGGCTGGCGCTGGTATGCGTGACCGGCTGGCTGGCGGCCGGCTGCACGACTCCTTCTCCAAGCAGTGACCAGCAGGCCAAATTTTCTCCCCTCCCCGGCCAGCCAACGACGGCTCCGGTGAGTGAGCCAGGGGCGACCAACGCTGCGGTCAAGACCAGCCTGACCACCCTCACCGAAGAAGGCGCAGTGCTTGCCGTTGGCGACCTCGTCACCGTCAAGTTCTCCGGCACCATCGAACAGATCCCGTCGCACGAAGAACGCATCAAAGACGACGGTACCATCACCCTGCCGCTGATCGGAGCCGTTCAAGCGGCCGGCAAAACCACGGGCGACTTGCAAAAGGAGATTCACGACCGCTACGTCCCCGACTACTACGTGCGCCTGACGGTTACCGTCACCGGCGAGCAACGCGTTTACTATGTGGGTGGACAGGTGCGACAACCCGGCCGGCAGGCTTATCTCGGCATTACGACCGTTACCAAAGCCATTCAATCCGCTGGCGACTTCACCGACTTTGCGGCCAAGACGCGCGTCGAGCTGACCCGCGCGGATGGCAAAACGATCACGCTTGATTGCGCCAAAGCGGCCAAGGATCCGAGCCTGGATCTGCAAGTCTTTCCCGGTGACAAGATCCATGTCCCGCAGCGAGACTGGCGCGACATCCTCCGGTGATCCAACTGCAAATTCTTTCCGGACGACAGGCGGGCGTTTTGTGGAACGCCCGCCGTTTTCCTGTCCACGTTGGGCGCGCCGACGCCAATGATTTACAACTGACGGACGACGGCGTGTGGGACAAACACTTTGCCCTGGCGTTGGATCGCGCCGAGGGGTTCCTGCTCACCGCGCATCCGGGCGCGATTGTCACCGTGAATCAGGCGCCCGTTCAGACCGCGCGCCTGCGTAATGGCGACCTCATCACCGCCGGCTCGGCCAAACTCTGTTTCCGTCTGGGCGAAACCCGGCAACGCAGTTTGCGCCTGCGCGAATGGTTTGTCTGGACTCTCATCGCCGGCGTTGGTCTCAGCCAGGTCGCGCTCATCTACTGGTTGTTGCAATAGTCAGTGTCGGAAATGCCGGATGCCCGTGAACGCCATCGCCAAGCCGCGTTGGTCGGCGGCGGCGATGACTTCGGCGTCCTTCACGGAACCGCCCGGTTGGATCGCTGCGGTCGCGCCCGCATCGGCGGCGGTAAGCAAGCCATCGGGGAATGGGAAGAATGCATCACTGCAAACCGCGCTGCCCTGGAGCGGCAACCTGGCTTCGCCCGCTTTCCACACGGCGATGCGGCTCGCATCCACTCGGCTCATCTGGCCCGCGCCCACCCCCAGCGTGCGATCCGCGCCGACATAGACGATGGCGTTGGACTTCAGATGCTTCACCACGCGCCAACCGAACAACATCGCCTGCAACTCGGCTTCGCTCGGTTGGCGTTGGGTGACGATCTTCAAGTCCGCCGCCCGCGTTAGCTTGAGATCGCGTTCCTGAACGAGAAAAGAATTTGCTCCCACGCTTCGCAGATCACGAGCCGCGCCCGCCAGCGGAGATTTCAAAACCTTGAGCAGACGCAGGTTTTTTTTCTTCCGCAAAATCGCCAGGGCCTCGGGCGTGAAGTCCGGGGCGACAATGACTTCGCTAAAGATCTCCGCGATGGCCTCCGCGCACGCGGCATCCAGTGGCCGGTTGACGGCGATGATGCCGCCGAACGGCGCTTGTTTGTCGGTGGCGAATGCCTTGTCCCACGCCTCGCGGAGATTGATCCCTTGCCCCACACCGCAAGGGTTCGTGTGCTTGAGAATCGCCAGCGTCGGCTGCTCCCCTTCAAACTCGGCAATCAACGCCGCCGCTGCCGTGAGGTCGAGAATGTTGTTGTAGGAAAGTTCCTTGCCGTGCAGTTGCGTGAAGAACTCGCCGAATTTTCCGTAAAGCGCGGCCTTTTGATGCGGGTTCTCGCCGTAGCGCAGGGATTGCGCCAATGGCGCGGAGATCGTGAGCGTCGCCGGCAGGGCTTGTTTGTCGGTGGCGAATTCTCTCTGCAGGTGCGCCGCGATGGCCGCATCGTAAGCGGCGGTGCGGGCATAGACCTTGGCCGCCAGCGTGCGGCGGAGTTCCAGCGTGGTGTTGCCGGTCGCCTGGATCTGCTCGGCCACCAGCGCGTAGTCCGCCGGGTCCACGATGACCGTCACGCTGTCGTGGTTCTTGGCTGCGCTGCGCAGCATCGAAGGTCCGCCGATGTCAATGTTCTCAATCGCGTCGTGCAGCGAGACGTTCGGTTTCACCACCGTCGCTTCGAACGGGTAGAGATTCACCACCACCAGATCAATGGGCGCGAGGCCGTGTTGTTTCACCGCCGCTTCGTGCTGGGCATTGCCTCGAATGTACAGCAACCCGCCGTGGACTTTCGGGTGCAGGGTCTTCACACGGCCGTCCAGCATTTCCGGAAACCCGGTGTGCTCGCTCACGTCTTTCACAGTCAGGCCGGCGTCCCGGAGCGCCCGGGCCGTGCCGCCGGTGGAAAGCAGTTCCACCCCGGCCGCCGCGAGGGTCTGGGCCAGGGGAATCAGTCCGTTTTTGTCGGAAACGGAAAGCAGTGCGCGCGAAATTTTATTCATGTGTTTTTGAAGGTGGTGGTAGGTGATGGATTCGAACCATCGAAGGCGTAAGCCAGCAGATTTACAGTCTGCCCCCGTTGGCCACTTGGGTAACCTACCGACCGCTTGACGCGGGCCGCAGATTAAGCCAGACCGCGCCAGCCTTGTCAATCCGCGCCCACTTGCTAGTTTGACCCGATGTTCGACTCGTTAAGCGGCAAACTCCAGAACGCCTTCCGCAATCTGCGCGGCCTCGGCAAAATTTCCGAGAGCAACGTCGCTGACGCCCTGCGCGAGGTGCGCCAGGCCCTGCTCGAAGCCGACGTGAATTTCAAGGTGGCCCGCGATTTTATCGAGCGCGTCAAAGCCAAGTCCGTGGGGGTCGAAGTCATCCAAAGCGTCCAGCCCGGCCAGCAGATCGTCAAAATCATCGCGGACGAGTTGACCGAATTGCTGGGCTCCCAAAACGCCGGCCTCCGGCTCACCGCGCAGCCGAGTTCCATCCTGATGGTGGGCTTGCACGGCGCGGGCAAAACCACGTCCTCCGGCAAACTGGCCCGGCTCATCCTCAAGCAGGGCCGGCAACCATTGCTCGTGGCCGCGGACGTGTACCGTCCGGCGGCGATGGACCAACTCGAAGTCCTGGGCAAACAACTCGAGATTCCGGTCTTCCTCCAGCGCGGCGAAAAAGACGTCTTGAAGATCGCGCGGGAAGCCCTGGCCTTCGCCAAGGCGAACAATCGCAACACGCTCATCTTCGACACGGCGGGCCGGTTGCAAATTGACGAACCGCTCGTGCAGGAACTCGTCCGGTTGCGTGATCTCGTCAAGCCGCAGGAAATCCTCCTCGTCCTCGACGCCGCCACCGGCCAGGAAGCCGTGAACGTCGCCACGCACTTCGACCAGGCGCTGAACATCACCGGCTCCATTCTGACCAAGCTCGATGGTGACGCGCGCGGCGGCGCGGCGCTGAGCTTGAAGGCCGTGACCGGCAAGCCCATCAAGTTCATGGGCCTGGGCGAGAAGCTCGACGACTTTGAGCCGTTTCATCCCGAGCGCATGGCCTCGCGCATCCTGGGCATGGGCGACGTCGTGAGTCTGGTCGAGAAGGCCGCGGAAGCGGTGAACGAGGACGATCTGCGGCGCATGGAAGAAAAGATGCGCAAGGGTCAGTTCACGCTGGAAGACTTCCTCGAACAATTGCGCCAGATGAAGAAGCTCGGCCCGCTGGAGAATCTCGTGAAGCTGCTCCCCGGCGGCGCGCAGGCGATGCAGGGGCAGGACATGTCGAAGCAGGAAACGGAATTCAAGCGCATGGAGGCGATGATCTGCGGCATGACGCCCAAGGAACGACTCAGCCCGCAGATCTTGAATGCCAGCCGCCGTCGCCGCATTGCGGCCGGGAGCGGCGTGACGGTCACCGAGTTGAACACCATGCTCAACAAGTTCGGCCAGATGCAGCAGATGATGAAGAAGATGGGCAAATTTCAGAAGCTGATGGGTCGGATGGGCGGTGCGCTGCCCGGCATGATGGGCCGTTGAATAGGATCGCGATCAAATGCTCGCAACTAAATCACGGACGCGCACTTTCATGGCTTCCGCAATCTTCATGAGTGAATCGACCGAGGGGGATTCTTTCCCGCGCTCAACGCGGCTGATAAAAACAGTGGATAGTTCAGCTCGCTCTGCCAAACGCTCCTGACTAAAGCCGCATCTAAGCCGCATCTAAGCCGCAGGGCACGAATTGTCTCACCCAAAAGGCGACGGTGTTGCTGGCTGGCCGACATTGGCAGGTTAGGAAACAGGAAGCGCAAATTGCCGCCATGTCGTTAACGACTAGATTCTGCTCGCAACGTGCTTTGGCTTTGACTAATAACACTCCGAGCAACGCATGATCCTCGGAACACGCAACTCAGCAACCGGCTCGCGAGTTCGGAACGGCGTTCTTCAACCCGTGGCTTCGTCCTTAGTTCCTGGTTTCATCAATTTCGTCTTCCTTGTCTGTGCGGTAAGTGTCTTCGCCGCGCCGCGAGCGCCGTATCCGCCGTTGCCGGAGTTGGTGCGGACGTTGCGCTCCGAGTCGTTTGATGAGGTGTATTACGCGGGGGTGAGCAATGCGGCGGTGATGATTCCCAATTACGGCACGTTGCGGGAATCGTGGTCGGGTTATGCGTTGGAGCGAGTGGGTGTGGTGTCGCCTTTCGTCATTGCCGGTTTGAACGAGGCGGGGTGGGAGCAGGTCGCGACCGGGAACGGGGCGGTCCGGTTCTGGTTCCAACCGTACTGGGCCAGTACCTCGGTGGCTAAAGGCCAGTCGCCCGGGCAATCAACGACGTTGCTGGAATTTGCGGTGGCGGACGGGGCGCAAGCGGCAGTGCTGTGGTCATTGCAGGTGAATCCGGCGGGGACGGCACTGGCGTTGGTGGGGTCGGATGGCAAGGAGGTTTTGCTGGAGGCCAAGATCACGTGGGCGGCGGGCGTCTGGCATCAGGTTGTGTTGAATTATGGCCCGGACGGAACGGAACTCGTCTTAGATGGAGAAGTAGTGACCAAGGGCGCAGGGACGTTGGCGGTGCCGGCGAAGGTGGCGCGATTGGTGATTGGCAGTTCGCTGTCCGGCGAGTGGTCAGCGGGTGGCGAGTTTGACGAGGTGTTCTGCTTTGCGCGCCCGTTGAAGCTGGCGTTTCATCATCTGGCGTTCCGGGACATTGCGGCGCTCGGGCCGGTCACTGAGGCGGAGATGGCCTACCGGCTGGAACTGGCGGAGAAGTGGAAAGCGGTGATGGCGGCGAAGGCAAAGGAGTTGGAGGAATCGGGCGGGGGAGTTCAGATGCTGCGGTTGAGCGGGCCAACGGCGGAGTGCATTACCAACTCGCCGCTCTACATCACCAATGTGATTTCGGTGTGGGTGACGAATCAGGGTTGGACGGTGACGTTTGACGTGCAAGGGACGAACGGGCCGGCGGACATTTTCTCGACCACCAATTTTTCCGGTCCCAGCCTCACGGCTGCCAACTGGACGTGGCTGGAGCGCGGGCCGAGTTGTTCGACGTATCAATACACGAATCAGCCGACCGGCCAGACATTCTACCTGCTCGGCACGTCACTAGATTCGGATGGCGACGGGCTGACGGATGCCTATGAGAAACTGGCTTCCAAGACTGACCCGAACAATCCGGACACGGATGGCGACGGATTGCCTGACGGCTGGGAAGTTCAATCTGGATTTGATCCGGTAGCCAACAATAACGCCGGGGGCGATCCGGATGATGATGGGCTGACCAACTTGCAGGAGTTCTTCGGCGCTACCGACCCGCATGTGGCGGATGGCTTGAAGATATTTATTGCCGCGCCCAAGGAGGCTTCCCCATTGCCATGAACCCGCCATCGCGGATGCTGGTTGTGAAAAACACCGAGGCGGGTTTGGCCAAGGTTCTTGGGTTGGTCGTTTTGTGTTTGGCGGTGGTGGTTGGTCCGGTCGAGGCGCATGTAGGTACCAACGGCTGGCCCAATGACATCAACGATGCCTACGACGGTCCGTGCCAGCCCAATCAAGACGGTTTCGGCGGAGAGGCTTGCGGCCCGTGCCTAGACTCAGCCGTTGGCCTGGTACGGTGGCGGGTTTCAGAACCCTATCTCTCGCTCTGGCTGCACGATCAGCCTTGGTCGTACCAAACGTCTCGTGGAACCGTCGCCTTTGACTTGTCCTACAAGCAGCGTAGCAAGCTGACGGACCGCGGGTTTTCCAGCCTGGGGACGAATTGGGCCAGTGCGTGGTTTGGTTACGTTGAGGATCAGGGCGGGGTTTATGTGCTGAAGTCTCAAGGGGCCGAGTTTGTGTTCTCCGCCGCCGCACCGATGGATTTCAAGACGCGCATGTTGATTCTGCGTCTGCATCATCCGGGCCCGGGCGGCCAGGATGTCACCGACGGTTTCCGCATCGAGCACCCCGACGGTTCACGGGACGAGTATCGTCGTAAAATCGCCACCGGCCTGGCTGACCCCGACCGCTACTTGCTGACTTACTCCTACGACCGGCACCGCTTTCTCACGGAGTTCCGCTATTACGAGAGCGGGCCCAATGACGGCGGACATCGCATCGTCAAGGAGGTCATTGATTGCGACGGGAAAACCAACTTTCTCAATTACGCGCACACGATCACCAATCTGGTGACCTCCATTCAAGACCCGTATGGCCGGGTGGCGCAGTTCCAATACGATGCCGCCGGACATCTGACCAACATCGTGGACACGGCGACCAACGCCAGTGGCCTGACGTATGACAACTCCGGCCGCGTGACGAACTTGGCGACGCCGTATGGCAACACTTCGTTCAAGTTCACACAGTCCGCTCCGTTTCAGGACCCGTTCAACACCAACCGGTGGGTGGCGTTGGGCGGCACCAACCTCATCAACCGCTCGGTGGAAATCACCGAACCCAACGGAAGCAAGCAGTTGTATCTCTACCGCGATGACGGGACGAAGCTGAACGCTTCCTCCGGGACGGACTTGCTCCCGGCGGGTTTTCCGCTGCCGAATACCGGCGTGTTCAGCAATGCGTTTGCCAGCGATTGGCTCTACTACCGCAACAGCTTTCACTGGGGGCGTCAGCAATACGCGGCGCTGTCAGCAGCGGGCAAAACGAATTACGTCAACCTCAGCACCACCGATTATCAACTGGCCCGCCTGAAGCACTGGCTGGGAACGGTCGGTGCGAATGGCGCGGCGGTCAGCGACACGCTCTCCATGCTCCGCGAGCCCAGCCCGGATGGCACCACCGCAGGCCAGATGACGTGGTATGACTACGCTGGCCAAAGCGATTCGGATCATCAGGGCGACAATCCCGAACCGCGGTTCGTAGCGCGCATTTTGCCGGGCGGCGCTTCCTGGTTTGTCCGGCAGGAACGGGACGATTTTGGCAACGCCACCAACATCATCAGCACCTATTCAGTCGGGGCGAACCTCTTGTATCGCACCAACGACGCGAAATTCGCCGGTAGTTTCAACCAGGTGAAAACCGAGGCATCCGTCCGGGAGAATGGTTCTTCTACCTTCTTACTGCGGGCCGGCTACACGCTCAACGGCGGCAATGATCTGCTCTATTTTACCAACGCGGTCGGTGAAATCACCACGAACCTCTACACCAGTCTGACCCCGCCCGCGCGCCAGACGGCCATCAAACGGCCTTCCGGTTTGCTCACCACGAATTTCTTTTTCACCAGCGGCACCTATCAGAACTGGATTCAGCAAATCGTGGATTACACCGGCGCCTACACCAGCGGCGCGCCCGGCAACCGGGTGCGCTCCTTCACCTACACGAACGGACTCGTCCACACGTACACCGATCCGCGCGGCCTGACTGTCACCTGCACCTGGGACGGACTGCAGCGCCTGACCAGCCTGGCCTTCCCGGACAACACGTATCTCTCCAACCGCTTTGACAAGCTTGATCTTGTGGCGACCAAGGACCGACTCGGGCACTGGCGTTATTTCACCTACAACAGCCTGCAACAACTCACTTCGGGCAGCGACGAACTCGGTCGCACCAACTTCTTCGGCTACTGCGATTGCGGCAGTCTCTACTCCGTGACCAACGCGCTGGGTCATGTGACGCTCTTTGACCACGACTACGCCGGGCGCTTGACGACGGAAAGCGCCACCAACGGGTCGCTCGTTACCTACCAATACAACGCGCTGGGGCAAGTCACCAACGTCCTGGATAGCGCGGGCACGAGCACCCGGTTCACCTACAACAATCAAGGATTGTTGACCGCCATCAGCAACGCCTACGGACGCGCGTTCGCCACCACCTATGATCATCGCGACCGCGCCACGAATGTCGTCAGCGCTGCCGGGGTTTCCGTGACCAACGTGTTTGATAATCTGGATCGCCTCCTCACGCGCGGCTTTCCGGATGGCGGCGTGGAGAAGTTTGCTTATTCCACACGCGGGCTGATGGCCTACACGAATCAACTCGGGTTCGCCACCCTCTACGGGCGCGATGCCTTCCGCCGGTTGACGGCGGTGACGAATGCGAACCAGGAAATAGTGCAAGCCAGTTACAACCCCGCCGGAGATTTGCTGACTTTGTCGGATGGCAAAAACCAGAAAACCTCGTGGGCTTACGATGTGTTCGGCCTGATGACCGCCAGGACAAATGACGTGGGCACGCTCGTTGCCACCAACGGTTACGATGCCAACTGGCGTTTGACCGCGCACTGGACTCCGGCCAAGGGCTTGACGACCTACAGCTACGATGACGCGGGCAACCTGACAAACGTGAATTATCCCGTCAGCCCCGACGTGGCCCTCGGCTACGACGCGCTCAACCGCCTGACGAACCTGATCACCACCGGCCAGTTCACGAACAGCTATAGCTACACCAACTTTGGTGCATTCGACGGCGCCCTCGCCAACGAGGACGGCCCGTGGCCCAATGACACCGTGAGTTTGGGCTACGCCAACCGGCAACGAACGACGCTTTCGCTCAACTCGCCACTCTCAACCTTCAACCAGACGTATGCTTACGATGCCGCGCGGCGTTTGACCAACGTGACTTCCACGGCGGGCGCGTTCGTTTACCATTATTCCTCCCAGCCTTCCCCGCTCATCGCGCAACTCACGCTGCCCGGCGGGAGTTACATCACGAACACGTTTGACGGCTTGGCCCGGCTCACGAGCACGTTGTTAAAGAACAGCGGTGGAGGAGTCCTCAACGCGCATGCCTATCAATACAATGTGGGCAACGAGCGCACCAAACAAACCCGCGCCGATGGTAGCTATGTGGACTACAGTTACGACGCCATCAGCCAGTTGATTACCGCTGTGGGCAAGGAATCCGGCGGATCATCCCGGCTCAACGAGCAATCGGGTTGGGACTTCGACCCGGCGGGGAATTTGAATTTCAGAACCAACAACGGATTTCTTCAGACCTTCAACACGGTCTCGCTCAACCAGCTCACCACCGCCACGCGCGCGAACACCTTCACAGTCTCCGGCAACGCCAGCCTGACCGCGACCAACGTCACGGTGAACACACTTGCGGCCACGCGTTATGCGGACGCGACCTTTGCCAAAGACGGCTTCACGCTGACCAACGGCACGAACACCTTCACCGTCATCGCGAAGACGAGCCTCGGCCTCAACGGCACCAACACGATCAGCGTGAACCTGCCCGCGACGAACACGTTCGCCTACGATCTCAACGGTAATCTCCGCACCAATGGCCCGATCATTTACGCGTACGACGACGCGAATCGACTCGTCACCAACTACGTGGCAGGCGCATGGAAGAGCGAGCATCTTTATGACGGCCTCTCCCGGCGCCGCATCACCCGTGACTACACCTGGCAAAGCAGCGCGTGGGTGCTGACCAAAGAAGTGCGCTTGGTGTGGGATGGCCTGCTGCCCATTCAAGAACGCGACACGAATAACCATTCGCTGGTGACCTACACCCGGGGACTCGACCTGAGTGGAAGTCTTGCCGGAGCCGGCGGCATCGGCGGGTTGTTGGCACGCACGGACAACCAAGGCTCTGTGTTTTACCACGCGGATGGAATGGGCAACGTCACCGCTCTGGTGGACGCCCAACAAACCCTCGAAGGCCGTTACCTCTACGATCCGTTTGGACGGTTGCTTGGGATGTGGGGTCCGGTGGCCCCGCGCAACGTGATGCGGTTTTCCAGCAAGCCCGTGGACCTGCTCACCGGCGACTATGACTTCGGCTATCGGCGCTACTCCACCGACCTGCAACGCTGGTTGCACCAAGATCCAATTCGTGAGGCAGGCGGCATCAATCTCTACCAGTTCGTCGGCAACAACCCTCTCAGCTACGTTGATCGTGACGGGCTTGACCCGGTGACCGGCACACTCCTCGGGGTTGCAACGACAGTCGGGACAGGCTCAACCGGGGCTGGTTCGGCAACCGTGCTGACGGTCAGCGGCGCTGGTGCAACCGTTGGGATTTCAGCTACAGGTGTAGGTGCCGGAGTGGTGGCGGGTGCACTTGCTGCTGGGGGTGCGGCCGCAGTTTGGTATCTAGTAGAGACCACACCCCCAAGCCCGGTTCTGTATCCCAATGTTCACGGCGGCAATCCGATTCCGAATTCCATCACCGTTCCCATACCCGGCGTGCTTCTAAACCCGGGCGAGTACGTAGATCAGGAGGGCAATATCCGCGATGCCAACGGCGACATCGTCCGGGACAAAAATGGCCGGCCGGTTGAAAGGAAGCCGTGCAAACTCGTCTCTAATCCAAAACATCATCGCAATTCGGAAAGTCCGGAGCCAAAGAATGTGGCGGAACTTTTCGATAAATCTATTCTCGACGAGAATGGTTCTCGATATGCCAAAGACGCCGATGGAGCAATTCATCGTTTTATGGATGGTAACGACGGAACATTTCATTGGGCCGGATCAACTTCAGGCCGTGGTTTACATCCCAACAAGATGCCATCTCGCGATACACTAAAACGGCTGAAATGACTATGGTTATTGGTGATATATCTAACTTTGCCATCGAATCTGACATCACTCAGGCGTATGAGCGACCTAACTTTTGTGCAGTTGGCTACTTTGTGCTTCACATAGGCGGCCTGAATTATGGTGTGCGGGAACCTGACGCGACATTGCTGGGCAGTGCGTTCCATGAGGCCGGACGTAGGATTGCTGATCGGGGCAAGCATATTGCTCCTTTCGCATCTGAGCCAAATGCAGGTGACATAGTGGATGCAATCGGCACGGCCGTATATGCTCCCGATTCAGAAAATAGGCCGTTCTTTGGTCTCTCGAAGGAGCGCTTCAGACATTTTGTTTATTCGAGCCGTTGTGGGTGGCATTGGGCTTGCAGCGAGGCATTTGATGATGGCAGCGACGTATTGCACTTCGACATTGGGACTCGCGTGCGCCTCATCGCCGATCGGTCTCCAAGAGAGAACTGCGGCTACCGTCATGATCTGGCAACTTTGAGGGATGTATGGCTTGAAGCAGATGTGTTTTATGATGTCCTGCAAACCTGGCGTGATGATTTCGAGGCCGAATGGGTGGCAGCGTCAAAGATATCACGGTCAGACGACGAGCGGATTTGAAAGGTCTGGCCAACCAAGGCACGCGCGGTGCCAAGAAAAATTAGACGCTGCCAAAGCTTCTCGGAGCGAAGCAATTTTCACCTATGTCAGACTGAACCTCCCAGCGCCATGCCCGCCGGGGCGTTTTTCCGGTCAACATCGGAGCGTGGTTTGGAATGCTTCAGTAACGGTGATTTTGAGACCCCTTGTTGAGCGCCGACGGGGGGTGGCAAACGGGCGAGGATGAAAACTTCGACCCCTTTCCAATGGACCCGGCGCACCACCGTCACCGAGCGCGCTCGATTGCTGGCGGCCTTTGTTCGCAGCGGCCTCTCTGCCGCTGCCTTCGCCCGCGAACACGGCCTCCACTACACCACCTTTTGTAACTGGCGTCAGCGGTGCGCCAAACTCAAACCCGCGCCCGCCTTCGTGCAGATCGAACTTGCTGCGTCGCCCACCGCCATTGAATTGCTCGTCGAACTGGGCGGCACTGCTCGGCTGCGGATTGGAAGCAGGAACGGATTTAACAGTCGTAATCTGATTCTGAATTCCATCACCGGGCCGAAGCTATTCGGGAATATGCTTTTCATAAAGTCTCACCGATTTGCTACGCTTGATACCGCAGCCGTCGCGTTGCTAAAGTCCAACCGTGCCATCCGATACCCGCAAGCTTTCCAAACCGCCCCGCATCCTGATTGTGGACGACGACGCGGGGCAGCGCAGCCTGCTTTCCTCGTTTCTCCAGAGTCAGGGCTTCGAGATCGTGACGGCGGAATCCGGCGAGGCCGCGCTGGAAAAGCTGCGTTCTGTCGAGTTCGGCATGATGATTTCGGATGTACGGATGCCCGGGATTTCCGGTTTGGAAACCCTCAAGCGTGCGCGCGAACAGAATTCGATGCTGCCGGTCCTCCTGGTCACGGCGTATGCGGACATCCGGGAAGCGGTGGGCGCGATGCGGGACGGCGCGGTGAATTATCTCGCCAAGCCGATTGACCTGGATGAGCTGCTGGCCTCGGTCCAGAAAGCCACCGGAGTGGTCGCGACGCGCCCGGCGAAATTCGATGCCGACAAGCAACTCCCGCCCAATGTGGTCGCGAACAGTCCGTTGATGCAGGCGGTGTTTCACGATGCGTCGCTGATTGCGCCGTCCGAGAGCCGGGTGTTGATCACCGGCGAGAGCGGAGTGGGCAAGGAGGTGTTGGCGGACGTGATCCATGCCTGGAGCGCGCGGGCGAACGGGCCGCTGGTGAAGGTGAATTGCGCGGCGATTCCCGAGGCGTTGCTGGAGGCCGAATTGTTCGGGCACGAGAAAGGCGCGTTCACCGGCGCGGTGGCGCAACGCATCGGGCGGTTTGAGGAGGCCAATGGCGGAACGATTTTTCTGGATGAGATCGGCGACATGTCGCCGCCCCTGCAATCGAAGCTGCTGCGGGTGACGCAGAATGGCGGCTTCAACCGGGTCGGGTCGAATCGCGAACTGCACTCGAACGCGCGCATCCTCGCGGCGACCAACAAGAATCTGGAGGAGCAGGTGAAGGCGGGCGAGTTTCGCGAGGATTTGTTTTACCGGCTGAATGTGGTGGAGTTGAACATTCCGCCGTTGCGCGAGCGGCCGGAGGACATCCTTCCGCTCGCGAGCCACTTCGTGGCGGAATTCGCGACGGGCAAGGCGCGCTTCTCCTCGGCGGTCACGGAGGGACTGAAACGCTATTCGTGGCCGGGAAATGTCCGCGAGTTGCGCAACGCGATGGAACGCGCGGCGCTGTTGTCGCGCGGCGAAATGATCCTGCCCGAACATCTGCCGGCGCGGGTGCGCGGTCCAGGCGAGCAACCCTCCATCATCGAAGTGCCGGATGCGCAACGGCTCGAAGAGATCGAGCGCCAGGCCATTCTGCAAGCGTTGCGGGAGCACCAACAAAACCGGACGGAAACCGCAAAGGCCCTGGGCATCAGCCGACGGGCGTTGATCTACAAACTGCAGCGATTTCGCGAGCAGGGTTTTGAAGTGGACCCCCGGTGAGGCGAGAATCCTTTCCGATGGCTTATCCGCGACGGTGGGGGAGGCGTTTGTGGTGAACCATGCCGTGTTGTGAAAGGCGACTGAACATTGCCGGAGCGACGCCAGCCGGTTGATCGGTGGGCGTCGCAGAGGATCAGTTGGCTATTTGATTCGCGACAATTCCAGCGTCAGGCCGGCCAGAACGCTTTCGAGCGTTCGGCGGAGGTGATCCAGTTCGACGCCGGCCGGAACAAGGATTTTGGCGCGTGCTTGAAACAGTTGCTCTCCGGACATCGGTGCGCTGCCACATTCCGTGGCGAGTTCTTCCACGTTGATGCCTTGTTCACTCAAGGCCCGCGTAATCTCCCGCACGATGCCAGGCCGGTCCTGACCAACGACTTCCAGCGAAACCAGCGTGGCCGGGGTGGCATGAGGTGTTGCCTCGTCGCCGCGGACAACGATCGTCAACCCGGCGAGTTGGTTCAGCGCCGCCTCCAGCGACTGTCGTTGTGCTGCTGGCACGGATACGCGCACGATGCCCGCGAATTCTCCGCCGAGCCGGCACATGCGGCTTTCGAGCCAGTTGCCACCATGGGCCGCCACGAGCCGGGCCACCGATTCCACCAGTCCCGTGCGATCCGGGCCGATGACCGCCATGACCAAGATTGTTTGCATGGCCTCAGTGTTGTGAGAGTCCGCAGCAGTGACAAGCCATTCCGTGCAACGGCCGTTCGGTCGGCTGCCCCCTTCACGTTCTTGGGCGCACTTGACTTTCTTGCGGCGTTGCCTTGACACCGCGCTTCAGCCCGACGGGTACGAGCGATGCGAACCCAAGCCGTTTCAACGGCTTGGTGTGGTTTGCCGGCGGGAAACGGTTGAAACCGTTTCTCGCGAGCGCAACCGACCAGCACCCGGCTAAAGCCGGCTGTTGATGCGAGCACTCCCGTGCTTGCAAAAACTGAAAGTCGCCCCGCACCCTGCCAGCTTCAGTTCTGGACTGGCATCCCGCGCCAAGGTGTTGCAAACTGTTTCGGTCGGATTCAACCAGTTAAAGCTATGAGCAAAGAAACAGTCACCCTCGCCCGCGACGTGGAAGCCGCCATCGTACCCGTCGGCACGAAAGTCACCCTGATGAAAGGCGAGCAGGCCCACATCACTCAATCCCTCGGCGGCAGCTATACCGTCGTCGTCAACGGCAACATGTTCCGCATCGCCGACCAGGATGCCGACGCGCTCGGTCTCGCCGTCGCCGCCTCTCGCGCGCCCGCCGCCGTGAGCGGCCCGGTCACGCAGGAGCAGTTGGAGCAGCAGGTCTGGGAATCGCTCAAGACCTGTTACGACCCGGAAATTCCCGTCAACATTGTGGACCTGGGCTTGATTTACGATTGCCATCTGACGCCCGCGGGCGAGAACAGCTACAAAGCCGATGTGAAAATGACGCTCACTGCGCCCGGCTGCGGCATGGGACCGGTGCTCGCGCAGGATGTGCAGAACAAACTCATCTCACTCGAACCGATTGACGAAGCCAACGTGGAACTCGTCTGGGATCCGCCGTGGAATCAAGGCATGATGACCGAGGCGGCGAAATTGCAACTGGGCTTGATGTGAACTGGGCCACGATGGACACGGGTTCGTACGGAGGAAATGGATTCCGTCTCCGTGTCCATCAGTGTTTGTCCGCAGTTAAAAAAAGCCGATGAGTGATTCCACTTCAGTTGATTGGTCGGCGTTGCGCCGGGACTTCCCGATTCTGGACCAGAAGGTCCACGGCAAGCCGTTGGTCTATTTCGACAACGCCGCCACGTCGCAGAAGCCGCGCGCGGTGATTGGCGCGCTTACGCAGTACTACGAGCGCGACAACGCGAATGTGCATCGCGGCATCCATGAGCTGAGCACTCGTTCCACCCTGGCGTTCGAGGCGGCCCGCGCCCGCACGGCCAAATTCATCAACGCCGCCAGCGCTGACGAAATCGTCTGGACCCGGGGCACAACCGAAAGCATCAACCTGGTGGCGGCGACATGGGGGGCGAGCCAGCTCAAGTCCGGCGACGTTATTTTGCTCACCGAAGCCGAGCACCACAGCAACATCGTTCCGTGGCAATTGCTCGCCCAACGCACCGGCGCGAAGATCGCGTACCTTCCTGTCACCGGCGACGAGGGCACGCTGGATTTGTCCACCCTGGATTCGCTGCTTACCAAATCGGTGAAGCTGCTCGCGTTCGTCCACATCTCGAACTCGATGGGCGTCGTGAATCCCGTTGCTGAACTGTGCGCCCGTGCGCGCCGGCTCGGCATCGTCACGCTGGTGGACGGCGCGCAAAGCGCCGGTCATACGCCCGTGGACGTGCAGGCGCTAGGTTGCGATTTCTTTGCTTTCTCCGGTCACAAGATTTGCGGGCCGACCGGCATCGGCGTGTTGTACGGCCGGCAGGAAATCCTGGAGCGGATGCCGCCGTATCAAGGCGGTGGCGAAATGATCCTGACCGTGGGCTATGACAAGACCACGTTCAAACCGGCGCCGCATCGTTTCGAGGCCGGCACGCCGGACATCTCCGGCCCCATCGGCCTGCACGCGGCCATGGATTACCTGGATGCGATTGGGCGCGAAAAAATCTGGCGGCACGACCAGGAACTCGCGAACTACGCCTACGACCAGTTGGCGGCCTTAAAAAATATCCGCTTGTTCGGACCACGGGCCGGCTCAAAGAATCGCGCCGGGCTGGTCAGCTTCCTGCTCAAGGACGTTCACGCCCACGATGTCGTCACCCTGGCCGATCAGGGCGGCGTGGCCCTGCGCGGCGGCCATCATTGCACCCAGCCGCTGATGCACAAACTCGGCGTCGAATCCACCGCCCGCGCGAGCTTCTATTTCTACAACACGCGGGCCGAAGTGGACCGGCTCGTGGAAGTGGTGAAGGAAATCCAAAAGTTCTTCGCGAGTTGACGCCGTCCGGCCCGATTGACCTCTCCCGGCGCGCGACCTAATTTGGGGTCATGTTCGACCTTGTTGCCGACTACGTGTTCGGCGGTGATCGGTTGCAAGTGATGACGAATTGACCAGCGGCGGTGTCCCGCTTGCGCCCTCGGCGCCTTTGGGATAGTTTCCAAGCGTATGGCACAGCCCACCCGCAGGCGAAGAAAATTCGAGTACCCGGATGCGACCAACGGCACGCGCTGGGCCGCCGATGCCCGCAAACTTGCCAGCAAGATGACGGCGACCGAACGCGCCGAGCATTTCCGTCAGGCGATGGTCAAGATTTATGGCGGCCAGTCCAAAGAAACAACTGGCACTGGACGCTAATATTCTACTCGACCTGGCCGAGGAGAGAGACTTCGCGCACGATTTCAAGGATGAGTTCCAGGGGCGCGGTTACGAATTTTTCCTGCCGCCCACTGCCGCTGCGGAGTTGAACATTCTCAGCCTTCATGGTGGGGAGCCGCAAAGAACTTTGGCCACGCAGGCATTGCAGAAGTTGCGCTCCTGGCGGTGTCAGCCGCTTTCGCTCGCGGACACGGGGTTGGCCATCGCGGAACAGTTCCGGCGGCGGTTGTCGGCCCTGAAACTCATCCCGGACGAGGAATGGGACGACGGCCTGATTCTCGCCGAGACCTCGCTCGGCAACATTCCCATGCTCGTCACGTCCGACGCTCACCTGCTCGACATGGATCCAGATGCGTTGCTGTTGGCGTTCAACGCCGCAGACTTGCTGCCGGTGCATCCGGTTCATCCGAAGCGGCTGTTGAAAGCGTTGCGATAGGCGTGAGTTGCGTCGTAACTTCGTCTTGTGGAATTCGACCTTGTTTCCGACTACGCGCCCGCCGGGGATCAACCCCAGGCGATTGCGAAGCTGACCGCAGGCATTCGCGCCGGCGCCAAGCATCAGGTGCTGCTGGGCGTCACGGGTTCGGGCAAGACGTTTACGATTGCCAACGTCATCCAGCACGTCAACAAACCCACGCTCGTCATCTCGCACAACAAGACGCTGGCGGCGCAATTATACGCGGAGTTCAAAAGTTTCTTCCCGCGCAACGCCGTCGAATACTTCGTCAGCTATTTCGATTACTACCAGCCCGAGGCCTACATCCCGCGCACGGACACGTTCATCGAGAAGGATTCGAGCATCAACGATGAGATCGAGCGGATGCGGCTCTCGACGATGAGCAGCCTGTTTGCCCGGCGCGACGTGATTGTGGTGGCAAGTGTGTCGTGCATTTACGGCACGGGCAGCAAGGAGGATTACGAACAGATGGTGATCCCGGTGTTCGCCGGGCAGGCCATTACGCGCGAGCAATTCCTCGCCCGGCTCGTGGACCTGCAATACAACCGGAACGACATCACGTTCGAACGCGGCCAGTTTCGCGTGCGGGGCGACACTATCGAACTCTGCCCAGCCGGACGCGAGGACGCCCTGCGCGTGGAATTCTTCGGCGACGAAATCGAACGCATCACACGTTTCGAACCACTCACGGGCGAGAAACTCGAGACGCCCGCGAACACGATGATCTTTCCGGCAAAGCAATTTGTCACCACGAACGACAAGATGAAGCGGGCCATCCTGTCCATCCGCGAGGAACTCGGGCAACGGATCGCGGAGTTTGAGCGGGAGGGCAAGTTGCTGGAAGCCCAGCGGATCAAGATGCGCACGGAGTACGATCTGGAAATGATGGAAGAGATGGGCTTCTGCTCCGGCATCGAGAATTACTCGCGGCACATCGCCAATCGCGCGCCCGGCTCGCGGCCCGCGACCATCATTGATTTCTTCCCCAACGATTTCCTGCTCGTGTTGGACGAGTCGCACGTGACGGTCTCGCAGATCGGCGGGATGTCGGAGGGCGACCGCTCGCGCAAGACGGTTTTGGTCGAGCATGGCTTCCGGCTGCCGAGCGCCCTGGACAATCGCCCGCTGAATTTTTTGGAGTTTCAAGGCCTCCAGACCCAGACGATCTACGTGAGCGCCACCCCGGCGTCGCGCGAGCTGGGTTGGGCGCGGACAAGTGCGGCGGCGTCGGGAACTCCCGTTCCGCCGGGCGCGCTTCCGCGCGCCGAGGGCGCTACGGCGCCCGGCGTGGTCGAACTCGTCGTCCGCCCGACGGGTCTCGTTGACCCGAAGGTCACCCTCAAGCCGCTCAAGGGGCAGATTGACGATCTGATCGAGGAATGTCGCCGGCGTGCCGACCGGAAGGAACGCGTGCTTGTCACCACACTCACCAAGCGCACCGCCGAGGAACTGACGGATTACCTGCGCGACATCGGCGTCAGCGTGCGCTATCTCCACAGTGAGATTGATGCCATCGAGCGCGTGGAGATATTGCGCGCGTTGCGCAAAGGCGAGTTCGACGTGCTGGTCGGCATCAATCTGTTGCGGGAAGGGCTTGATCTACCCGAGGTTTCGCTCGTGGCGATTTTGGATGCGGACAAGGAAGGTTTTCTCCGCAGCGAAACGAGTTTGATTCAGACCGCCGGTCGCGCGGCGCGGCACTTGAATGGAGAGGTCATTCTCTATGCGGACGTGCAGACCGACAGCATCAAGCGGTTTCTTGCGGTAACCGAGTATCGTCGCCAACGACAGCTTGCCTACAACGCCGAGCACCACATTACACCCCGCAGCGTTGCCCGCGCCGTGGAGGAGAGCCTGGCCACCCACGAAACGAACCGCCAGCAGGTGGACGGCGTGTTGCGAGAGGCGGGGGTGGACGTGGACCTCACCGCCACCATCAACGAACTCGAAACGGAAATGCTGGCGGCGGCGAACAATCTGGAATTCGAGAAAGCCGCGCTATGTCGCGACCAGATCAAAGAACTCAAACGAGCGTTGGATGGTTCCGCGCCGGTCCCGCCGACGGCAACTGCCAAAGCGGTGAGCTACCGCAAGCGCGGCGGCCGGCGAACTTCTCGTTAATCAGTGGCGTTCCCCAGTCGCTGGTTGACGCTTGATCGCGAAAACGGCGTCGCGGTCCGCGTAAATCATCCGGCGGGTTGGGCGGACGCCATCGGCTCGGTCGGGTCGCCCAGCACCTTCGCCGACTGGTAGTAGTGCCCGAGCACTTGTTGCAACTGCGATTGCGTGAACGGCTTCGTGAGGAAGGTGGTGGCCCCGAGGTTCATCGCCTTCGTGATGTATTTGTCCGCGCCCCGGGACGAAACCACCACGATTGGTAATCCCGCCCACGCGGGATTGCCCCGCAACTCGGAGATCAACTCGTAACCGTTCAGCCGGGGCATTTCCAGGTCGGTGAAAATGAAATCGAATTCCTGCTCGCGTAATTTTTCCAGCGCGTAGAGTCCGTCCGCGGCACTGGTGACTTTGCAGCCGATCTCGGTCAGATAGCGTTCCTGCACTTTGCGCACGCTCAAGGAGTCGTCCACGATCAACACGCGCAACTGGCCGGTCGGCTTGGTGGTTTCCGGGCGGGTGAACTGCCGGCCCGCACTGGTCGGATCCTGCTCGCCGAATTTCAACAGCATCGGCAGGTTCAAGATGGGAATCACCTGGCCCTCGGCATTGAGCGTCGCGCCGTTGAGCAACGGATGCAACGTCATGACTGAATCCAGTTGCTTGACGACAATCTCCTGCCGCAACAACACCACATCCACCACCACGATGGCCCGGCGATCGCCCACGCTGACGATCAGCCCCTTGTTGGCGTCCTCGCCTCCGGGCAGTTGAAACAGCTTGGACAAGCGGACCACCGGGAGCAGTTCCACCTTCGGCGCCTCGGGCTCCGACGGCGGCGCCTCGACCCCGGCCTCCGGGTTTTGCCTCCGAACCGGCACGGGGAACATTTCCCGGCCGTTCGCCGCGCGGGTCGTCGGCTCGTCCAGCACCAGTCCGGACTCGATGAAGTTGAGCGGGAACGCGAACGTCGTGCCGCGCACCTCGGCCAGGATCGCCTCGGAAATCGCAAGCGTCAGTGGCAGACGCAACGTCCAGATCGAGCCGCGCTCGGCTTCGTACTTCAACTCGACCGAGCCATTGAGATTTTCAATCTCCTTGCGCACCACGTCCAGGCCGATGCCGCGTCCGGAAACACTCGTCACCTTCGTGGCGGTGCTGAAGCCTGGTTGGAAAATGTAGTGGACCACCTGTTCCGGCGTCAGACCGGGCGCGTGCTTCGGCAGCCACCCTTTCTCCACGGCGCGTTTGCGCACGGCCTTCGCGTCCACCCCCGCCCCGTCGTCCTCGATCTGGATGACGACCTGATTGGACATTTGCGCGGCGGACAACCGCACCTGGCCGCGCACCGGCTTCTTCCGTTTCTCGCGCGTCGCGGTATGCTCGATCCCATGCGCCACCGCGTTGCGCAACAAATGCAGCAACGGCGCATACACCTTGTCCACGACCACCTTGTCGAGCAGCGCCTCCCCACCTGACAACGTGAGCTCGGCGTCCTTGCCTTCGACACTCAACGCATCGCGGAACGCCCGTTGCAGCCGCGGGAACAGCGTGCTGGCCGGCACCAGACTCAGACTCGTGACCTTGCTCTGCAACTCCTGCGACGTCTGCGTGAACTGGACATTCTCGGCCGCAAACGAATCCAGGCAGACCGCCACCTCCTCGTTCAAATGCTCGATGTCGTGACTGATCTCCACCAGGGAACGCGCCAACACGTTGAATTGATCATACCGGTCAAATTCCAATTCGGAAAATTCCGCCGCGCCGGCGTCGGAATTCGCAGCCCGCCGCTCGATGGCCTGCCCCTCGGCCGCCGGCTGCTGACCTCGGGCCTCCGCCGCCTGACCCTGCGATTGAATCAGATTAAACTCGAATTGTTTTTGGAAAGTTTGCACCGACGCCGTCAACGCGGCGTTCCGTTCCGCCAGGAAACGATGCAGCGTCGCGAGCTGCTCGAGCTTGCGCGCGAGCCGCGAACGATCCACCACCATTTCGCCGATCAGATTCATCAACTGATACAGGCGGTCGGCATCAATGCGGAGCGTATGCGAATCATCGTCGGGCGCCTCCGTGACCAGCGCGGCCTGCACTACCTTGGCGGCGGCCGCGGCCGTCTCGGTGGAAACGGCTTCCTCCGGCTGACACAGCAAACGCAGCGCGGTCGTCCAATCATTGCGCCACGGCGATGCCGTGTTCTTGGTGAGCTCGGCCAGATACTGGCGCAATTGATCCACCGCCCCGAACAGGAACGTGAACAAGGCGCGCGAACCCGCCGCGCCCGCCCCCGCCACGCCCTCCAGGAAAGCCTCGACCTCGTGCACACTCTGGGCCACCGCCGTGAGACCAATCGAATTGCCCGCGCCCTTGAGCGTGTGAAAACCACGTTGCACGGCCTGCACGCACTCCAGGCTTGCCCCAGACGCCAGACCCGAGTTCCCATCCCCCAAAGCCTCCCAGCGCAACAGCGCCTGCTCGATGATCTCGATCTGATCGCGCGCGTCGCGGATGAAGAACCCGGCCATCTCCGGATCCAATGCGGTCGTCGGAGTTGTCGCCTCGGCAGTCGTCAGCATGGCGGCCTTGGCCAGCGCCCGGTCCAACGCCGCGTAAAGTGGCTTCTCGTTGAAAGGCAGCGCCAACGCCTTGGCCACGAGCTGGGCGCGCTGCACACAAGTTTCAAACGCTTCCCGCGTGCGCGCGTGCGCGTCCTCCGTCGCCACGATGCAATGCGCCTCGGCCGCCTTGGCTGGCGCGGAAATCGCATCGAGGTGGAAAGTAGCCGCCGTGCCTTTGATCGTGTGGAACAGCCGACGGGTCTTTTCCCAAGCCGTCTGGTCGGCGAGGTTGGCCGCCAGTTCGGTGAGATTCCCCGTCAACTCGCTGAGATAACCAGCCACTTCCTGGCCCAGCATTTCCAACAGGTCCGCGTCGCCCAGGGTCTGGAGTCTGGGGTCTAGGGTCTGGGAGATGACTTCTGACTTCTGACTTCTGACTTCTGACTCCTGAGTGCTTGGCTGCTCAACCGCATCCGGCGGGGGCGCGAACAACGCCGTATCCTCGTCCGACGGCCCAACATCCGTGTGACCCAGAGCGGCCGGTGTCAGGGCCGGCGGCTCGCCGGCCTGTGGCGACACCACTGGCAACGCCGATGCCGAAGGCTCGGTGACCGGCGGCTCGTCGGCCGATTGTGCAACCACCAACGGTTCGACTGCCGGAGGTCGAAAATTGACCCTCTCCCCCTCCACCCCCTCACCCAAAGGCAAGAGTGAGGGGGGGGTGTGGGGGGGGAGAGGGTGACTATGGATGGGTGGAGGAACAACCGGTGCCGACTCGACCGGAGCCGGCGCGCAACTGACTTCCGCGATTGGTGTTTTCTCAAGCTCGGGCTTGTTCCCCCGGCGTTTGAGCGTGGGCGGGGCGACGCGCAAGATGGGCGGCGACGCTTTACTAATGACCCTCTCCCCCTCCACCCCCTCACCCAAAGGCAAGAGTGAGGGGGGGGTGTGGGGGGGGAGAGGGTGACTCTGGGCCGTTGCTTCGACCCGTGGCAGCGGCGCTTCCGGTGCAGCGGCAGCCGCGGTGTCAGACGGCGTCTTCGCCGCAGGCGGCACTTCGGATTGTGCGGCCGTGGGCAGAACGGCGGGCGTGCTGGCAGCGCCAACGTCGGCATCCTTGCGCCGCAGCGTCGGCGGGACGACTGGCAACGGCTTGGGCGCGGACGGCGCCGTGGTGTGGGCAATGGCTTCGCTCTGCTGCACATCGCGATTCTCGACCGCGAGTGGAGCCGCCGGCTCCTCCCGATGACGCAGCGTGGGCGGAACGACACGCAATGGCGTGGGGGCGGACAGCTCGGCGGCGGGTTGTGCGTCCCGAACGTCTCGCTCGGGCACAGGCGACGAGGCGTCGCAGCCACCGTCGCCCAATTCCAGCTCCTCGAGCCGAACATATTGGTTCGCGCCCTCCGGTCCGGCGGCAGGGCTGGGCAGGTAGCCGGGCCAGCGTTCGTCCATGGTGCGACGCAATCCCTGATAGATGTCCCAGGCCTGCGGCAACATGTCCATGCAGGTGAACTGATTCATCACGAACCAATCCTGAAGATGTTCGAGGATGAACTCGAAGATGGCCCGAGCTTTTTCGGGTTCGTTGGGCATCCACGAGCCGGCCAGTTCGAGCAGTTTTTCCAGATCCGCACCCAGGCAGGAAAGCCCCCAGGCCTCCACCGTGGCGGCCAGTCCCTTCAAAGTGTGGGCCTGGCGAAGGGCCTCGTCGAGCGCCTCCGGCGGTGGCGGTGTTTGCGTCAGCAATTCGGTGACGTGAGCGTGCGTCAGGCTGTGGAAGCGTTCCACATCAGTCGCAAATAACTCCTGGATGTCGCTGATCTTGAATTTTTCCATAAGCTAGGAGCTAGGAGTTAGGAGCTGGGAGTTAGGTTCTAGCTTCTAGGTTCTAGGTTCTAGGTTCAGGCGCTGGCCGATTCGAATACAACGGACTCGCCTTCGGCTTCGACCTCGAATTGCGCGAGCCGCTTGTTCAGCTCGGAGGACAAGGCCAGCAATTGTTCGCTGGTCGAACGGGTTTCGCGGACTTTGACGGCGGACTCGGCGACCACGCGGTTGATGGATTCCACAGTCGCAAGCATTTCCTGGGTGCGGGCGGCCTGCTGGCTGGCGGACTGATTGATCTCGGCCACCAGGCCGGAGGACTCGGTGCTGACGGCGACGATGTTGTCCAGCGTGCCGCCGGCGGATTGCGCGGCGCGGGCGCCGGCTTCCACCTCCTGGGTCTGGGTTTCCATCTGCGCCACGGCTTCGCCGGTTTCCTTCTGAATGTCATTGACCAGTTTATCAATCTGATTGGTCAAGGTCTTGGTGCGGTCGGCGAGGGCGCGGACCTGTTCGGCCACGACGGTGAAACCGCGGCCTTGTTCGCCGGCGCGGGCGGCTTCGATGGAGGCGTTGAGGGCCAGCATGTCGGTCTTGGCCGAGATGTCGCCGATGACTTTGACGATGCCGGCGATTTCCATGGAGCGGTCGCCGAGGCGTTTGATCTTCTTGGCGTTGGCCTGGGTGTTTTCGCGAATCTTTTCCATGCCGCGAATCACCTCGCGCACGGCTTTGGCGCCCAACTCGGCCGCGGCGCGTCCGTTGCTGGCGGCCTTGTTGGCAGCCTGACAATTCTCCAGAACTTTCTGGGCTTTGCCATTGAGATCGCGCACGCCGTCACTGGTGGAGTTGATTTCCTGTGTCTGCCGCTCTTCGCCTTTCTCCAGTTCCTGCGCCACGGCGGAAATGCCGGAGGAGGCGGCGGCCACCTGGTCGGAAGCGGTTTTGGCGTTGGCGATGATGCCGCCGACGTTTTCCAACATCAGGTTCAACGCGTCGCAGACGTTGCCGAGGGCGCCTTCGGACACCTTGGCGCGCACGCCGAGTTTGCCGTCCGAGGCATCGGAGACGACCACGAGCAGGTCCTGGATGTTTGTCTGCAAGCGTTTGTTTTCCGCTTCGACACCGGCCTGCGCCTTGTTGCGACCATCAATCATGGCGTTGAAGGAAGTGGCGAGCAGGCCGATTTCGTCCTGCGAATAGACGGGCGCGTGAACGGTGTTGTCGCCTCGCAAAATTCGTTGGGTCGCCTGGGTCAGGCCCTCAAGCGGCCGGGTGATGGAACGGGCGGCAAACATCGCCAGGATCAGAGTGAGGATCAAAGTGACGCCCACACCGGCAAAGATGAACAGCCGGGCGTTGCTCCGGGCGTTGATGCGCAACGCGAGCAGCGTTTCCAACTCATTGGCGGAAGTTTTCCAGAGTTCGAGCGCGGTGCTGCGGGCTTGCTGGCCGGCCGCCTGAAAGGCATCGGCAGTCACGCTGGCCGGATCGGCTGCGGCCTTGTGCAGCAAACCGATCAGGTCCTGGCAACTGGTCTCGTAGGCCTGAACCGGCGCGGTGAGATTGCGCTGGAGCGAATCGCTCAGACCGTAGAACCGGCTGTCCTCGTTGAGGGCAATCGCCACATCCGTATTCAGCCGGCTCACGTCGGCTTGTTGGAGCAGGTCCGCAAAGGCGACGAGTTGCGCCAGGTCCTTTGGCTGTGCTTTGTCCTTTCCGGCGCGCAACAGATCACTGCCAAAACCGGTGATGACGCCGAGCCGATCCAACGTCTGTGGCAGCACATTTTGGGTGGCATCCACCAGGTAGCGGGAGTCCAGGTCCGGATCGAGGGTCAGCTTCGAGCTGTCGCTCGCATGAGTGATCATCGTGCGCACCGCGGTGATGAGTTTCTGGTGTTGCTCAATCAAGTCGGCCGGAGAAAGCGTGGCCTGGGATTGCTTGAGTTCCTGCCAGGCCGATTTGACCGAACGCGGGTCGAGACCCTGGCGTTTGCGCTTGGAAAGTTCGGCGTCGGTGAACAGCAGGTCCGCCCCGTATTTGAGATTGGCGGCTTCGAGATCGGAGAAAGCCTGGTCAATCTCCACTTCCTTTTCCAGCACCGTGGTGCGCGCGGCGACATCGCCGCGGGCGGCGGCCTGCGCCAGCCATTTGTGCTGGGGCAGCGTGGCCAGCAGCACCGGCAGCGGGCGCTGGAATGCGATCCCCTTCATTTCCTGGCGGGCGAGGGCGATGTCTTTGGTCGCGCCATTGACCGTCGCGAAGAGCGTCCAGCCGACGAGCGGCAGGGCCACCACGCAGATCATCAGCAGGATCTTGTAGGACACTTTGATTTTCTTGAGCATAGGATGGTTGGGTTGGGGGCTAGGAGTTAGGAGTTAGGAGTTAGGAGGTAGGAGGTAGGAACTGGGGTCTGGGGTCTGGGGTCTCGGGCCTGGGGTCTGGGGTCTGGGGTCTGACTCCTGAGTTCTGTCTTCTGACTCCTGACTTCTGAATTTCAAGGCCCGACCCAGGCACGCCTCAAGGCGGTCCAGGTGGACGATTTCAAAGTTACCGCGATCGGTTTGCGCCACGGCGTCCAGCGCGGGATAGAGCGCCGCGTTTTCCAAGGGTTGCATCGCCGCCGGATCGGCTTCCACGGTATCAATGCGCCGGCCGGGAGTGGCAAATCGGAAATTACCGCGCTCGATGATCACCGCCCGGTCGTCCCGACCCATCGGCCCGGCCTCCTGCTGCGCGCCCACGAACGCGGCCAAGTCGAGAAACGGCAACACCTGGCCGCGGAGATTGAACAACCCCCGCACGAAAGGCGGCGTCAAGGGCACGGGCGTCGGATGGATGAGCGACGGCTCCACGATCTCCCGGACGCTGGTCATGGGTATCCCAATCCGGCGCTCGCTCACATTGAAGACGCAGTAGGCAGTCATGTTGGGGGTTAGGAGTTAGGAGTTAGGAGTTAGGAGTAGATTTTAGACCCTCTCCCCCTCCACCCCCTCACCCAAAGGCAAGAGTGAGGGGGGGGTGTGGGGGGGGAGAGGGTGACATTGAGGAGTTAGGAGTTTGGAGATGGCGCCCGCCAGGGACTCCGGGGTGAAGGGCTTGGTGACGAAATGATTCGCACCCTGTTTCTCCGCCCAGAACTTGTCGCTGTCCTGGGTTTTCGAGGTCACCATGATGATGGGCGTCTTCGCCAGCTCGGGGTCTTTCTTGATTTTGCGGCAGGTGTTGAACCCGTCGAGCTTGGGCATGACCACATCCAGCAGGATGAGCGCGGGCTTGAGGGTTTTGGCGGTGGCAATGCAGGATTCGCCATCGCCCACGGTTTTGGCCACGTGCCCGAGTTGCTGCACCACGCTCGCCATGAGCGCGGCCTCGGAGGGCGTGTCGTCTGCGATCAGGATGGTGGGCATAGTTTTTTAGGAGTTGGGAGTTAGGAGTTAGGAGCTAGGTTCTAGGTTCTAGGTTCTAGGTTCTAGTTTTAGGCGGCTTGGAGCAGGCTGGCCGGCCAGTAGTCAAAGATTTCCAGACAGAGGAAGCGGTGCAGCACGCGCTGCGCGGTGTCCACGTCCGAGCGCATACCGTCGGCGATGTCGCCCAGCGTGGTGGTGGGGCTGATCAACCCGGCGAAGGCCATTTCTTCATCGTTGAGCGGGATTTGCTGAATGCGCTCGTAGCCTTTGCGGGTGTAGGCCGGGATGCCGGTCGGTTCGCCCCACGCCATGGCGGAACGGAAGTCGTCGCCCACAAAGCGCAGGCTCTCCATTGCCCATTCGCTCATGGTACCGGCGTAGGGGGTCAGCGCGGAGGTCAACGGCGGCAACTGGGCTTTCGGTTCATATTTGAATTGCGCGCGCGGCGACGTCCAGAGGGGCGCAAAAAGTCGCAAGCTCTGGGTTTGGGTCAGCGCCACGGCCTCGGCCGGGGACATGACTTTGTGTTGGGCAAATTGCAGGAACACGGGGGCGCCGGTTTCGGCCTGGACGCGGCCGATCTTGGAGGCGAGTTGCGTTTGCTCGGTGGTGAGTTTGTGGTGGCTGCCGCGCAGGTAGGCGGCGGCATCGCGCAGGGTCACCAGCGCGGGTCGCCCGGAAACCACGTAGAGCTCCAGCGGCTTCGCACCCATGCTCAACCGCAGCACGCCGGTGAGTTGGTCTTGCTCGAGGGCGAGGAGCACGGAGATGAGGGAGAACTGGCTCGTGTCGCCCACCAGACCGATGTCGCCCTGGATGGGCGCCATGGACACCGACGGAGTGCGGGGCGAAGGCGCGGTGGGGGTGGCCTGGGTGGGCAGGGGGATGCGACCAGCCGTTTCGCGCAGGGCATGGGCCACGGTGGTGCAGAGGAGTTCGGGCGTGAACGGTTTGGCGATGGCTTTGATGACGTTTTCGTACTCGGCCAGGGTGCGCTGGATGTCCGCCGCGCTACTGCTCATGAGGACCACCGGCAAGCCGGCGGTTTTCTTGTCGGCCTGCAAGCGGCGGCACACTTCGTTGCCCTTGAGGTCGGGCAGGACGTAGTCGAGGAGGATGAGGTCCGGCAGTTCGCGGGCGGCCAGGCTCAATCCTTCCGCGCCATCCTTGGCGAGCACGACGCGGTAGTCGGCCGATTGTTTGGCCAGGCAGCGTTGGATGAATTCGCGCAACGTCAGGCTGTCGTCAATCGCAAGGATGGTTTGCTTCATGGTGGGGGTTCAGTGGGAGGACGCGACGGACGTGGCTTCGTCAATTTTTTGCGCCGCGTTCAGGAGCAGCCCTTGCCAGCCGGTGTTGATGGTGCGTGGTGGTTTATAGGCCGGGGTCATTTCTTTGATGCGCCCGCCTTTCCAGCGCAGGATCTGCTCGAAGGCGCTCTCGCCGCGCGAGTCCGGCGTTTCCGCGTGGACAATTTCCCCGTTCTCGAAATATATCCGGCCGATCCCGCTCGGCGAGGCCACCTGCAGGACCAGCGTGGCGCTGGAAATACATTTGAGCTGGATGATGTCCAGCGCGGACAGGCAGGTGAGGGAGACCGCGAACGACGAGCCGTCCACATTCTGCATCGAAGTTCCGTGCCCCAGCTTCTCGTAATGCGACCGGACCAGTTGGACCAGTTCCTTCGGGTCCACCGGTTTTTGCCGGAACAGGAGGACGCCCAGTTCCCGGGATTGTTGTTCGTGTTGCGGCAGATCGGAAGCCGTGATCATCATCACGCGCGCCTCCGGAAACAGCGTGCGCACGTCGCAGAGAAAATCTATGCCGTTCCCGTCCGGCAGGTTGATGTCGAGAATGAAGAAATGAATCTTGAACTCGGCCAGCAGCAACTGCGCCTCCGCCACGCTGCGGGCGATGAGCACTTCGGCGTTGGGCAGGTCGTTGCGCAGCGCCTTGCGGACAATTGTCGTCAGACAAATGTCATCGTCGAGCACGAGCACGCAAAACTTTTCATTCTTAGTCACAACTTTGAGTCAGGCCACCGCCGGGCAACGAGCGACCGCGGGTTGCTACGGTACGGCTTCGTCCCCTCAAAGCAGACGCTTTGCCAGCCAGTGGTTTCTCCGGGGGACATCTGCGGGGGAATCGGGAATCGCGCGCGAATGGCGACGGGGGCGTCGCTGCCACCTGGGAATCACGCGCCAATGGCGACGGGGGCGTCGCCGCCACGTTTGAATGGCAAATGGACACCCAGTCAACTTACTAGGCAGGGTCGGAATGGCAGGCTGGCGCTTTGGCCGGCGCGGGCCCGGCCGCTCATCTTGCGCGTCGCTCCACCCACACTCAAACGCCGGCTGGCTAACACCGAACTCGAGTCTCAACTACTGAGAGTCGACGAGGCGTCGCCGCCACCGTTACGGCACGGCTGGCTCGGTTGGGGCCGCGTCGAGGTCAATTAGAATTTCGCGTGGCTCGGCGCCGTTGCTCGGCCCGACGAGGCCGCGATTCTCCAACTCGTCCATGATGCGCGCGGCGCGGCCGTAGCCCAGGCGCAGGCGGCGTTGCAGCAGGGACACGCTGGCTTTCTGTTCGCTGCGAATGACCTCGATACATTGCTGGATGATCTCCTCATCCTCATCAATGCCGCTCTCACTGCCAAAGCTGTTGGTCGGTTTCGAGAGTTGCTGATGAATCTCCATTTCGTAGCTGGGCTTGGCCTGCCGGGCAATGAAGTCCACCACGCTTTGAATTTCGTGATCCGTCACCAGCGCCCCTTGCGCCCGGATCAATTTCGCCGAGCCGGGGGGCAGGTAAAGCATGTCGCCTTTGCCCAGCAATTTGTCCGCCCCCATCGCATCGAGAATCGTCCGCGAGTCCACCTTGGCCGCCACTTGAAACGCGATGCGCGCCGGGATGTTCGCCTTGATGACGCCCGTGATGACGTCCACGGACGGGCGTTGGGTGGCCACGATGCAATGAATCCCCGCCGCCCGCGCCATCTGCGTGATGCGCGCAATCGCCATTTCCACATCGGCGGGCGCCACCAGCATCAGGTCCGCCAGCTCGTCTATGATCACGACGATGTAACTGAGCCGCTCGGGAATGACGATGTCCTCCTCGCGCGGCACGACGATCTCCTCGTCCACCTCGACGGCGAAGCCATCCGCGCCCGGCTCGACTTTTTCCTTCTTCGCCTTGAGCGGCAATTCCGGTTCTGTCTCCGGCAACGGTTTGTTCTTCGGCCGCGCGTTGAAGGTACCGATGTTGCGCACGGCGACGCGGGCAAAAATCTGGTAACGCTTTTCCATCTCGTTCACCACCCAGCGCAAGGCGAGGATCACTTTCTTGGGATCGGTGACCACGGGTACGACCAGATGCGGCAGCACGTTGTATTGCTGCAGCTCGACGACCTTGGGGTCAATCATCACGAAGCGCAGTTGGTCCGGCGTGAAGCGATAGAGCAGCGAGGCGATGATGGCGTTGATGCAAACGGATTTGCCCGAGCCAGTGCTGCCGGCGATGAGGCAATGGGGCATCTCCGCCAGATCGGCGATGATGGGATGGCCGTACACATCCTTCCCCAGCGCGACGGGAATCTTCGCCTTGGTCTGGCGCCATTCGTCCGACTCGAACAGGTCGCGCATGATGACCTTGGTCTTGACCTTGTTGGGTACCTCCACGCCGACCGAACTTTTGCCCGGCACGGGCGCGAGGATGTTGATGCGCTCGGCTTTGAGGGCGGCGGAAATGTTGTTCGAGAGGGCGGCGATTTTTTCCAGCTTCACTCCCGGCGCCGGATGCAGCTCATAGCGCGTAATCGTGGGGCCTTTGGTGATGTCGCCCAGTTCGACCGGGATGTCGAATTGCGCCAGGGTCTGCTGCATGAGCCGCGCGTTGGCCAGGAGTTCCTCCTTTGACTCGGTGGGTTTCAGCGACAGGTCCGGCAACTGCAGAAACTCCAGCGTGGGCAACTGATAATTGCCGATGAGCGGTGTGGACGCCACCGTGATCGGCTTGGGGCGTTTGGGCTTGCGTCGCGTGGTTGGGAGGCCGTTGATGTTGATTTCTGGTTCCGGCTTCGGCTCGGCGGGCTTGTCGTCACTGTTGGTGGTCGCTCCGGTTTCAGATTTCACCTCGTCCGCTTGTTTGGCCTCGGGTTTCGTCTCGGGCTTGCGGCCCAGCACCTCTTCCACCGAAGCCGCCTTGACTTCGGCGGCGGTGATGACTTCGCCCTCGTCGGCCGGCTCGATCGGCTTGACGGGGTCCGCCGCTTTCGTTTTCGTGGCCTTCCCTGGCTCGACCTGCGGATAACTTAGATCGCGCACCGTCACCGCCGGCACCGGCTGGAGGTCCGGGCCCAGCGCCGGACCGGTCACCAAGCTCGTGCCGGCTACGGTCTTGGCGACTACGTGTTCCAGTTCGCGTTTTTTCTTTTCCAACGCCCGCGCGCGCCGCTCCAGTTCGGCTTCCTGCGGATTTTCTTTGGCTGCGACCTCCGGCACTCCGTCTTCGTCGAACCAGGCTTGCAACCATGCGCCCAGCCGGAAATTCGTGAGAAACAACACGCCGATCACGCTCAGCGTGGCATAAACGATCACCGCCCCGACCTTGCCCAGCATCCAAAAGCCGTATTCGTAAGTGAGCCAGCCCAAAATGCCGCCCGCGCTGTGGGTGCCCAACTGCACATGGATGTTTCCGGTCAGTCCCGAATCCCACATGATGTGCAACAGCCCCGTGAGTGACACCAGCAACATGGCGGCCCAGAGCAGACTCCACTTGGAGCGTTCCCGCAGATAGCCCAGAAAATTGAAGAGGTAAGCCACCCCAAACGCTGCCAGGAGCAAGGGCACGATATACGCCGCCACGCCGAATGCTTGAAACGAGAGCCAGGCGCAGTGCGCGCCCAGCCAGCCGATCAAATTATGCGCGGGCTTGTTGGCGGGCAGAACCAACGTCGCGATGTCTCCGCGATCAAACGAGAGTTGCGCGACGAACAACAACAACGCCGCCGCCAGCAACGCCACGCCAATGACGTCCGCAAAGCCGTGATGCGCTTCCGATGAACCTTTCCGTGCCACAGCCGCAGATTAACTCACTCTCGAACTGGTTCAAAGGTGAAAAATACCGTGAGCGGCCAAGCATCGCTCTGGCCGGAATGGTTTTCATCGTTCCCGGCCTGCCCATTCCGGAATGTCAATCAACTGTCCGCTTGCTCGCCCACCACCTGCAATACCGCCTGCACCACCCGCTCGCTGGGGATGCCGTTCATGCAGCGGAAATCTATCGGGCACTCGCGGCGGAAACAGGGTGAACAGGGCACGCCCGATTTCAAAAAACGATGCCGTCGGTCGGCGGGCAACCCGGGGCCGGTCAGTTCCGGCGACGTGCTGCCAAACGGAACGACGACCGGCGTCCCCAAGGCGGCGGCCACGTGCATCGGCCCGGTGTCGTTGGTCAGCAACACGCGGCAGGTTTTCAGAAGGGCCATGAGTTCGCGCAGCGAAGTCTGACCGGCCAGGTTGAGTGCGGTCGGTGGGGACTCTCCGACATCAGTCTTCGGCGATGAGTCCGGGAGCGCGGAACGAATCTGTTCGGCCAGCAGCACATCGCTTTGGCCGCCGAGGATGAGCCATAAGCAATTCGTCTGGCGCTGAATCTCCCGGGCCGCCGCGATAAAACTGGCCACCGGCCAACGCTTGGCCGGGCCGTATTCGGCCCCGGGATTCAAACCGAAGATCGGTCGGGCGTCCGCGAGCATTTTGGTCAGCCGAAATTTCCGCACTGCGGCTTCTTCCTCCGCCGGCGTGACCATCAGCTTTGGCGCTGTTGGCTCGGCGCTGGCTCCCAGCCTGGCCACGAGATGCAGATACTCGTACAATTGGTGCGCGGTGGCCGCCTTGACCGTGAAACCCGTGGCGTGGTCCGGCTTGCTCGCAATGCGCTTCCGGATCTGGGCCGGCGTCAATTTGCGCATCCGCACCTGACCGGGCCGGGCGGGAATTGCCTGCGTGAGGAAAAAGTTCCGCCAAGGTCGGGCGTAACCGATGCGCTGCGGAATCCTCGCGAGCCATGTTTCCATGGCCGAGCGCGGCGAGTTGGGCAGCACGAGGGCAAGATCGAACTGGCCAGCCCGCAGTTGCCGGCCGCTTCGCCAGACCCCGTCGCCCGGCGCGAAACTGATCACCTCGTCCACGGCCGGATGTGGCGTCCAAAGCTCGCGCAATTTTTCCGGCGTCAGCAGCGCGATGTGGTCGCCGGCAAATTTCTCGCGCAAGCGGATCAGTGCGGGCGTCGTCATCACCGCATCGCCGAGCCAGTTGACGCCGCGCACCAGAATCCGCCGGGGAGACGGCTGAAAGCTCACGGTCATGATCGCGTTCGGCTGGCTCGACCAATTGGGCGGCGACCCCCGCCGGATTGACCCCCGCAGTTCGACTCCTCGCCCCGGACCTTCATCGGAAACAAATCTTGCGCACGCAATCGCGGAAGTCTTCCGCGCCGCTGACGATGTTGATTTCCACCCGCATGAACAGGATCGGCAGATCGCGCCGGTCCAGCTTGGGGAAACGCACGGCATCTTTTTGCGTGGTGATGATCAGCTCCGCCTGCCGTTTTTTGCTGCGGTTGATGGTGTTGAGGATTTCCTGCTGGCTGAAACGGTGATGATCGGCAAAGCGTTTGGAATAGACCAGGTCCGCGCCCAATTTTACCAGGCTTTGCTCGAAACTTTCCGGCTGGGCGATGCCGCTCAACGAGGCCACCTGCCGGCCTTTGATGAAGTCGAGCGTCTGGCGCTCGCCCGTGAACACGTCTTCCAGATACATCGGACTATGCACGCACTCGATGATGGCGGCCTCGGGATTCAGGGACGTGATGCGGCGGCGCAATTCTTCAGTCTGGCCGTCGCTCTTGGTGATGAAGATGGTGTTTGCGCGGGCGAGATGAGACGGCGGTTCCCGCAAGGTGCCACGCGGCAGGAGATGTTCATTGCCAAAGGGCTGCTGGCGGTCAATCAACACCACGTCGTGCCGGCGGCCGCGCAAATCCCAATACTGGTAGCCGTCGTCCAGCAACAGCGTGTCACAACCAAACTTCTCGATCGCATACCGCCCGCTCTTCACGCGGTCCTTGTCCACCAGCACCACCACGTCCTTCAAGTTGGATGCGAGCATGTGCGGTTCGTCCCCGGCCATTTCGGAATCGAGCAACAACGACCGGCCGTCCGAAACGATGCGCGGCGGCGTGGTGTCCTCGCGAAAGAAGAGTTTGTTCTGCAACCAGACGTGAAAGGGCGGCGGTTTGGACCGATAGCCGCGCGAGAGGATGGCCACGTTGCGTCCGGCGTCGCGCAACTCGCGCGCAAATTTCTCGACCACGGGGGTCTTGCCCGTGCCGCCGACGGTCAGATTGCCCACGGCAATCACCTGCACTCCGAGCGTGGTGTCGCGCAGGATGCGGACATTGTAGAGGAAGCGGCGGAGCTTTACCGCCAGGGCGAATACCTTCGAGCCGCCGAAGAGTATGCCTCGCATGATGACCGCGCGGGTGTCATGTCGTTCCTCGAAGATGACTTCGAGAACGAATGTCTCCAGATTTTCCGCCCAGGCCCGGAATTGCTCGCGCATCTGCGGTCATGTTGCCAAGCGCGCCGGTGCAGGGCAAGGGCCGCGCGCGGCCGCGTCATTTTCGCCGGGTGGAATGGGTGGCGGCGGCACGGCAGGCTTCCGCCACCAGCTCCAGTTGCGCCAGAAATCGCTCGCGTCCCGCCGCCGGCAGCGCGGCCAGAACTTCCGCCTGAAGCGCCACGGCCACCGCCCGGGCTTGCTCGTATTTTTCCTTCCCCCGCCGGCTCACGCCCAACCGGTTGGCCCGGCGATCCTGCTCGTGGGTTTCGCGCTCGACCAGACTCGCTTTTTCCATGCGGTTCACCAGCGCCGCCACGGTGTTGGGGTCGCTGCTGATCGACGACGCCAGTTGGCGTTGGGTGATGCCGTGCTGTTCGAGCAGAGTGCGCATGACCGTGAATTGGTCCGGCGTCAAATCCAGATGCGCGATCCGGCGGCGCAACGCCTGGTTCAACCCGTACCAAGACTGGCGCAGGAGCAACGGCAACCGGCGGCGCTCCGGCGAATCCAGCGGCGGGGAAGTCTTTTTTTTCTTTGTGGACGTCATGAGTCGGGTGCGGACATGATCATACGTGTAAGTATTATTCGGTTGCAAAGAGAATCGTGGTTGCCCATTCTTTTGCGGTCTCAAAAATGGGTTGTGGCGGCGCGGGGAATCGCGTTGCCGGGAACTGAATTGCCATGAACGCGAAATCAAACATCTCCACTCCGGCTCTCCTGGCGGCACTCCTCGCCATCGGTCTCACCTCCGCCAACGCCGCATCGGTCAGCGGCTGGCTGAGTTGGCGTGGTCCCGAACAATGCGGTGTCTCCCGCGAAACCGGTCTGCCGGATCATATTGACCCGGAGCATCCGCTGTGGCGGGCGGATTTCCCGGGCGCATCCACGCCGGTCATCGCCAATGGGAAACTCTTCATCATGGGCTACCAGGGTCAGGGCGCGGATTTGCAGGAGGGCATCGGTTGCTTTGACGCGGCCACCGGCAAGAAACTCTGGCAGCAGCTTTACAACGATTTCCTGAGCGACATCATTTACTTGCGCTACGCCACGGCCTCACCGGTGATTGATCCCGAAACCGGCAATGTGTTCATGCAAGGCACGCAGGGCATCCTCGCCGGATTCACGCCGGACGGAAAACTGTTGTGGAAACATTCGTTGATGGAGGAGTTCGGTCGGATGACCTTTCCGAACGGTCGCACCGCCTCGCCAGTGATTGATGGCGACCTGCTGATCACGCGCGGCATCACCGCCAACTGGGGCGCCAACGGCCCGGCCAGCGACCGCTTCTACGCCTTCGACAAGAACACCGGCGAATTTGTCTGGGCCAGCACGCCGGCGGAACGGCCGCACGACAATTCGTTTTCCATGCCGGTGTTCGGCTGGCAGCACGGCAAACGGGTGTTTTACGCCTCCACCGGTGATGGCAGCGTGGTCTGCGTCAACGCCCGCACCGGCGAACCACTCTGGCGCGTGCATCTTTTTCGCGCGGGCATCAATGCCACCGTTCTCGTGCATAAGGACAAACTCATCGCCATCTTCGGCGTGCCCTATGAGCCGGGTCAGTTGGTGGCGCTGAAAATCCCCGAGGCCGAACCCGCCAGTGCCGCGGCCGGCCCCGTGGTGTTCGAACGAGACAAACTCGAGGTCTGGGCGGCGGACGTTTCCACCTCGACCAGTTCGCCGATCCTGGTGGATGACATGGTTTATGTCGTCGCTGAGAAGGGTGATTTGTGCGCGGTGGATGCGAACACCGGCCAGATCAAATGGAAACTCAAGCTCGGGATTGAGCAACGCAACTCGAGTCCGTTTTACGCGGACGGCAAGTTATACGTGCCGCTGCTCGATGATCCGGCCGGCAAAGGCGGCAGCGAAGTCAGTGAGGCCGGGACGAAAGGCGCGTTTTATATCATCAAGCCGGGAGATCAGCCGGAGATTCTCCAGCACGCCGCAGTGGATGGCCGCTGCTTCGGTACGCCCGTGGCCTACAACGGCAAGCTCTACCTGCAAACCGCCAGGTATCTGTATTGCTGGGGCCAGCGGGGCGACAGCTCGCACCTGCCCAAGCCGATTGCTCAGGAGCAACAGCCAGCTCCCGGACCGGCAGAGTCGCTGCAAATCATCCCCGCCGAAGTCGTCCTGCGGCCAGGCCAGTCGGCGACATTCCGCGCGCGTTCCATTGATGCCAATGGTTTCCCGGTGGCGGAGATCCAGGACGTTGCCAAGCTGAAGTGGGCTTCGTTCATTCCGCCCACCGCCAAGGTGAAGGCGCGCATGAACGGCGAATTCGATGCGTCGGGCAAGCTCGTGGCCAATCCGGCGACGAAGCCTTCCGCCGGTGCGTTCGAGGCTTCCGCCGGCAACTTGAAAGGCTACATCCGCGGGCGGATTCTGCCCTATCTTCCCTTGAGTGAGGATTTCGAATCGTTCGCCCTCGCCGAGACCAACCGCATCGAAGAAGTCGCCTTTGACTATCCGCCGCTGCCGTGGATCGGGGCGCGGTTCAAATTTGAGGTGCGCGAGAAGGACGGCACCAAATGCCTGACCAAGACGATTGAAAACAAATTCTTCCAGCGCGCCACCGTCTTCCTCGGCGCGCCGGACGCAAAGAATTACACGATGGAGGCCGACGTGATGAGCGATGGCAACCGGCGCAAGATGTCCGAGGTGGGCATCATCAACCAGCGTTACGCGATTGTGCTCAAAGGCAACGACCAGAAACTGGAGATCAGCTCCAACTTCGAGCGCCTGCGCAAGGCGGTGGATTTCAAATGGAAACCCAACGTGTGGTATCACCTCAAATCCCGCGTGGACATCGCGGCGGACGGCACCGGCGTGGTGCGCGCCAAAGTCTGGCCGCGTGGCGAATCCGAACCCGCCGCCTGGACGCTCGAAGTGGAGCATCGCACCGCGCACCGGCAAGGTTCGCCCGGGTTGTTCGGTTTCTCGCCGCAAGACATGCGGGTGTACATTGACAACATCAAAGTGAATTCCAACTAACCATTTCCCATGACAGCTCACAACTTCCTCGCCCCTGTGTTTCGCCGGCCAAATTCAACGCAAAGACGCAAAGACCCGGAGACGCAAAGTCAAAGCGATTCCGTTGCGCCTTTGCGCCTTTGCGCCTTTGCGTTAAGAGCAGTCCTGGTCCTCGTTGCCGGGTGCCTCACGCTCTCCACCTCCGCCGCCGACTGGCCGGAGTGGGGCGGACGCGACAGCCGCAACATGTATTCCCCCGAACACGGCCTGCCTGATTCGTTCGGCAAAATTGATTTCAAGCCCGGCACGGATGAGATCAGCACCAATGGCATCAAGAACCTTAAGTGGATCGCCAAGATCGGTTCGCAGAGCTACGGCAACGTCACCGTCGCCGACGGCAAGGTCTTCATCGGCACCAACAACGAGCCGCCGCGCGATCCCCGGCATCCCACCGATCGCAGCATCCTGTTGTGTTTCGATGAGAAGACCGGGGCGTTTCTCTGGCAACTCGTCGTGCCCAAACTCGCGTCCGGCAAGGTCAACGACTGGGAAAGTCTCGGCCTGCTCTCCTCGCCCACCGTCGTGGGCGATCGCGTCTATCTCGTCACCAGCCGCTGCGAGGTCATTTGTCTGGACGTAAACGGCATGGCCAACGGTAACGACGGTCCGTTCAAGGACGAGGCGAAGTATGTGGTGAAAGACATCATCCTGGACCGCGGCAAGCCCACCGAACACAAAGCCCCGCCCATCGAGCCCGGTCCACACGATGCCGACATCATCTGGGTCTATGACATGTACAACGACCTGGGCGTGTTCCCGCACAACGCCTCCAATTGCTCCGTGCTCGTCGTGGACAACGTCGTTTATGCCTGCACCTCCAACGGCCAGGACTGGACGCACTCGAACATCCCCGCGCCCAATGCTCCGAGCTTCATCGCTCTCGACAAAAAAACCGGCAAATTCCTGGGCGAGGACGATGCCCATATCGGCCCGCACATTTTCCACGGCCAATGGGGTTCGGCCACGCTCGCCACCGTGAACGGGCGCAAGCTCGTCGTCTTCGGCGGCGGCGACGGTTTTGTTTACGCCTTCGATGCGAAGATCGAGAACCCCGGCGAAGATGGCATTTTGAAAACCGTCTGGAAGTTTGACTGCAATCCCCCCGATCACAAAGTGGACCCGAGCGGCAAACCTTACAAGTATCCGGCCCCCGAAGGCCCGAGCGAAGTCAACGCCACGCCGGTCTTTTACAAGAACCGCATCTATGTCGCCGTCGGCCAGGACCCGGAACACGGCGAAGGCATCGGCATCCTCACCTGCATTGATGCCACCCAGACCGGCGATGTGACCAAGACGGCGAAAATCTGGGATTACCGCGGCATCCACCGCAGCATTTCGACCGTTTCCATTGATCCCCAAAGCGGCTTGCTGTTCGTGGGCGACTTCTCCGGCTTCGTGCATTGTCTCGACGCGGAGACCGGCAAAGTCTATTGGACGCACGACATGAAGGCGCACATGTGGAGTTCCACCATGGTGGCCGACGGCAAAGTTTATGTCGGCGATGAAGACGGGGATTTTGTCGTGCTGGCCGCGAGCAAGGACAAGAAAGTCCTGAGTGAAACCAACCTCGGCTCCGCCATCTACGGGACGCCCATCGTTGCCAACGGCACGGTCTATGTTCAAGCCAACACGCACCTCTTCGCGTTTACCGACCCAACCAAAGCTGGCGCGACGAAGGACGAACCTGAGAAGCTGGACATCCAATTGAAGAAGTGAAATGCGCCTCCGCCCATTCCATGAACCGGCCAGTCAACCTGCCCTCCCCCGGAACCTCGGAGCAGCGGACGTGAGTCCGCTCCCTCTGGACCGGGAGGGAAGTTTGAGCCGACTCACGTCGGCTGCTACGGTTCAAGGGTTCAAAGCGCAAAAAGGCTTTCGGAGAATTCTCTCCCCGGTGGAAACGGTCAGGTTGAGGGCGGGCGTCAAAACACACTCCTTCCAGCCAACTCATGAAACTTACCCGCACTCAATGGCACATCCGCCTCATCGCGGCCAAAGTTTACTCGCCGCCGGGCTTCGGGCATCTTCGCTAGCGAATGAAAGCAAAGCGCGTGACTGACCCCGTCGTCGCCGTTTATCTGCGGGACGTTGACCGTTCGTTGCTGCGGGCGAACCTCAAGCTCACGCCGGGTGAGCGGCTCCAGAAGTTCGCGCGCTTTGCCGGCTTCGCCGCGAAGTTGCGTCGCGCAGGCCAACGCATCCGCATCGCACGGAAACCATGAGCGCCGAGTTTGACAAGCTGTTGCCAACACTCGTCCGGGGAGGAATTGAATTCATCCTCGTCGGCGGCGTCGCCGGCATCGTCCACGGCGCGGCGCGGCTGACCTACGACGTGGATATTGTTTATGCGAGGTCCCCGGCGAATCACAACCGCATCGCCACCGCGCTGAAGCCCTTCAAACCGTATCTGCGCGAGGCACCGGAAGGATTGCCGTTTGTGCTCGACGCAAGCACCCTGCGCAACGGGCTGAACTTCACGCTCACCACCAAACTCGGCGACTTGGATCTGCTTGGCGAAGTCACCGGTGGCGGTGGCTACCGTGATTTGCTGCCGCATTCGTTCGACGTGAAGGCGTTCGGCGTGAAATTCAAGTGCGTTGATTTGCGGACGTTGATCAAATTGAAACGCGCCGCCGGGCGGCCAAAAGATCTTGAGGCGCTCGCCGAATTGGAAGCCTTGCTCCAGGAACGTGAATAGCAATTCCACCATGACCACCTCATCCACGCCCCGCCTCACCCGCACCCAGTGGCTCATCTGCCTCATCGCCGCCATCGGCTTTGCGTTCGACATCTACGAACTGCTCATGTTGCCGCTGGTCATCAAGCCGGCGCTCGCCGCGCTCGGCGGCCTCGGGCCGGACGGCTTGCCGCTGCTCGTACCCGGGTCGGCGGCCTTCAGTCATTGGGCGCGCCTTTTGTTCTTTGTGCCCGCTCTCGCCGGTGGCGTGTTCGGTTTGCTGGGCGGTTACCTCACGGACCGGCTGGGCCGCCGTCGCGTGCTCACGTTCAGCATTTTTCTCTATGCCGCCGCCGCTACGGCCTCCGGTTTTGCCACCTCGCTGCCTCAACTGCTCGTGCTCCGCTGCCTCGTGTTCATCGGTGTGTGCGTGGAATTCGTCGCCGCCGTGGCGTGGCTGGCGGAACTGTTTCCGCAACGCGAACAGCGCGAAAAAGTGCTCGGCTACACGCAGGCGTTCTCGTCGTTCGGCGGCCTGCTCGTGGGCGTGATGAATGTGGTTGCCGCCAAACTCGCCCTGGACCTGCCCGCCATTCATGGCGGCCACGAAGCCTGGCGTTACACGCTCATCTCCGGCGTCATTCCGGCGATCCCTCTCATCTGTATTCGCCCGTTCCTGCCCGAGTCGCCGGAATGGGAGCGCAAACGCAACGCCGGCCAGCTCAAGCGACCCAGCCTCGCCGAGTTGTTCAGTCCGGAGCTTCGTCGCACCACCGTGCTCACCACGCTCGTCTTTGCCACCAGTTACGGCATCGCGTTCGGCGCGATTCAGCAACTCCCGCAAATCCTCGGCGCCCAACGCGTCGGCTCCCCGACCGAAGGCGGGCACACCGCCATGATTGCCACCGCCAAAGCCGCCGTGGGCGAGGCTGCCGCCGCCGCCAAAGCCGCTGGCAAACCGGAATTGACCGCCGGCCAGAAACGCCAGATTGCCGGTAATGCCTCGGACAAAGCAGTTGCCAAGGTGGCCATCTGGCAGGAAATCGGCGGACTCGTCGGCCGCTTCGCCTTCGCGTTGCTGGCCGTGAGCATCGTGAGCCGGCGCACCCTGCTGCGGGTGTTTCAGCTTCCCGCGCTCCTGTTTGTGCCGTTGTTCTTCTGGTGGATCTCCACCACGCTGGGCAACCCCGGCTCGCTGGTTTGGATCAAGGCGGGCATTTTTGTCACGGCGTTCTTTGCCGTGGCGCAATTCAGTTTCTGGGGAAATTATATTCCGCTGGTCTTCCCGCTGCACCTGCGGGGCACGGGCGAAAGCTTTGCCGCCAACATTGGCGGTCGCGTCCTCGGCACGGCCGCGGCGTGGTTGACGATTACCTTTTCGGCCGCTACTCCGCCCAGCGCGTCGAAAATCGCCATCGTCGGCGCATGCGTGGCGGGCGGGTACACCCTGATTGGCGCGATCCTGACGCAGTGGCTGCCCGAGCCGAAAGAAGGAGTGAAGGAATGAATCTGCCATTTTTTCCGTCCTCATCGTCGTTCTCGTCCTCGTCCTCGAATTCTCGGCGCGACGCTCGCCCACACCATGAACTGTCCCCTCACCCTGCCCTTTCCATGAGCCTCGTAGCAGCGGACGTGAGTCCGCTCCATCTGGACAGGGAGGGAAGTTTGAGCCGACTCGCGTCGGCTGCTACGGTTCAAGGGATCAAAGCGCGAACTTGGGTTGGGAGAAATATCTCCCCATCGGATGGGGGGAGGATGGCCGAAGGCCGGGTGACAGGTTTTGGTGCGCATCATGGCCCCGATGCGCGACCAATGTTGGAGGTCGAAGCTTGCCATGAACCGGAGCGCCGAGCACCTGCTCGGCCCGTTGCCAGCCGATTCGCCAATGACCGGCGACCATTTCTCCCTCTCCTGGGGGAGAGGGCCGGGGTGAGGCCGGTCGTCATGTTTACCAACTAATTTCCATCTCAATCGTATGCCCATCTCCGCCGCTGACATTCAAAAAGCCCAAGCCCAGCTCGACACCCACACGCGCGAAATCATCGCGTGGCATTTCTCGCCCGACAGCGGCTGTCCCTACTGGCTCGATTGGGCGCGGAAAAATTTTGACCCGCGCCCGGAGGTGAAATCCTTCGCCGACCTCATCGCGAAGTTCCCGCACTTCCAGGACGAGTCGCTGCGCGACTTGCAACCGGAGGTCTGGGTGCCGGCCCCGTTCAAGGGCAAGCCCTTCAACATTTTCGAGACCGGCGGCACGACCGGTATGCCCAAGCAACGCATCGGTTGGAACGATTACCGGTCCGACTACGAGGAGTTCAGCGGCAAGATCAGCGACCAGCATTTTCCGCGCGGCGCCGCCTGGCTGATGGTCGGTCCGACCGGTCCGCGCCGCCTTCGGCTTGCCATTGAGCACCTCGCGAACTTCCGGGGCAGTTCTTGTTATTTCGTGGACCTCGACCCGCGCTGGGTGAAGAAGGTCATTGCCGGGAAAAAATTTGACCAGGCCAAAGCCTACATGGAACACGTCGTGGATCAGGGCGCGACCCTGCTCAAGCACCGCAAGATCGCCGGCTTGTTTACGACGCCCAAGCTCCTGGAGGCCCTGGCAGAGAAGGTAAACCTCTACGAAGCTGGCATCCGCGGGGTGTTCTGCGGTGGGACAACCATGGCCCCGCAATACGTGCGCTTCATCGTTGAGGAAGTGCTCGAAGGGCGCATCGGGTTTTATCCCACGTACGGCAATACTCTCATGGGCCTGGCTGCCAGCGTGCCGCTCCGGCCGGAGGATAAATTCTCCATCACCTACTACGCCCCGCAACCGCGCGCCGTCCTCCGCGTCGTGGACTCGAAAGATACAGCGAAGCTGGTCGGCTACGGCCAATGGGGTCGCGTCGAATTGACCACGCTGACGAAGGAATTCTTCATGCCGCGCTTCCTCGAACGGGACGAAGCCATCCGCCGCCAATCGCGCGAACCGTACGCTTGGGACGGTGTGGCTGAAGTCCGTCCGTTCGGCGCGATGGAGAAAACCATCGTGGAAGGCGTTTACTGATTCCGAACCTTCTAAGCTGGAGCCGGCCTGGGCCGCGCCCGCGCCGTTCTCGACATTGCGCCGGGCCGCGTTAAAATTTTTGCCATGGCCGAAACGGAAGTGTTGCCGGACATTGAGCGGGAGGAGAAGACCGGGGAAAAATGCGATCTGGAACCAGGTTGGTCGGTAATCTGTTGGAACGACCCGGTCAACTTGATGACTTACGTCACGCACGTCTTTCAGACGGTGTTCGGCTGGAACAAGCAGAAGGCGGAAACGCACATGCTGGAGGTGCATCGGCAGGGCAAGAGCGTGCTGGCGCGCACGACGATGGAAAAGGCCGAGCACTACGTTCATCAGCTTCAAAAATACACGCTGCACGCGACCATGGAGCGTGAATCGTGAAATTTCTCCGCACCAGCCAGGGCGGAATGGTCTTTGAACTTACGCCCACCAAAAGCTGGTGTTGTTTGAGACCCTCGCGCTCTATCCGCTCGTGCCGCCAGCGAGTCATCGGTTGACCCACGAGGACGACCCATCGTCAGCGGGCGAAAACCAGCGCCTGCTCGAAGAATCGCTCGCCGAACAACGCCAGGAGAATCGCCGGCAGGTCCTGGCCCTGCTGAACGAGCCGAAACGGTTTCGCGCAACGAAATCCGGCTTTGAACTCCAGCTCGTGCCGCCGCAGATCGAATGGCTGCTCCAGGTGCTCAATGACGTGCGCGTGGGCAGTTGGCTGGCGCTGGGTGAACCGGAGGCGGGTGAAGAAACCGCCTTCACCCCGCAGAACGCAAAATTCCTTTTCGCCCTGCAGGCGAGCGGGCTGTTCCAGTCCGCGTTGCTGGCGGCGCTGGGCATAAGCGAATCGTCGGAATGGACCGGCGATTGAAACCGGTCTGCGATGCCCGCGATGCCCGCGATGCTCGATCAACGATTGCGCTTTCCGGACCCGCGCCTCGCGGATGGTCAGGGACTGGTGGCCGTCGGCGGCGATCTGTCCGTCGAACGATTGCGGCTGGCGTATCGCAGCGGGATATTTCCCTGGACGGTACATCCCGTTTCGTGGTGGTCGCCCGATCCGCGTGGAATTTTCGATCTGGAGCAATTTCATGTGCCGCGCAGTCTGGCGAAATTTCTCCGCAAGCGACCGTTCAAGGTCACGGTTGACCAAGCCTTCCGCGAAGTGATGCAGGCATGCGCACAACCGGCGCCGGGGCGGACGGGTGTCTGGATTACGCCCGAGTTCATCGCCGCCTACACGCGCCTGCACCGCGCCGGTGATGCTCACAGTGTCGAGTGTTGGCTCGGTGAGGAATTGGTCGGCGGCATATACGGCGTCAGTCTGGGTGGATTGTTCGCCGGCGAATCCATGTTCCATCGGGCCACGAACGCATCCAAGGTGGCGCTGTGTCATCTGGTCGAACACCTGCGGGCCTGCGGCTTTGTGCTCTTTGACGTGCAGCTGATCACACCGGCCACCCGGCAGCTTGGTGCGTCGGAAATTTCACGGGAGGAATACTTGCGGCGCCTCGCTGCGGCACTGCAAGTGAGGGCCAGCTTCGGCTAATCCGTGCGGCGACGGATGCTTCTCCGCTTGCGAATCGTCAAGCCGCCTTGGCCGACGCGACTTTGATGGCCTCCAACGCCTCCCAACGCGCGTAGAGTTGAGCGACATTTTCTTTTGCGGCCGCCAGTTCGGCGGTGAGTTGATTGACCTGCGTTGCGTGTTTGCGGTAGAACTCCGGGTCGGCAAACAATCCCTCGATCCGCGCCACCTCGGTTTCGCCGGCTTGAATCCGCGCCTCCAGACCGTCCAGCTCACGCTGCTCCTGAAACGAGAGTTTGCGAGGCTTGGGACCGTTCACCGACGCGGCTTTGGTCGGTATGGCCGTCCGGCTTGTCGCCAGAAAGGCCGCCGTTTGCCGGGCCTCCGTCTGGGCGGCGCGCTGCTTCTTCTCCCGGTAATAATCGTAGTCGCCGACGCTATGGACGATCTTGCCGTCGCCCTCGAAGGCCAGGATGTCCGTGGCAACGCGATTGAGAAAATAGCGGTCGTGGCTGACGACGAGCACCATACCCGGGAACGCAATCAACGCCTCCTCCAGGACGCGCAACGTCGGGAGATCGAGATCGTTCGTGGGTTCGTCGAGGATGAGAAAATTGCCGCCGGCCTTCAGAATTTTTGCGAGCAACAACCGGCTGCGCTCGCCGCCGCTGAGTTTCTTCACCGGCGTGGTGATGCGCTCATCGGCAAATAGAAAGCGTTTCAGATATGAGCGCACCGAAATTTTTGCCTCACCCCAAATCACGAACTCCGTGCCGTCGGCGGCTTCTTCCAGCGCCGTGCGCTCCTCGTTCAACTGCAGCCGGCCCTGATCCACGTAGTTGAACTTCGTGAGCTGGCCAATTTTCACCGTGCCCTCGGTGGGCGTGAGCTGGCCGATGATGGCTTTGAGCAGCGAGGTCTTGCCGAGACCATTTCGTCCGCACACGCCGATGCGCTGGCCGTTCTGAAACGTGTAGCTGAATCCGCTGAACAGTTTCCGGTCGCCGAGAGTCAGGCCGAGATTGTTCACTTCCACCGTGCGATTGCCCAGTTGCGGCGGCGGCGGGATGACAAGTTCCATGTCCTCCTCGACCATCGGCCCCTCCTGCGCCGCTTCGCGGTAGTAGCGTTCGAACCGATCCTTCTGCTTGCTGCGTTGGGCGCGTGGTCCCTGCCGCACCCACGCCAGTTCTTTTTTCAGAAACATCTGCCGCTTGTGCTCCACGGTCGCGTCCGCTTCCTGGCGTTCGGCCTTGGCCAGCAGGTAATCGGTGTAGTTGCCGTGGTGCGACCAGAACTTGCCATCGTACAACTCCACGATGCGTCGGGCCACGCGATCCAGAAAGTAACGGTCATGTGTGACGACGAGAAACGAGCCGGGAAACTCGTCGAGGAAATCTGCGATCCAGTCAATGGATTCCGGGTCCAAATGATTGGTCGGTTCGTCGAGAATCAGGAAGTCGGGCCGGGAAACGATCGCCCGGCACATCGCCACGCGCCGTTTCTCGCCGCCCGAGAGGGTTTCCACGCGCCGCTCACCAGCCGGACAATTCAAATGCGACATCGCCGTTTCGATGCGTTGATCGAGCGTCCAGCCTTCGAGCGCCTGAATGCGATGCTCCAATTGCTCGTGGCGTGGCGAGTCATGCGGCAGCGATTCAAATTCCGCGATCAGATCCAGCACCGGCTTTGCGCCCTCGCGGATGTTTTCGGCCACCGACCGGGTCGCATCCAGCATGAAATTTTGCGGCAGATAACTGACCACCAAATCGCGCCGGCGGGTGACATCGCCGCGGTCGGGCAACAACTCGCTGGCGAGCAATTTCAGAAAGGTCGTCTTGCCGCAGCCATTGCGTCCCACCAGCCCGATGCGGTCGCCCTCGTCAATCGCGAGCGTGGCGGCATCCAGCACCGCGCGCTCGCCGTAGCGAACGGTGACTTCGGTGGCCGTTATGATGGTGGACATGCTCTTATTCCGCGTGCCGGCGGCAGATTCATTCCGTCGGGCGGTGGACGATAGCAAAGAATCGCGTGTGAACAAGGCGTGGTTTCGGGCTGGCCACCGCGCGGTGTGCTTTGGAATGTTCTCTCGTTCGAGGTGGAAGTTTCCGCGCTGCGAGAATTCCGCTGCGTGGAGCGGGCGTCGGGCAGTGGTAGTAACCCGGACGAGCTGAACCGGACAACACTGAGCGCAGCACAAAACCACGTCACGCTGCTTCTTCTGACGTCGGGAGAATCCGCAAACGGCAACACGGGCACGCAGCGCGACATTTTGGCATTGCCCACCCAAATTGCGCCTTGTTAGGTTGCCTGCCGCAGTTCCAAGTTGAAAATTTATGAACGCCAAATCCGCCGCGAACAACTTTCCCAAACTTCACAACGCCATGTGGCCGGGCCTCGTCGGCAAGGGCAGCCCCGGCGCCGAACCCTTCATTGATCTGGACACCATGCTCGACCTCACGGCAAAGGCCGAGGTCAATGGCGTCAAGTTCGACGGCGTGGATTTGTTTCTCTACGACCCGCACACGAGCATTGACATAGCTGACGATGACCTCAAGCGATTGGCCGACAAGATTCGCGCGAAAGGTTTCGTCGTCGGTTCGGTCGTCGCGCCGGTCTGGTTCGATGGCTCGGCCATGGGCGATGAAACCAAACGCAAGAACTGGGTGACGGCCGTGGCCAAGGCGTGTCGCATCGCGAAAAAACTCCGCGAACTCGGCGTGCGACCTTACGGTGTCGTGCGGATTGATTCCGCCGCGAGCGTGACGGATTGGGACAAAGACCCCAAGGGCAACACCAAGCTGATCGCAAAGACTTTCAAGGAAGCGGCCAAAATCGCGAAAGCTGGCGGCGAACGCCTCGCCGCCGAAGGTGAAATCTGCTGGGGCGGGATGCATTCGTGGAAACACATGGTCAACCTGCTGGAAGAAGTGGGTCAGCCCAAAGTCGTCGGCTTCCAGGCCGACATGTCGCACACGCACCTCTACACGCTCGGTTACAACGCCGAAGCGCATCGCATCGTTCCGAAGAATTATCATTACGAGCCGGCGGAGTTTCACCAGGCGATGACAAAGCTGACCAACGCGTTGCGTCCGTGGACGATTGATTTTCACGTGGCGCAAAATGATGGCAGCGTGCATGGCACCGGCTCGCACGAGAAGACGGGGCGGCACTGCCTGGCCACCGACCCGAAGGGCAAGCTCAACATCGCCCGCGATTCCGGCTACTGGCTGCGCGACGCAAAGGGCAAAGTCACGAAGAAGATCAAACACATCTGCTGGGACGGCTGCATGTTCCCGAACGAGGTGCTTATGAAGCAACAAACCTGGAACGACATTCTCGCCGCGATGATCCAAGTCCGCGAAAACCACGGCTGGCAGGCATAGGCACAAGATTTCAGCCACGAAAAGGTACAAACAGCACAAAACACAGACGCCAAGAATGGCTCCCATGTCGGACATAATGAAATTGTGCGATGTCGTTCGCGAGGCCGGTTATGCAGCGCATCGTTATTTGCGTCACGGGCATGTCGAGAAGGTATACGAAAATGCCCTGGCCAATCGCTTGCGAAATCGGGGGTTGAAAGTGGCCCAGCAGCATCCACTCAGCGTGTTCGACGAGGATGGGAGTGTGCTCGGCGAATTCAAGGCCGACCTGTTCATCGAAGGTCGCCTGATCGCAGAGCTGAAAGCGGTCCGTCATGCCATTGACGAGCATGTCGCTCAACTGCTGGGTTATTTGCGCGCGGCACGAATTGAGCACGGCCTCCTGATCAATTTCGGCGCGCCAAAATTTCAAATCAAGAAATACATCATGAACGACATCTTCGAGGCATCGGGGAGAATCCTTTTCCCGGAGTAACTTCTTTTGTGACTCCTGTGCCTTTTCGCGGCTAAAAATAATTTATGAAACAACTACGCATCGGACTGATCGGCTACGGCTTCATGGGCCGGGCCCACTCGAACGCTTACCGCAAGGTCGGCAACTTTTTCGACCTCAAATACCAACCCATCCTCCAAGCAATATGCGCGCGCAACGCGGACAATGCCGCCGCGTTCGCCAAGAAATGGGGCTACGCATCCGTTGAAACCGATTGGCGCCGCCTCATCGAGCGGGACGACATTGACGTGGTTGACATCTGCACGCCGAACAATTCGCACGCGGAAATCGCCATCGCCGCCGCCCAGGCGGGCAAGATGATCCTGTGCGAAAAGCCGCTCTCCATGGATGGCCCGGAAGGGGTGAAGATGGTCCGAGCGGTCGAGAAAGCCAAAGTGCCGAACATGGTTTGGTATAATTATCGCCGCGTTCCCGCCGTGACGATGGCCAAACAGTTGATTGAGGAAGGTCGCCTGGGAAAAATTTTCCACTATCGCGCCAAGTTTCTTCAGGACTGGACGATCAGTCCGGAACTGCCGCAAGGCGGCGCCGGCCTGTGGCGGTTGGATGCCAAAGCGGCCGGCAGCGGCGTCACGGGCGACCTCCTGGCTCACTGCATTGACACCGCGCTCTGGCTCAATGGAAGTCTGGACAGCGTCACCGCCATGACGGAAACCTTCATCAAAGCGCGCAAGCATACCCTCACCGGCAAGGTGCAGAAGGTGGACATTGACGACGCCTGCGCTTTCCTGGGTCGTTTCCACAACGGGTCGCTGGCCACGTTCGAGAGCACCCGCTATGCGCGCGGACACAAGGCGCTGTACACGTTCGAGATCAACGGCGAGCACGCCTCGATCTTCTGGGACCTCCACGACCTGCATCGGTTGCAGTATTTCGATCACAAGGACGAAGGCAAACTGCGCGGCTGGCGTTCCATTCATGTCACCGATCACGGCGGCGAACATCCCTACATGGACAAGTGGTGGGTGCCCGGCCTGCAAATCGGCTACGAACACAGTTTCGTTCACCAAGTCGCCGACTTCCTCGACGCTTTGGCCCAGGGCAAACCGGCTGCCCCGACCTTCCGCGACGCGCTCGCAACCCAATACGTTTGCGATGCCGTGCTCAAGTCGGCCCGGACGCATCGGTGGGAGCTGGTAACCAAGACGAAGTAAGCGCGCCTCGACTTGTCCGTCAGCGCTGGCCGCCGTGTGAACGGGACGGGCGCGCATCGTTCAAATCCTGGCCGCGTCGGAAAACCCCCACCTTCGTACCAGTGGTGTGGAAAAAGCGGTCACCACGCGGCTTCGGGCCGTCGAATGTGGGGGAAAATCGGTTTGCCATTCGTTGGCGTTCATCCTACCGTCTCCCCGGTCAACGCCGTGAACCACACAACGACAACTACGATTTAGCGTTCGTCTCCCGACGAGATGGACGCCCACGCCTCCGACTGACCGTCCGGGGCGTTTTTGTTTTAGGGTTTAACCGCAGATAAACGCAGATGAACGCAGATGACTATCCGTGCAAAGAGGAAACTCATGCAATCATCGGCTGTGCGTTCGAGATGCTGAATGAACTGGGGCACGGGCTGAACGAAAAGCTTTATGAGAATTCATTGGTCGTGGAATTCAAGCGACGCAGGATTGCTTTCGACCAGCAACGAGTTTTTGAGATTCTTTACAAAGGTGAACACGTCGGCGAATTTCGGCCGGACCTGATTGCTTTCGGCAAAGTCGTGGTGGATGCCAAGACTATTGATCGCATCACCGACTATGAACGCGGACAGATGCTGAATTACCTTCGCATCACCAAACTCCCGGTTGGATTGATCCTCAACTTCAAGCACGCCAAACTAGAGTTTGAGAGGATCGTGCTTTCCAACCGCAGATGAACGCAGATGGACGCAGATAAGAATCAAATCGGACTCTGCGGACCTTTGAGGATTTCTTGGCTGTTTGCAGGCCTCTTTGTGTCCTGGAGCGGTGGCGCAGCCGCCGCAAAAATCTGCGTTCATCTGCGTCCATCTGCGGTTAAACTTTTTTGACTTTATGGCTGACGAACAACAAGACCCGAATCAGGATCCAAAAGCACGCAAGACGCTCGACGACCGCGCGAAGATGACCGAATTGGAACGCATCCGCCACTCGTGCGCCCATGTCATGGCCACCGCCATCCTGCGCCTTTGGCCGGACGCCCAATTCGCCTACGGCCCGCCCGTCGAGAATGGCTTTTACTACGATCTCGAACTCGCGCATCGCATCGCGCCCGAGGACTTCGAGCAAATCGAGGCGGAGATGAAAAAGGAGATCAAGGCGAACAACGTCTTTGAAAAAATTGAAGTCAGCCGCGAAGAGGCGCAAAAAGACGCAAAGAGCGGAAGGCTGGGTGGCCTGGCCGAACGACCGAACAATCCGAGTAAGTTCAAATTGGATCTCATCCAACAAATTCCGGAGGGAGAAAAAATCTCCTATTTCAAGAACGGCGACTTCCTCGATCTCTGCGCCGGGCCGCACGTCATGCGCACCGGCAATATCGGCGCGTTCAAGCTTACCAGCGTGGCTGCCGCGTATTACAAGGGCGACGAAAGAGGCCCGCAGCTCCAGCGCATCTACGGCACTGCGTTCAAGAACAAGACGCAGCTCGATGAGTATTTCAAGATGCTTGAGGAGGCGAAGCGCCGCGACCATCGCAAGATCGGCGCGGAGATGGGGCTGTTCGCGATTGATACCGAATACGTCGGGCCGGGCATGCCGCTGTGGCTGCCCAAGGGCACGGTGCTTGTCGAAGAACTGGAGAAGCTGGCCAAGGAAACTGAATTCGCCGCCGGCTACGTCCGCGTCCGCACCCCGCATCTGGCCAGGGAGAAGATGTATAAAACCTCCGGCCACCTGCCGTATTACGCGGAGAGCATGTTCCCCGCGATGTCGCTGCTCGAAGAGCAGGCGCGCGCGAAGAACGAGGAGATGACCCGACGCAAGTTCGCCATCATGGATGAAGTGCTCAAACTGAAAGGCCAGGGCCTGTCAGCAGACGACGAGAAGTTCAAGACGTTGGAGCAGGAGACGCTCGACATCACGCTGCAACAGGACGCGCTGGGCGAGAAGTATTATCTCAAAGCCATGAACTGCCCGCATCATCACCGCATCTTTGCGGCTGAGCCACGCAGTTATCGCGATTTGCCGTTGCGCCTCGCGGAATACGGCTGCTGCTATCGCTACGAGCAGTCGGGCGAGTTGTTCGGCCTCATGCGTGTGCGTTCGCTCAACATGAACGACGCCCACCTCTATTGCACCGAAGATCAGTTCGCTTCCGAGTTCAGGGCCGTGAACGACATGTATCTGAAGTATTTCAAGCTCTTCGGCCTCGGGAAATACCAGATGCGGTTCAGCACGCACTCCAAGGAGGGACTTGGCAAGAAGTACGTCAACGAACCCGAACTGTGGTTGAAGACGGAGAAGATGGTGCAAGATGTCCTGGACCACTCAGGTATCAACTACGTGAAGGTGGAAAACGAAGCGGCGTTCTACGGGCCGAAGATTGACGTGCAGGTGTGGAGCGCCATCGGCCGCGAATTCACCATCGCCACGAACCAGGTGGATTTCGCCCAGCCCGCGCGCTTTGGCCTGACCTATCGCGACCGCGACAACTCGAACAAGACACCTTTGTGCATCCATCGCGCGCCGCTCGGCACGCACGAGCGGTTCATCGGCTTCCTCATCGAACATTACGCCGGCAACTTCCCGCTCTGGCTCGCGCC